>CANCSS010000055.1 GCA_947380905.1 Chitinophagaceae bacterium | reverse complement strand
AAACTTACTTTATTTATTCCTCCTCTGATTCTGATTCAAGCTTTATTTCATGTAAGGCCACTGCCAATTCATTGGTTTTAACAAAATTACACCAATGACAATCTTCTTTGCCACAGCCGGTGTAAAAATCTTTGTTTTGTATTTTGCCCCAGACCATTTGTACTTGCTGGCTTACGGTAGTGATATCGGCATCAGTGATAGGCACTACAATTTTTTCAAATTCCTTTTTCTTATTGGGCTCTATGAAATCAAATTCAGCAGTAGTCACTTCCCAATTTTTTGGGTGATGGTTTAAAAGTATTTTATAAAACACGGCCTGTCTCCAATAATCTCCTCCTAAAGGATTTTTTTCATTTGGCCCTTTTAATTTTTCTCTTGCGTTTTCTATATTACCTGTTTTGTAATCCACTACCACTACTTGCTTACCATTAAATTCAATTTTATCAATGGTACCTTTTAAAGGAATTTCTTTCACTACTATGTTATTGATACGAAATTCTGTAGACACTACTTTATTCCATTCGTTGATATAGCGATCATAATATTTGATCAATACCGATTCGCCTAATTCTGTTTTATCCTTGAACTCTTGTTGTGTAAAGGCTTCTCGATGCCTATTCATATAATAGTTAAAATCTTGAATAAGGGTTTGTGTATCGGGAAATTGATTGTTACCCGCTTCTTGCATTTTTTTAAATAGTTTATTTAAGGCATCGTGTATGGCTGATCCAAAAGTGGTGGCCTCCGATTTGCCAGCAGGCACTCTTATTAAACTATTGTAGTAAAAATGTAATGGGCATTTTAAATAATTATTTAATGCCGTTACATTCATTGAGAATTTTTCAAGCTTAGGATTGATAAAGTCATCTTCTAATTGTTGAATTTCTGGCATTGGGGCTGTTTGCAAACGAAGTAGTTTATAGGCTATTTTAATGTCCTGTGGTAATTCAATTTTCTGAATGCTTGCTTCTTTACCTTCCAATACTTCAATAATAAACTGGCTAGGTTCTGCTTCCTTGCCATCTGCTTTATACTGACTATAGGAAATAGTTAAAAATTGTTTGGCTCTAGTAATGGCTACATAAAACAATCTTCTTAATTCTTCTTTATCATCGGCGTGTTCTAAACTACTTAATACAGTATCTGGTAAAGTATAGCCCGCGCTGGCTGTTCTTCTTTTCTTTTCCCAATACTGCGCATTGGTGCCAGCTAAAAATACATATTGAAATTCCAAACCCTTACTGCCATGGGTGGTTAATAAATTCACGCCTGCTTCACTGCCGGTAGTTATAGGAAGGGGTAAACGTATATCTTCTCTTCGCATTAGTTTGAGCATATCTACCAAACTGTTTAAATGCAAGCTTGGATGACGATGGGTTTCTTCTTTGATAAAATCAAAAAAGCTACTCACCAAATTTAATTCATGGCTTTTATTAGGCCCTATTAACACATTTTGAATAATACCTGTTTTTTGTAAAACCTGTTCTACTAAATTCACTAAGGTCACATTGGCCACTTGGCCCATTAAGTCCTCTAATACCTGCATGGCCTTGGCTACCTCACTCATGCCACCTTCACTAAACAAAGCCGTTTGAACCTCCTTGGTTTTATCAATTAATACTTTTCTAAAAGTATTTTCTGGGTGTGCGTATTTTAATTGATTCGCTTCTACGGTGAGTGTAGCAATGGTGATAGGTGAAATTTTCCACCAAGAGAAATGTAAAATTTCAAATAATATATTAGCGCCTTCATTGGGCTGGTCCCATTCACAGGCTAAGTAGTCTAATATTCTTATGATTTGCTGAATCAATACCTGATCAAATAAATTAGCCGTTCTTTTACTATATAAAGGAATGTTTTTTTGTTGTAGAAAATGCGCAATCTCTTCTCCGTATTTATTTTCTTTATACAATACGGCTATATCCTTGGGATGGGTACCTGTTTGTATGAGTTGATTAATTTTTTCTGCAATGCCTATCATTTCTTCTTGAGGATCGTTGTAAGCATGTATAGCAGGAAGGATTTCAATATTTTTGTTTTCTGGTAAAGCCGAAATTAAATTTTTAGAGAGCCCGTCCATTTTATTAATAAGCCTTTCTTGGTTATTGTTAATTAATAAAGTAGAAGCATTTAAGATAGGTTGGGTAGACCTGTAATTGTTTTCAAGTACAATGGTGGTAATGTCTTGATGGTACTGCTTTTGATAGTGCAACATATTTTCGACATTGGCACCTTGGAACCTGAAAATACTCTGGTCATCATCGCCTACCACAAATAAATTGGGTTGCTCCCAATAGTTCACTAATAGTTGTACCAGTTCATTTTGCGTTCCACTGGTATCTTGGTATTCATCTACCAATATGTATAAATATTTTTCTTGATACTGCGCGAGCAAGTTTTTATTTTCTTTAAAAGCAGCAATCACCCAATTAATCATGTCATCAAAATCATACCTGCTATGAGACTTCATCAATTCTTGGTAGGCATCAAAAGCAAGTACGGCTGCTTTTAATTTTTCCATTTTTTCCATGGCGGCATCTACGAGTCCTTGTTTCAAGGCCCCTGCTTCGAACTGCTTGTACTTTCTCCTGTATACAAATTCATCTCTTGTAGGAATCTCGGTGATGTAGCGGTTAATTTGTTCCACTAAATAAGTACTGGTCCAACCTTCTTTTTTCATGGCGCTAAATAACCTGCTCAGGTTATTCATTTCATAGTACACATCGCCACGGTATCTTTTTAAAGGATTGTTTTTATCAAATTGGTCAATGAGTTTTTTAAGTAGTTCAATTTTTTCTAATTCAGAAATCGGATCTAGGCTGGGCTTTTCAAATAAGTATAAATTATCTTGAATGATATCATTGCAAAAAGAATGGAAAGTAGCAATATTCACTTTGTAAGCGCTGGCTCCAATAAAGCCTACCAATCTTTTGCGCATGGCAATGGCACCTGCATCGGTATAGGTTAAACATAATATGTTTTCGGGAGCGGTATCGGTTTCTAATAAAATTTTACCTATACGGGCGCCGAGTATTTGGGTTTTGCCAGTACCAGGGCCTGCAATAACCA
>CANCSS010000054.1 GCA_947380905.1 Chitinophagaceae bacterium | reverse complement strand
CCAAAATCTACTTTCAAGGGTAGCATTAAGGGTGCCATTATTGTTCTTGTTGTGGGCGCCATCATTACTTTATTTGCTGGCTGGGCATTAGAAATTACTGGCGAAACCTTAGCCAATCGTTGGGGTATTAGTGGTGTATTATTTGGAGGAACCATTTTAGCTTTGTGTACTGCCCTTCCTGAAATCTCTACTGGTATTGCCTCTGCAAAAATTCGTGATTACAATATGGCGGTGAGCGACATCTTTGGTGGAAATGCTTTTTTACCTGTATTGTTTTTAATGGCATCTGCCATTGGAGGAGATGCTATTTTACCCAACCTTAAGCCTTCTGATATCTATTTGACCGTATTGGGTATAATATTAACTGGCATCTACATGGCCGGTATGGTGATTCATTCAAAAAAGCAAATTTTTAGAATGGGGATTGATTCCTTGATAGTGGTAATCGTTTACCTAGTGGGGCTTTGGGGTTTATTGAAGCTGATATAGCTTAAACCTTTTTTTCAATGGTATGTCCTATACTATTGAGTAACCCTATTATCTAAAAATTACCTTTTATATAAATCATCACCAAAGTAGACTCAATTAATTACTTTTACAATTCAAATTAATAAAATGAAAGCCAATTTTCAAACTACATTCCTAATCCTTTTGATAAGCATTTGTGCTACTTCAACTATGGCCCAAAATAAAAACTTCAGAGTAAAGCAGGAGTTCTCCATTAAGAGTACTGGAGGATGGGATTATTTAAGTGTCAACGAAGATAAATTATATGTTTCCCATGGTTCTCAAGTAAACATACTTAATAAAACAACGGGAGATTCCATAAGTTTTATACCTAATACTACGGGTATTCATGGAATCGCATTTGATCCAATTCATAAATTAGGTTTCACAAGTAATGGCCGATTAAATAATGTGTTTGCTTTTGACATTCATACAAATGAAGTGAAAGCAACCATCGCTACAGGAGAGAATCCTGATGCAATTATGTATGATCCTTTTTCTAAAACCATTATCACTTGTAATGGAAGAAGTAAAGATTTAACATTTATTGATGCTACTACTTTGCAAGTAATTGCAACAGTGGCAGTGGGTGGCAAACCCGAAACAGCCGTTTCCAATGAAGCTGGTAAAATATTTGTAAACGTTGAAGATAAAAATGAAATTGTAGTAATTAATGCTAAAACATTTTTAGTAGAAGCACACTGGAGCATTGCACCTATCGAATCTCCTACAGGCTTGGCCATTGACATAGCTACCAAAAGACTTTTTGCTGGTGGTGAAAAATTATTGGGTGTGATTAATGCAGAAACAGGCAAAATGGTTACTACGATTGCTATTGGTAATGGGTGTGATGGAGTTGCATTTAATAATAAAACCAAGTTACTATTTACTTCAAATGGCGAAGGCACGATGAGTATTATTAAAGAAGAAGATGCAAACCATTTTAATTTAATTGAAAATATCCCCACTTTAAAAAGTGCAAGAACCATTGCTTTAGATGAATCTACGAATAAAATATATTTACCCGCTGCAAATTTCGAACCTTTACCTGCAGATGCAAAACCAAATACGAGAGCTAAAATGATTCCGGGTAGTTTTAAAATTTTAGTAGTAAATAAATAATTCTAGAAAATATTTTAAATGTTTAGCAAAATAAATAGCGTTTTACTCCTAGTCTTATTTACTTTATTTGCTATTCAAGTAAACGCGCAGGAATTACATGGCACCATCATTGACAAAATAGAAGGCACCCCCCTAACAGGCGTTTCTATTAAATTGGCAGGCACCAATAAAGGAGTAGTTAGTAATGAAAAAGGTGTTTTTGTTATTCAAAATGTACACTACGGCAATATACATTTAATTATAAGTCATACTGGATTTGAGTTAATGGACACTAGCTTTGAATTTACAGAAAAAAATAGTAGCCCCATATTGATTAGTTTAATCGCAGCAAAAGAAGAATTAGAAGAAGTGATTATCGTATCCTCCTCCAGAACTAATTCAAGAATTGAAGACATGCCTACGAAAGTAGAAGTATTAGGTGCGGAAGAAGTAAAAGAAGAAAATGGAATTAAACCTGGTAACATAGCAAGTTTATTGGGCGATATTGCTGGCATTCAAATTCAACAAACCAATGCCGCCACAGGCAATGCCGATATGCGTATTCAAGGTTTGCAAGGAAAATATACACAGATTTTAAGAGATGGTATGCCTTTATTTGGAGGCTATGCAGGTAGCTTTAGTATTTTACAGATACCCCCTTTAGACTTACAACAAATCGAGTTGGTCAAAGGCGCTAGCTCTACTTTATATGGAGGAGGCGCCATTGCTGGTATGTTAAATTTAATTTCAAAAAAACCTAAACTGGGCAAACCTGAAAAAAGCTTAACACTTAATTACTCTAGTTTAAAAGAAACCAATTTTAATACTTTCTTTTCTGGAAGAAATGAAAAAACTGGTTATTCAATTTATGCAGGGACCACCCAACAAAAAGAAGTAGATGTTGATAAGGATGGATTTTCGGATGTACCTGCAGTAAAAAGTGTTTTTATACATCCTAGATTTTTTATTTATGGGAAAAATAATAGCAATATAACATTGGGTTATACTTTAAATTATGAAGATAGAAATGGAGGGGATATGACTGTATTAAATGGAACACCCTCTGCAACGCATCAATTTTTTAATCAAAACAAAACATTACGTAATACCGTTGATGGGGTTTGGGAAAAAAAATTAGCTAACGGTGGCACACTAACCACCAAAGCCAATTATAGTATGATGAATAGAGCTATCATCACCAATGTATTTGGCATGTCTGGAAAACAAGCAAGCTGGTATTCGGAAATGGCTTATGCAAAAAAATATACAGCACATAATTTAGTATTGGGTATTAATTTCAATGGAGAAAATTTTACGAAACAATTACCTGATAGTAGTCTATTACCCAATGATGCTTTCACCACCCTGGGTGCCTTTGTACAGGACGATTGGAAATTAAATGACTTACTAACCCTGCAATCTGGTATAAGATTAGACCATAATAATACCTATGGTAATTTTTTATTGCCTAGAATGTCTCTAATGTATAAGGTGAATAGTCAGGTAACCATGCGAATGGGCGGTGGTGCTGGTTATAAAACACCAAGCTTATTCAATTCCGAAATGGACGAAAGAGATTATCATTATTTGCAAGGATTTTTACCGGGAATTCAATCTGAAAAATCGGTGGGATATAATTATGATATAAATTATAAAACAAGATTAAATAGTTGGGAACTTACCTTAAACCAAACTGTTTTTTATAACGAAGTAAATCATCCTATAATTTACAACTCTAACAGGTATTATCTTCCGCTTTATCCTGGCTATATTCCTACTTCCCCTATTTATCAATATACCAATGAATCTAATGCTATTAGCTCTAAAGGCATGGAGAGTTATATTCAAGCAATGAAAGCACCCTATGAAATATATTTTGGATACGTATATACCGATGCAAGAAGAAATTACAATGCTACAAGCCCTCATTTACCCTTAATAGCCAAGCATAAATTCGCCACTGTTATTGCTTACGAGTTGAGCGAAAATTTTAAAATAGGCATAGAATCATCTTTTACAGGTAAGCAATACTTAGACAATGGCAGCAGCACCGACCCTTATTTATTCATGGCAGCGATGATGAGGTATAATATAGGGAAAGCTAGTTTTGTATTGAATTGCGAAAACTTATTTGATCAACGCCAGAACAAAAATGGCTCGCTAGTGATCCCGCCATATACCAACCCTAGTTTTCCAGAAATTTGGGCTCCTTTAGATGGCAGGGTAGTTAATCTGTCTATGCATTTAAAATGGTAGAAAATGCATCCTAAATGTAGGATAATCATTAAAAGTAAATTTTAAATTAAAAGCTAGATTTGTTATATTTAACATAGCTTATTATTTATAAATTAAACTATACTATTATGAACAGCCGACGTATTTTTTTAAGAAATGCAGCGTTAACTTCTGGAGCTTTAGTGACCTCCAACTTATTTGCTAGTAGTAAAATTTTCAACACAGATACT
>CANCSS010000053.1 GCA_947380905.1 Chitinophagaceae bacterium | reverse complement strand
TACATCGTTTTAAACTTATAAAAAACACATCTATGAACAAAGCAGAATTGATCGCTCACATTGCTGACAATGCAGAGATCGCAAAAACACAAGCAAATGCAGCAGTTGATGCATTTATCGAAGCAGTTACAAAAGCCTTGAAAAAAGGGGATAAAGTAACTTTAGTAGGATTTGGTACATTCTCAGTTTCTAAGCGTGCAGCTCGTATGGGCCGCAACCCACAAACTGGTGCTGCTATCAAAATCAAAGCTAAAAAAGTTGCTAAATTTAAAGCTGGTAAGGAATTAAGCGGCAAATTGTAATTTTTGCTCTAAAAACAGCTTAATACTAAGATTTTGAAATAAAACCCTCGTATGTGCGAGGGTTTTTTTATTTTTGCAGTTCAATCACCAATCAACAAAAAATAAGATCATGGGAAGAGGAGATAAAAAAACAGCTAAAGGAAAAAGATTTTTAGGTTCTTTTGGCAAAAGCAGACCACACAAAGTTAAAAGCACTACAACAGCTAGTACTAAAAAAACAACTGCCGTTAAACCAGTAGCTGCGCCTAAAGAGCCAGCGGCACCAAAAGCGCCTAAAGCAGAAAAAGCACCCAAAGCGAAAGCTTAATTCTTTGTAATAAAGACCCCAGATCATCGGGGTTTTTTTATTACCCCCTTTCGCATAAAGATGGTTACCAGTATATTATTTAACACCTAGTATCCTATGAAACGAATTTCGTTTTTTCTACTTTCTCAATTCATAGTCATTACGTCCATGGCGCAATGTTCTATTTGCACCAAGACAGCCGCCCAAATCGGACAAGAAGCTGGCAAAGGATTCAATGCAGGCATTCTCTATCTAGCCGCTATGCCTTTTGCCATCATAGGGTATGTGGCCATAAAATGGTGGAAACAGGAAAAACAATAATTCCTCCTTCATGAAAATACTTACATCCATTGCGCTTTGGCACAGAGTTTACAAATACAGTAAAAGCGATCAGGGTGAGTTTGCCTATATTAAAAAATCCATCCACCAAGGCGATCTTGTTTTTGATATTGGTGCACACAAAGCAGGCTATTTGTATTATATGTTACAACAAGCTGGCAAAGAAGGAAAAGTGGTTGGATTCGAGCCCCAAACAATCCTTCATACTTATTTACAAAAAATAAAAAAACTTTTCCATTGGGACAATGTAACCATTGAACATCTTGCTTTATCCAATACAACAGGACAAACCCACTTATACTTGCCCACGGACGTACCTGGAAAATTAACTTCCCCAGGCGCTACCATCGTAGGGCATGAACAGGATGAAAATTTTAAAACTGCTGAAAAAGTAACCTTGTCTACCTTAGATGAATATTGTACACAATACCAACTTGTTCCTCAATTTCTTAAAGTGGATGTAGAAGGAAATGAATTGAATGTTTTCATAGGGGGAGCAGCCCTACTAAAAAAATATAAGCCAAAAATTTTAGTTGAAATTGAAGCTAGGCATATTGGTAAAAAACAAGTAATGGAAACCATTCACTATTTAGAGTCACTGGGATATCAAGGAAAAATAATTGATGGGCTTACTTTAGTCCCTGTCGCTGAATTTACCTTTGAGAGATATCAAGATTTTAACAACAAAGCTACTTATTGCAATAATTTTATTTTCGAATAAGTATTAATAAAATTGTTGTGCAAATTTAAAAATATTAAAATTTGCTTTTTGGCATTCCAATGCTAATTTATTTTTAACCTGTGCTACATCCACTAAATTCATTTTGTGCGCTACTACCAATTGCATCACTTTATTCAATAACATTTCTTTTTTATTCAGACCCATGTTCAAGCTGTCATGATGCCGCTCAATGGCCAAAAGCAATGCAGGTATTCCTTCTTTCTCAGTAGCAACGGTACGAATTACTTCTGGCGAAGTTGAACTTGCATTTTCTGCAATCATTTGTTTTAAGTGGTTCGCAAATGCTTCTGCATTGGGGCGGTCACTTTTATTTACAACAAACACATTCGCAATCTCCATCAAACCTGACTTCATCATTTGCACGTCATCACCAGCTTCAGGAACCAACACGACCACTGTGGTATCTGCCAAAGCAGCCACTTCGACTTCCGATTGACCTACCCCCACCGTTTCTAGTAGGATATAATCAAAGCCAACGGATTGCATTAATGTACATAAGGGAAGCATCGCGCTGTTGACACCGCCAAGATGTCCTCTGGCAGCCAAAGACCTAATGTAAACATTGGGATGCAAATACCAATCCTTCATACGAATACGATCGCCCAAAATGGCACCCTGATGAAAGGGAGAAGAAGGATCCACCGATAGCACTGCCACTTTTTTATTTGCTGCTACCCAATGAGCAATGAGTGCGTTAATGAGGGTGCTTTTCCCAGCCCCTGGAGGACCTGTTATTCCAATAATGGGTATGGGATGAGGCAATAAGCTTGCTAAAAAATGATCCGAGTCGTTTGTTTTATTTTCTAAGACCGAAACCGCTTTCGCCAATGATAGAAAATTTCCACTTGCCACCCCCAATGCAATGTCTGAAATGGTTTTCATGATGGATAAAATTAAGGTCTAATAATTTTATAATTTTTAAAATCAAATGGACGAATCCCAGTCAATTTTTCAAAATAATACAACACTTTATTTTTGAATGAAAATTTCTTTTTGGAAACATCTAAATCAATTGCCCAATTTTTTCTTAAGATTCTATCTAACATCACTTTAGGATGCGTGCCTGTAAATTTTTCTAATGAATCAAATCCCGAAAAATCATAATAATCTGGGCTGGATTTAATTTTTTCCATCTGATCATCATCGTTCCAAAACACGCTACTCTCTTTTTGTTTTTTGCGCATTTGTTCAGGATTTTTCACCCAACCATAATGATACACTGTAGCATCTACACGTGCCACTGGTAATTTAGACTTGCCAATTCGAAAGCCTTGTGCATCTCTATAGGCAGAAATGATTTTATTGTTCCTAATGATTCTAATTTCATGTGCATACCATTTTCTGCTATCCCCTACATAATCATAGGTTCCATAAAAATGTTTGTATGTAAACAAAAGGCCTTGAACTTCGCTATCAAATGCATATTGTTCACAAGCGGCCCTAATGGAAGGATGATACTTTTCATGTATCACTTCATCTCCTTGAATGTAAAAAGCCCAAGTATATTGATCGCTTATTAATTGAAATGCTTTATTGGTTTCATCTGCTAAAACAGCACCTCCTTTTCTTAAATTTTTATCCCAAATGGAATGATGTATTTTAATTTTAGGATCGCCAATGGATTCAATTAATGCAATGGTCTCATCGGTAGAATCTCCAATTAAAACAATCATTTCATCCACCACTGGTAAGATAGACTTGATGGCCTCCACAATTGGAAAGTCGTTTACGACTGCATTTTTAATGATGGTAAACCCTGCAATTTTCATATCCACTTATTTTCTACATCAAATAACCGAAAACTTTTGCAACTTGCCTATTGTTTTAAGCAAACTTTGCTGCAAAGGGATTATTTTTGACCTACAAGCAAGGATATGTCTACTACCATTTGTTTTGATTTTGGAAACACGAGATTAAAGGCTGCTATTTTTATAAAAAAAGAGCTGACTGAAATACGTGTGCTTGAAAATGGTGCGCTTCAAGAAGTGGAAAGTTTATTACAAGAATTTCACCCAGAAAAAACAATACTTTCCTCTGTCATACATCATGACAAAGCCATCGAATCTTTGTTGGCGAAGCATTCAAAATTTCACTTATTGGGACCTGGCACTCTGTTGAATTTTACCACACCTGTGGGCAAACCTGAAACCATTGGAGCAGACAGATTGGCCATGGTAGCAGCAGCAGTGGATCAATTCCCAAAACAGCACAATTTAATTGTCTCCATGGGCACTTGTATCACTTATAATTTTGTGAACCATGAAGCTGCTTTTTTAGGAGGAAGCATCTCCCCTGGCATGTCCATGCGCTTTAAAGCCATGCATGAGCAAACCGCCTTACTTCCCTTAATTGACCCTTCTAACGACTTTACATTGGTGGGCTATGACACCAAAACCAACCTCTTAAGTGGCGTCATTCTGGGCATAGCAGCCGAAATAGATGGTATAATTAGTGCATATGAGGAGAAATATGCCAAATTTAACGTGCTATTAACCGGGGGGGACATTTGTTATTTTGTACCTCACTTAAAAAAGAGGATATTTGCCGACCAAAATTTAATATTTAAAGGACTCTATGCTATTTGCGAAAAAAATAATTAGGTTAA
>CANCSS010000052.1 GCA_947380905.1 Chitinophagaceae bacterium | reverse complement strand
TTTTCGTTAATGACGTAATATTGCAGCCCTGCCCAGATGGCGGAATTGGTAGACGCACTAGACTCAAAATCTAGCGTTCGCAAGGATGTGCAGGTTCGATTCCTGTTCTGGGCACAAACCCTGTCACGATTTTCGGGACAGGGTTTTTTGTTTCGAAGCTGTGTCAAAAGCTTGCTTTTGTAATCAGATGAGAAGCAAAAAACCCAACAATATCGCTTTGCGATATCGTTGAAAGGGTTTGGGTACGCCCCCCTTTGGAAGTCGGCGAACAAAGTGAGCTGACAGTCCTGAAAGGGTTTGGGTAAGACCAACTTTGGAAGTCGGCGAAATGAAATGAAGTCGGCAGTCCTATAAGCTTTTAATAGCTTGCTCGTAAAAGCTTGAGCGTTAAAAAACCCAACAAAGCACGAAGTGATTTGTTGAAAGGGTTTGGGTAAGATTAAAATTATTTTAAGTTCGGCATCGCTTTTCTCGGAATTCTTTCTGTGGCCATAGCAGCATGATAAATATAAGAAGCCATGATGGTTGCATTTTTCATAAGGTCTTCGGGCTGTATGCCTTCGAGATAATCCAGATTGGTATGTCCGGCAGTTCCAGGAGTTCTGTCTTGTAAAAATTGAAATCCTGGAAGTCCTACTTCATCAAAAGCAACATGATCTGTACTACCTAAACTTTGGTTAGACACCATCGTCATCCCCAAATCCCGAAATGGTTCCATCCAAGCAGTTAACATAGTACGTGCAGCTTCATTGCCCTGTAAATAAATACCACGATATTGTCCTGCTCCATAGTCCTGATTAAAATAAGCAGACAATAATTCATAATCTGGTTTAACACCAATAGCTGCATTGCGCGGATCGCCAAAATGTTTCTTAACATAGGCAGTGGAACCATAAAGACCTTGCTCCTCCCCCGACCACAATGCAATTCTAATAGTACGTTTTGGTTTTACTTCTAAGGTCTTGAGAATACGCATTGCTTCCAGCGCAACAGCTGTTCCTGAGGAATTATCGCTAGCGTTTGGACTTCCATGCCAAGTATCAAAATGAGCCCCTACCATGACCACCCCTGCTTTTGGATCTGTCCCTGGAATTTCACCAACCAGGTTCATTGCTTTTTCTACCTGATCTCCAATATGATTGCGAATCTCAACTTCTATTTTCACAGCAATTCCACGTTTAAGAATGCGATACATTCTATTATAATGTTCCGGCGTCACCGCAAGAATAGCTGGAGATTTATGCATACCCTCCGCACTCCATCCATCTTCTTTGACACCAGGACGTGAATATCCAGGAACAATGGCAAGACGATTGCCATCGGTTTGCAAAACAACTGCTACATTTTCTGATTTTAAAAATACCAACCGTTCTGCTGCAGTAATGAGGGATGGATTCTTGATTATTCTTGCTGGCTTAGAACGAACTGGCGTAATAGCCACTTGTTCTAGTGCAGTAAGTTCATCCGGAGTATAACGATGTACTCCATTAACAAGGGTTTGAATATCTATCACCGCAGGATTCGAAATGAGTACTGCCTTCCCACGCAACTTGCCGCGCAGCACTTCCAGGTCATCTTTGGTTTGAATATCAACGATCATAGCTTCAGCAGTCACTTTGCCTTCCGTACCTGCAGTATAAGCAATGGGATACGCTGTAAGAGGTGTATAATCTGGCTCCAACATGTGAGCAGAAACAAATTCATTGTCCCAGGTGACACCATAATCCATATAGGGCTCGCTATTCACTTGACTTAATCCCATCTTTTTCATTTCCTCTAAAGCCCAAGCCTGTGCACGTTGCATATCGCGTGACAAAGTGAGGCGAGCGCCTAGCACATCTACAATATAAGATTCATATTCCATCACCTTGGAATGTTGTAAGCCTTCTTCTCTAATACGGGCCACCATGGCCCAGTCCACTAAATTCGAAGGAGCAAAAGTAAATGCCATTGAGAATACAGCAATAAAAGAAATGGCGCGAATACATATAAATTTTGTAATGGATTTCATCTTATTGGAGATTAAATTGTAAAAATTTCAAAAAGGTTTGGTAAAATTGAGGTCCTAAATTTCTACCTTGAATTTACTACAAGATTTTGATATTATTTCCCCAAGAGCATGATAGAAGCAAAAATTTGTATGCCTTCAAAAAAATTTTTCAACTTAATATTCTCATTTTCTGCATGTTGATTGTTGTCATGATTGGCAATTGGCACCGTAATAGGTGATGTATTTAATACTTTTTCAAAAACAAATAAAGGCAAACTACCACCAAGGGTTGGAAGTATCACAGGCAATTCAGCACTTGATAGTTCCATGGCTTTTGATATGCGTTTTACATAAGGATTGTCTAAAGATGTTTTTTGTGCATTGTAACTATTCTTATCAGGAACTACCATACAAATTTTCGCATTGGATTTTCTTTCCTCCTCTGTAGGTTCTTTGTAGGTTACGTAAAATCCTTGTGCTTTGATGTGATCAATTACTTTTTGCTGTTGTTTTACCCAATCATTTCCTTTGACCAAACGCATGTCTACCGATGCGATGGCTTTGGTAGGAATAACATTGGCAGAAAATTTACCAACTCCAGCACTTTGAAGTCCATTGATATTTAAAGAAGGAAGTTGTAAAGCATCATTAAGGGCACCTGGTCTTTCTGTGGCATTGATCCCTAATTCATTTTTAAGTTGAACCTCTACACTAGGTACTTTTGCTAATGCTTCTTTTTCTAAAGAAGACAATGGCACTACATCATCATAAAAACCTTTGATGGTCACTTCCCCTTTTTCATTTTTCATACTAGCAAGCAATCTGGCCAATTCCATGGCAGGATTTAATACCCAATTACCATAATGTCCTGAATGCAATGGACGTTTAGGTCCAAATACAGTGAGTTCCAAATGCGTATCTCCTCTTACGCCCATCACCAATTGTTTTTTACCTGACTGATGTACAGGGCCATCACAAATCACCCACATATTGGAAGTTAATTTATTTTTATACAATTCTAAGAGGGACTCCAAATTAGGAGAACCTGCTTCTTCCTCACCTTCAAAGAAAAATTTAATATTAACCGTTGGCTGTAAATGTAAAGTCTTTAATTGTGCATAGGCATTGATGATAGCCATTACGCCTGCCTTGTCATCTGAAGCTCCTCTTGCATAAATTCTTGCATTTAAATCATAATTATTTCCTTTACTTAACCAAGGCAAGACAATCGCCCCCTTCTCATACATACCACTGTATAAGCTGGGGTGAAAAGGATGCAATCCTGGATACCATTTAGAAGTGTCAACGGGTTGCCCATCGTAATGCGCATAAAAAATAATAGTTTCAGTAGCCCCAGGTACTTTGACCTCTCCAAAAACAACAGGAGGTACAGAAGTATTGGGAAGCGTTAGTAAATTGACATCCTCTATTCCTTTAGATTTCATGTAATTAGCCAACCATTGCGCGTTGTCTTGTAAACCTTGTGCATTCACAGCCACATTGGGGATCGCTAAAAAAGATTTAAAATCGTCAATCAAATTCCATTGCTGTTCATTTACCGATTTCTTTATAAATTCTTGTGGGCTTTGGCCATGTGTTAAAAAGCTTGTTAAAATACAACTAAGTAAAATGGGTACTATCTTTTTCATAATGATTCCTATTTAAAAAGCCTTCCTATATTTTTAGGAAGGCTTTGTGTTTATTTTAAAGTTTCTACGCTAAATCAAATCGATCCAAATTCATCACTTTGGTCCAAGCAGCAACAAAATCATTTACAAATTTACCTTTGGCATCTTCACAAGCATATACTTCGGCAATTGCACGTAATTCAGAGTTAGATCCAAAAATTAAATCTACTCTAGTTCCTGTCCATTTTACTTTTCCAGTAGCGCGATCACTACCTTCAAATGTATATTGATGTGCATCAGTTGCTTTCCAAGTTGTGGTAAAATCAATTAAGTGTGCGAAAAAATCATTGGTCAAAACACCAGGCTTATTTGTAAATACACCATGCTTTGAATTATCGAAATTAGTATCTAATACACGTAAACCGCCTACTAGCACTGTCATTTCGGGAGCTGTAAGCGTTAACAATTGTGCTTTATCTACAATCATATCCTCCGGAGAAATCAATGTACGTGGTTTAATATAATTACGGAAACCATCCGCAATGGGTTCTAATACTGCAAATGATTCCACATCTGTTTCCTCTTGAGTAGCATCAGTTCGACCCGCAGTAAAAGGAACTTTCACTTCTTGCCCTCCATCCTTTGCTGCTTTTTCAATAGCGGCTGCACCACCCAATACAATTAAGTCGGCCAATGAAACTTGTTTTTCTTTATTCGTTGTATTGAATTCTTTTTGAATAGCTTCTAATGCATCTAATACTTTTGAAAGTTGTGCAGGATTATTGGCAGCCCAATATTTTTGAGGCGCTAAACGAATGCGTGC
>CANCSS010000051.1 GCA_947380905.1 Chitinophagaceae bacterium | reverse complement strand
GTTAAATTTGCTTTATTAGTAGACAATTCTGATGATGGATATTGATAACGCAAAGGAATGATATTGCTATTTCCAGTACCAGGGCCCGCATCAAATGCAGGAACGCCTGTTCTTCTCCATTGATAATAACCTTCTAAACCAGAATTACGTGCCAAAGACAAATAACGTTGTGTTAATATTTGATTTAAACCTGTAGCATTATCACCAGCATATTTAACTGCATCTTGATTGAAATAATCAGCAAAACTAAAATTAATTTTATAGCTTATATAATCTCCAGGAGCTGTTCCTTTCAAGAAAGAAACTGTATTATCACCATCTACAATACCATAAAAAGCAAACATTGCTTTTACTCCTTTTTTATACCAATCATCTGCCGAACCACTGATCCAACCACGATTAATGGCTTCTGCAATATTTAAACACATTTCTGGATAACCTACTAAAAAAGTATTTTCTCCAGTTAAACCATCATAATATCGCTTACGACCAATAGGTGAAATATTGTAAAATCCAATAGCCCCCTGCAAAATTGACATGGTACTTCCTGCACCACCACCTACAAAAGATTTATAAGAAGTATCAGAAAAACCTAATCCACGCGCTGGGTCAGCCACTTTCATAGCTCTTAAATCCTTTAAACTGCTCAAAGTATTCAACCAAGTGGATGCTACACACAAACGGGTGGCATCATTACCAAAGTTACTTGAGTTGTTTGGATAATAGTTATAGGTAGCATTATAAACATATTCCCAATTGTCTGATAAATCAGACATGATAGGATACTTAGCAGGATTTCCAAAAACGTCTGAAAACTTTTGTTTGATGTTCAAATCTGCATCATTCGATTTTTTGCTCAAATTAATTAGTAGTCTTAATTTATAGGTATTAACTACTTTTTGCCATTTCTTTAAGGCAGTCAAAGGATCAACACCCCCAGATATTTTTTCTTGGAAATAAAAATCACCTAATAAAGCTGTATTTGAACTTGCGATTAAGGAGCCTAATTGAGTATTCGCATCTTCTAATAATTTTAAAGCTTGTACAAATACTTGTTTTTGACTATCATATTTTGGAGTTGGAGCCGCCAATCCTTTTAAAGCTTCTGACATGGGTACATCACCAACTTTTAAACTCATTCCTACATAAAGATACGCTTTAAAGAAATTTGCTAACGCTGTATAGGGAGTAAGCCCAGTTGATACTTTAGCGGATTCTTTTTCCATTGCTGCTATAGTTTGTAAAGTGTTGTAATCTAAATTTGCACTACCACTCCAATACTCGTTGGTACCATAGTAGGTATAAGTAGATAGGGTATATTGCGAGAATTTATCCTCGTCACCTCCTGGGAACACCATAAGATTATTTTCTATTTGTCTTAATAAAAGATAAGCTGGCACGGAAGTAGCTTGATTTGGGTTTTGAGTATACTCCTCAAATGTTTTTGTACAACTACTTGCTGCAATTGCAATGACTGCAAAAAATAGTGCTATTAATTTATTTATTTTCATATTCTTTTTTATTTATTTTTTAAACAATTATTTTTTATTTTAGAAAACAATGTTTAAGTTAATACCATAACTACGTGTAGTAGGGGTTTGCAAGTTGTATTCTTTACTATTGCCGCTATTGTAATCGCGACCAGAATATTGGTCAATATCCATATCCTTAAAACGATCTGGGAAGAAATACAATAAGTTACGTCCAACTAAAGAAATATCCACTTTAGAAACAAATGATTTTTTGCCAATCAATGATTGAGGCAATGAATACGTAATAACTATCTCACGTAACTTTCCATAAGTTTTCGAAACTGAAGTATGTTCGAAGTCATTAAAGAAACTACTTACATAGTCTTGAACAAATAGTATAGGACTCGCATTTTTTGCAAATTGCAAAGCACTTAAATTAGAAATCACCCCTGTAACTGGGTCATATTTAATAGCTTGCCCATTGGAAATTTGAACCCCAGTTCCAACATAGGTAGGCGTATATCCAACCCATGTATGATTTTTTTCCCAATACGCGGCCTCCTTAGCTCTTGCTTCTCCTACTGCACCTTCTACTGTGGAAATATGAGAACCACCTTCTATCCCTTTTCTCATTACACGATCTTGAACTACACCACCCACTTTACCATCAAATTGGAAAGAAAACGAGAATGCTTTATAATTGAATTTATTATAAATAGACCAGCTCCAATCTGCATCTGAATGCCCCGCATATTGTGCTTTTGGTAAATACACTGGATAACCAGCGCTGTTATTAATTACTTGACCATCAGCAGTTTTTGCTGTTACGCCTGTATATATGTTGTCAACTCTATCCCCTTGGTGGAGTGAATAACTTTCATAATTGCTTGGTAATTCTTTATAGGTTTCTGTAAAAGTTGACCAGTTAAGCAAAACATCCCAGTTTAACCCTTTTGCTGATCTTAATGGTGATCCAGATAAAGATAATTCAGCACCTTTTACTTGAGTCTTAATACCATTGGTAGTGAAGCCAGTAATTCCAGTTGTTTGAGATAGTGGCAAGTTTATAATACCAGGACCATTGATATTATTAAAGAAAGTAGCTGCCAAACCTAATCTGTTTTTCAAAAATTTAACATCAAACCCATATTCAACACTTGTAACTTGTGAAGATTTTATATTTGAATCAACTGCATTTAATGGCGCTACAGCAGCAGCAGAGTTATTGTATACCTTGCTAACTGAATAAGCTGGATTTGATAAAGAATAAGAAGGACCACCATAAACACTTACATATGGATTTCCGTATCCTACTGGATAACCAGCTGGGCCAATATATTGTTGAGTGTTAGGCGACTTAGCTGATGCATAACTTGCTCTTACTTTTAAGAAGCTAATAATTTCAGGCATTTTTACATAATCAGAAATGACTGATGCTCCAGAAAAAGAAGGATAAAAATAAGTGTTATTGTTAAGTAACAAAGTAGAACTCTTATCTACTCTTCCTGTAGTAGTTAAAGTAAAATACTTGCCAAATTCAACACCCGCTGAATAATATGAACTCAATACCAGCATATCAGAATGATAATTGTATGCTTGAATTGAATTTAATGAATTCGCAAATGAGTATAAACCTGGCACATTTAAATAATTAGTAGTGGTAAAACTAGACTGATAAGAAAAATTACGTGCATTCACCCCACCAATCGCATCAAACACAATACCGTTATTGAATTTATGATTGTACTTCGCTAAGGCTTCTACGTTATTATCAAACAAAGAACGAACATCTTCTCTATAATCACCTCGGTTTAATTCACGACCATAAGGGTGCGCCGAATAAGGCATTTTTTCATTTCTTAATACATTATTGGCACTGATATTTGTTCTTAATATAGCTTCAAAATCATTGGTAGGCTTATAAGACAAAGAAATATTTCCAGTAACGTCATTTTTGTAATGACCACGCAACCACTCATAACTCATAAAATATGGGTTGTGGTAACGTTGGTATTCGACAAATTTAGATTGAACACCTTCTTTGCCTGGTTGCCAGTAGCTTTTCATATCATCCACATTCCAATCTGCACCAGTCCAAACAGTCATAGAGTAGATTACACTATTAGGACCATAAGAAACATCGGTTGTATTTGGAGAAAATTGTCGATTGTAATTTAAACTACCGTCAATTTTAAATTTGCTAGATAGATTATAACTCGCATTCAAATTAAAATTAATCGTATTTAATTTTGTATTGGGAATAATACCTTGTTGATTGGTATTGCTCAATGACATACGTACATTAGAACGGTCCGTTACAGAAGAAAAGCTTAAGTTATTAGTTGTCAAAACCCCAGCTTGAATAAAACGCTCTAAATTAGTTTTACCATCTTTAACCCCCACTGGTAAATATGGAGTTGGTATACGTTCTCCAGTCTTAGGATCAATAGGACTATTCCATTGAGGTAATAGTTGGCCATTTAAAGCAGGCCCCCATACATCATAGTCTCCATCCCATAATCCACCACCTTTACCATCACCGAATCCATACTGTCCAATTTCACCACCACCATACATGGTTTGGGTTTTAGGTAAGGCAATAAAGCCTTTATCTACTTGTGTACTAGAGTTAAATTCAATAGTATACCCCTTATCGATTTTCTTAGCTCTTTTGGTAGTGATTAATATCGCACCATTTTGTGCTCGGCTACCATAAATTGCTGTTGCAGCTAAACCTTTTAGAACTGTATAAGACTCTATGTCATCTGGACTTAAATTCCAAGTATCAGATGTTACAGGGATACCATCCACCACATATAAAGAAATATTGTACCCACGTAAAGAAACGTTTGGCGATGCTAACATTTCACGGTTAATAGCTACATCTAAACCAGCTACTTTACCTACTAATCCATTTATTGGATTAGGTTCTCTAGCTTTCACTAAATCGGCACCCTTAACTTCTTGTACAGAATAACCTAATTTTTTTACTTCTTTTTTAACACCTAATCCAGTCACCACCACATCTTCTAATTTCTCTACCGCTGGAATTAATTTTACTAGCAATTCAGTGCCATTAACTACAACCTGTGAGGTTTGGAAACCAACATAGGAAACCGAAATAATAGACCCTTTAGTTGCATTAATGGTAAAACTACCATTTGAAGTCGATAAGGTGCTTTTACTGTTTTTAACAGTAATGCTTGCTCCTTCAATTGCATTTGATGTAGTAGCATCAATTACTTTACCACTTACATTCAAATTTTGCGCATGTACCTGAAATGCAAAGCAGACAAGTGCTAGCGGCATCATCAGATATTTTAATAATTTGATTTTTTCTTGAATCATAAATATATTTTTTCAGTTTTGAAGGCACAAGATAAAAGCATATATTTTTTAAAAATTAAACACTAGTGTTAACAAAT
>CANCSS010000050.1 GCA_947380905.1 Chitinophagaceae bacterium | reverse complement strand
GCTTCGCTCGGTATTCCCATTTTAAAGGGTTCGCCGAATTTACGGAGTTCTACATCTTCAATTTCTCGAAGTGCACTCAAATTCTTGTTCTTCAAAAGAACTGTGTCTAAGTCCTGCGTGTCTACCAGTTCCACCACCAAGGCGTCTGTTTTCAGACTTAAAAAAAAATCCCCCTCCGAAGAACGGGATTTGGAGCGAAAGACCGGGCTCGAACCGGCCACCCCGACCTGGGCAAGGTCGTGCTCTACCAAATGAGCTACTTTCGCTTGTTCAAGAACTATTTTTAGGACTGCAAAAATAACGAAACAGCGGTCCTAAACAAAATTATTTTCTTACTTATACTCAGGCTTATACTGAGAACTACTTTGTACTTCCGGATTTGGTTTTTGGAAGCGAATATTGTACAATTTGGTACAATTACCTAAAACCAATGCTAGTATAGCAAAAATAGATACATAAAAAAAGAACCTAGAAGAAGTCACCCAGTTAGTGGCGATGTCTTTGTTAGCTGAATTATCTTGTAAATCTTGTGACATAGTGTTTAATTACGGACGCAAAAATAACAACAAGTTCTTAATAATGAACTTGTTTGCTTACTATTTTACTAAAAAAGTGCTTGTTTTTTATAAAGTATTCAAAAACCAAGGATCCATGGTAAACACCCCCCAATGATTGCAAGGGTTTGGGGCCTTTTGTTCTTTTAATGCGCCCAGATAAACAATAGCCCAAATACCCAAAATGTGCTTTGGCTATGGCAAAGAAAAAGTCGCTGTCCCCACTTAACAACCCCTTAAACGCAGAAATAGCGTCCAAAGCAAACCTTAATGGCAGTTTCCATATTAATTCTGATAAAGGCAAATTTTTAGTGAGCATCATTAAATTGTTTCTAAAATTTAAAAACACTTTTCGACCGCCTCTTGGTAAAGTGCCTGCACCCACATGAAACACTTTGGAAGCAGGGCAAGCATAAATTTGATAACCTGCAATTTGCATTCTCCAGCACAAATCTATTTCTTCCTGATGCGCAAAAAAGTTAGCATCAAATCCATTCATCTCATGAAACAATTTCGAACGAATCATCATGCAAGCTCCTGTTGCCCAAAAAATGGGTGCTACCTCATCATATTGTTTTTCATCTTTTTCACAAACATCAAAAACACGTCCTCTCGAAAATGG
Organism: Chitinophagaceae bacterium; assembly: GCA_947380905.1. Classification (GTDB taxonomy): domain Bacteria; phylum Bacteroidota; class Bacteroidia; order Chitinophagales; family Chitinophagaceae; genus Sediminibacterium. The sequence continues at coordinate 4,607 of CANCSS010000050.1, read as the reverse complement.
ATATCCCAAAGTATCTATCCAACCACCACATGCACCCGCATATTCGAAAGTAGCAGGTGCTGTATAAGATAAAATTTTTGGCTGACAAGCACCGATGGTCGAAGCTGATTCTAATAAATCTACCATCGGCTTTATCCAATAAGGATCTACCGAAACATCTGAATTCAATAAAACATAATAATCTGCCTCCACTTTTTTCAATGCCCAATTGTATCCTCCTGCAAAACCTTCATTGGTAGAGTTGGTAATTATTTTAACTGAAGGAAACTTTTCTTTTACTAATTCAATGGAGTTGTCGGAGGATGCATTGTCCGCCACCACTACTTCAAAGTTTTCATATTGAGTAGCTAAAACAGATGGCATAAATTTTGCTAAATAACCGGCCCCGTTATAATTTAATATGACTATAGAGACTAGCGGTTTCAAGGTGATTGTTTTTGCGAATGTAAGCCCAAAATATGGGAATTTGAAGTAAAAATTACTAACTTAGTACAATGAATAAGGGAGCTTTTTTACACAGAAACTTAGATTTACTCAATCATCCCTTGGGGTAGTTTCACTACCTACCAATTTCTGAACGATCGCTTTTCTTTTCAATATTTAATTTTTACACATGACTCATTCAATGGTTAGTAACAATGCTGCTAAATATTTAGCATTGGAAGAAAAATATGGAGCACACAATTACCACCCAATTCCTGTTGTACTTGAACGTGGCGAAGGTGTTTATTTATATGATGTAGATGGCAAACACTATTTTGATTTTTTAAGTGGTTACTCGGCTGTAAACCAAGGTCACTGCCATCCAGCCATTATCGAAGTATTACAAAAACAAGCCTGTAAACTCACTTTAACCTCCCGTGCCTTTCACAATAATTTGTTGGGTGAATATGAAAAGTACATCACAGCGTATTTTGGTTATGACAAAGTGTTACCCATGAACACCGGAGTGGAAGGTGGCGAGACGGCCATTAAATTAGCAAGAAGATGGGGCTATAACGTAAAAGGCATTCCAGAGAATAAGGCTAAAATTATTTTTGCTGAAGGTAATTTTTGGGGACGCACATTAGCTGCCATCTCTTCCTCCACCGATCCAAGTAGTTTTAAGGGTTTTGGACCTTATATGCCAGGTTTTGGACTTGTCCCCTACAATGATTTAACGGCCCTCGAAGAGACGCTTAAGGACACTCATGTGGCAGCCTTTATGGTAGAGCCTATTCAGGGAGAAGCAGGCGTTGTGATTCCAAATGATGGTTATTTAAAAAGTGTTCGTGCTTTATGTGACAAATACAAAGTGCTTTTTATTGCAGATGAAATTCAAACAGGATTAGCAAGAACTGGAAAGATGTTGGCATGCGATCATGAAAATGTTCGCCCCGATATTTTAATATTAGGTAAAGCTTTAAGTGGAGGCACCCTTCCTATCTCTGCGGTATTGGCAGACAATGAAATCATGATGCAAATATTACCAGGAGAACACGGTTCTACTTATGGCGGAAATCCATTGGCATGTGCTGTAGCTATCAAATCTTTGGAAGTATTAAAAACAGAAAAGATGGCGGAGAATGCAGAAAAAATGGGCGTAAGATTAAGACAAGGATTAGCGAATTTAAAATCTCGATATATTACCACCATTCGTGGTAAGGGATTATTAAATGCAATAGTTATTAAACACGAAAATCCAGATGCAAGTTGGGATTTATGTTTGCATCTAAAAGATTTAGGATTATTAGCAAAACCAACCCACGGTGATAAAATTAGATTTGCACCACCATTGATAATTAATGAAAAACAAATAGACGAAGCTGTCGCAATTATTGGGGCTGGTTTGAAACTGTTAGCTTAGGCAAAAAAGTCATTAACAAAATACCCGCAGAAAAAACTATACAGCCATATAAGGCCCATAATTTTTGTGGGCACTCTCCCATTTGACAGGTAGATAAGATTAGAAAGTTTCTAATACTCCAAGCCAAAAGCAAGGAGCCGAAAACCATATTAAATCGTTTGGCCCAAATAAAAGGCAAAGCAAAAAACAATATAGCTATGGTAGCGAAAAAACTTAAAAATTTACCAGACTGACCAAAGCTACCCCCAGCTGCATCCCAACCAGTAATGGTCCATTGTCTGCTTTCAATAAAAACCAAAGGTTGTGTGGTACTATAAATAAGCAACAAGCAAAGTATAATTCCAATAGTTTGAGAATATTTCATAATAAACTTAATTTAAAAAACAAAACCCGTACAAATTGTAAGGGTTTTGTTTTTTGAGTGAGGTCGAGAGCGGATTCGAACCGCTGTGGGAGCTTTTGCAGAGCTCTGCCTAGCCACTCGGCCACCCGACCCTATCTAGAACGCGAAATTAATGTAAAGAACTTAATTAGAAAAGAATTTTACCGCTATTGCGATTTAAACGACATTTGTGGCTAAAATGTATGAACATGAAGGCCATTGAAGCTTCTGAACTCATTATTAATGACCGAGGTGCTATTTATCACTTAAATGTAAGACCCGAGGAAATTGCCGATACCATTATTACGGTTGGTGATCCAGAAAGAGTGGCCAGCGTTAGCAAATATTTTGACAAAGTTGAATTCAAATTGGCGCATAGAGAATTTATTACCCATACAGGCTTTATTGGAAACAAAAGAATTTCAGTTGTAAGTACCGGCATTGGCCCTGATAATATTGATATCGCTTTAAATGAAATTGATGCGCTGGTAAATATTGACTTTGCTGCTAGAACCATTAACGAACAAAAAAAATCAGTATCCATAATTCGCATGGGTACTTGCGGCTCTTTGCAAGGGGAAGTGGGCGTAGATCAATTGGTAGCAGGCACCCATGGTTTGGGTATAGATAATTTATTGCATTTTTATGCTTTACAGAATAATGAGGAAGAAAAAGCCATATTAAGCGCGTTTGAAAAGCATACTCAAATCAATACGCATCAGATTCAACCTTATATTGCCTCTGCAAGTGCAGGTTTACTAAAACATTTTTCCGAAGGCTACAGCCATGGCATTACTGTAACCTGTCCTGGTTTTTATGGGCCACAAGGTCGTATCCTTCGACTGCCATTAAAAATGCCTCATTTAGTAGATCAAATGACCAGCTTTAGCTATGGCAGCCATCGTATTGCCAATTTTGAAATGGAAACCAGCGCTATTTATGGATTGTGTAATTTGCTAGGACACCAATGTTTAAGTATCAATGTAATTATTGCAAATAGAGTCAAAAAAGAATACAGCAAAGACATGAGCAAAGCGGTAGACCATATGATTCAAAAATCTTTAGGCATCCTAGCTGGTATTTAATGTATAAATAATAATTTTACGAAGAAAGACAATAAAAATAATGAATCTACCATTTTCAAAATACCAAGGCACACAAAACGATTTTGTTATTATTGACAATCGTGCTGGTACCATTCAATTAACCGCTGCTCAAATTCAATTTTTGTGTGACCGTAGAAAAGGAATAGGCGCAGATGGTTTGATGTTATTGGGCAATGCCAATGGATATGATTTTTCGATGACCTATTTTAATGCAGATGGAAAAGAAGGATCGATGTGTGGAAATGGAGGAAGGTGTTTGACGCAATATGCATCTGACAATGGAATTAAAAAAGACGTCTACCATTTTATTGCTGTGGATGGGCCACATGAATCTAAACTAGATAATAATGGTTGGGTACATTTGAAGATGAGTAATGTGAATGGCGTTGAAAAAAATATCGAAGGCGATGTTACTTTTTATGTATTAGATACAGGCTCGCCGCATTATGTAGAAATGGTGGATAGTGTAAATAGTGTAGATGTTTTTGCATTAGGACAAATGATTCGTTACAATGAACGATTTAAACAAGCTGGCATCAATGTAAATTTTGTAGCAAAGCAAGAAAATCAATTGTTTGTTCGCACTTATGAAAGAGGTGTTGAAAATGAAACTTTTAGTTGTGGTACCGGCGTTACGGCCTCTGCGCTTATTGCAGGAATTGACACATTAGGAGCTCAAACCATCCAAATAGAAACATTAGGGGGCAAACTAGCCGTAAGCTTTAACAATAAAGGGGACAATGCTTTTGATAATATTTGGCTAATGGGGCCTGGCACTTATGTATTTGATGGTTCAATTGAAATGGATTAAATAATTTAGTATGGCACTTTTTAATGTTCGGGTGTATGGCATTTTATTAGACCCTCAAAATAGATTATTGGTAAGTGATGAATTTATTAGAGGAGATTATTTTACTAAACTTCCAGGAGGCGGTTTAGAAATTGGCGAGGGAACACGCGATGGTTTAGCCAGAGAATTTGTTGAAGAAACTGGATTGACTGTTACGGTTGGAGTACATTTATATACCACCGATTTTTTTCAGATCTCCGCATTTAATAATAAAGATCAAATCATCTCCATTTATTATTTCGTTCATAGCAATGAATGTGAAAATATTAAAACCAGTGAAATTCCTTTTGATTTCACCCCCGCTCAAGTAGCTGATAAAACAGCCACTGCAGAATCCTTTAGGTGGGTGGAGTTTGAAAAATTGGATGAAGCAGTGATGTCCTTGCCCATTGATAAAGTGGCAATTCAACTTTTAAAGCAAAA
>CANCSS010000049.1 GCA_947380905.1 Chitinophagaceae bacterium | reverse complement strand
GTATACGTCTTTGATTTTATAACCAGCAGCACGCACTTGCTTTACTGCAGGGAATAAAACCTTTTCTTCATCAAAACAACCAACTACAAATTTCTTTTGTGCCATAATCTTTTTCTTAATCGATATTATAATTAATGTGCATGCGCATTGTCGTGAACAAATGAATCCAAGGTTTGGGCTTCCAATTTCTCAAATTCTGGTTTGTAAGATTCACCACTTCTCTTTAACACATATTTAATTTCTGCAACCGCAATCACAGGGAAATATTTAGCGAACAAAAAGAAGCAAGTAAAGAACAAGCCAAAGGTTCCCATATAAAAACCAATCTCCCAAATAGAAGGGCTGTAGTAAACAGACCAGCTAGAAGGTAAATAGTCACGGTATAAAGAAGTAACAATGATAACGAAACGCTCAAACCACATACCAATGTTAACAATGATGCTCATAAAGAAAGTAACAAAAACATTTCTTCTCATTTTTCTAGACCAGAAAATTTGAGGAGACAAAACGTTACAAGCCATCATACCCCAGTAGCTCCAACCATAAGGGCTAAATAAATAAGCACGGCTGTACCAGAAAGTATATCCTTCATATTTATTTTGAGAATACCAACCCATAAATAATTCTGTTAAGTAAGCAATGCCTACAATCGAACCCGTAAGTACGATTACTTTATTCATTAAGTCGATGTGCCCTATTGTAATATAATCAGTTAAGCCAAATACTTTACGCACTACTAATAATAAGGATTGCACCATGGCGAAACCAGAGAAAATTGCACCTGCCACAAAGTAGGGAGGGAAGATGGTGGTATGCCAACCAGGAATGACGGAAGTAGCAAAATCAAAAGATACAATTGTGTGTACCGACAATACTAATGGCGTACTTAAACCAGCCAACACCAAAGATAAACTCTCGTGACGTTGCCAATGTTTGGTAGAACCTGTCCAACCAAAAGAAGCAATACCATATAATTTTTTTCTCAATTTAGTAAACGCACGATCACGCACCGAAGCTAGATCGGGTAATAAACCAGAATACCAGAATAATAAAGAGACCGTGAAATAAGTAGAGATGGCAAAAACGTCCCATAATAAAGGAGAGTTAAAGTTCACCCACAAAGGACCACGAGAGTTCGGATAAGGCATAATGAAAAACGCCAACCAAACACGACCCATGTGGAAGATAGGGAATTGACCAGCGCACATAACGGCGAAAATGGTCATGGCTTCTGCAGCACGATTCACCCCTGTTCTCCAACCTTGACGGAACAATAATAATACAGCAGAAATTAAAGTACCCGCGTGACCAATACCTACCCACCAAACGAAATTGGTAATGTCCCAACCCCAACCGATGGTTTTATTTAAGTTCCATTGGCCTACACCATAAGTTACCTCACGGTACAAACTGTAAACCCCAAATAATAAAAGGCTGACAGCGATAAAAAAACCAACGTACCATAAACGAGATGGCTTCACTTCGATAGGGCGCAAAATATCTTCGGTAACTTGGTGAAAATTTTTCTCACCATATACCAAGGGTTCGCGCAACTGTGATTCGTACTTAATATGCATATCTACTATTTCTTAATTTTTTTAATCTAAATATTTTAAGCTTCTGCTGTCTCATTTGAGTTTCTCACTTTGGTTAAGTAAGTCACATTAGGTAATACGTGTAATTGCTCCAACACATAAAACTGACGATTCGGATTTTCGACACGAACTTTAGTAATTGCGCTGTGCTTATCGTTGGCATTACCAAAGTTAATCGCGTTGGTAGGGCAAGATTGTTGACAAGCCACTTTGATATCTGAATCCACCATTGGACGAGCATCTTTTTTCGCTTTCAATTTTGCTTCTTGTAAACGTTGAACGCAGAAAGAACATTTTTCAATCACCCCACGAGAACGAACAGTCACATCAGGATTCAATACCATTCTTGTTAAGTCGTCGCCCATATTTAATACCACATCGTTTACTTCACCCACTTGATTGTCAGGGAAACTATCTGCACCAGTATAATCGGCCCAGTTAAAACGACGTACTTTGAAAGGACAGTTGTTGGCGCAATAACGTGTACCAATACAACGGTTGTAAGTCATTTGGTTTAAGCCTTCAGAGCTATGGTTGGTAGCAGCCACAGGACAAACGTTCTCACAAGGAGCGTTGTCACAATGTTGACACATCAAAGGTTGGAAAACCACTTTAGGATTGTCCATATCACCACTAAAATATTTATCAATACGCAACCAATGCATTTCATGGCCACGTAAAACTTCAGGTTTACCAACAACAGAAACGTTGTTCTCTGCATTACATGCTACTACGCAAGCACCGCAACCATTACAACTATTTAAATCCACACTCATGCCCCATTTAATTCCTGGGCGATCGTATACTGGATAAATAGTTCCTTGTGCTTCGTAATTTTCTAAACCACCATATGGTTTTGTTTCTGCTTCTCTATCTTCTAAAATTTCTTTTGGATTTTTTGTATACTCAGCAAAAGAAATTTCTTTTACTACTTCGGTACGCACCCCTTGAGCAGTATCGTAACGGAAATGGGTTTGTGTTAAAGCCACTGGATAAGTTTCGCCAGTTACTGTTAAGGTAACATCGCTGCAACTAAAATGAACTAAGCCATTTTCGATGCAAGCTAAAGGATAGGCATTTTTACCAGTACCAATGACCGATTTACCAATGGCTTCTGCGCGGCCGTAACCCACAGCAATACCAACCGTTTGAGGATGGGTACCAGGTATAATTAAAACAGGCAATTCAATTGATTTTCCGTCCACTGTTAATTTAACTACTTGCTTAGGTGGTTTCACTTCATAAGCATCTGCTTGACCAGGATTGGTTAAGTCGATGTTTAATAAAGATTTTGCCATCGAAGGAGATACTATAATATAGTTGTCCCAAGTAGCACGTGTTACTGGATCGGGTAATTCTTGTAACCAAGGGTTGCTCGCCCCTTGACCCGCACCAATACCTACTTTTTGGTAAAGGGCTAATTCAATTTTACGCTTATCATTAGAGGCAGGTTTGATTGCACTAACTGCAGCCACTGCATTGTTAACCGCAGCAGCATTCATAGTAGCACCGCTATTCGCAGAATTAGTTGGATTCAACACCCCTTCTTGTAAGGTTTTGTTCCAAGCATTTTCTCCACCTAGTTTGGCAGACCAATAATTTTTTAAATACGTAGTATAATCAGTTGCATCTCCAGACCACTTTAATAATGAATCTTGGAAAGCACGCGTTTTAAATAAAGGAGAGATGGTAGGTTGGATAAAAGAAATGTGACCAGAAATAGGTTCTGCATCGCCCCAACTTTCTAAGAAATGAGGAGCAGGAATCACGTATTTACAAAGGGCTGTAGTTTCATCTAATTTAGCGTTGAAAGAAATAGTAGTTTTTACTTTTGCCAAACCTGCTTTTACTTTATCAGCAGCAGGCCAAGTGTACACAGGGTTAGCGCCATAAAATAAAACAGCATTTACTTTGCCAGCGTTCATGTCATCTACAAGACTTGCAAAATCGCTATCAATACCTTGACGATAATTTAAAGTTGCCCCAAAATTAATCGTGGTACCATTGGCACCAATGGCATCATTAATTGCGTTTACTAAAATTTGTTCATTTACATGGTTGCTGCCAGCTACTACTAAAGCAGCACCTTTGTTGGCAAGCAATGCTTTTGCAGCCGATTCAATACCTGCTTTTAATTTAGCATCCGCAATGCCAGCAATTTCTTTTCCTTTAACTGCATCTAATAAAGCAGCAGCTACTAAAGGCAATTCCGAAGGACGACATAAATATTTATCATCTGCATTAGAGCCAGTCATGCTTGCCACTGTTTCAAAGTGGATGTGCTTGCTCATCGCAGGATTTTTTTCATCAATTCTTTTTCCTACTGCATATTGTCTAGCAAATTCAACAGGGCTTAACCAAGTACCTAAGAAATCGGCACTTAAAGAAACAATCGCTTTTGCTTTTTCAAAATGATAAGAAGGAATTATTTTTTTACCATAACAAGCTTCGTTGGCCAATAACATAGCGCTATGAGAAACTGCATCGTAAGTAACATGTTTGCTACCCGGATGTTTGGCTAAAAATTGAGCAATGATTTGTTTGGTCGAAGGAGAAGTAATAGAACTCGTAACAATAACAGCGCCAGTATTTAATTCACCAGCAATGGCTTTATCGATGTCTTCGAAAGTAGCTTCTTTACGAGCGATGGTAGGAAAACGCAAACGAGCAGTATCATATAAATCTAAGACAGCAGCTTGCACACGAGCCGAAGTACCTCCAGCAGTGATCGGGCTTAAATCATTTCCTTCTAATTTAATCGGGCGGCCATCGCGCACTTTAGCAATGACACTTACTACATCCCCATCTTGCACATAAGTGGTAGCATAATAATCGGCGATGCCAGGAACAATGTCTTCGGGTTTGTTGGCGAAAGGAATGGCTTTTTTGATAGGCATTTCGCAACTAGCAGCTACTGCAGCAGCGGCGGTACTAAAACCAACATATTTTAGAAAGTCACGACGAGGTGCTTTAGCTTGTAAAAAACTTTCTCCTTTTTCAAAAGTAGATTCGTCTTCCACAAAAGGAAGTTCTTCCTTGAATTCATTTTGAACTTCGTTGTTAAAAGCTTCAGAATTATTTAATTCTCCAAAACTTTGCCAGTGCTTTTTTTGCTCCATAGTAATGTATATAAAATATTACGCTTCTTTATTAATCTTAATCTTTCTAAATCTTTTTTCTAGGTCTTTATTAAATCAACAGTGATTAGTAGTGACATTTTTGACACTCTGTACCACCCACTTTTTCAACTGTAATTCCTTTCGTGCTATCAATCTTTCCGCTTTTTAAATCGGCATGGAATTTTTCATAGATGCTGTAAAAGCCATTGTCTTTAAATTGAACTTGTGTGTTTCTGTGACAGTTCACACACCAGCCCATACTTAAATCGGTAAATTGTTTTACTTCACCCATTTTTTGAATTTCGCCATGACATTGTTGACAAGCTACTTTACCAGCGTTCACGTGTTGAGCGTGGTTAAAGTAAACGTGATCAGGTAAGTTGTGAATACGCACCCACTCAATCGGTTTAGCATTAGCCGCATCCCAAGGTTGCCCTTCAGTGAAGCCAGCGTATTTGTATAATTTTTTAATTTCAGCAGTACCATCCACAACATCGCCATTTTCTCTTTTCAAAGCTTCCCCTTTGTATTCATTAATGGCTAAGTGACAGTTCATACAAACGTTCACACTAGGAAGCGTAGCTTGTTTGCCTTGGTACACCCCTGTGTGACAGTACTGACAATTGATTTGATTCACGCCAGCATGTACTTTATGAGAATAGTAAATAGGCTGTTCGGGTTGATAATCTTTGGAGCGACCTAAACCCATGGCACCAACGGTAGTCATGTAACCACCCACTATAAATAAAATGATAGCAACAAAAGCGATGTAGGCTTTGTTTCTGTAAAAAGGAACTGGATCGGTAGCAGGAATGCCTGCTTTGTCGTCAGATAATTTCTTTAAGTTACTGTTAACTTGTAACAATATTAAAGAAACAACGGCAAGTATTAAAGTAAGTAAACCAAAAACCAAAGTGCTATCTCCATCTTCAGCAGGAGCTGTAGAAGCAGCGCCAGCAGCACCTCCAGCAGGAGCAGCGCCAGCAGCAGGAACGGTTTTAATGTATGCTAAAATAGCATCGATGTCTTTATCGGCTAAAGTAGGAAACAAGTTCATTGCAGTTTTATTGTACTCGTTGTACAATTTGTTGGCGTAAGCATCTCCCGTTTTTAAAAATGCAGCATTGTTTTTAATCCATGCATACAAATTCTTTTTATCAGGCCAACGATCTTCAACGCCTGCGAGTGCAGGACCAGTTAACTTTTTATTAACGGCGTGACATGAAGCACAATTTTGTGAGAAAAGAGCTTTCCCATCTTGCGCATTCAATTGATTTCCGATAGATGAACTAAGGGTGATAAATAGGAAGATCGAAACGATCTTGGCTAGGCTTCTTAAAATTGTCATATACACAAAAAGTGTCTAGGG
>CANCSS010000048.1 GCA_947380905.1 Chitinophagaceae bacterium | reverse complement strand
ATGCAAATAGTTAAAATAGGTCGTACCCATTTTATGGATGCAACCCCTTTAACATTGGGTCAAGAAATAAGTGGATATGTAAGTCAATTGAATCATGGTTTAAAAGCCATTAACAATACCCTTGCACATTTAAGTGAACTAGCATTAGGGGGTACTGCAGTGGGCACTGGTATTAATACACCTAAAGGTTATTCAGAAAATGTTGCCAAGCATATTGCTACATTAACAGGACTTCCTTTTATCACTGCCGAAAATAAATTTGAGGCATTGGCTGCACATGATGCCATTGTTGAATCGCATGGTGCTTTAAAAACAGTAGCGGTAAGTTTAATGAAAATTGCGAATGATGTGCGTATGTTATCTTCTGGACCGCGCAGCGGTATTGGGGAAATTTTTATTCCCGACAACGAACCAGGATCTTCTATCATGCCAGGAAAAGTAAACCCAACACAAAGCGAAGCACTTACCATGATTGCCGCGCAAGTGATGGGCAATGATGTAGCTATCAATATTGGAGGATCGATGGGACATTTTGAATTAAATGTTTTCAAGCCCGTGATGATATACAATTACTTACACAGCGCTCGATTAATTGGAGATGGCTGCGTTAGCTTTAATGAAAAATGTGCAGTTGGCTTAGCTCCTATCGAAGCCAATATCAATAAGCACGTTAATAATAGCTTGATGCTGGTAACTGCACTCAATACTAAAATTGGTTATTACAAAGCCGCAGAGATTGCACAAAAAGCACATAAAGAAGGCACCACTTTAAAAGAAATGGCCGTTAAATTAGGCTATGTCACTCCCGAAGAATTTGACGCCTGGGTGATCCCTAAGGATATGGTCGGCTTGTAAAAGAAGATTCATCTATTGAATATTATATTGCACTCCAGTGCTTTCAAGAGAATAAATACTATTTCTCACTCTCAATCGCTTCGCTAAAATGTTCGTTCGAAATAGGTATTAATTCTCTTTTTCGCGCACCTTTGTTAAAGATTTTATCAGTGCATATTGTATTTCACACCTGAACATCGAGCCATAGCGTATAAAAATTCATAAATTTTAACGTAAAAAAGTCAGCATGTTTGAGCACAAAGTGCGAGTTCTGACTTTTAGTTATAATTTATGAATTTTAGCGTCATGGCGAGCTGAGAAGGATGAAATATAATATGCACAAATGAATTATTCTCTTGAATAACTTAAATTAGAATACTCTTTCTCCGTTCAAATAAGTCTTCAACACTTTCACTTGCAAGATACTATCGCTAGGCACTTTCATCAAGTCTTTGTCTAAAATAATAAAGTCGGCTTTTTTACCCACTTCAATACTACCCACTTGTTTTTCCATACGATTGGCTTTCGCAGCCCAGATGGTCATACCACGAATCGTTTGCTCACGCGACAATACATTCTCCATTTGAAACCCCCCAGCTGGAAAGCCTTTGGCATCCTGTCTTGCGACAGCTGCTAAAAATGTTTTAAATGGATTGATTTCTTCTACAGGAAAATCGGTACCCAATGGCAACCAATTGTTTTGTTCTAATAATTGTTTAAAAGCGTAGCCTCCTTTTAATCTTTCAGCACCCAATCTTTCTGCTGCCCAATACATATCACTTGTGCCATGGGTAGGCTGCACCGAAGGAACAATACTGTTGTCGCCAAACAAATGGAAATCTGCAGGGTTAATGATTTGCGCATGCTCTATTCTCCATCTTTTATCATTCTTCCCTTTTAAATATTTTGCATATATTTTTAAAATGGTTCTATTGGCACTGTCCCCTATGGCGTGCGTACACATTTGAAAATCAGTGGCAATTAATTTGGCTGCAATGCTATCAAAATGCGCAGGGCTACTACGCAAGAAGCCCGACCAGCCTGCCTTATCGGCATAGGGCTGTAACAAACAAGCGCCTCTTGAACCTAAAGCACCATCCCCATATACTTTGATGCCTTTGACCATTAATTTATCCGTTACATAACCGCCTGCTGTAAAATATTTTGAACTATAGGTACTGGGATGATCACTCAACATCACATACAACCGCATTTTTAAATCATTTGATTTTTGCAGCGCATCTACCCTATCAACATCTTCTGGACTCAATCCACAATCGGTAATTGTTGTTAAACCTGTTGCAAAACAATTTTGTTGTGCAGCAATCAACCAATCTTTATAATCTTCGTTCGTTGCTGCTGGTACTTGTTTTTCTACTATACCCACCGCATTGTCAATTAACAAACCTGTTAATTTTCCGTTTTGTGTGGTAAACTGTCCGCCTTCAATTGTTTGACCTGCTTTTACGCCTGCCAATTGTAATGCAAAGTCATTGGCAATACAAGCATGGCCATCCACTCTTTCTAAAATCACAGGTCTGTCTGGAAACAATAAATTTAATTCAGCATTGGTAGGGAATTGTTTGCCAGGAAAACGATTCTGATCCCATCCCCTTCCTTTGATCCATCCTTTGCCAGGATGTTCTACTGCAAAGGCTTTTACCCTGTCAATGGCTTCTTGCCAATTGGGAACAAACATTAAGCCTACAGTATAAAGCGATTGCCCATAGCTTAAAAAATGCGCATGCGCATCTATGAAGCCAGGGTAAACAATGGCATTGTGTGCGTTGACGAGACTATCCGATTGGTATTCTTTTAAGATGTCATCATTGGAACCTACCGCCACAATCTTACCGTCTTGAATGGCCATGGCTTCTGCTACATTAAAATCATTGTTGACTGTATAAATTTGCGCGTGATGCACAATTAAATCTACTCTTTGATGAATACAAGCACTAAATAATAGTACCGTAGCGAATGCAAATAATAAACGCATAATAAATGTTTGAGAAAATAAAAGTAAGTAAAAAAGCTAGTTCAACAATTCGCAAGGCTTCAAGCCAGTATGCTTTTTAAAAGCTGCAGAAAAATGAGAAATAGAGGAATACCCTAATAAGGCAGACACATCGGTCACGCTTAAAGATTTTTCATACAATAAATATTTAGCGTGCTCCATTCTTTGTTGTTGGTAAAAATCAAATATAGTGGTGCCAAATACCTCTTTAAAACCTTTCTTTAAATAACATTCATTCATGGCCACTTTACGGCTTAATTCCTTAATGGTAATAGGATCTCCAATATGCTGCAATAAAAATTCACGTGCTTGATAAATACTTTCCTTGCCTCTTTCATCTGCTAAAAACTTGCAAGTAAACACCACTTCCTTTTCTTCTACTATGCTTTCTACACTGTATACCAACAATTCATGAATTTTAGCATTCACAAAAATATTTTCTAAAGAACCGCTGTAACTATGATTCAATAAGGCATCTAGGGTATGTCGCTTTTTTACACTTAAAGGAAATGTTTTCGTAAAATTGTCGGTATGCTTAAATGCCAACAACTCGTCTTTCTTATTGTTTGTTTTTACATTGTGCACAAACTGATGTAAAAAAGTAGCCGTAAAATGAAAAGAAAAAACATCCACCGTTTTCAGAGGGCCCATACATTCTGCAGTAGGCAATTGATTACAACCGCCACAAATTTTGTTGTCACAGTATCTATTGCCTGAAATACAAAATCTTAATTCTAGATAGTTTTCCTTGGGCTTATTGGCATTGTAATGGTAAACAAACATGCCGGTATCTTCAGCTCCCCAAGACGCTTGCGCCATATACCTTCTGATCTGGTATTGTGTAGACCCTGGAATACGCTGCTCCTTGCTATAGAGCAAGGCCATTCCGCCCAATTCTTGGGGTGTATTTACCAGCTTTAATAGTTCTTGCGCCTGTGTCATTGATGCAAAATTAATGCATTCACGGTAAAGGAACTATTCTAGACTAAATAGTGACCAAAAAATGACTAAGAAAATAGCCCATTTTGGGGCTAAAAAACTATGCACAAAATGGCTAAAATGGGGATAACTAAATTGCGTTCAAAACACCCTTTAAACCCTTAATTTTCTTAAGTTTGTATGCATTTGGAATGCATCGAAAAACAAACCAATTTTAACCTATTTATGTCCAACGATTTACAGTCAAACGAATCAGCAGAAAATAAGAATTACGGAGCCGACAGTATCCAGGTTTTAGAGGGCCTAGAAGCCGTTAGAAAAAGACCCGCCATGTACATTGGCGATGTGGGCTCAAAGGGCTTGCACCACCTTGTATATGAGGTAGTTGACAACTCTATCGATGAAGCCTTAGCTGGATATTGCTCTCATATCGAGGTGAATATTCACGAGGACAACTCTATTAGCGTTCAGGACAATGGTCGTGGTATTCCCACCGCGATGCATACCAAAGAAAAGCGCTCGGCCCTGGAAGTGGTCATGACTGTGCTTCATGCTGGAGGTAAATTTGACAAGAATACCTATAAAGTATCGGGTGGATTACACGGCGTAGGGGTGAGTTGCGTAAATGCATTGAGTAAGAAATTATTAGTGACGGTAGAAAGAGAAGGAAAAATATTTGAACAAGAATACGCCATTGGTGCACCACAATATGCAGTAAGAGAAATTGGTACCAGTGAAAAAACAGGAACCCGTGTTCACTTCTGGCCCGACTTAACCATCTTTCAAGAGTCCGTTTATAAAAGAGAGATTTTAGAAAGTCGCTTACGTGAACTTTCTTATTTGAATAAAAGAATTAGCATCACCATTACCGACCTAAGAGAAAAAGATGAAACTGGAAATTTTTATACCAAGAATTTTTACAGCGAAGGGGGCATCGTGGAGTTTGTTCAAATGCTAGATAAAAACGGGAATAGAAATCCAATTATTTCACAACCCTTATATGTAGAAGGTTTGGACGAAGCTTCTAATGTAATGGTAGAAGTAGCTTTGACTTACAACGACGACTTTAAAGAAAATATTTTTTCTTACGTTAACAATATCAACACCATCGAAGGTGGTACCCACGTAACTGGTTTTAGAACCGCCTTAACCCGTGTATTTAAAAGCTATGGTGACAAAGAAGGTTTGTTTGAAAGAGCAAAAGTAACCGTGGAGGGAGATGATTTCAGAGAAGGGTTGAGTGCTATTATTTCTGTAAAAGTGCCAGAACCGCAATTCGAAGGTCAAACAAAAACCAAATTAGGAAATAGCGAAGTAAGTGGTGTGGTTCAAACTACGGTTTCTCGTGTATTAGAAGCTTACCTAGAAGAGAATCCGAAAGAAGCGAAGTATGTTATCTCTAAAATTATTTTGGCAGCCCAAGCGCGTGTAGCTGCGAAGAAAGCACGTGACATGGTGCAACGCAAAACCGTTCTTACTGGCGGTGGCTTACCAGGAAAATTAGCCGATTGTTCTGACAGAGATCCTGAAAGATGCGAATTGTATTTGGTCGAAGGAGATTCCGCAGGTGGTACAGCGAAACAAGGTCGCGATCGTGGTTACCAAGCTATTTTACCTTTGCGTGGTAAAATATTGAACGTTGAAAAAGCCATGGAACATAAAATTTATGAGAATGAGGAGATTAGAAATATGTATACCGCTTTAGGTGTAACTGTTGGAACACCTGAAGATCCAAAAGCATTAAATATTACCAAGCTTCGTTACCATAAGTTAATCATCATGACCGATGCCGACGTAGATGGATCTCACATTGCTACGCTTATTCTTACTTTCATCTTTAGATACATGACCGAGCTGGTACAAAATGGATACGTATACATTGCACAACCTCCTTTATACTTGGTAAAGAGAGGTAAAGATCAAGAATATGCCTACAGCGAAGAACAAAGAAAAGCATTGGTGATAAAATTAGGCGCAGGCAAAGAAGATGCAGTGACCATTCAACGTTACAAAGGTTTGGGAGAAATGAATGCAGACCAATTATGGGAAACCACCATGGATCCTGCTCGCAGAACCCTTAAACAAGTGACCATTGAAAGCGCTGCGGAAGCCGACCGCATCTTTAGTATGTTGATGGGAGACGACGTGGCGCCAAGGAGAGAATTCATCGAAACCCATGCCAAATACGCTAAAATAGATGCTTAAGACCTAGATTTTATACGATTTTTGGCCATTTTAACAAAAAATCAAGCCAAGACGTAAACGAATCACAATAAATGACCTACTTTCAATTAGAAATATTCACTTTAAAATTTATACAAAATGGACACTTCAAAAATGATTAAAGCGTATTGCTTAAAAACAAAAGAAAAAAATGTACCAATGCATGACGCTGTCATCAGTAAAACTGCTAGAGGCGGTTATATGGCAGGTGGTAATGATGGTAAAGGAAATAAAATGGC
>CANCSS010000047.1 GCA_947380905.1 Chitinophagaceae bacterium | reverse complement strand
CATGCGCTGTTTCAATAATTGGTTCAGGTGCTTTTGGTATCGCAGTTGCTTCAACAGCTGTAGCGCCATCGAATTCCTGTGCGTCTGCGTTTAGGTTTTTTGAAAATAGTTTCATATAAAATCCGGCGTTTTTAAACCGGACGGCAAAGGTAGGGAAAAAAGCATGAAAAATGCCTCAAAATGAGGCCCAAAAAAGCTAAAAAATAGTGCTATCATTCTTTTGTAATATATTGATTTTCAATACTATTAACTCTTTACCCTAAGGCTTGGCCCATATGTTGCGCAGCAATCCAAGCAGAGGTCCAAGCATGTTGGAAATTAAAGCCTCCTGTAACGCCATCCACATCCATCATTTCTCCTGCAAAGTGTAACCCCGGAACCAATTTACTTTCCATGGTATTGGCGTCTATTTCAGATAATTCTACCCCACCACAGGTAACAAACTCTTCTTTAAAAGTGGTCTTGCCTTTGACCTCTAAAGTGGTCTTTGTTAAAGATTGTATTAAAAATTGCTGTTGTGTACTTTTTAGATCGGCCCATTTGGTAGTGAAAACAATACCCGCTTCTTGTAATAAAAATTGCCACAAGCGTTGTGGTAAATTAAATGGATTTTTTGAACCCATTTCACGACGTCCAAAATCCATTCTTAAATTAATCCATTCCATTTTTAAAGTAGACTCATTGTATTCTGGGGTCCAATTGATAACTATCGCCCCTTCATAATTTTCATTCGCCAGTTCACGTGCACACCATGCAGATAATTTAATGGCGGCTGGCCCACTGATGCCCCAATGCGTAATAAGCAAGGGTCCTTGTTCGGTGATTTTATTTCCTTTCCATTGTATAACGGCATTTTCAACGGCTACTCCCATTAAGCTTGTAATATTTTTATCCGCCACATTAAAAGTAAATAAGGAAGGAACAGGTTCCACAATGGTATGGCCTAATAAAGTTAACCAAGGAATTTTATCCGATTTTAACATGCCTCCCGTAGCCATACAAATGGCGTCGGCTGTAATTTTATTTTGATTGGCCAAGGTAATAACAAATAATGCCTCCTTTTCATGCATTGGCTTTTCAATATTTACCACTTCTTGGCCCGTCAAAACTTTTATTTGATACTGCTGTACTTTTTGTAAGAAGCAATCAATAATGGTTTCTGAATTATTGGTGGTAGGAAACATTCTGCCATCTTTCTCCGTATGCAAGGCCACACCATTGTTTGCAAACCATTGAATCGTATTTTTAGTAGCAAATTGATAAAATGCTTTTTTTAAAAAACGAGCGCCTCTGGGATATTTTTTTAAAAGCGCTTCTACGTCTGGGCAGGCATGCGTTACATTGCAGCGCCCACCCCCACTCACTTTTACCTTAGTTAATATTTTATTTGATTTTTCAAGTATGCTGATATCCCAATCCGGATGTAATTCGGCCAATTGTATGGCACAGAAAAAACCTGCTGCACCCCCACCCACGACAACTACTTTTTTATTTTCCATTAACAACTTTATTCCAACTTTAAAAAATCGTAAATAATTATACTAGTATCTCTTAATAATAAGAAGTATTCAAATTAGGATTTAATTTTTCGGCTGCTTCTATGATAGAGAAATCAGACAAAATAAAAGCTTCTTTATTTTTTACGCATACGTCATGCTCAAAATGTACCGACGCTTTTCCGTCCTGTGTTTTCACTGTCCAACCATCTTCTTCTGTAAATACTTTATGCGTGCCTAAATTAATCATGGGCTCAATAGCCAACACCAAATTCTCTTTCATTTTTAATCCCGTTCCTCTTTTGCCATAATTAGGCACTTGCGGATCTTCGTGTAAGTTTTTTCCCAATCCATGACCTACCAATTCTCTCACCACCCCATAGCCATGCAATTTTTCAGTATGTTCTTGAATGGCATAACTTATGTCTCCCACTCGATTATTGACAATTGCTTTTTCGATGCCTTTGTACAAAGACTCTTTGGTTACTTTTACCAATTGTAAAATTTCAGGAGCTACTTCACCTAAAATAAAAGTATAGGCATGATCCCCATGCCAACCATTCAGCACCACTCCTAAATCAATGGAAACAATATCACCTTCTTTCAAGGGCGTTTTATTAGGAAAGCCATGCACCACTACATCGTTTACCGATGCACAAATGTTATGCGGATAGCCATGATAATTATAAAAAGAAAGGGTGGCATGATGATCTTTCACAAATTGCATGCAAAATTGATCTATGTCTAAAGTAGTCATGCCTGGCTTTAGCTGCGTAGCTACTTGAGTTAATGTTTTGCTAACCAACAAGGCAGCCTCTTGCATCAACTTAACCTGTTCTTCTGTTTTAGTAATAATCATAATGCCATTTATCTTATAAAAAAACAAACCTGTCGTAATTGGACAGGTTTGTAAATATAAATATTTTTATTAAGTATCCTTTTAAACTAGATCGTCGAATTCGTCATAGGTGTAATAGGCGTCCTTCCTTGAATGCGACCTGAATTCATTAATCCATCGTATTGACGCATTAATAAATGAGTCTCAATTTGTTGCAAAGTATCTAAAATTACCCCTACCATAATCAATAATGAAGTTCCCCCAAAGAAGGAGCTAAATCCTTGCGTTACACCTAATTTTTGAGCAAACCCTGGTAAAATACCTACCAAGGCTAATAAAATGGCACCTGGTAAAGTAATCTTGTCCATCACAGATCCAATATAATCTGTGGTAGGTTGTCCTGGTTTAACACCTGGAACAAAACCATTATTGCGTTTTAAATCTTCAGAGATTTGCTTAGGATTAAAAATTAACGCTGTATATAAGAAGGTGAATCCAATTACCATGATGGAATAAATAAGCATGTACCAAACATTGCTGTGGTCATTGAATATTCTAACTATCCCTTGTGCAGAATCAATATTCGTAAAAGAAACCAAAGTAGGCAAGAACATAATGGCTTGTGCAAAAATGATCGGCATTACACCAGCACTGTTTACTTTCACTGGTAAAAATTGACGCGCGCCACCCACTTGTGAACCACCTATAATTTGTTTAGCATAAGTGACAGGTATCTTGCGAACCCCTTGTACCAATACAATTAAACCCATGATAATAGTTACCAATATAGCAACTTCAATTAAAAATATTAATAAACCACCACCGCCTTTTTGGCTTTTAGAACTAAATTCTAAAATAATAGACTGTGGCAAACGTCCCAAGATACCTACCATGATAATGATAGAAGTACCATTTCCTAATCCTTTGTCTTGAATTTTTTCACCCAACCACATTACAAATAAAGTTCCTGCAGTTAAAGTAATGACTGTAGACAACCAGAAATAAGGTTTGAACGCTGGTATCAAAGCATCGGCATAACCAGGGCTATTTAGATAAGCAACATAAGCACCTGCTTGAAAAGCAGTAACGATTACCGTTAAATATCTAGTCCATTGGTTGATTTTATTTCTTCCGCTTTCTCCTTCTTTTTGAACTTTTTGTAATTGAGGAACTAAAATAGTCATCAATTGCATAAAGATAGAAGCAGAAATATAAGGCATGATACCTAATGCTAAAACTGATGCTTGCGAAAACGCACCTCCTGCGAACATATCAAAAATACCCAATAAGCCATTGCTTTTGCCGGATTTTTGAGCTGCTTCAATAGCCAAAGGATTAATCCCTGGCAAGGTAATTTGTGCACCAATACGATAGGTTAATACCAAAGCCAAAGTGACCAAAATTTTACTTTTCAGGTCGCTTATAGCCCAAATATTTTTTAATGTATCTAGTAATTTTTTCATCAGTATTTAATTATTGCCCAAAAGCACTTTTTAATAACGAAAAACAAGTTAATTGCTTTTCGAATATACATAAAAATTGTTAGATAATTTCAATAGTACCGCCAGCAGCAGTGATGGCCTCTTGGGCTTTCTTGCTCGCAGCATTTACTCTAAAATTGATCTTGGTTTTCAATTCTCCGTTGGCCAACACTTTTACCAAGTCGGTACGTGCGATCAAACTATTCATGTATAAATTTTCTGGATTGATTTCCTTGAAACCGTATTTCTCGATTAATTGGTCTAATTGACCCAAGTTAAATACGACATATTCAATGCGATTGATGTTCTTAAATCCACGTTTTGGAACTCTACGTTGGATTGGCATTTGACCACCTTCGTGTGCCATTTTACTTTTGTAACCAGCGCGGCTTTGGCCACCTTTGTTACCTTTGGTTGAAGTACCACCTTTACCAGATGCTTCTCCTCTACCAATTCTAATTGCTTTGTGAACGGAACCTTCGGCAGGTTTTAAATTGTGTAATTTCATTTTTTGATTTTTACTTTCGGGGTATCTCCCCTCGCTTATTAATTAATAGTAAAGAAAACAGCTTATGCTATTTCTTCCACTTTTACCAAGTGTAAAACTTTGTTTACCATTCCTAAAATTTGAGGAGTGGCTTCCACTTCTTTAGAAGCGTTTAACTTTCTCAAACCCAATGCAATTAAAGTTTGTTTTTGACGCTCAGATCTGTCAATGCCACTTTTTACTTGAGTTATTTTTATTTTTTTCATCTTGAATTATTTATAATCGTATTGTGAATAAGCAATGAATTGGCTTACCCGTTGAATACTTTTGATAATTTTATATTTCTTGTTTTTGCAAATTGAATTGGCTCACGAAGTAAGCTTAACGCTTTAATGGTTGCTTTAACCACATTGTGTGGATTAGCAGATCCTAAACTTTTAGCCAAAACGTCGGTAATGCCTGCACTCTCTAATACGGCACGCATGCTACCACCCGCAATTACACCCGCTCCGTGTGCAGCTGGCTTAATTAACACTTTTGCAGCGCCTTCTTTAGCCAATTGCTCATGTGGAATGGTTCCATGCATGATAGGCACTTTTACTAAATTTTTCTTAGCATCTTCAATGCCTTTTGTAATAGCTTCTTGAACTTCTTTGGCTTTACCTAAACCTTGACCTACTACGCCATTTTCGTTACCAACTACTACTAAAGCTGAAAAGCTAAAAGTACGTCCACCTTTTGTTGTTTTAACTACACGGTTGATAGAAACTACTTTTTCTTTTAGTTCTACATCACCTGCTGCTTTAACTTTATTTACATTTACTTTAGACATGTTTTTCTATTAGTATTTTTATCGAATTAAAATTGAAGTCCTCCCTCTCTTGCGCCTTCAGCCACTGCCTTAATTCTACCATGGTATAAATTACCACCTCTGTCGAATACGCAAGTTGTGATTGAAAGTGCTGCTGCTTTTTTAGCTACTGATTGACCAGCTAATTTAGCTTTGTCAATTTTTGCCACTTTTTGAGCGGCGATATCTTTTTCTCTAGAAGAAGATGCTGCAAGGGTTACACCAGTTACATCATCAATCAATTGACAATAAATGTCAGCGTTGCTTCTAAATACAGACAAACGAGGTTTCGCTGCAGTACCTTGTACTTTCTTGCGAATTCTGTATCTGATTTTTTGTCTTTGAGTTAATTTACTCATGTTATTTATTTTTTGTCGAGCGATGCTGCCGCTCGTCGTGATTTTTTAATGTTTATTTACCTGCTGCTTTACCTGCTTTTCTTCTTACCACCTCATCAGAATAACGAACTCCTTTTCCTTTGTATGGCTCTGGTTTACGTAAACTACGAATCTTAGCAGCTACTTGTCCAATTAATTGTTTGTCGCTTCCTTCTAAAAAGATTTTAGGATTTTGTCCTTTCTCTGTAGTAGTAGTTACTTTTAATTCTTTAGGTACCTCAAATATGATATTGTGAGAATAACCTAAAGCAAGATCCAATATATTACCAGCATTGGTGGCTTTGAAACCTACCCCTACTAATTCTAAATCTTTTTTATACCCATCTGTAACACCCTTCACTAGATTGCTAATTAAAGAACGGTACAATCCGTGCATGGCTCTGTGACGAATTTGCTCGGTTGGGCGTTTAACAAGCACTTCTGTTTCCGTGATTTCAATAACGATATCACGATCAATTTCTTGCGTTAAAGTTCCTTTTGGTCCTTTTACAGTTACAACAGCATTGGCTACCGATACGGTAACTCCTTTTGGGATGCTGACTGGTTTTTTTCCGATTCTAGACATAGTCGTTTTTTTATTTTGTTTTGATGCTTGATTGTTTTCAGCCCCGACTAAAGGCTTAAATGCATATCAAGCAATGAATTTATTTTCTTTTATTATGAGATGGCACACAATACTTCACCACCTACATTGTTGGCTTTGGCTTGCTTATCTGTTAATACTCCTTTTGAAGTGCTTAAGATAGCAATACCTAAACCATTGCTTACTCTTTTAATTTCGGCTGGCTTTGCATATTGACGCAAACCCGGACGACTGATACGGTCTAAGGAACGAATCGCTGGTTGTTTTGTAGATGGATCGTATTTCAAGGCAATTTTGATTACCCCTTGTTTACTATCATCTTCAAATTTGTATTTCAAGATATATCCTTGATCATACAAAATTTCAGTGATGCGCTTTTTTAAGTTAGACGCAGGAATTTCAACGATACGGTGTTGTGCCATTTGGGCATTGCGTATTCTTGTTAAGTAGTCTGCTATTGGATCTGTTACCATATTAGTATTTTAAATCAGTTCTAAATTTTGTTTTGTTTCAGTATTCAAATGAATGAACTTAAA
>CANCSS010000046.1 GCA_947380905.1 Chitinophagaceae bacterium | reverse complement strand
AACTCATCAAGGCTCCAGAAGTGAGTGCTGCATTTCTTAAAAAAATACGTCGGCTGTTCATATGTAAATCGTTTAAGGTTTTAAAAATAAGGCTTATTAAATATAATAATTTTTTCTCCTACCCTTATATTTAAAAGCGCTTATTTTCTTGTGAAAACTAAAACTTGAAAAGTTCCTGGAATCATTTTAGGTCTTGATTTATCGCCAGGTTCCTGCTTTTCAAAGTCGGCAGTTGGTAGGTAAATATTGTGTGTAGATTCATCATTGCCAATGGTTCTTGCGCCTTTTTTAGTTTTTAAAGTTTCGACTACTTTAAAATCGCTGGCACTGTTTTCTTTAATAACCGTTACAGTACCTTCTCCGTTAGAAGTGAAAATAAATTTTAATTTATTGTCAAAAGCAACGCCATCACAACCATCACCAATTGGTAGTTTGTCTACCACCTTACCATTGGTTGCATCCAATACAATCAATTGTTTTTCGCAACCAGCAAACAAACGATGCGTAGCATTGTCTATGGCCAAACCAGTTGGAGACTCACCAGGCATGATAGACCAATGTGCCAATACCACATTTTTTGTAATGTCTATATCTACAATTTCATTTTTGTCTTCTACATTCACATATACATGCCCAGCATTGTTACTAACTGCAGTTTCTGGTTTCCCGCCCACTGGAATGGTGGCCACTACTTTATCTGTAGTAGGATCAATCACAGTAAGGTCTTTACTTCTGCCGTTGCAAGTAATAATTTTTTCAGAGAACTCATCATAAAAAATAGCATCAGGATTTTCACCAGTTGGAATTCTTGAAATGACTTCATTGGTAGTTAAATTGAATACAGTCACATCATTGGTTCTACCATTGCTGGTATAGCCTTTATTAGAAGCATTGATAAATGCAATACCATGCACACCTGCTGTGTTTGCAATAACGCCTAAAGAATCACCAGTAATTTTATCTAAGATATTTACTTGGGTACCGTGCGACATGTATAATTTGTTAGATGCAGGATTGATAGTGATATAATCCCAGCCACCAGGACTTGCTATGTGAAAAACATTGGTTTGTGAAAATTTGCTTTGTGCAAAAATTTGAAGCACACAGAGTGAAAGTGCTACTAAGAAGATTGATTTTTTCATGTTTGGTTTATTATTTGAGAAGAAAATTAGATGAAAATTATTTCTTTTGATATACCATTCGTATAAAACTTGGCAAAACGATTAACAATAAAGGCAGTGCCATTACAAACCCCCCTATCACCGCAATGGCCAAGGGTTGGTGCAATTGAGCCCCAGTACCAATACCTAAGGCTATGGGCATCAATGCAATAATGGCGCCAAAAGCTGTCATTAATTTAGGCCTTAATCTGGTAGAAATGGAGTAGATAATAGACTCGTCTACATTGTTATTACTTAAATAGGAAGCCTTGAATTGCAAAAAGGTAAAAATGGCATTTTCTCCAATAATACCCACAATCATAATCAATCCTGTATAACTACCTACGTTTAGTGGAGTGCCAGTGATGAACAAACCTAAAACACTACCACAAATACCCAAGACAGAAACCAATAAAATGATGATGGCAATTTTAAATTCTTTGAATAAAAATAGAATCACACCAAATACCAATAAGCTAGAGGTAATTAAAATGAAAAGTAATTCTTTGAAAGACTGTTGCTGATCGGCATAAGAGCCACCATAAACAATAGCATAACCCTGTGGTAAATTTATTTTGTTTTTAATTTCAGATTGAATGTCTTTAATGACACTTCCTAAATCTCTACCTTCTAATCTACCAGTGACCACCCCCATGGATTGTAAATTCTCTCTTTGAATTTCGGCGTCCCCTTCGTTGATTTTAATGGCGGCCAATTCATTGATGGGCTTTAATTTACCATTGGGTAAAAAGATAGGTGTATTTTTTATATCAGCTACACTTAAACTTTTGCTACCTGGATATACCAATCTTAAATTGCTAAATTGATTTTGATCATAGACCGACCCCACCACATTGCCTTCTAAACTAGATTGCATTTGAAATTGCAAATTAGCAGGGGTGATTCCATATTGGGCCAAAGTAGTCGAATTGGGTTGAATATCGATGGAAGGACCTGCAATCACTACACCATCAAAAACATCGGCCGTGCCTTCTACTTTAGTAATAATGGCAGCCACTTGATGCGACAATACTTTTAATTTATCTTGATCGGTTCCAAATATTTTTACTTCAATAGGTTGAATCGAAGTCATCAAATCACCCAACATATCGCCAATGACTTGTCCAAAATCAATTCTAAGTGCCGGTTGGCTTGCTTCTACTTTTTTTCGAATATCGCTAATAACTTCTTCGGTGGTTTTGGTTCTATCTTTTTTTAATTGGATTAAATAATCTCCTCTATTGGGTTCAGTAATAAAAAATCCAAGCTGGGTACCTGTTCGTCGGCTATACGCTTTTACTTCAGGCACTTGTACCAATAGCTTTTCTACTTCACGCAGCATTCTATCTGTTTCTTCTAAAGAAGTGCCTGGGGGCGAATTATAATCAAAAACAATACTTCCTTCATCCATCTCTGGTAAAAATCCAGTTTCTAATTTAGGCAGGATAAAAACAATGGCCATAATTAGCGCAGCAATAATTCCTATACTAATGATAGGTTTTTTTATAAATAAGCCTACCCATTTTTGGGTTTTTACTTTTGCTTCTAATTGAACTACTTGTTTTTTTGAGTTGCCCTCTGCATTTTTTGTAAATAAAATATACAAGATGGGTAAGATGAGCCAAGTAACAAAGAAAGAACAAACCAAGGCAATGATCATGGTATTGGTAAGCACTTTAAAATATGCACCTGCCACCCCACTCATTAATTCAAAAGGCAAGAAAATAACGATGGTACTTAATGAAGAGCCAATCATGGCGGGTAATAAATACTTAATAGCTTTGACCACCAAGCTATTGGTAGGCTCATTCGGAAATTCTTCGTGCGTACGATGTATTTGCTCTACCACTACTATGGCATCATCAATAATCAAACCAATGGCGGCTGCCAATGCACCCAAAGTCATAATATTAAAAGTTTGACCAAATGCATACAACAACAATAAGGTCAAAGAAATAATGATGGGAATTGTGATTAAAATAACCGAGCTAGATTTCAAAGAGCGTAAAAATAAAATAGCAACAAAAATAGCCAAGCCCAAGCCCATCCATAAACTGTCAGTTACGCTTTTAATAGAATCTTGTACAAAATCGGCTTGAACATAAAATGGTTTAATTTGAACATCTTTAGGAATGATCTTTTGTAATTCTTTTAATTTTATATTCAAATTATCTGTGATGCTAATCAAATTGCTATTGGGTTGTTTGATTACCGCTAATAACAAGCCATCTTTACCATTGGCATTAATCTTCACATATTCTTTTGCTTCTTGTATTTTAACATCGGCAATGTCTTTCATCAACACAATTCTTTTGCCATCATTTTTTACTACCAAATTTTCCAATTGACTTATGGAAGTAACCGCCGCATCGGTTACAGTTAAATACAATAACCTGTAATCAGATAAATAGCCATTGGACTTTATAAAATTGGTTTGCCCTAAAGCGGTACTAATTACATCTGGAGTAATACCCAATGAACTCATTTTTTGGGTATTTAAAATGGCCCAATATTCTTTGGTCTTGCCACCTATTACTCTTATTTCTGCTACCCCTTCTACTTGAGATAGAAAAGGTTTGATGGTATACAATGCCAAGAGCTTCATTTCGATGGGCGATTTGGTCCTACTTTCTAACGAATATCCTGCAATGGGCAAAATAGAGGGATTCATTCTTTCTACTGTAATATTGGTTTCAGCAGGAAGCGTATTTCGAATCTCGTTTATTTTGGATTCGATTCTTTGTTGACTGATGTCGATATTGGCCTTCCAATCCATGTAAGCAGAAATCTCGGCACTACCCCTACTTGTGGTGCTGCGAATCATTTTTAAATCGGGTACTTGCTTGATGGCATTTTCTAATTGTCTTGTAACCGTCACCATCATTTTTTTCACAGGCAACTGTCCAGCATCCGCAATCACTTTAATTTTTGGGAAAGTGATTTCTGGAAACAATGCGGTTTGCAATTTGCTGTAGGCAAAGAACCCCCCTAGCAATATAAAAACGGCTAAGACAATGATTGGATTTTTATAATTAGAAAAAATATTTCTCATAGATTTTTTAATTATTTATTGACAATCACTTTTGCTGTATCTGCCAATCCATAATGTCCAGTGAGTATTAATCTGTCTTTAGGAAATAATTGTGGAGATAGAATTTCAACATTACTATTGGTTTCAATTCCTTTTTTAACATCTACCCTAACAGCAGTCACACTGTCCATCATTTTCATTACCCAAAATTCTGTTTGGGTATCATTAGATAGCAAAGCAGCTTTGGGAATGGAAGTAGTATTGATTTTTAATTTTTTGACTAAGGCCACTTTTGCAATTAAGTTTTCAGGAATTGGATTGCTGGTGTTTACTTTGATGATAAAATTTTGAGTTTGAGAAACTGCATCTACCATGGGCATGGGTGCTTCCAAAATGCCATTTAAAGTACTGCCATCTGGTAACTTTAATTCCAATTGATGGTTGTTGGGCAGATAGGATTTTAACTCATAAGGCAGGTCTAATAAAAACACAAAGCTTTTGGTATCTGTAATAGTGGCCAAGGCTTCACCATCTTGCACGTAATCTCCAATGCGGTAATTGATTTGCGTAATATATCCAGTACCTGGTGATTTAATATGTATGGTTCCATCAAAATGAAAAGAGGAATCTAATTTAGTTAAAGCATTGCCTAATGAATTGGCTTCTTTTGTTTTGATCACAAATAGTTCATCCCCTTTGTTCACCAATTTTCCAAGGGTCGCATTCACCACTTGTAAATAACCATTACTATTGGATTTAACAGCCGATTTTAATAAGAAAGCCGAAACCGCATTCACTTCTACTACATCTTTCATATTGCCTTTTTCGGGAGAAGTAAGCGTAACGGGTGTGCCTATTACTTCTTTATTGGTATCCTCTGCTTCTTTAGCAGCAGGCGTGCAAGCCAGGACCAAGAAAAAAGGAATGATTAAAATTTTATTGTAATTCATGCTAGGCTATTTTTTATTCCAATAATTAATTTGATTGATAATTTGAAGCTTGTTGATGGTATTTTGGGTAATGGTGTTTTTAGTGTTCAGATATGCATTAATGGCCAAGATATAATCTGTAATTTTTACTTCCCCAATTTCTAATAATTTTTTATTAGCATCAATCAAGGTTTCTGTTAAAACAATTTGCTTTTCGGCTTGTGCAATTACTTTATTGATGGCTGTCAATTGTTGCAATAATTGAATAATTTGTTGATCATATTGCTTCTTAAAAAAATCACGATAATCTTGTCTGGTTTGTTCAGCAATTTTGATTTTATTAAACTGCATCTTTTTTTGATTACCGTCATAGATAGGCACTGTTAAGGAAACACCTGCACTTGCACCAAAATTTTTGTACCCCATGTAAGAAAAAGAAGATAAGAACCCCCCATCTGCATACAAATTCAATTTAGGCTTGTAATTGTATTCAACCTGCGCAATATTATTCTTTAATTTAAAACTATCTACAATAAATTGCTGATAATAAATGGTGCGTTCCATTTCGACAAGCGGTTCTATTTTTATTATCGGATCTGCCAAAAGTACGCGGGCAGTGTCTTTGATGCCACATAGGTAATTGAGTGAAGCAATTTCGTTTTGATATTGTGCTGCCAATTGCTCATTTACAATTTCTTGTTGTTGCGTGGTAATAATAAAATTTAAATAGTCGGTTTGTTTATAAATACCTTTTTCTGTATAGACCTTTAAAATGGCAACCTCTTTTTTCAACAAATCCAATAAACTTAAATTAAAAATAATTTGTTGATGAACCCCATAAGCTGTAATGTATTGGGCTGTAATGGATTTAGAAAGATCTTGCGCAGAAATTTTTCCAGAGACATTCAATGACTCATTCAATAAACGAATGGCTTCATGTTGATTGGCCAAATTTTCCTTACTTACCAATTTTTTAGTGGCCACTACTTGTTGTGTAAAATTGGTGCCATTGGTTATGGCATAATCATAGCCCCATCCATTAGAAGCAGGGGAAAAAGAATTGGTACTAATGCCACTCACTTGCACTTGATAACCCGCTAAAATTTTTAAACTGTCAATTAAGTTAACCCCTTTCTGATTTTTTAAATCTTTTAAAAGCGGACTATTGTCTAAGCCAAGACTTATATAATCTTGCAACTGTTTTTGCTGGCTAAAACTGCATACAAAACAAAAAAGGCATAAAATAAAAATTAAGCTTCTTTTTTTGCATACAATGTTAAAAACGTACATACGACTAAGATACTATATTCTTGGTTTTTAAATAATAATATTAGAGGCTCATTCCTTTGGTAAATAATGACAAGAACTATAAGTGAAAAAGAACCTATTTTAACATAAGTCATTAAATTTCAAATATATATAATTGATTTTAAACTATATAAGCTTAAATAGGCCCCAAATACCAAGTAGGTAAACTATTAAGACAATAAAGGAGTCAATCCCCATTCTGTAAATTTGTTTTTTAGAATGTATGACCATACCTGCCATATAAATGCCCGTTAAAATAATGCCTAAGCTGGTTAGATA
>CANCSS010000045.1 GCA_947380905.1 Chitinophagaceae bacterium | reverse complement strand
AAGTAGACAACTCTCCTCGCTCAACTTCCTGGACTACCTCGATTTTTAATGCCGTACTGTAGTCGTTTTGCGTACGCCTAACATACTGATTTTCTGTACTCTTTTCCATAACGATTGTTTTGTGTATCGCTATTTCAGGACGGGACATTACTACAATACAAAAAGCCCCCCGAATTTCGGGGGGCTTTTTAATTTAAAACTTCTATTGTTTATTTTAATACAGACAAAGCTGCATCTATATAAGAAAAATTTTCGGGTTGAAAATGATGTATTGGCTTGACCACTTTAGATTCCCCCAATCTCACTACCACAGCATTTTTATCTTTAATGATAAATACATATTGACCAAACAAGCCATTTTGTTCGGCTACTTTTAATCCCTTGTGATTGAATATCCAATATTGGTAGCCGTAATAATCAACAGGATTATTGTTTTCATACGTATCTTTTAAATAAGTAGCTGGTGTGGTAGCTGCTTGAACATAAGATTCAGAAACGATTTGTTTATCCCCCCATTTTCCATTGTTTAAAACCAGCTGTCCAAACCTGGCATAATCACGCGCCACTCCATTAAAACAACAATATGTTTTTTCATGATTTTTACCGCCGTCTAAAAGCCATAACGCATCTGCTTCGGCCCCCATGGGTTTCATAAAACGCTCACTCACCAAGTTAGAAATATTATCACCAAATGCTTTTTCTACAACAAGTCCCAACACTTGCGTATCTCCACTGCGGTATTCCCATCTATACCCAGCAGGTTCTTTGTACTTCATTTTATCTACCATATAGGCTTCATCGTCCCCATAATAGCCATAAGCATTTAAACTAAAATAGCCCAAATCAAATTCATTGTAATTGGTACCAGAGCTCATGGTTAATAAATCTTTGATGCGCACTTTTTCCAACCCATTGGTTTTAAAATGGGGCACATAATTACCCACCGGCTCTTCCAAAGATTTAATTTTTCCTTCGTCTACTGCAATGCCTATTAACAATGAAATCATGCTTTTGGCAGCCGAAAAAGAGCCGCTTAAAGTTTTGGACGTATAGCCATCCCAGTATTTTTCATACAATAATTTTCCATTTTGAAAAACTAGAAATGCATGGGTGTCATTTGAATCAATAATTTTCATTAAGGAATCAGGTATGGCCCCTTTGTTGTAGTCGGAATCCAAGGGCCAAAATTGAGGCGCCCCACCACTGGCTACTAAACGAGTAGGATGTGTTTTGTAGTCATGAATGGAATGTTTGCCCCAAATGGCAAAATTTCTTAATTGCGCAAATGGAAGTGTATAGGACAACCCTATTACCAAAACAATAAGAAAGGCGATGGCTGTGGCTACTTTTTTTAGCATAAGAGGAAAAATTTTGTTTTATTTGCAAACAAATCGGGCACAATTTAAATAAATAAATCAAAGTATAAATGTATTCCAGCCAATTTCAAGAAATTATTGACAAAAGAAGATCCAACAGAAAATTTGACCCATTGGTAGAAGTGCCGGATGAAGTCATTAAAAGAAGTCTAGAAAGAGCTATTTTATCGCCCAATAGCAGCAATATGCAACTTTGGGAATTTTATTGGATCAAATCTGCAGATGAAAAAAAGAAATATGAAGCGCTCTGCTTGGGACAATCTGCTGCAAAAACAGCGAAACAAATTGTCGTTTTTGTAACCCGTAAAGATTTATGGCAAAAAAGAGCAAAATGGAATTACGACCGATTAAAAGCTGGCATTACAGGGGAACCGAATAAATTGGAAAAAAGAGGCTTGGATTATTATGGAAAATTAATGCCGCTCGCCTACCGTTCTGATATTTTTGGCTTCTTTGCTTTTGTAAGAAGGACGATGAGCTTTTTTATGGGACTGATGAAACCTTTCATTCGATTTGGAGGAAAAGCAGATCAAAGAATTACGGTACATAAATCATGTGCTTTGGCTGCACAAACTTTTATGTTGTCGATTGCGGCAGAAGGATTTGAATCCTGCCCCATGGAAGGCTTTGACGAAGTAAGAGTAAAAAAAACATTGCAATTACCTGCAGGTGCAGAAATTAATATGATCATAGCAGTTGGTAAAGGAACCGAACAAGGTGTATGGGGTCCTAGATTTAGAGTGCCCTATGAAGAAGTGGTATTTGAGCGTTAATGGGCATGTAACAATTAGCCCAATGAAGTAAAGTATTGCTTATACAAAAAGGCCACCTATAGTTAGGTGGCCTTTTTGATTCTATAAATTTTATGCAAGCAATTATTTGGCTGGCGTAATAATTATATTTCGATATTCAATAGGTCCATGATCGCCTTGCATCATAATTGGACCTGGCTCCCCTTCTTTACTATCCAAAGCGCCTCCCGTAATACCAGGTATTTGTTGATTTTCTATCACTTTTTTTCCGTTGACAATCACTGTAACCAATCTTCCCACAAGCGTAATATCAAAAGACTGCCATTCACCAGGTGCTTTGGCCATCATAAATAATGGATCAATAAAACCATACAATCCACCTAAATGAATATTGGTTGCTTCCATCCCTTTACTATCTTCCACTTGCACTTCATATCTTCCTCTCAAATACACACCACTGTTACTTTCTTTGGCACATCTAAATTCAATATGTAATTTAAAATCATTAAAAGTTTTTACAGATCTAATATTAACACCGGGCTTAGGACTTCTTAAAATTCCTTTTTCAACGATCCATTGATTGTTTTTCCCTAGTGGCTGCCACCCTTCTAAATTTTTACCATTAAATAAATGAATGGGATTGCCCCATACCGGCACTTTATCTGAAATTAAATGAGGAGCACGAACCCCTGTGAAAGCAAAAGTGGTACCTCTAGGAGATAAAATGGTACCAACCAATTTATCATCTTTATACTCTGCTTCAAAATACATATCTTGCTCGCTCACTTCGAATTGAGGTGGAATATGAAAACTTACTTTACCATCTTTGAAAATGATTTGCGAAACAGGACGTGCACTTCCGCCATCTCCCACAAAATGTCCTGTCAATGTTTTCAAACCCGAAACTCTTACTTCTAACCAAGAAGCGGCCATGCGATCTCCCAAATTAACAGTCAAGTCCCATCTTCCTGTGATAGGAGAAGTAATGACTGGATCTGAAGTGGCCATGGCCATTTGATGAAGCATTAGCGCAAAGCATAGCGTAAAATATTTTATGCAATTTTTCATAGGTTTTTTTTCTTACTTATTAATCGGTCTTCAAAGCTTTTTCAATTAAGAAAATCATACCTGCTCTATGCGCTTTGGTTTCTTCATTTCCTGCAGATGCCACAGCCAATTTAGCTTTTAACTTTTTCAATGTATAATACACTCCCGATTTTGAAACCTGGTCTAATCCTGAATTGTCTCCTATAAGTTGAACACAGTTTTTTACCAATGAAATTTGTAAATATTGTCTGTATACATTTACATTTCCAGTGATGTCCGCATCAAATACATTCTTTACCAAATCATTCATTACATCGGCTACACTATAAGTATTGCCATACAATCTGGTATTGGTAATTCTTTGTAAAGTAGCAGGATGCAAAATATGATCAAAGGCCGTTGTGGACAATGAATTTAAATTTGCAGTTACTTTAAAGTCCTCTCCTCTTCCTTGATTAAAACCTCTACGTTGTATTTGTAAATAAGGAAATACTTGTGCATCCATTTCAAAGGCATTTGGAGCAAATACATATTTTCCTAGGGATGCCATGGCTTTTTTCTGAATGGCCACTGGAGTTGGAGTATAAGGTTTGTCAGAAGATTTTTGTTCTGGGAAAGAACGATCAACATAGACACCACCAATATAACGACTCACCGCAATAATCATATTTCTTCTTTGGCTTAATAAACTTCCATATCTAGACCTTAATTCTGCATAAGATTTACCAGTTTTAGAATATTTAGCTACCAATTTACCCATTAGATTATTAACAATTTTAAAACGATCTTCGGCATATCCAATGGCATCGTTGGTAAAATCATTTACGTTAATTCTTGGATCAATGCCTGAACCAGCTGCGCGCATATCATCTCCATCATTGCCAAAGGCCAATTTAGATTCTGTACTTCTTGATAAAATTTTATTTAAACCAGCTTCTTCTTCCCCAGCTTTAAAAGGCCTGTATCCATATTCAATAGCCCATAAATCATAAGGCCCTGCTTTGGTAGTATAATAATCGCCTTGCTTGGTTTTATCTAATGCGATATTAATTGCTGGGTAGTCCATCACCGAACCCATCAATCCAATACTTTGGGTAAGAACCGTATTATTTACATCAGCTGGAGACAACATTTGGCTACTCTTCATATTGTGATTGAGTCCCAAAGTATGTCCCATTTCATGCATAATTAAATAGGTTAAAAACTGCTTGTGCATTAATTTAATCTCTGCGGGTGCTGCGCCATTTACTTCTAATACAGTAAGTCCAGCACTGTATTGAGCTTTCAATTCATTGGCTAGATTGCAATAATCTTTCATTAATAAATGAGGAATGTTTAATTCAGGAATGACATTCGAGCCATTGAATAATTCGTCATTAATTGGTGTGGCACTTCCAGAAAACCATTCTACTGTAATATCCGCTCCTAAAATTTCTCCGGTTCTTGGATTCACAAAGCTTGGTCCAATGGCACCATAAGAAGGTTGAGAAGAAGCTACCCATCTTATGACATTGTAATGAATATCAGCAGGATCCCAAGTGGCCGTATCTGGCATGATTTTCATTTGTAATGCATTTTTAAATCCTGCTTTTTCAAAAGCTTCATTCCATTTCATACCAGCCTCGAAAATAGTTTGTCTGTATTCTAAAGGTGTGGTGTTTTCTATCCAATACACCAAAGGCGCTACTGGTTCACTCATGGCTGCAGTAGGATCTTTTTTCTGTAAATCCCAATGATGAATCATATCCTTGTATGGGGTTGCGCTAATACTTGTTTGATCATTGACTTGACTCATAAAATAACCCACTCTTGGATCATCTTTTCTTGGAACAAAATTATTGTTTGGCATGGCAATAAAACTATGTTGCATACGCACTCTCACATAACGAGGATCAGCAATATCTGGACCTCCACTGGCAGCAGTCATAGGATTGTCATAGGAAAGATCTACTACGACATCTGTATTGTCACTAAAAGAACGCAAATTGGCGTATTTAGACTTGCTTGGATTCAAATTGCCTAAATTAAAAATCATACTACTTCCAGGACCAGGAGGAAAATTAGGTTTTACTGCATCTAATTTTTCACTTAAAAACAAGGCATCCCCACTTACTAAATAGCCTAAAGAATCCTCTATACTGTATTTATCCGAAAAGAAAATAGCTTCTGGCTTATCTACTTCCGCAGACTTACTTACTGGATTATTTTTATCATAATACAACCCGGTATTAACTACTGCAAATTCTATTTTATCGTATGCTTTTTTAATTTTAAATACCAAGTTGGTACGATGCATACTTTGATTTAGAAATAAAGTCGTAGGACCACTTATAGAAAAACTTTCATAAATAAATTCTTTGTTTAACTGGTCTTTTCTAATATACAATAGAACACTTCCAGTAACGGTATCTTGATACAAGGTAAAGAGACCAGCATTTTTTGCTTGTCCTTTAACTTTGTCTGCAAGTGTTGGTTTTTTACTAACTGCTTTTGTAGAATCTGTTTTCTCTCCCATTTTTGGAGCTACCACAGATTGAGCATTGGTGGTTGTTAAACCTAAAATAATCACAAAACTCAACATCAAATATTTTTTCATAAACTTGTTTTTGGTGAATCAAAATACGCAAAATTTGATAAAAAAGGCCCCTATTTAAATAAAATTATGATAAATGGGTGCGTTTATTTCTTTTTCTATTCCCAAAAAAACCAATTAGCTTTAATCTGCTAAAATCAAACGCAATGAATACAAAAAAACGCCTCTCCTGGTTACTTATCATGTTAGCCCCTTTAGTAACAGTGGCGCAACAAACTACGCAGTACCCCACTGATTATTTAAGCCCCGAGTTTCATGCAGGACGTCGTACTGCATTTAAAGAAAAATTAGCTGCAAATGGAGTAGGCATTTTTTTTGCTTCCCAAACACGTGTAAGAAACAACGATGTGGATTTCCAATATGCACAAAATAAAAACTTCTACTACTTAACTGGATTAGAAGAATCGGATGCTTTATTGTTGTTGTTTAAACAACCTGTAACTATTTTAAATAAAACAGGTACTGAATTTATTTTTGTGAAAAAACGGGACCCACAAAGAGAATTATGGACAGGTAAAATATTAGGCGCAGAGGGTGTGAGAGATCGTTATAAAATGGACAACGTTTTTACCAACGACCAGTTTACTGCCAATACCATTGATTTTAGTAGTATTGATTCTGTGTATAGCTCTTATCGAAACGAAGGAATTTTTTCAAAATACAAAAGAGTTGAAGACCCGCTTTCACGCATGGCCAATATTGTTGATAGTATAATCAACACTCAAAAAAAACCTATTGCTACGAGAAGCACGCAAATGATATTAAGTAGTTTGCGTGGCATTAAACAACCAGAAGAGATTGCTTTAATTACAAAAGCTGCAGAAATTAGCTGCGAAGGTCATAGTGATGTGATGCGAGCCATTAAACCAGGCATGATAGAATACCAAGCACAAGCCATTATGGAATATCATTTTAAGAAAAATGGTGCTGAATATCCAGGTTACCCTAGCATTAATGGTGCTGCAGAAAATTCATGTGTATTACACTATGAAACCAATCAAAGATTAATGAACGATGGCGATATGTTATTAAGTGATTGTGCTGCTGAATACCATGGCTATAGCGCAGACGTTACCAGAACTGTTCCTACCAATGGAAAATTCACAGAGGCACAAAAAATAATTTATGAAATAGTATTAAAAGCACAAGATGCAGGCATTGCAGCATGTATACCTGGCGCCCCTTTTAATGCAGCAGATATTGCAGCAAGAAAAGTGGTCAACGAAGGTTTGATTCAATTGGGTATCGCTGCCAATGATGCAGATGCAAGAAAATATTTTCCACATAGCACTTCTCATCATCTAGGTTTAGATGTTCATGATATGGGACCTCGCACTTTATTACCAGGGGTTGTATTAACTGTGGAGCCAGGAATTTATATTCCACCTGGAAGTAATTGCGATAAAAAATGGTGGAGTATTGGAGTACGGATTGAAGATGATATTTTAATCACTGAAACAGGAAGTAAAAATTTATCGGCAGGTGCACCTCGCACGGTGGCTGCTATCGAAAAAATGGCCAAAGAGAAAAGTATATTTAAAAAATAAATAAGCGATTTATTAAAAAAAATCCCTCCCGAAAATTCGAGAGGGATTTTTTGTGGAGTCGAGGGGAGTCGAACCCCTGTCCAAACAATGTTACCATTGATCTTCTACATGCTTATTGTTTTATTGCTTGTCGGCGGTAAACAGGAAAAACACAAACCAATTTACTACTTAGCTGAATGGTACTTAAATAAAAGGCACAGC
>CANCSS010000044.1 GCA_947380905.1 Chitinophagaceae bacterium | reverse complement strand
TAAAAAACAAGAACGTAAGAATCAAGGTCAAAAAAATTATGCAAGGGTTCAACATCTATGGCATTTGCATGAAATAATCACTAGCCCTAGCTATTTGTATAAATTTATAAAATGGTGTCTGGTTCATTGGTCGGATAAAATAGTTGTAGTGTCAGAGGCAGTTCAATTGCATTGGTTAAGTAGTAATAAAACAGATCAAAACATTTCAAATCGCAATTCATTGAGTGCTAAAATAAATTTGATCTACAATGGCACTGAACCCATAGCCAAATCAAAAAAAATAAATTATCGCGTTCAATATGGCATACCTTCTGATGCCGTGGTTATTGGCATGGCAGGACGCATTCATCATTTAAAAGGGCAGGATTATTTTTTACAAATAGCCCAATGCTTATTGCAGGATACTTCTATTTACTTTATTATCACTGGCGATCCTTATCCGGGTCAGGAAAATTTGTTGATTGAAATGAAGGCATATATCAAAGAGCATCATTTAGAAAAGCAAATTATTTATACCGGTTACGAAGCCGAGATGGATCGTTTTTATTCGGCCATTGATATTTTATTATTGCCTTCCATCTTACCTGATTCTTTCCCAACGGTAGTATTAGAAGCCATGCAATACGGCTTGCCCGTTGTTGCTACAGCGCAGGGCGGTGCCATGGAAATGATGTTAGATGGGGAAACAGGTGTTTTTATTCCAATACTGGATGCAGCAAAGGCAGCTAAAAAAATTAAAACCATTTTGTCTGAAGGCACAAGAAAACAAATGGGCGCAAAGGGCAAAGAAAGAGTAGCAGCTAATTATAGTGCTAAGGCCTTTGAAGATCATTTGGCACATCTAATTAATAACTTGAAGCAATAAAAAATTGACATCTAACTTTAAAGTGGCTATTATTGGTTCTCGTGGTTATCCCTATGTGTATAGTGGGTATGAAACATTGGTGAAAGCCATTGCAGAAAGAATGACAGCGAGGGGTGTGGAAGTAACGGTGTATTGCCATGCAAATTTATTTGATCAACAACCCAAGCAATTAAATGGAATCCATTTGGTGTACCTTCCCACTTTACAAAGTAAAATACTAAGCCAACCGATACATTCTTTTATGGCTTTTTGGCATGTCGTATTTAGCAAGGCAGATGCAGTGCTGGTCTTAAATGTATCCAATGGCCCATTTGGATTCATAACGAAGCTATTTGGTAAGCCCACTTTAATGAATGTAGACGGTATGGAGTGGTTAAGACCAAAGTGGAAAGGCTTTGGGGCTAGTTATTTTAAATGGGCAGCAAAAATGGCTGTGCTATTTAATGATTTATTGGTAACAGATGCTGTCTCCATGCAAATCATTTATGAAAAAGAGTTTGCAGCAAAATCGGTGGTTATTGCCTATGGAGCAGATAGTAGTTTGGGAGCTAAAGAAAGCTTATTGAAAGAATGGAGCTTACAAAATAGAGACTACTATTTGATTGTGGGTAGAATGATACCTGATAACAATGCAGACCTATTAATAGATGGTTTTTTAAAAACCAATAGCACTAAAAAACTAGTCATCGTAGGGGATGTTCCTTATAAAGATGCCTATGCTACTAAAATACAATCTTATACCGATCCAAGATTGGTGTATACGGGTTATGTAAGAAGCCCCGAAGTATTAGCAAGCTTGTATCAATATTGCTTTGCTTATCTGCATGGACATGAATTTGGAGGAACCAATCCCACTTTGTTAAAAGCCATGGCCAATGGCTGTGCAGTGCTGGCATTGGATACCGTT
This sequence comes from Chitinophagaceae bacterium, assembly GCA_947380905.1. Taxonomy (GTDB): domain Bacteria; phylum Bacteroidota; class Bacteroidia; order Chitinophagales; family Chitinophagaceae; genus Sediminibacterium. The sequence continues at coordinate 7,167 of CANCSS010000044.1, read as the reverse complement.
TTTAGTAGAGAAGTATTGCAAAATGATCAATATGGCTATTATTTTTCAAAAAATAGCTATGCTGTGCAACAGTTAATAGAATGGGCTGAACAAAATCCAGCTTTATTGGAACAAAGAAGGGCGCATATACCAGAAGGAATAACCGAAAAATACACTTGGGAAACGGTTACAGATTTATATCTTTACCATTTAGAAGCAATAGCCAAAACCAAAGGAAAATAATAGGCAATGAATTTGAATCAGCGGTATTATAAAAAAACACAGGTAGGCATTGACGCTTTTAGCTTAATTTTTTCCTTGTTGTTCTCTGTATTTTTAAAGAAAGGGGCTTTTGTTTTCCCTAAATCCTTTGCCGATTTTGCCTTTATCGCCTTACTTATGTTGTTGTGGTTTTTATCTGCGAATGAATGTCGATTGTACCGCAATCGAATCTATAAAAAATTCCCTGAGGAAATATTGTTTAATATTTATGCCAATGTTTTATTCATTGTTTTTTTAAGCTCCTTTTTATTTTTGACGAAATCGGCTTATGGGGATTTGTTTAAGTTTACAAGTTTTATAGGGCTACATTTAATTATTTCCATTGCCGCTAAATATTTCATACGTAAAAAGCAACATTTGGCTTTTGCTGGCGGTGCATTAAGTGATAATATTATTATAGTTGGATACAATTCTAATTCATTAGATTTTTATAAAACTTTAAACGAGCATGTGTATTATGGCTATAAATGTGTGGGGTTTATCAATGACCAAACTATAGAGGATTCACAAATTAATTATTTAGGCACGCTTTCTAATTTATCTACTGTATTTAAACAACAACCTATCGATGAGGTAATTATTTCTTTACCACAAGAAAAGCAAAATGAAATTCGTGCTTGTATAGATATTTGTGATCAAAAAAATGTGCGCGTAAGAATTATGCCCGATTTACAAGATTTAACTACAAGGACCGAAGAGATTGACAATTTAGGATTGGTATCGGTGATTAATTTAAATGAACTGCCTTTAGATAAATTTGAAAACAAAATATTTAAAAATTTATTCGATGTATTTTTTTCACTCCTCTTTTTTATAGTCATAGGCTGGTGGCTATTGCCTATCATTGGTATTTTAGTATTTATAGATTCAAGAGGAAAAGTGATTTATAAACAAGAACGTTGGGGCGTAAACAATAAGCCTATTATATGTTATAAGTTTCGCACCATGCAAGTAAGCAAAGTGGCAGCTCATTTCCAGCAAACTTCCAGAAACGATCCCAGGGTTACTTCCCTAGGAAAATTTTTACGAAAATTTAGTTTAGACGAATTGCCTCAATTTTGGAATGTATTAAAAGGGGAAATGTCTGTAGTGGGTCCTAGGCCACATCCTACGCCCATGAATTTAGAATCCATGGAAAGAGTAGATAATTATTTGAAAAGACATATCATTAAGCCAGGAATTACTGGTTGGGCACAAATAAACGGCTGCAGAGGCGAAGTTAAAACGCATGCCGAAATGGAACAAAGAGTGAATTTTGATTTATATTATATCCATCGTTGGTCATTTACATTGGACTTACAAATTATTTTACAAACTATCATAAAAATGTTACGCGATCAAGGTGCTTATTAATTTTGTTTATTAGTTTTTAATAATAAGTATATTAATCAAGCAGATCGAATAACATTTTAGCCTTAACATGAAACAATATCTATTAAAAATATTTTTTTATTTTTTCTTTGTACTTGCTTGCTCTAACCTTAGGGCTCAAAATTTTTCACATCAACCATCTGTCATCGATTTTTTAGATCGAATGGCACAAAAGGGAAAAATTGTTTTTAATGATTTTATGAAACCTGTTGATCGAACACAGGTATATCATTTACTAGAACAATTACAAAGCAATCCAAATTTGTTGGCTATAGAAAAACAAGAAGTATCTTTTTATATTGCCTTGTACAAATTTGATCATATCAATTTGAATCCAATTGCTACTAAGGAAATACAACCTAATTTTTCCTATTTCAATAAAAATTCACAGTATCAACCTCATGCATTTGTTTATACAGATAAAGATTTTAGAATCATGGTCGATCCTGTTATTGAATTAACCAACCAAACCTATTCAAGACACAGTACCCTAAGTTCTACCGGGGTTCAATTAATGGGTTATATAAGTAAAAGAATTGGTTTTCAATTTAGTGTAAGAGATATCAATGAAAAAGGAGCTTACGATTCTACCAGAATTGACAATAATTTACCTGGCTTTAATAGAAAACCAACCACCTCCAATAATTTGTTAAACTATAGTCAAATGAATGCGACTATCAGTTATCGATTAAACAAAGGAATGATTACAGCAGGACAAGACCAAAATGTAATGGGCTTTGGACAAATGGGCAATATTGTATTAAGTGATAAAGCGCCTAGCTATCCTTTTGTGCGTTTCCAGTATCAACCCACTACATGGTTAAAATTTAATTACATGCATGCTTGGTTACAAAGTGGGGTATTGGATTCTACTAAATCTTATGGATTGGGAAATACTGTTTATGGAGGGAAGAGATTAATTTATGTACCCAAATTTATGGCGACTCATTTTATTGAACTTATGCCTATGAAGGGATTAAGTTTTAACATAGGAGAATCTATTGTATATACCGATAATATTGAATTGCCTTTTATCATCCCCATCAGTTTTTTTAAAGCCTATGATGACAGCAGATTTGGCGACAATATTTCTTCAGGGGCCAATGGACAAATTTTTATGGGGTTTAGCAGTCGCAATCAATTGCCCAAAACACATTTATATGGACAACTATTTATCGATGAAATAAGAGTAGAATCTATTTTCAATCAAAGTAAGTCGCGCAATCAATGGGCTTATCAATTGGGTGCCAGTGTAACCGATGTTTATTTACCTACCATGACATTGACTGCAGAATACACGCGTATCAATCCATTTGTATATAGAAATTTTATTCCAGCCCAAAATTATACCAGTGCAGGTTTTTCTTTAGGAGATTGGATGGGTTCTAATGCCGATCGCATCTACCTATCAGCACAATACAAGCCCAAAGCCAGGCTGAATGTAAAAACCTATTATATGCTCATGGATAAAGGGGGGCCAGGGACTATTCAAGATCAATATTTTGGGACCCCTCAATTACAGTTTGGATACGATCCCATTTACAAAAGAACAGAGTTAGGACTTGAAGCCTATTACGAACTGACGAATGCTATTCAATTTAAGTTCAGTCATATTAATACGGCACAGTGGTATCATTTACAAAAAGGAACTTCCTATACAGTAACAAGCCTAGGCTTTATTTGGGCCCATTTTTAGCCAATTGCCTTATTTGCGTCAATTATTGTATTTTTACTAGGTATAAGCATAAACAAATGATCAAATTTCTACTCCGAATTACAGTGGTATTGGCCACTCTTTTGGTATTACTGACCAAAGGGCAGGCTCAAAACTTGAATAATTCAAGAATTAACCAATTTTCCGATCAGCAAGTGATGCAACTATGGCAACAAGCAGCTGAAAATGGCATGTCAGAAACAGACGCCATGAAGTTATTGGTCAAAAAAGGGCTTAAACCAAGTGAGGTGAGCCAGTTTAAAAAGCGTTTGGTAGGGTTACAAACCTCTAAAAAATCTCAATTCTCTAAATCTAGTTTGATTCAAGATACCACCAGTTTTTTACGTGATAGTACTTGGGTTTTAGAAGTGCCTGAGCTAAAAAAACAAAGCAACAGATATGGCTATGAATTTTTTAGTAGTCCCAATATAAGTTTCGAACCCAATTTAAGAATAGCTACCCCTAAAACCTATGTGATGGGGCCAGATGATCAATTAAATGTAACCTTAACTGGCCTAAATGAAACGGAGGTAATGGCAAGAGTGAATCCAGACGGTAATATTAATATACCTTATGTAGGATTAGTTGCTATCAATGGGCTAACTATAGAGCAAGCCAGGGAAAGAATATTTTCAAAAATGGCCAAGGCTTATCCAGCTTTAAAAAACAACACCACACATTTATCAATCACCTTAAATGCCTACCGAACTATAAGGGTAACGATTATTGGTGAAGCAGAGCGACCAGGTGGGTATCAAATTTCTGCCTTGTCTTCTATTTTTAATGCATTGTATACATCAGGAGGGCCGACAGAAAATGGAACCCTACGTGATATTAAGTTAATGCGTAACAACAAACAAATTGCAAGTATTGATTTGTATGAATTTTTACAAAAAGGCACGATGCCCGAGGATATACGACTAGAAGACCAAGATGTGATTTTGTATCCTCCTTATCAAAAAAGAATTGAAATAGGCGGAGCTGTTAAAAGGCCTGCTGTATATGAGTTAAAGCCCAATGAAACCTTGGCGCAGGCTTTAAATTTTTCGGGTGGTTTTAATGATTCCGCATTTACCGATCGATTAAAAGTAGTGCAACGCAATGGCCGAGAAAAAACATTTAAAGATATTGACTACAATGTATTTGCGAATTATTTACCACAACAAGGCGATTCTATTTATGCCGAAAAGTTAACGCCGGTATTTGAAAATAAAATTACCATTTCAGGTGCGGTATATCGCCCAGGGCAATATGGGTATACACCTAATTTAACTTTAAAAGCTTTATTAAAAAAAGCAGATGGCTTAAGGTCTGATGCATTTTTAACCAGGGCCACCATCAAAAGAATTTCAGCTACCAGAGAGCGTAGTATGTTGTCGGTAAATTTACAAAGCTTAATGAAAGATGTTACTCAGGACATTGGTTTATACAGCGAAGACTCTATTCAAATTTATACCAAACAAGAATTGGAGGAGCAACAAAGCGTGACCATCGAAGGATTTGTGCGTAATCCAGGAAAAATAATGTTTCGTGAAGGTATGAAAATGCAAGATCTGATAGCGATGGCAGGGGGCTTTACCAAAGAGGCAGCCATACATAGGGTTGAACTTTCAAGAATTATTAAAAACAAATCCGACAACCTAGCCAATGAGTTGGTTACGATTGCGAAGTTAGCTTTGGATACCAGTTTAGAGAACAATGATCAACAATATGTTTTACAAGCACAGGATTATATTTATGTACCCAGGTTACTAAATTCGGTATTTATTGGGGATGTAAAAGTTAGTGGAGCAGTATTGTTCCCAGGTACTTTTGCTTTGGAAAAAAGAGACGAGACCATTCAAGACATCCTTAATCGTGCAGGGGGATTGACCAAGTATGGTTCTATCAAAGATTTACAAGTGTATCGCAATGGCGTATTGATAGGGGTAAATTTAGATGAAAATAATTCCAAAGATTTAACCTTGGCCTTATTGCCAGGAGACAGCTTGTTTGTTTCTAGAAACGATCCATTCGTAGAGGTAACAGGCGCTGTATATAGTCCCCAATTAACTAGGTATGAATCAAGTAGTTTTAGATCTTATATCTCTGCAGCGGGCGGTGTAAAAAATAAAGCCTCCTTAGCAAAGGCCTATATTCATTATGGCAATGGCATCAATCAAAAGCAAACTAAGTTTTTATTTTTTAGATTTTATCCAAGGGTCACCCCTGGTAGTAAAATAATTGTACCTGAAGCACCAGAAACAGAAAAAGGTTTTTCGGTTGCTGAACTATCAGCCATCACAAGTATTGTTTCTGCATTGGTAGGCCTTGCAGCTATTTTAAAATTGTAAACATGTCAACAGAGAATACGCCTATACAAAATCCTTACGATGCACCATTTTCTTTTGGTATTTGGATCAATGATTGGGTAAAGAAAATAACAGTAGTTGTAAAGACTCAATATAAATTAATTTTTATTATCGCTATCCTAGGAGCCTTACTGGGACTAGCTTATAGCCAACTAAAATCAACCAGGTACAAATCGGATATTACTTTTTTAGTAGAAGAGAGTAAGGCATCTGGAGGTGGATTATTATCCTCCTTAGGGGGACAGTTTGGCATGGACATTAGTAGCTTAACAGGAGCAGGGAACAATGTATTAAGTGGAGACAATGTGTTGGAATTGTTAAAGAGCCATAGTTTCATGACAGCCTGTTTAAAAACGCCTTATAAAAATGACAGCGCTTATTGCTTGGCCGATGCTTATGCAGATATTTATAAATTAAGAAAAAAATGGCAGGGCGATAATACAATTGGAAGAGCCATTTATTTTGCACAACCCGATAAGGACCTTCGTTTGCAGGATAGTTTATTAAAGACCATTGTAAAGCGAATCGAAGAAAAAGAGATAGGAGTGGTTAAGGTAGATAAGAAATTAGGATTTTTTAATGTAACCATTGATGTAAAAGACGAATTGTTGAGTAAATTAATGTCGGAGCGTATTTTAAAAATTGCTACCGATTTTTATATCGATGCTAAAGTAGGGAGGTTAAAGAAGAATGTAAACCGATTGGAAAGAAGAACTGATAGTATATCAGCGATATTAAATAAGCGAACCTACACAGCTACTGAAGATGCTAGATTGTTGTTAAATGTAAATCCAGCCGATGTAAATGCACCAGTGTATTCAGAAATATCACAAAGAGATAAAATGGTGTTGTCAACTATATACGCCGAGCTGATGAAAAATTTAGAAGTATCCAAAATGACTTTGGCGCAAGAAACACCTACTATACAAATTGTAGACAACTCAGTTTTCCCATTGGAAAATGATGAAATAAAATGGTACAAAGGTTTGTTTGCAGGCTTCTTTTTAAGCTTATTAGCAAGCATTTTAGTTTTGGTTATCAAGGAAAAGTAAACACTGCATTTTTATTAAAAATTAACTATAAAGTAATATTATAATTAATATATAAAATATTGCAAATCATAATATTATCTTTTTTGTTTATTTCTAATAATTAAGGTATTTTTACAGTATAAATCGTACCCCCCTAAAATTTGTATAAAGTGTTAATTTTGAAATAGTTAACTCGGCTTTGAATATCTATATTGGCTTAGTCTATTTTTAATAGTCTAGAACTACTTATAGATCTTTAGTCACTTCATTGCTACTATGTGACTAAGAAGGGCGAAGCCATGGACAAAAAGCTAACTATCGTTAAAAATTAGGCAATTTTACTCAAGTACTCTAATTATTTTACTCTAATCATTAAGGGCTACTTCAACACAAAATATATCTTCTACTAAATTCTATTATAATGAAATTGTTTTTTATT
>CANCSS010000043.1 GCA_947380905.1 Chitinophagaceae bacterium | reverse complement strand
GTACTGAGCAGTAGAATGTCCAATACCGAAGATGTACTGTAGTCCTATCTCTCCTCTTTTGTTTTTTGGTAAGTCTATACCGGCAATACGAGCCATATTTTAAAACTGGTTTTTTGTTATTTGTATTTAGATAATTATCCTTGTCTTTGTTTAAAACGAGGATTCTTTTTGTTGATAACGTATAATTTACCTTTACGCTTCACGATCTTACAATCGGCACTACGTTTTTTAATGGATGCTCTAACTTTCATCTTTTTATTTTTAAATATTTATTTCCTTCTAATTATCTCTCAACTACTTATGTCTGAAATTGATTCTTCCTCTTGTTAAATCGTAAGGACTCATTTCCAAACCTACTTTATCCCCTGGCAAAATTCTGATATAGTGCATGCGCATTTTACCAGAGATCGTCGCCAAAATTTCATGTCCATTTTCCAATTTCACTCTGAACATGGCGTTGCTCATTGCTTCGATAATAACTCCATCTTGTTTAATCAGCGGTTGTTTTGACATACTTATTTTGGGGTTGCAAAGATATGGAAATGAATGGAATTATGAAAAATTCACCCCGAAATATTGCGAAATAGGCAAAATAAAAGGGAAATGCCCCTTTTTTGGTCAAAAAATATTGACAATCAATAAGTTAAGTAATTATAGTCCTGGCAGCCATGGACGGCCAATCCCAGCCCTAAATGGCCATGGAATCGCAGACAAAATAAGCAGCAAAGCAATCAGGTAAAATACGGTGGTTGCCCCTGGTTTGCCCCCTTTTTTGTACTTAATATGGCCGATGGTGATAAAGACAATGGCCAAAATCATAGAAAAGATATGCTCTACTGCCCAAAAACGACTGGCAGCGTCTTTCATTACCTCTTTCATGCCCCTTGCTGTTTGGCGGATCAATTGGAAACCGGATGGCCCAAAGAAATACTGGTAAAGGCCTAATACCAAGGTAGTATGGGCGCTAATCAATAAAATTTTACTTGTTTTAAGCGCGTCTTGCTTAGTCAATAATTTAGCAATAGAAAGGATTAGCGTAACTAAAATGACCCATCTTAAAAGATTGTGCAAATGCAATAAACCAGTATTCATGTTAGAAATTTAAATGTAGTAGCGTCAATTTGACTGAGCTAATATATTCAATTTTAAGAACTAATTCACCCAATCGGCCACAAATAAATTGGTATCTCGGGTTCCCCCATTGTTTCTATTAGAGGAGAACATGATTTTTTTACCATCTGGACTAAACATAGGAAAAGCATCAAAGCCTTTGTCGCGACTAATTTTTTCCAAATGATTTCCGTCTAGGTCAATCAAGTACATGTTAAAAGGAAACCCACGCTTGTATTCATGGTTGCTACAGAAAATAATGTGTTTGCCATCCGGAGTGAAATTAGGCGCCCAATTGGCTTGTCCTAGGTTCGTAATTTGTTTTGCATTGGTTCCATCTGCATTGGCAATCCATACTTCCATTTTAGTTGGAGCCACCATTCCTTCTTTTAATAAACTTTTATATTCTTCTACCTCTTCTGGTAAACTGGGTCTACTTGCTCTCCAAACAATTTTCTTGCCATCCGGACTAAACCAAGCACCTCCATCATATCCCAAAGTGTTCGTTACTTTAATTTCTTTACCTGTAGCTAATTCCATCACATATAAATCTAAGTCGCCCTCTTTAACACTGCAGTAAATCATTTTTTTACCATCTGGAGACAAAGTGCCTTCGGCATCGTAACCATCAGACTTGGTTAATTGCTTGATTATTTTTCCACTGGTATCTGCCATAAAAATATCATAGCTGCTGTACAAAGGCCAAATGTATTTGTTGCCATATTTGGCACGGTCCACTGCTGGTGGACAATCCTTTCCTCCATTTTTAGTAGAAGCATATATAATGTGTGCTCCATCTTTGGTAAAATAAGAACAAGATGTTCTACCAATACCACCACTGATTAATTTATACGTAAATGCTTCGGTAGTTTTTGTTGGAACCACTCCCATAAAAATCTGATCGCAGTCAATTCCTTCTTTTGGATTGGTTCTTTGAAAAGTAATGCGCTTGCCATCAAAACTCCAATAGGCTTCGGCATTGTCTCCCCCATTGGTTAGTTGATGTATATTTTTAAAATGACGCTCCCCTGCAAATAAAACAGAGTCCTGCGCTTGAGCCGTAATGACTAACATAACCACTAAAAATAAAAAGCAAATTTGTTTCATACGTAGATTAATTGGGGGCAAAAGTAAATACTAAAACGATTGGTCGAACTAATTTAAGTCATTTACTAGGCTTATTTGTGTCATATTTAAGTCATATTAATTGCAAAATCCTTAAAAAAAATACACCTTTGTAGCAAATTCATCCGATGGCCATTATTGCCCCCTCCTTGTTAGCAGCTAATTTTTTAGAATTAGGAAAAGCTTGTGCCATGCTTAATGAAAGCGAAGCGGAATGGTTTCATTTAGATGTGATGGATGGAAGTTTTGTTCCCAATATTAGTTTTGGCTTACCCGTAATTGAACAAATCAGAAAAGCCACCACCAAAGTATGTGATGTGCATTTGATGATTGTGCAACCCGAAAAATACATTGAAGCTTTTAAAAAAGCAGGCGCGGATATCTTAACTGTTCATTACGAAGCCTGCCCTAACCTATTGGATACCCTGGCTCAAATTAAAGCTCAAGGCATGCAAGCGGGCGTAGCCATTAATCCGGATACCGATGTGCAAGTACTTGCCCCTTATATAAAGGACATTGATTTGGTTTGCGTAATGAGTGTCTTTCCTGGATTTGGTGGACAAAAGTTTATAGAACCTACTTATGATAAAGTAAAAGCATTGAAACAAATCATTATGAACGCCAATGCAACTACCCTTATTGAAATAGATGGTGGCGTGGATAGCAGCAATGCAACTGCATTGGTGAAAGCAGGTGCCCATGTTTTGGTTGCAGGTACTACAGTATTTAAAGCCACTGATCCTATTGCCATGATTGCTTCTTTGAAAAAAGCATAGCCTAAGCAAGCTGATGCTTGTTCTCCCTATTCACAAAGACAATGTTACCCCTTCTTTAACTTATTGATAACCCAATGTTATCAATTTTAGTAATGCACATATGTGCGTATTTAATTCTTGTTATTTTGTTTTAGTTAATTTAAATTTATGTTAGACGGATAAAAAACAATACTAACCTTTAAATTCTAATCCATTGACTGAAACCATCATCAATTTAGAAACCGTTAACCCTATTGAATTTTTTGGCGTTAACAACAACAAGTTCGACATCTTAAAAAAGAAATTTCCTTTACTTAAAATTTTATCAAGAGGTACGCAGATTAAATTGAGCGGCGCGCCCGAGCAGATTGATTTAGCCAAAGAAAAAATTGACTTGATCATTCAATACATGCAACGCAATGGTCATTTGAGTGAAAACTACTTTGAACAAATTTTGGGAGGCGATGACGCAGAGGTGATCGATAATTTCATTGACAAAAATCCCAATGAAGTATTGGTTTTTGGCCCCAATGGTAAAACCGTTAGAGCCAGAACAGCCAACCAGAAAAAAATGGTACAGGCTGCCGACAAAAATGACATTGTATTTGCTATTGGGCCTGCAGGTACTGGTAAAACTTATACGGCAGTGGCCTTAGCAGTAAGGGCTTTAAAAAACAAAGTGGTAAAGAAAATTATTTTAACCCGCCCTGCGGTAGAAGCTGGCGAAAGCTTAGGATTTTTACCAGGGGATTTAAAAGAAAAGATTGATCCTTATTTACGCCCTTTGTATGATGCACTTGATGACATGATTCCTGCAGATAAGTTGGGCTATTACATGACCACACGTACCATTGAAATTGCGCCCTTGGCATATATGAGAGGCCGTACACTAGACAATGCATTTATTATTTTAGATGAGTCGCAAAACGCCAATGACTTACAAATTAAAATGTTTTTGACAAGAATTGGTTCCAATGCCAAAGCCATTATTACAGGTGACCCTACCCAGGTGGATTTGCCAAGAAATCAAAAAAGCGGGTTGGAAAAAGCCTCTCGCATCTTGCAAAATATCGAAGGTATTGCCCATATTCAATTGGATGAGGAAGACGTGGTAAGGCATAAATTAGTGAAAGCCATTATCAAAGCCTATGACAAAGAAAGAGAAAACGAGACCGAAAATTCTTACCATAGATAATCTAAGCGCTGTCTCATTTGAACACTTAATAAATACCCTGCCCCATTTTTCGGGACGGGGTATTTATTTTACATACACTGCAAAAAAAATTAAGTAATTTCATGGCAATGGCAATGCAAAATTTACAACAATTCACCATTGGGGTGGAAGAAGAGTACATGGTACTAGATCCTTCTACCAAGGAATTAAAAAGCCATCAGCAAAGCATTGTCAACGAAGGACAAAAAAAATACAAAGACAAGATCAAAGCAGAAATGCACCAGGCTGTAGTAGAAGTAGGTACCGGCATTTGTCAAAATGTAAATGAAGTATATCAAGAAATTTTAGAACTAAGAACCCATGTTTCCCAAGTTGCCGGTGGATTGGGTTATAGCATTGGCGCTTCAGGTACCCACCCATTTAGTTTGTGGGAAACACAATTGGTCTCTGATCAAACTCGATACCAAGCATTGCTCAATGAATTGCAACAAGCAGCCAGAAGCAATTTAATTTTTGGATTGCATGTGCATGTCGGAATTGAGGACCGCAGCATGGCCATACAAATTGCCAACACAGCTAGGTATTTTTTACCCCATATTTATGCATTAAGCACCAACTCTCCTTTTTGGGAAGCCAGAAATACAGGTTACAAATCATACCGCAGTAAAGTTTTTGATAAATTTCCTAGAACAGGCATCCCTGATACTTTTGAAAGTATTGAAGCTTATGAAAAGTTTATTCAGTTGCTTATCAAGACCAATTGCATTGATGATGCGAAAAAAATATGGTGGGATTTACGTGTACACCCTGTATACAATACCGTTGAATTTAGAATTTGTGATGTACCTATGACCGTGCAAGAAACCATTACCATTGCTGCCTTTTTCCAAGCCATTTGTGCCAAAATATATAGCCTACGTCGTCAAAATATCAATTTCATTAACTACCAACGCGCTTTAATTAATGAAAATAAATGGAGGGCCAGTCGCTATGGCATAGAAGGAAAATTAATCGACTTTGGAAAAGAAAAAGAAGTGTCTATGCAAGACTTGATCCATGAACTTTTGGATTTTGTTGATAGCGTTGCAGATGAATTGGGTAGCAGAAGTCATTTAGAAAAAGTGAAAGATATTTTCACACATGGAACAGGCGCCGATCAACAACTTCGAGTGTTTAAAGAAACCGGAAGCTTAATTGAAGTGGTAAAATACATTGAAACGAGTTTCTTAAAAGTATCCCAATAAAAGGGTTGGCTATTCTCCCAGTTTGTAATCAAACAAAGTAGCCGTAAACAAACCTCTTTCTCTTTTTTTGAAAATAATGTCCCAATTGCCTTTGTACCTTAATATTTTTGGCACCAATTGTCCATTGAAATAAGTCATCTCTACTTCCATTTGCACATTAAAATCGTACACCCCCGCTTTATAACTTAAAGAATAATTGCGTCCCAATACTTCTAACGTTTTTGGATTGAACCATGTAATCATTTGATCCACCACCACCTTATCTTTTTGAAAAAAGCCTAAGTCTTTTTTGGGTTGTACATCAAATACATAAGCCAATTGCCCATGGTATTCGACATAATCTAATTTGTACTCGTACAACTCGTGTGCCGACTCATCATACAAGTCAAGCTTATTGCCAATAAAAGGAATACCGGGTATTTTTTTACCAGGATTAAAAAATAACATTTTCAATTGTTCTTTTGCCTTTTCCATACTGGTGCCTTCTACCACTCTTTTTTTACCTGCAACCACATTGGTTTCACCACAAATGGTTCCTTTGGTAAAAAATAAACTGGCATACAAGGATGGCGTTACATAATTGTATTCCCCTTTGGCATTGCGCAAATTTCCCGAAGTAGTTTCTTCCAGCACTTCCATCGATCTGCAATTGTCTTTTCTAGTTTGTTTGGTTTTACTATTTAAAGTAGCAACAACGGTTTCCGTCTTGTCCTTCATTTCAATATGATTGTAAGAACTGTATCCAATGGTGCGTAAAGTTTTAAAAGCTTTATAAAAACTCGTATCTTCTTTGATTCTTTGTAAAATAGCTTTGTAATCAAAATGATTTCGGACAATGGCATCGGTTAAAGTAAAATTTTGACCTTGCTCATTAAAAGTAGAATCCTGCGCCATCGAAGTTAAATGGAGTACAAGCAACAAGCTTGCTAATAAAATGTGTTTCTTAAAAGTAAGTGGCATGGTTAAATTAAAATGCGGTAAAAGCATACATGTTATTTAAGAAGTATCATTTTATAGTCCACTTTTACTTTGCCTTTAGAAATGTCATTTAGTTTGCCTTGTAATATTTTACGACGCAAGGGTTTTAAATAATCTATGAATAATTTACCTTCGATATGGTCGTATTCATGTAAAATAATTCTGGCCGTCATTCCATTAAAAGTTTCGGTATGTGCTACAAAACTTTCATCCATATAAGAAACGGTAACAGTCCGCGCTCTAGTAATATCCTCTCTAATTTTTGGAATACTTAAACAACCCTCATTGTATACCCAATCATCCCCACCAGTTTCAATGACTTTGGCATTGATAAAAACCTTTTTGATGCCAGGCGCATCAGGATACACTTCATCTTCTTCCTCTCTATTGGCAAAAATCTGTGCACTGTCCATGACAAACAATCGAATGTTCTTGTTTACTTGTGGCGCGGCCAAACCCACTCCATTGCTTTCATACATCGTCTCCCACATATCTTCAATGATGGTATCCAATTGAGGATGGTCTGCCGCAATGGGTAAACTAATTTTTCTTAAAATAGTTGCACCGTAAGCAACAATTGGTAAAATCATACAACAAAATTATATTGGCTGCAAAGTTATCAATAAAAGATGGCTTTTACGAGCGGTTATTGAGATATTCCTGCAATAACATGGTAGCAGCCACTCGATCAATGGTTTTTTTATCTCGACGGTCCATTTTCTTCATCCCCATTTCAACCATAGCACGCACTGCATTTTTGGAGCTATATCGCTCATCCACCGTTTGAATGGGGATAGTAGGAAATTTTTTACCTAAATCAACAATGGCTTTTTGAACTAAAGGCGTGGCATCGGTGGGCGTATTGTCCAAATTAAGTGGCTCTCCTATTAATATCAGTTCCACTGGCTCTTTGGAAAAATAATCGGCTAAAAATATAAATAGATTTTTGGTATCCACCGTAGTGAGTGCCGTTGCAATAATTTGCAAAGGATCGGTCACTGCTAAACCGCATCTTTTTCCTCCGTAATCTATACAAATAATTCTAGCCAATGTTTTTTAATTAAAATGAATAAAATTATCGCTGTTACTATACACCATCTCTAACACCAATGCCGTAATAACAAAAACACTAAATACAATACTCGCAATTCCATTCGCAGTCATAAAAGCAATGTTTACTTTACTTAAATCATGTGGCTTTACAATACTGTGTTGGTAAATAAGCATCCCAACAAAAACAAGTAGTCCAAATAAATACATCAAATGAAAGCCGCCAACAAAATAAGCAGCCAGTACAAAACCTGCAGAACATACATGCAACATTCTTGCAATCGTTAATGCCTTGTTTAGCCCCCAATAACTTGGAATGGAATACAAAGATTGAGATTGGTCAAAATCAATATCCTGTAAGGCATAAATAATATCAAAACCACTTACCCAAAAAACAACGGCGAAAGAAAATAGCAAGGGCAATAAAGCAAAGCTTCCAGTTACAGCCAAATAAGCTCCAATGGGCGCTAAAGACAAGCCAATACCCAAAACCAAATGACATAAATAAGTAAATCTTTTGGTATAACTATAAAACAAAACCACAAACAAAGCTACCGGCGATAAATAAAAACAAATAGAATTGATAAAAAAGGTGGCTAGTATAAATAAAGCAGCATTGATAAAAACAAACAGCAATGCTTTCTCCGCTTTAATAATACCAGCTGGAATTTCTCTAATGGCAGTTCTAGGATTTAATTTATCAAAATGCCTATCTAAATATCTGTTAAATGCCATGGCAGTGGAACGGGCAGTAACCATACATATTAAAACCAAAAAAAGTTTTAAGAAAAAATGCTCCACCGGCGCTTGAGCCATCCACTGCGATCTTACCCCAACCACAAAACCAATCAATGCAAAAGGCAATGCAAAAATGGTATGTGAAAACTTTACCAAACTGAAATAATTTTTAACTGCCGACATCTTGTTATTACACTTTAATTTAAAAATAATGTTCTCTTACTTTACACCCTATCTTACCATCTCCCATAAAACAATCGCAGCTGCGATGGAAATATTTAAGGAGTGTTTCATTCCATATTGTGGAATCTCCACTGCTCCATCACAAATGGTCAACACATCACTATTCACTCCGTCTACTTCATTACCAAAAACAAAAGCCACCGAACCTGTCTCTTGTTGCGTTAAAAAGCTTTTGAAATTTTCCAAAGATATACTTCCTTGGGTTTGTTCAATGGCATATACTATGTAACCTTGCTCTTTTAAAGCCAACACTGCATCGGTTGTTTTTTCATAATACAACCAATCCACCGAATCTGTGGCGCCTAAAGCCGTTTTTTGAATGTCTCTGTGAGGAGGTTGTGGTGTAAATCCACATAAACATATACCCGCAATTAAAAAAGCATCGGAGGTTCTAAAAACACTGCCCACATTGTGCATGCTTCGGATATTATCCATCACCACCACCAGGGGCTTTTTGTTGGCCAACTTAAAGTCGGCCACCGACTTTCGTCCCAACTCGTCCATGGTTAGTTTGCGCATACGCAAAAGTAGGCTTTTTATGAAAAATTATGTAGGTTTGTCCACCATGTCAAAATCAAGTGCCGATACGCCACTCA
>CANCSS010000042.1 GCA_947380905.1 Chitinophagaceae bacterium | reverse complement strand
TCCTTTACCAATTAGACCGATGCCAATTCCAGCACCGATAGCAGCTAATCCAGCGCCGATTGCGGCAACACTTCCTACTACCATTTTTTTACGTTTTAATTGTTATTGAAAAAAAATTTATAAATATTTTAATGATGTGCTAATTCTTTGGCTGCTCCTTCAGCGGCTGGATGATCATGGTGCGCTTCTTCTGAAGCCATACCAATGTACATCGCAGTAAGCATGGTAAAAATATAGGCTTGTAAAAAAGCGACTAGCAATTCTATCAAGAATATAAAAATTACGAAAGGCACCGCTACTGCAGCTGCATACACTGTTTTGAAAATAAATATCAAACAAACCAAGCTCAATACCAAGATATGACCCGCTGTAATATTTGCGAACAATCGGATCATCAAAGAAATAGGCTTGTTAAACACCCCAATTAATTCAATGGGTGCTAAAAATAATTTCATAGACCAATGCATGCCTGGCATCCAAAAAATATGCTCCCAATAATTTTTATTAGAACTTAAATTGACTACGATAAAAACACAAACGGCTAAAGTCATCGTAAAAGCAATATTGCCACTCACATTGGCGCCGCCTGGAAATATTGGAATCAAACCTAAAAAGTTATTGGTTAAAATCAAAAAGAAAATGGTCAATAAAAAGGGCATGTACTTTGCATAACGCTTAGCACCAATATTTGGAAGTGCAATTTCATCTCTAACAAATAAAATAATAGGTTCCATAAAAGATTGCAATCCTTTTGGTGCAGAAGTAATGCCTGTTTTCTTATAAGCACTGGCTGCACTAAGTATAACCAACAATAAAACGATCACAGAAATAAATAAACTGGCTACATTTTTGGTAATAGAAAAATCCCATAGCTTTTTGCTTGCAGCAATATCTACTTCACCCGCAGCATTTACGATTTTGGTTTTGCCTGCTACCAATTTGTAATCAAATTTTCCTTTGTAAACGACTGGCTCATGATGTTCGTCTACCAATTTAGCTGAAGAAAATATTTCTACGCCTTGAGGTGTATATAAAATTACTGGCAAAGAAATGGTAGTGTGCCCCCATAAATGCCAACTGTGGTCGTCTTTGATGTGTTCCAAAATAGTTTCCGTAACATTAAAACTACCCGCTTCTTTTGCCTCTGCTTTTTCAGCAGCCTGACTGGTAAGTGTATTGAACAAGAAAATAAGGCTGAAACTTGCTGCCAATAAAGGTTTAATGCGATTGAGGACCATACTTATTTGAAAATTTGCTGCAAAGATAAGAAGAAAGCCTTTGAATTAGCAGAAATTTAGAGAGAAATTGAATCGAAATATTAAAAATCAAAATAATTATAACTAAATGAAAATCAAGGTATTAAAAGAATTAAGAAACTTTCTTTTGTTCAAATTGCATTTCGTTTAAAGTAGCATAAAGTCCCCCCTGTTGCAGTAGCTCCAAATGGGTGCCCATTTCTTTGATTTGGCCTTGATCTAAAACAATAATTTTATTGGCTTTTCGAATGGTCGAAAGTCGGTGTGCAATCACGATGGAAGTACGTCCTTTGATTAAGGTATCAATGGCACGCTCTATCAATTGCTCACTTTCTGTATCGATAGAGGATGTGGCTTCGTCCAATATTAAGATGGATGGATTGTACAATAAGGCTCTGATAAAACTTAAAAGTTGTCTTTGGCCCAAGCTTAATGTGGCTCCCCTTTCCATCACTTGATAATCATAGCCTCCAGGCAATTGCAAAATAAAATCATGCATGCCAATCATTTTAGCTGCCTCATAAACTTGTTCCTTGCGAATGTCTTTGTTGCGTAAAGTAATATTGTCTAAAACAGAACCTGAAAATAAAAATACATCCTGCAGCACCACTCCCACGGATGCCCTCAATCGATCCAAGGAATAAGATTCAATGGGATGATCGTCTAATAAGATGGCGCCAGATTGGTAAGGATACAATCTATTTAAAATACTAATAATAGAGGTCTTGCCACTTCCTGTAGATCCTACCAAGGCCACGGTGGTTCCTGCGTCCACATCAAAATTCAAATGGTCCAACACCCAATTGGGTTCGTTGTACGCAAAACATACTTCTTTAAAAGCTATTTTCCCATGGATCTGCACAGGCGCATAAGTGCCTTCATCCAAAGTCACATCTTGATTGTCCAATACTTTAAAAACGCGCTCGGCCGCTACCATCCCCATTTGTAGCACATTGAATTTATCGGCAATCATTCTAAGGGGTCTAAAAATTTGGTTTAAGAACAATATAAATGCTACTAACAATCCTGCATCTAATGAACGATCTGCCACCCACCACACAATCAAACCAATGCTCAAAGCCAACACTACTTCTACCACTGGAAAGAAAACAGAGTAAGCAAAAATAGCTTTGATATTGGCTGCTTTATGCCCCTCATTTATTTTAGAAAATTTTTGCATTTCTTTTTCTTCTGCCGAAAAAGCTTGCACCACTTGCATGCCTGAAATATGTTCTTGCACAAATGCATTTAAAGCAGCTACTGCATTTCGTACTTGATTGAAACTTTTATTGACACTCTCTTTAAAAAAATAAGTGGCTACCAGCATAATAGGAAATGGAATCAAACAAATCAATGTTAATTTCCAATCAATTACAAACATGGTAGTGAGTGTGACTATAATCGTTAACAAGTCCGCCAAAATGGGAATGAGTCCATCCGAAAAAATATCATTGATACTTTCAATGTCATTAATGGTTCTCGTAGTTAAAGTGCCAATGGGTGTTTTATCAAACTGACGCATTTCCCAATGCATGATTTTATGGTACACTTTATTTCTTAAATCTCTAATCACTTGTTGTCCCAGCCAGGCCATCCCAAAAGTGAAAAAGAAACGAACCAAGGTTTCAAACAATATAAATACGACTTGAAAAACGGTGATGGATAAAATAAGCTGTATGGCGGTGTCAAATGCATTATTGGGCAAGACCCAATGTACCCAACTAGGCAAAGTCATGGCTTTCCCAATGGCTGCATTCACAGTGGCCTGTATTAAATAAGGTCTGATAGGCGTTGAAAATGCCAATACAATGGACAAAAAGACATTGGTCCAAAATACGAAACGATAGGGTTTCACAAAAGAGAAAACTCTTCTTAAAATGGAACCTTTGAATATTTGTTTGGGCGGGGTCGACGACATACGGGTTCAAAGTTACACTATCTGTTTGTTCTTTGTAAAAATCCTAGCCCTTTTACGTATTTTCGTAATAAGATGGACCTGATTGACTTAGATAAAACCCCTGAAGTTGTTCTCAAATACAACTTGGATGACGAACAAGAAAAAAAAGAAATTGTTCGACACTATCGCGCATTGCTTAGAAGCTTAAGACCAAAATTAAAAAAAGGGGATAGAGAATTGTTAAGGACTGCTTTTGAAATGGCAGCCAATGCGCATAAAACCATGCGTCGAAAAAGTGGCGAACCCTATATTCTCCATCCCATTGCCGTTGCCATGATTTGTGTGGACGAAATTGGATTGGGGGTAAGAAGTACTATTTGTGCATTGCTTCATGATACTGTAGAAGATACCGACATTGCTTTAGAGGATATTAAAAGTGAATTCGGAAATGAGATTGCAAAAATTGTTGATGGGCTAACAAAGATTGCTACCATCATGGATGCCAACAGCAGTCAACAAGCCGAAAATTTTAAAAAAATATTACTCACCCTTACCGATGATCCAAGGGTAATTTTGATAAAATTGGCCGATCGCTTACACAATATGCGAACCCTGGATGTAATGAAACAGGAGAAGCAATTAAAAATTGCCTCTGAAACCATTTGGGTATATGCGCCACTGGCCCATCGTATGGGTTTGTACAATTTAAAAACCGAGTTGGAAGATTTGTCCATGAAATACATGGAGCCAGATACCTACAAAGAGATTGCAAAAAAATTAGCAGAAACAAAGCGCGAAAGAACAAAATACATCAATGAATTTATTCGTCCGTTAAAAGAAAAATTAACACAAGCAGAATTTGATTTTGAAATTCAAGGCCGACCTAAAAGCATCCATTCTATTTGGAATAAAATAAAAAAGAAAGGGGTCAGTTTTGAAGAAGTGTATGATCTTTTCGCCATTCGTATCATTATTGATGTTCCATTAGACAAAGAAAAAGAAGATTGCTGGAAAGTGTATTCCTTAATTACCGACGAATACCTCCCCTCTCCCGAAAGATTAAGAGATTGGTTAAGCAATCCAAAAAGCAATGGATACGAGGCTTTGCATACTACCGTAATGGGACCGCAAGGAAAATGGGTGGAAGTGCAAATAAGAACCAAAAGAATGAATGAGATTGCCGAAAAAGGATTGGCTGCTCATTTTAAATACAAAGAGGGTTCTCAAAATGAAGACCGATTTGATAAATGGTTTGTACAAATTAGAGAAGCCTTGGGCAATCAGCAAGAAGATGGTATAGATTTTTTACAAGATTTTAAAACTTCATTTTTAGCAGAAGAAATTTATGTGTATACGCCCAAGGGAGACGTAAAAATGTTGCCTATTGACAGTTCTGCTTTAGATTTTGCTTTTTTTATACACACGGCGATTGGTTCCAAATGCATCGGCGCCAAAGTCAATCACAAATTGGTGCCCATTGGTCACAAATTAAGAAGTGGAGATCAAATTGAAATCATTACCAGCAACAAACAAAAACCTACGGAGGATTGGTTGCAAAATGTGGTTACCGCTAAAGCAAAAAATAGCATAAAAGATGCTCTAAGAGAGGAAAAGAAACACATTTCAGAAGAAGGCAAGTATACCCTACAAAGAAAGCTAGAAGGGATTGGAGCAACTTACAGTACCTACAATATTGATCAAGTGATGCACTATTACAAATTACCAAGTCATTTAGATTTGTTGTTTAAAATAGCCACTAAAAATTTAGATTTAAAAGAATTAAAACTATTTCAGGTCATTGGAGAAAAAATAGAAGCACCCAAACCAGTGGTAATTGCTTCAGAAGGGATGCAAGAAACCAATTCCAACAAACCATTGCCTAAAAAGGATTCAGAGCTGATCATTTTTGGTGAAAAAAGCGATAAAATTAAATACAGTTTAGGAAAATGCTGTAACCCCATTCCTGGCGATGATGTATTTGGATTTGTGAGTACTGCTAAAGGGTTGATTATTCATAGGACCAACTGTCCCAATGCTACCCAGTTGCTAGCCAATTATGGACATCGAGTGGTGAAAACCAAATGGGCTAAGAATAAAGATATTTCCTTCCTAACAGGCCTTAGTATTATAGGAATGGACGACGTGGGCATCATCAATAAAATTACGAACATCATTAGCGGGGAACTCAAAATAAATATTGCGGCGCTAACTATTGAATCCAAGGATGGCTTATTTCAGGGCACCATTAAAGTGTATGTACTGGACAAAGACGAATTGGAAGTATTGGTAGATAGAATTAAATCATTGGAAGGTATTCAACAAGTAAGCCGTTTTGACACAGAAACTGTGTAAAAATTAGAGGCAATTAATCGGGGTTTAAATAGGTAATCAACTTTTCAAGACTTATTTTTGCTTTCTCAAATACAAAATTATGGTAGATGTAATATTAGGACTTCAATGGGGAGACGAAGGGAAGGGAAAAATTGTGGATTATTTCGCACCCAATTATGACATCATTGCTCGTTTTCAAGGCGGCCCCAATGCAGGGCACACTTTGTATGTGAACGGAACAAAAATGGTATTGCATCAAATCCCATCTGGCATTTTTCACCAAGACAAAATAAATATTATTGGCAATGGCGTAGTGTTGGACCCTGTCACTTTGAAAAAAGAATGTGATGCAGTAGCAGGCATGGGTGTGGATGTAAAGAAAAATTTATTTATTTCAGAAAGAACCAATATTATCATTCCTACCCACCGTGCTTTGGACAAGGCTTCTGAATTGGCCAAAGGAGAAAGCAAGATAGGCTCCACTTTAAAAGGTATCGGGCCCGCTTATATGGATAAAACCGGGCGCAATGCTTTAAGAGTAGGCGATTTGTTAAATAAGAATTTCATTAGCAAGTACATTACATTGCGAATGAAGCATCAGAAAATTTTAGACAGCTTTAATTTCAACGAAGACATCAGCGAAATGGAAAATGAGTTTTTTGAAGCCCTAGAGTTTTTAAAATCCATGAACATCATCAATTGCGAATATTTTATCAACGATCAAATTTCCAAAGGAAAGAAAGTATTGGCCGAAGGTGCACAGGGTTCTATGTTGGATATTGATTTTGGCACCTTCCCATTTGTCACTTCCTCCAATACCATTTCGGCAGGCGTTTGTACCGGTTTAGGCATTGCCCCTAAATTGATCAATGAAGTATTTGGTATCACCAAAGCCTATTGTACCAGAGTAGGAAGCGGTCCTTTTCCTACAGAATTGCATGATGCCACTGGAGAAGAACTTAGAAAACTAGGAAGTGAATTTGGAGCCACTACAGGCCGACCTCGTCGTTGCGGTTGGATAGATTTGGTAGCTTTAAAATATACCTGTATGATCAATGGTGTAACACAAATTATTATGACCAAGGCCGATATATTGGATAGTTTTAAATCATTAGAAGTTGGGATTGCATATGAAATGGAAGGCAAGCAAATAGATTATGTTCCTTTTCAATTAGTAGGCACTCCTGTAGCGCCTATTTGGAAACAAATGCAGGGATGGAATACAGATACCACCAAAATGAAGCTGGACAATGAGTTACCTGCTACCATGAAAACATATATTAAATTTATAAATGAATATCTAGGTGTGCCGGTAAAATATGTTTCCAATGGGCCAGGGCGAGATCAAATAGTACACATTTAATTTTCTTTAAAGCATAGAAAAATTTCTTTCCCTTTTTTTTAAAAAAAAGACATTTTTTTTTGGTAATTACAAATTTCAGTTGAAATTTTACATTGTTAAGCATTAACCACTATGGCCATAAAATCTTTAAAGGAAAAAAAGTCTATCCCTGTAAAAAATGGAATAGAAAAATCTAGTAAAGCCGAACCCAAGCCAAGTAAGAAAAAGGATTTGGACGAGGACGATGATATAGAAGAGGATGAAGTGAATGATGATTGGGGGAAAGAAGAAGACGATACCAATTGGGATCCTGATTTTGAAGAATTTGATGTCCCAAAAAAATCAGCAAAAAAACCTGGTAAATTTAAAGTCGCCGATGATGAAGATGATTTTTCATTGAACGATGATTTCAAAGAAGTAGACGACGATGATTTGTTTGATGAGAAAGATGAACTAGACGAAGACTATTAAGCTTTTAAGCAACCAAAGCCTTTGGCTCCATCAACTTGGCAGCAAAGGACAATAATTCCAATTCATTAAATCCAGCACTCATTATTTGTAAGCCAAATGGCATTCCATTGCTATGCGTAAACAAGGGAATGGATATGGCAGGTATGCCCACTAGATTGGCGTACACCGTATAAATGTCCGCTAAAAACATTTCTGTAGGGGTATGATTGTTCTCTCCTAATTTAAATGCGGGAGTGGGCACGGTAGGGGAAACTAAAATTGAATATTCAGCGAACAGCGCGTTGGTTACATCTACTAATTTTTTTCTTACTTGTTGTGCCTTTGTAAAATAAGCATCAAAGTAGCCTGCACTCAAAACAAAAGTGCCCAATAAAATTCTTCTTTGTACTTCTTCTCCAAAACCTTCTGTTCTTGATTTTTTATACAATTCAGTAAGATCGTCTAAGGCGTCTTTGGTTCGATGACCAAATTTGATGCCATCAAAGCGAGATAAATTACTGGACGCTTCTGCAGTGGTTAATACATAATAAGTAGGCACTAAATAAGCCAATAAAGAAAAGTCAATGGCTTCCACCATACAACCTTCCTTTTTTAATTGCTCCAAATACGCCAAGGTTTGTGCTTTCATTTCAGGATCCAATCCAGGATGTTCCAAGGTCTCTTTAAAATAAGCTACTTTCTTTGGCATGGGAACAGCCTTCATCTCTTTGCTATAAGAAGGTACAATTTTATTGGAAACCGTACTATCAAATGCATCTGATCCAGCAATCACTTCTAAAACCAATGCTGCATCCTCTACCGTTGTAGAAAAAATACCAATTTGATCAAAGGAAGAAGCATAGGCAATCAATCCATAACGTGAGATGCGTCCATAACTTGGTTTTAAACCAATGACGCCACAAAAATCTGCGGGCTGCCTCACCGAACCTCCCGTATCAGAACCAATACTAATCATGCACAATTGGGCTTGCACCGAAACTGCAGAACCTCCAGAAGAACCTCCCGGCACTCTTTCTATGTCCAATGCATTTTTCACTGGACCAAAAGCAGAATTTTCATTGCTGCTACCCATGGCAAATTCATCGCAGTTTTGACGACCTATAATAATGGCCCCTTCGTCCACTAAATGTTGAACTGCTGTAGCAGAATATACTGCCGTATAATTTTCTAAAATTTTGGAAGCCGCACTTACTTGATGGTCTTTGTAGCAAAGCACATCTTTAATACCAATAACAACTCCATGCAATTTACCAAGGGTTTCGCCTTTGATACGAGCAGCATCTAATGCTTTAGCAGTAGCTATGGCTTCTTCTGAAAAAACTTCTAGGAAGGCGTTTAAATTTTGATGCTGCTTGATTTGATCCAGGTAAAAATTTACTGCCTGAATACAAGTTACTTGTTCAGCAATTAATGCAGTATGGTAGTCTTTGATTGTATGGAACCGAAACAAAGTCTATAGAGTTAATTTGTAAAAAAAGAGAATCAACAAAAAACTAAGCAGGCTTTTCGTCTTTTTCTTTAATGCCTTCTTCGATTTCTTTTTTCACATTGTTTTTAGCATCGTTGAATTCACGGATACCCTTACCTAATCCACGCATGAATTCAGGGATTTTTCTTCCGCCAAACATCACTAAAATAACCACTCCGATAATTAATAATTCTTGAAATCCTAAGTTGCCCATAATGTTAAATTTAGAACATTAAAGATAAGGTAATTA
>CANCSS010000041.1 GCA_947380905.1 Chitinophagaceae bacterium | reverse complement strand
AGGGGGTTTAATTTTTCTCCACTAATTGTACACAAAACGCCATTTTTTTCTTGATTCTTGGCTCTTTTTCTTATGTTCGCAGACATAAAAAGTAGAAATAAAAGTGAGACTAAAGTCATTAGAAATCAAAGGGTTCAAGAGCTTTGCTGACAAAACAATAGTAAGTTTTGACGAAGGGATAACTGGCATTATTGGGCCAAATGGTTGCGGTAAAAGTAACATCATTGATAGCATTAGATGGGTCATTGGAGAGCAGAAAATTTCTGCTTTACGAAGTGAGAATTTAGATTCACTTGTATTTAATGGTAGTAAGACAAGAAGTGCAAGTAGTATGGCCGAAGTAAGCCTTACGTTTGAAAATACAAAAAACTTATTGCCTACTGAATTTAGCACGATTACCGTTACTCGTCGTTTTTATAAAAATGGGGAGAGTGAATATCGTTTGAATGATGTGGCTTGTCGTTTAAAAGACATCCATAATTTATTTTTAGATACTGGAGTAAGTACAGATAGTTATGCCATTATTGAATTAGGCATGGTGGATGATATAATTAAAGATAAAGACAACAGTCGTCGCAGAATGTTAGAACAAGCGGCTGGAATTACCATCTATAAAACAAGAAAAAAAGAAGCGAAGAATAAATTAGATGCTACAGAACAAGATTTAGCGCGTATTGAGGATTTGTTATTTGAAATTAACAATCAACTTAAAACATTAGAAAATCAAGCCAAGAAAGCAGAGAAGTATTTTGAAATCAAGAAAGATTATAAAGACACTGCTATAGAACTCGCCAAAGCCTCCTTGGAGGGCTTTAACATTAGCTATAAAGAATTGAATGATCAGCAAGAGGAGCAAACGGATAAGAAGTTTCAATTAGAAGCTTCTATTGCCTTAGAAGAAGCCTCTTTGGAGCAAGAGCGCGTTGTATTTATTGAAAAGGAGAAGCATTTGCAAGCTATGCAACATGAGTTTAATGATAAATTACAATTGCTTAGAACCAAAGAGAACGATAAAAATTTAGCGGCACAACGTTTAGATTACCTCAATGACAAAGAAGCCAATTTACAAGAGTTCTTATTGAGAGCAGAAGGGCAATTAAAAACCATTGGAGATTCTATTGAGTATACCAAATTGCAGGTACTTGATGAAGAAAAAATATACCAAGATTTTAAATTGAGAGTAGATCAATCTCAATCGGAGTTAACCAATAAAAGAACTCAGTTTGATGATCAAAGATTGGTATTGGATCAATTGCGTCAACAATACCAACAAATTCAACGCAATCAGTTTGACGCAGAAAAAAAGGTGGCAGTATCAGATACCTCCATTCAAAATGTACAAAGAAGTCATCAACAATTGGAGGAAGAGCAAGGGCATAGAGTTGGTCAAATTCAAGAATTGACACAGCAATTGGCGGCCAAAGAAATTGAGTTAGCCAATGGAAAAGAACATTTAAGCGCTTTACAAAGTCAACATGAAAAAGCAAGAGCAAGTATTTTTGAAACGCAAGAACAATTAGAAATATTAAGATCTGAATTGGCTGAGCAAACAAGAAAATTAGATGCCAAAAAGAATGAATACGATTTATTAAAGAGCTTAGTAGATAATATGGAAGGCTATCCCGAGAGTGTTAAGTTCTTGCATAAGAATACAGGATGGAATCATGAAGCTCCTATTTTATCTGATATTTTATATGTACAGGAATCGTATCGTACTGCTGTTGAAAATGTATTAGAGCCTTATTTAAATTACTATGTTGTCAATAATTTAAAAGAGGGGATGCAAGCCATTCAGTTATTGGATGACAATAAAAAAGGGAAAGCTAATTTCTTCTTATTAGATCAGTTACATGGAGCAATTGCAGCAACTGCACCTGCCAATACCATTGCTGCACTGTCTGTGATTGAAGTAGATGCTAAATACAGTGCTTTGGCCAACCATTTATTGGGGAATGTATTTATTGCTCAAACTGAGCAAGCCTTAGAAGGGGATTATACTGGCATCATTTTAGAAAAAACAGGTAAATATGTAAGAGGCAAGTATACTTTAACTGGAGGTAGTGTTGGCATATTTGAAGGCAAGAAGATAGGACGCGCTAAAAACTTAGAAAAATTATTAGAAGACATACAAGGGCAAGAAAAAGTGGTGAATGAATTAAAAGAAAAAATTCAAACACAACACAATTCAGTCTTACAATACAATGAGTTGTTAAAGGAAAATGAGATTCGTTCTACGGAACAATCTGTAAATACTTTAATCAATGAAGTTTTTGCGAATAAGAATCGTTTGGAAAATTTACATGCTGCACAAACCTCAGCGATTGCAAAATTGGAAGCGTATGCTAATAAGATAAATGAGGAGCATACAGCCATTGCAGATACAAGAATTGCTTTAGAAGCATTAAATATTTCTTTACATACTACGCAAGCTCAATTAGGAGACATTGAATTGGCTTATCAAGCTGCTGAACAAGCTTATCATTTGGCTTCTGGAGAATTCAATGAAATGAATTTGCAGTTGACCAAGCAACATAGCAAGATTGAGGCTTTACAACAAGAAGTGTTGTTTAAAGAAAATCAATTAAACGATTTACATGCTCAAATTCAAAACAATAGTGCTCAATTAACTGAAGCGAGTACTGCTATAGTTGAAAGTAAAGCTGAGTTGGCTCAATTGGAATTGGCATTGGTCAATTTAATTAAAAATAAAGAAGAAGAAGAGTTAAAATTAAATGAGGCAGATCAATCTTATTATAATTTAAGGAACAATTTACAAGAGAAAGAAAGTGCATTGAGATTGCAAATTAAATCTAAGGAATTAGTAGATCAAATCATTAATGAAATCAAAGACAAACTGAATAATTTAAAATTACAGTTGTCCGGTATGAAAGAGCGTTTGAATGTGGAATTTAAAGTGGAGTTGGAAGAGATTTTAGAGGAAGGCAGAGCTACCGAAATCACTTTAGAAGAATTACAAGCCAGTGCGGATAGAATGAAAAAGCGTTTGGAAAATATGGGTGAAGTAAATCCTACTGCTATTGAAGCCTATACAGAGATGAAAAAACGTTACGATTTCATCTTAGATCAAAAAAATGATTTGGTAACTGCTAAAGAAAGTTTAATGCTTACCATTCAGGAAGTGGAAGCGACGGCCAACAAAGCATTTTTAGAAACTTACAATCAAGCAAGAGAAAATTTCCAAAAAGTATTTAAGGCTTTATTTACAGAAGAGGATTCTTGTGATTTAATATTGGTTGATCCTGATAATTTGGCTGAAACTGCGGTGGAAATTGTAGCACGCCCTAAAGGTAAAAAGCCATCTTCCATTAGCCAATTAAGTGGGGGAGAACGTACTTTAACAGCAACGGCTATGCTGTTTGCGATCTATTTAATTAAGCCAGCTCCATTCTGTATACTAGATGAGGTAGATGCCCCTTTGGATGACGCCAACGTAGGTAAGTTTACTCAAATGATTCAGAAATTTAGTGACAACTCCCAGTTTATTATTGTAACGCACAATAAACAAACCATGAGTGCGGTAGACGTTATTTATGGAGTAACCATGCAAGAGCCTGGGGTAAGTAAACTAGTACCTGTTGATTTTAGAAGTCTAAGTAATTAAAATATTTTCATTTCTATTATTTTGAATATACCATGGGAAGCTTTTCATAGAAGCTTCCCATTTTTTATAGTTTAAATTTGTAAATTATTTTGATCAAGTCCTCTGTTATATTATTCTTAACCTGCTTCTTGCTTTATTTGCCATTTAGTAGAGTGCCTGACTATTTTGATAGCGAAACTGCGCCAGCCCAGGTGGTGGCTCAAGGAGACAGTATTGTTGCGAAGTACAACGAGTTTGGTAAACCTTACCAGATAAAATTGGATCCCATTCAATTCCGCTCTAAAATTGGCACCCAAATTGAAGTGGTATACGAACTCAGTCATCCGGAGAAAGCAGCTGTAAATCAACTATGGGGCTATTGGTTAATACCTATTGAATTGGCCTGGTCATTTGGGCTATTTGCTGTTTTATTAGGGGTGGCTTATGCCACTACACACCGTCCGCATCCCAGTGCCATTGCCGAGCAATTAAAAGGGGAGGAAGGACCTAAGACAAAGTATGAGTAAGTAGAATGAAAGAAATATACTTCAATCTTAAAAAAGTATAAATGCTATGCCGAGCGAACATTGTGAGCGAAGCGATCTGAGAGCCGAGGTATAGGTGTTTATTCTTTTAAGATTTTAAAGATTCAAGTATATAAATTAGCAGTTTAACGCTTTAGTAATCGTTTAATCTCTTTGTCAACGTCACGGGTTTTGATGGTCTCTCGTTTATCAAACTCCTTTTTACCCTTGCCTACGCCAATCTCTACCTTGGCAAAACGTTTTTCATTAAAGAATATTCTTAAAGGAATAATGGAATACCCTTTTTCTTTTACTTTGGTTTCTAACTTTTCAAGCTCTCTTTTTTGTAACAATAATTTGCGGTCATGCACTTCAATATGGTTGTTGGCATTGCCATGAGTGTAGGCATTAATAAACAAACCTCTTACCCAAAGCTCTCCTTTGTCAAACATGCAAAAGGAATCATTAAAACTTACTTTGCCTTCTCTGATCGATTTTACTTCCGTTCCAAGCAAAACAATGCCTGCCTCATATTTATCCTCTATGTGGTAATTAAAATAGGCTTGCCTATTGTTTAATTCTTTTACTTGAACTGCTTTTGCTTTGGCCATAAAAAATCCCGGTCCTGAATACTCGGAACCGGGAAACAAAAATAGGATTAAATATTGACTTCCTAAATGGATTAGTTTCTTAAGAGAAACGCCACTTCTGATAATTTATTTTTTAAATCTTTTCTATCCACTATAAAGTCTAAAAAGCCATGTTCTAATAAAAACTCACTTCTTTGAAAACCTGGTGGCAAGTCTTTTTTAATGGTTTCTTTGATGACTCTAGGGCCTGCAAAACCTATTAAAGCTCCGGGCTCAGCAATATTAATATCGCCCAACATGCCAAAGCTGGCGGAAATACCACCAAATGTTGGATCGGTAAGCATGGATATAAATGGAAGCTTGGCATCGCTTAGTTGTGATAACTTGCCACTGGTTTTTGCCAGTTGCATCAAACTAAAGGCACTCTCCATCATACGAGCACCTCCACTTTTACTAATTACTAGGTAGGGTAGTTGGTGTTGTATGCAATAGTCAACGGCACGGCTAAATTTCTCGCCCATCACACTTCCTAAAGATCCACCAATAAATTCAAAGTCCATACAAGCAACAACAATGGATTCTCCATTCACTTTACCAACGGCAACGCGCATGGAATCTTTTAAATCGGTTTTTGCATGAATTTCATCTAAACGTTTTTGATAATTTTTTAAATCGGTAAAGTTAAGTGCATCTTTACTTTTGATATTGTCAAAAAGTTCTGTAAAATTACCTTCGTCAAATAAAATATCAAAATATTCATCGCTACCAATTCGGTGGTGAAAATTACATTTGCCGCAGATAAATAAATTTTCTTTTAATTCAGAACTGGTACAAATATGATTGCAGGAAGGGCACTTGGTCCAAAGTCCTTCGGGGGTTTCTTTTTTATCCGCAGTAGAAGTGGTAATTCCTTTTCTTATTCTCTTAAACCATCTTGATTTACTGGCTTCTGAGCCAGTAGTCTCTTCCCCTGTTAAGTTTACTTCAATATCTTCTTCTCTATTTTTCATAGTTAAGCAATCGTTTAATCTTACATGAAGTTATAAAAAAATAAACAGCCTCCTTTTTAGAAGTCTGGAGACTGTGTTAAAATTTTGTTTAAGCGTTTCTGTTGATACAATTTAAGTCATCAAAAGCAGTTTCCAATCTTTTTACAAAGGACTCTTCCCCTTTTCTTAACCACACTCTTGGGTCATAATACTTTTTATTGGGTTTGTCTGCTCCTTCTGGATTTCCTAATTGAGCTTGTAAAAAAGCTTCATTCTTTTTATAATAGTTTAAAATACCCTCCCAGAAAGCCCATTGCAAATCGGTATCTAAATTCATTTTAATTGCACCATATCCAATGGCTTCTCTAATTTGATTTTGAGGAGAGCCTGATCCGCCATGGAATACAAAATAAACTGGCTTTGCAGCGGTGTTTAATTTTTTTTGAATGTATACTTGGCTATTGTTTAAAATGTCAGGTCTTAATTCAACATTACCTGGTTTGTAAACACCATGCACATTTCCAAAAGCAGCAGCAATGGTAAATAAGTTACCTACTTTACTTAATGCTGTATAAGCGTATTCTACATGTTCTGGTTGTGTATATAATTTATCATTGTCCACACTGCTATTGTCAACGCCATCTTCCTCACCACCTGTTACGCCTAATTCTATTTCTATACTCATACCCAATGGAGCCATTCTTTTATAAAATTCAACTGAGGTTTGAATGTTCTCTTCTAAACTTTCTTCAGATAAATCCAACATATGTGAACTAAATAAAGGCTGTCCTTTTTCTTTTTTAAAGGCTTCTCCTGCGTCAATTAATGCACTAATCCAAGGCAACCATTTTTTAGCGGCGTGATCGGTATGTAATACCACCGGCACATTGTAAAATTTAGCAACTTGATGTACATGAAGCGCACCTGCTATAGCACCTTGAATATTGGCTTGCAAATTGTCATTTGGCATGCCTTTTCCTGCGATGAATTGAGCGCCTCCATTGGAGAATTGAATAATAATAGGAGCGTTCACTTTTGCAGCCGTTTCAATGGCAGCATTGATGGTATCTGTTCCAGTGGTATTGACTGCTGGAATAGCAAATTGGTTGTTTTTGGCATCATTGTACAAAGCTTCCAATTCCTTACCAAATAAAACGCCCGAACGGTACTTACTCATAGTTTAAATATTGAGATGCAAATATACCAAATATGCCCCAAATGAAGGTCAGCCACTTGGTGTATAGGCAGTAAAAATAATCCCCAAAAAGGAAGGGGATACACACATTTTAAATTGAGAATGAAGGAGTTAAATGAAGGATTAAAGGAAACCTTTGCTTTTCATCCAGTCGTCGTTGTATACTTTTCCAACATACCTACTGCCATGATCATGGAAGATACAAACAACTACATCAGATGCTTTTAATTGGTCTTTTAATTGAAGCAAACCTTGAAGGCAACTGCCTGCACTATAGCCACAAAATAAGCCTTCTTCTTTGGCCAAACGGCGGGTCATAAGTGCACCTTCTTTATCCCCCACTTGTTCAAAATGATCAATGACAGACATGTCATAATTTTTGGGAACAAAATCTTCACCGAAACCTTCTGCAATATAAGGTTTCACATAAGCATGATCTTCAATGCCTGTTTCAAAATAGTGCGTGAGTAATGATCCAATGGGATCAATGGCCCAAACTTTTATAGCGGGATTTTTTTCTTTTAAAAAACTGGCTGTACCTGTTATTGTTCCTCCTGTGCCAGCTGTACAAACCAAGTGCGTAATTTTTCCTTCAGTTTGATTCCAAATTTCAGGGCCAGTACTTTCATAATGTGCTTGACGATTAGAAAGATTATCATATTGGTTAAAGAAAAAAGAATTAGGGGTATCTTCTGCCAATTTTCGAGCAACTGAATAGTAACTATTTGGATCTTCAGGTGAAACATTGGTGGGACAAACAATCACTTCTGCACCCACTGCTTTTAAAATATCCATTTTCTCCTTACTCTGTTTATCGGTCGTAGTAAAAATACATTTGTATCCTTTTACGATGGCTACTAAGGCCAGCCCCATACCTGTGTTTCCGCTTGTACATTCTATGATGGTTCCACCTGGTTTTAATTTGCCTTCTGCTTCTGCCACTTCAATCATTTTTAAAGCCATTCGGTCTTTAATAGAATTACCTGGATTAAAATAATCTACTTTGGCTAAAATGGTAGCTGGTATGGAGGCCGTCACTTTATTTAATCGAATCAATGGAGTATTGCCAATCGTTTCTAAAATATTGTTTAGCCACATAAGCGAATGCAATTTATTGCTACAGTAAAAATAAGCTAATTAAAAAGAAATCGGGGAGAAAGAAATACTGCTATGGGTAAGAAAGAGGTGTAAGATATGGAAGTAAAGTAGGACTAAAGATGCTCGAAATTGCTGGTAATGATTTCGCAGAATTTAGTTTCAATCAATTTTTCGGCTAGTAAAATCATGTTATAAAATGCTTTTGCATTGCTGATACCATGGCCAATAATCACTGGTTTGTTAATTCCTAAAACAGGAGTGCCTCCGTAATTTTCAAAGTGGTAACGTCCAAAGAAGGCATCGTTTTGTAAATTTTGATGTACTGCTGCATCGTACATGGCTTCTGCTGTTTTCAAAAGTACATTTCCAGTAAATCCATCACAAACGATTACATCTGCTTTGTCATTAAAAACATCTCTCCCTTCGATGTTTCCAATAAATTGAATGTTTTTGTTTTCTTTTAAAAGCGGGTAAGTGGCCAGCGCTAAAATATTTCCCTTGCCTTCTTCTTCACCTACATTTAGTAAGGCTACTTTTGGGGTAGGGATATTTAAAATATGTTTCGCATACAAATTTCCTAAAATGGCAAATTGGTTTAAATGTTCTGCTTTACAATCTGCGTTAAATCCTACATCTACCAACAATCCTGTTTTGCCTGCCAACTTAGGCATTAAGGAAGCAATGGTAGGTCTTAAAACTCCTTTGATAGGTTTGATAGTAAACATGGCACCAACCAACATAGCGCCGGTATTGCCCGCACTTAAAAAAGCATCTATTTCTCCAGCGGCCAAAAGTTGAAAACCAATGGCAATAGATGAATTAGGTTTTTCTTTTAAAGCCTTCGTAGGATGCTCATGGTAGCCAATGATTTCAGAGGCATGTACCAAATGTAAAAATGGTGAGGAAATCCCATGTTGTTGAAACAATTGATTCAACTGGGTTTCATCACCAATACAAAATAAATGATTCTCGTATTGAGATAAATATTGCTGTATACCTTTAACGGCTTCTAGTGGAGCGAAATCACCACCCATCATATCGATGCCAATATTCATCTTCAAGAGCAATTAAGCTTTTAGTGGCGCTTTTTCGCTAACTAAAAGTCCTTTGTAATATAATTTACCTTCTTGAACGTGTGCGCGATGACGTACATGGATTTCTCCAGTGGTACCATCTTTGCTTAATGTAACTTCTTGGGCTACATAATGGGTTCTTCTTTTAGCGCTACGTTGTTGCGAGTGTCTGCGTTTAGGATTAGGCATCTCTTATGTTTTAAAATTTATTATTTAATTGTCGTTTCTAATTGTTGGTCGCTT
>CANCSS010000040.1 GCA_947380905.1 Chitinophagaceae bacterium | reverse complement strand
CAGCTCGCTTCGCTCGAATGTTCGCTACGGAATAGTATTTACTCCAATTTAACTTGAACATAAGAACACTATACAAAGTTAGCCACAAAAAAATGCCCCGCATTAGTAGCAGGGCATTTATATTGAATCTATCTAAAATTCTATTGTTGTGGACCTCTATCTTCACGAGGCGCTTGCTCTGGACGAGGCAGTAAAGCTTTATGGCTTAATTTGAACTTCCCTGTTTTAGGATCCAACCCAACCAATTTCACTTTTACGACGTCTCCTTCGTTAAAGATCCCATCCATGGTTTCTAAACGCTTCCAGCTTATCTCACTAATGTGCAATAAACCTTGTTTACCCGGCATGAATTCTACAAAAGCACCAAATTCTTTTACACCCTTCACTACCCCTTCGTATTCATCTCCAATTTCAGGAACGGCAACAATACCATTGATCCATTTAACGGCTGCATCCAAGCTATCCTTGTTGGCAGAGAAGATACTTACTTCACCATGGTTACCTACTTCCTCAATATTAATCGTAGCACCTGTAGTTCTTTGCATCTCTTGGATGATTTTACCACCTGGTCCGATTACAGCTCCAATATATTCTTTATCAATAATCAACTTAACCATTCTAGGTGCATGTGGTTTCACATCTGCACGAGCAGCTGGCATGCAAGCATACATGGCATCCAAAATATGTAAACGACCTTTTTTAGCTTGAGACAAAGCTTCACGCATAATGTCCATACTTAATCCGTCTACTTTAATATCCATCTGAACACCACAAATACCATCACGCGTTCCAGTTACTTTAAAATCCATATCCCCCAAATGATCTTCATCTCCTAAAATATCTGTTAAGATGGCATATTTACCATCTTCTCTTGAAATCAATCCCATTGCTACTCCACTTACGTGTTTCGGCATAGGCACACCTGCATCCATAAGCGCCAATGAACCAGCACAAACGGTTGCCATTGAAGAAGAACCATTGCTTTCTAATACATCAGATACAACCCTTAATGTATAAGGGAATACGGTACTGTCTGGCAACATTTGTTTTAATGAACGCATGGCTAAATTACCATGACCTACTTCACGACGACCTACACCACGCATCATCTTCACCTCTCCGGTAGAGAAGGGAGGAAAATTATAGTGTAAGAAAAATTTAGTGTATTCAGCACTTGCAGCAGTCTCTTGCATTAACTCATCCAACTTAGTTCCTAATGTAACTGTAGTTAATGATTGAGTTTCTCCTCTTGTAAATAAAGAAGACCCATGCGGTGTTGGAAGAGGATCAACTTCCATCGCTAAAGGACGTACTTGATCCAATTGACGACCATCTAAACGAATACGTTTATCCACCATCATATCTCTTACTACTTCCCACTTTAAATCTTCATAATATTTTCCAGCCAATTTCTTTTGCAAATCGGTGATCTCTGCACCCAAATGTTCAATAATTTCTTTTTTCAACGCTGTAAACGCATCGCTTCGTTCGTGCTTGGCAGAACCTAATTCAGCAATTGCATTTACTTTTGCTTTCGCAAAAGCGTATACTTTATTTTTTATCTCTTCGTCTTGTTCTGGTTTTTTATAATCACGCACTTCAGTAATCCCTACCACTTTTCTTAATTCTGCTTGTGCTTTAATTTGCTTGCGAATGGCTTCATGTGCTATTTCTAAACATTGAACCAATTCTTCTTCAGAACATTCTTTGGCTTCTCCTTCTACCATCATTAAATTCTTCTCGGTAGCAGCAATTAGAAATTCAAAATCAGAAATGGCCAATTGCGCTTTTGATGGATTAATAATAAACTCCCCCTTGATGCGACCTATACGAACTTCTGAAATAATTTCTTTAATAGGAATGTTAGAAACTGCCAAGGCTGCAGAAGCAGCTAAACAAGCCAATGAATCGGGCATTACATTTACATCGCTTGATATCAATGAAATTAATACTTGTACATCGCACAAATAATCTTCAGGAAACAAAGGACGCAATGCACGGTCAATTAAACGACTGGTTAATATTTCATAATCGTTTAAACGGGCTTCTCTTTTAAAGAAAGAACCTGGGATACGACCTGCTGATGCAAATTTTTCTTGATAGTCTACGCTTAAAGGGAAAAAATCCTGCCCTTCCTTTGGATCTTTATTGGCAACTACTGTTGCCAATAAAATACAATTGCCTTGTCTAACAGTAACAGCACCATCTGCTTGACGTGCCAATTTACCAGTTTCAATAAATACTTCCTGTCCAGGATTTATTTCGAATTTTACTGATTTAGGTTGTGTTATCATTTTAATTTTTTTAATCTTTTCTTGTTAGAATAGATAGTACATAAACAACTAATCCCAACCGTGTTGTGCAGTTGGGACAGCTTATTAATAAGTTCTTTTGAATTATTTTCTTAAACCTAATTTTTCAATTAGCGCGCGGTAACCAGTTAGGTTATGTTTTTGTAAATAAACCAATAAACGCTTACGCTGACCCACTAATTGCATCAACCCTCTTTGAGTAGAATGGTCTTTGTGGTTTTCTTTCAGATGACCTGAAATGTGCGCAATACGCTCGGTTAATAAAGCAACTTGTCCTTCAATAGAACCAGTATTGTTTGCTTTACCGCCAAATTCGGCAAAAATGCCTGCTTTTTTTTCTTTTGTTAATGTAGCCATTGTAAAACTTCTTTTTTTGTAGTTAACTGTTAACTACGATTTTATTTTTTTATTTCGGCTGCGAAGATACGTGGAAAAGGGGTAAATCAATCAAATATTTCGACGTTTTTTGGGTATTTAGCGCGATTAAATAGGAATAGCTGATCGGCCAATACCGCCCCAAAATTGATAGAAACCACTTTTACGAAAGTGATATTATTGCTTTTGTCTAGAATTGTTGCAGAAGAAAGTGCCGATTTAAGCTTGTCGATGACCAGGGTTACTTTTTGAAAATTCTTGCGCTTATCAATAGGCATCATTACGATACTTGCGGAATTATTATTTTGACTTAATAAGCTGAAATTGAATTCTTTATCATAGTTACCTGATAATAATTTTTGAGGACTTAAAGTTTGGTCGGATTCTGAAACATTGGACTTAGAAATGGTATTCACACCATCAAAATTGTAGATAATAGCCCCATCACATAATATCTCAGTGGCCCCTTGCTTAAGCAGGTATTTATCCCCCTTCATCTTTAAATTGATGGTTTTGGTACCCAAGGCCTTCCCACTGCTGTTTTTTGAAACCAACTCGATGTTTACTAGAATTCCTTTGGCTGCTCTAACTTTGGTTCCTATTTGATCCAAAATAGCCTTTGCTTGACCGTCCTTTTGAGCAGTTACACTTACCACAGGCAAAAATGCCAATATTATATATAATAATCTCATTGTAATCGATTTAACAAGCCCCGACATAGGACAAAAATAATCAATTAAGGTCTAATGGACTTGAAGCCAAAAAAATTAATAAAACTATAACTTACTTATAGGTTTTGCAAAAACACGTTCAACTCCGCTTCTGTTTTGTACAAGACCTCTCTTGGCTTACTCCCCTGACTTGGTCCAACCAATCCAGCAGATTCCAATTGATCCATCAACCTACCCGCTCTATTGTACCCCAGTTTCATTCTTCTTTGAATGAGGGAGGTAGAACCCATTTGGGCATGTACAATCAATTTGGCTGCTTCCTCAAACAAAACATCCCTAGCACCTGAGTCAAAATTACCTGCATCCATTTCTTTCTCATCGATGTATTCTGGCAATAAGAATGCTTGTGGATAGCCCTTTTGTTCTGCAATAAAAGAGCAAACACGGTCTACTTCGGGCGTATCTACAAATGCACATTGTAAACGCGTAATCTCCCCATTGTAACTAACAAGCATATCTCCTTTACCAATCAATTGCTCGGCACCCCCTGCATCCAAAATAGTTCGACTATCAATTTTACTAGAAACTTTAAAAGCAATACGCGCTGGGAAATTGGCTTTAATGGTTCCGGTAATAATATTGACACTTGGTCTTTGAGTTGCAATAATTAAGTGAATGCCCACTGCTCTTGCCAACTGCGCCAAACGCGCAATAGGCATCTCCACTTCTTTGCCAGCTGTCATAATTAAATCTGCAAACTCATCTACCACTAAAACAATAAATGGTAAAAATTGATGCCCCTTCTCTGGATTTAATTTTCGTGCGGTAAATTTCTCATTGTATTCTTTGATGTTTCTACAACCTGCTTCTTTTAATAAATCATACCTGTTGTCCATTTCAATACACAAAGCATTTAGAGTATTGATTACTTTTTTTGTATCCGTAATAATGGCATCTTCCTCTCCTGGTAATTTTGCTAAGAAATGCTTTTCGATGACTCTGTACAAACTCAATTCCACTTTCTTAGGATCTACCAAAACAAATTTTAATTGAGAAGGATGTTTCTTATACAGTAGTGAAACTAAAATAGCATTTAACCCTACCGACTTTCCTTGACCAGTTGCTCCTGCCATTAATAAGTGTGGCATACTTGCTAAATCTACAATGAAATTTTCATTGTCAATTTTTTTACCAATGGCGATAGGCAAAGAAAACTTACTGGTTTGAAATTTTTCACTGGCCAATAAGGTTTTCATGCTCACCACCGATTTCCGAATATTGGGTACTTCTATTCCAATGGTCCCTTTTCCTGGAATAGGCGCAATGATACGAATACCCAAGGCAGCCAAGCTTAATGCAATATCATCTTCTAAATTTTTAATACGACTAATGCGCACACCAGGTGCTGGAACTATTTCATACAAAGTAACCGTAGGTCCTACCGTTGCCGCTATTCGCTGAATGGCAATATCATAATTTTTTAGCGTGGCAATGATTTGATTTTTGTGCGTTTCTAATTCTTCCGGATCTTGTACAATTTTTTCTGAACCATGGGTCTCTAACAAATTCAAATGCGGGTACTTGTAATTTTTTAAATCGAGTGTCGCATCATATTGAGTACCGATGCTCCCTATAGGAACTATCACTTCTTTTGCAACATCTTTTATTTCTAAATCTAAGTCTTCTAAAAGTTCTCCGTTTAAATCTTCAATATTTGTTTTTGGTTCTAAAATTTCAACAGGCTCCTCTATTAAGGTAGGCGCCAATTCAATATGAGGAATATTATTAGTTGCTTCCACTAAATCAATTTCATCAAAGGAAGTTTCATTGGCTAAAGGGCTTGGTGGAACTTCGTTTTTTAAAGTATTTGCACTAAAAGCAGCAGCCTCTTCTATTTCCTCAGGGGCATTCAAATCCCATTCTTGCTTCACAGCTTCCTCCGTATCCTCACTTACAAAAGCTGCTTCTTTTTTCTTCGGCAATAAAAAATTAAAACTAGGTACATTAAAATTGGGATTGAATCTCCAAATAAAATAACTAAAACCAGCTACGAGTAATAAAGCACCCGTACCAAAACTACCTATCCATTTTATCAACCAGCTACTGCAGTATTCTCCCAAGGCACCGCCCCAAGAAAATAAAGCACCTTGAGTTACAAAAGCAAATGAAGTACTCAATACCAACAATCCAAGCAATACATAACGTAGGTTTCTCCACAAACTAAAAATAGGTTTTGTGAAAAATAAATTAACCCCTAATACAAAAAAGAAAGAACACAATAAATAAGCGGCAATTCCAAAACCATTAAAAATAATTTGATATGCAACAAAAGCACCAAAATACCCCATCAAATTATTGGCTTTTAGATCATTTACGGTAAAAAGGTGCGTTCTCCAAAGTTGCACCATGTCCTGATCTTCCTGCCAAGTAAATAAGTAGGAAGTAAAAGCAACAAATAAAAATAAAGTAAGGAGTAAACTAATGGCCCCCATTATTTTAGAAGTACGTTCGTCTTTCACTACTTCCGTAACCGATACATCAGAAGTTTTGTCTGGGTTAAGTGCGTCTACTGAAACCTTGGGTTCTTTTTTGCTTTTAAGCGTATTTGCCATGATAACAAATATAAGTTATCTCCATAGGACGGAAAAGGAATTTGAGTAAATGTGTAAAATTGAAAATGGGTGGGGCTACTTATCCACTTTATGTAAAAAAACAACCCGTATCCAGCTGCTCCAGCCCAAGATAAAAAACAAGCCCCCGATGGGCGTAATGGGGCCTAAAAAAGCAGTCCATGAATTCGAAAAAATGGATGCCAAAGCCAATAAATACAAGGAACCGCTAAAACAAAATATGCCTGCAATAAAAAAATTAGAAGCCCAGCCCAGTCCTTTTTGCGCCCCTTTGATGATTTGATTTTGACTCCCATAGATAGATAAAACAATCAGGGCCATGCCATGCATCCATTGATACCTAACCCCAGTTTCAAAAGTGGCTAACTGTTCGGGATGGAGCACGGCTTTTAAAGCGTGTGCCCCAAAGGCGCCAAAAACAATGGAAAGCAAGGAAAATAATAAACCCCAAATTAAAATTTTACGATGCATGTTTTAAGATTAATTTTTTTAACCCTGCCTCTGTAATTTGATCCGATGTTAATCGGTAATTGGCTTGTTGATAATACGCATGTCGTTCCACTAATTTTTGTTGGATAAATTGAGCCATCTCCTCCTTGGATAAGTGAGCAATCAATGGTCGATGCGCTTTTTCTGCAGACAATCTTTCTACCAATACCTCCACCGACTCATCCAACCAAATCACCACGCCTTCTTTTTTCATCCAACTTATATTTTCTAGAAAACAAGGAGTTCCTCCCCCAGTAGCCAACACGTACTTTTTTTTCTCTTTAAACCATCTCAATATTTTAGCTTCCAATTTTCTAAAATACTCTTCGCCGTCTTCTTCAAAAATTTCAGAGATGGTTTTTTCTTCGGTCATCTCAATCAAATCATCTAAATCATAACCGGCGGATTTAATCCATTGAGCTATTTTTTTTGTCCAGAAAGTTTTTCCCGAACCCATCATACCTATTAAAAATATTTTTTCTGCTGCCATACAATTTGCTTCTATTTGAACGCATTATATCCGGTTACATCCATTCCTGTAATTAATAAATGAATGTCATGAGTTCCTTCGTAAGTAATCACGCTTTCTAAATTCATCATATGTCTCATAATAGAATATTCTCCTGTAATACCCATCCCACCTAGCATTTGTCGAGCATCTCTTGTTATTTGTACCGCTATTTCACAACTGTTTCTTTTGGCCATACTTATTTGCGGAGGCGTGGCACGACCTTCATTCATCAATACGCCTAATCGCCAAACCATCAATTGCGCTTTGGTGATTTCGGTAATCATTTCGGCCAATTTTTTTTGTTGCAATTGAAAAGCACCAATGGGTTTGTCAAATTGTAAACGTTCTTTGCTATAACGCAAAGCGGTATCATAACAATCCATCGCAGCACCTAATGCACCCCAGGCAATGCCATATCTGGCTTTGCTTAAACAACCCAATGGACCTTTTAGTCCTTTCACGTTAGGCAATATATTTTCTTTAGGAACTTTAACATTGTCAAAAACCAATTCCCCTGTCGCACTGGCTCTCAAACTCCATTTACCATGCGTTGTGGGTGTTGAAAATCCTTCCATGCCTCTTTCCACGATCAGTCCAATTATTTCTCCTGCTTCATTTTTTGCCCATACTACGGCCAATTGCGCAAAAGGCGCATTACTGATCCACATTTTAGCCCCATTTAAAATAACATGATCCCCAGCTTCTTTAATATTGGTGATCATACTCGATGGGTCTGAACCATGATCGGGCTCGGTTAAGCCAAAACAACCCAACCATTCTCCAGAAGCCAGCTTAGGTAAATATTTTTTCTTTTGCGCTTCATTGCCATAGGCATAAATTGGAAACATGACCAATGAACCTTGCACACTCGCTGTACTTCTTACTCCACTATCCCCTCTTTCTAATTCCTGCATCATGATGCCGTAACTAATATAATCCAATCCACCCCCGCCATATTCCACCGGAACGGTTGGACCAAAACACCCAAGGTCTCCTAATTGTTTTATAATTTGTATCGGGAACTCGGCTTTTTGGGCATAGTCTTCTATAATGGGAGAAATTTCTTTTTTTA
Organism: Chitinophagaceae bacterium; assembly: GCA_947380905.1. GTDB lineage: Bacteria > Bacteroidota > Bacteroidia > Chitinophagales > Chitinophagaceae > Sediminibacterium. The sequence continues at coordinate 3,071 of CANCSS010000040.1, read as the reverse complement.
CATACGCTCTTATTGCCGAACGCACCATGCGTTGCTCTTCGGTAAGCAATTCATCCAATTGGTAATAGTCGGGCGATTCAAACAAGTCGGTTCTAACTGCCATAAGGAATACATTTAGGTAATAAACAATCCATTGTAAAGGTAACAGAAACGGCAGTAAAAAAGTATATTTACAACAACAATAATTAACATGCAAAAAGTAATCACCCACTTAAGTTTCTACGTTTTACTTGCCATTATTGCAGGGATCATCTTAGGCATCTATGAGCCAGCAATCGCCATTCAACTAGAACCGCTGGCTAAAAATTTCATAAGCCTAATTAAAATTTTCACTTACCCCATTATTTTTCTTACCGTATCATTAGGTATTGCAAGTATGGGTGATTTGAAAAAAGTGGGGCGCATCGGGGTCAAATCACTTGTGTACTTTGAAATAGTGAGTACCCTTTCATTGGCCATTGGTGTTTTTATGGCCCTTTGGATTCAACCAGGAAATATCAATAAAGATGGATTGCAAATGCAAGATCCTTCTAAATACACGCAAGCTACTCAGTTTAACTTATGGCCCATTGTTAAACAAAATACCAATTTGCAAATTTTATTGCTGGCCATTGTACTTGGCTTTGTATTAAATTTTTTAACGAAGCGCGAAAAATACATTCATCAATTGGGCAGGTTAACACATTATGTTTTTATGGCTTTGAAATATGTAATGTACTTAGCACCTCTAGGCGCCTTAGGAGGCATGTCTTTTGCCGTTGGCAAGTATGGTTTAAAAACACTGATCCCTTTAGGTAAATTAATGGGCACCATGTACTTGACCATGGCTTTTTTTATTGTGATTGTACTTGGACTTATTTTGAAATATTACCAACTCTCCATTTTTAAATTATTAAAAAATATCAAAGAGGAATTGTTAATTGTATTTGCCACTTCCTCTTCTGAACCAGCCATGCCCTCTCTGATGATTAAATTAGAAAAAATGGGTTGTTCTAAATCGGTGGTGGGATTGGTGGTACCTACTGGCTATTCTTTTAATCTGGACGGTACTTCAATTTATTTGTCCATGGCCGTCATCTTTATTGCTCAGCTGTACAATGTACAATTAAGTACTGGTGAAATTGTAACGATGATTTTAATTTTAATGCTCACTTCCAAAGGCGCAGCTGGTGTCACTGGAAGTGGATTTATTGTTTTGGCTTCTACCTTAGCCACTTTGCAAAAAATACCAATTGAAGGATTGGCTTTTTTGTTAGGCGTAGATAAATTTATGAGTGAAGCCCGAGCCATTACCAATATCATTGGCAATAGCGCAGCCACCTTAGTTATTTCAAAATCGGAAGGGGAAACAATTCATTTACACTAACAAGGACTTCATTTCCTGGGCATATTGTTTTGCAGCGATGGCTGCTTTTTCAGCAAAGTCATTTTCACTGCTTGCAAAAATAATGGCCCTACTCGCGTTCACCAGTAAGCCAACTTCTGCATTCTTACCATATTGAGTGACTTCTGCTAAACTACCTCCCTGTGCTCCAACACCAGGTACCAAAATAAAATGAGCTGGAATGATTTTTCGTATGCTTTCAAACTCTTTTGCTTTTGTAGCTCCTACCACAAACATGATTTGATCGGCAGCACCCCAAGTGGACACTTGTTCTAAAACTGATTCGTATAAAAATTGACCTGAAGCTAATTTTTGTTGTTCAAAGTTTTGACTTCCTTCATTGGAAGTAAGTCCAAGTACGATGGTACATTTATTGGTATAGGCTAAAAAGGGTTCTATACTATCCCTACCCATATAAGGCGCCACTGTAATCGCATCAAAAGGCAATACTTCAAAAAATGTTTTTGCATATTGAGCCGATGTATTTCCGATGTCGCCGCGTTTTGCATCTGCAATGGTAAAATGAGAACTTGGAATATGCGCTAAGGTTGCTTCCATGGCTTGCCATCCTTTTACCCCAAGTGATTCGTAAAAAGCAGTATTGATTTTATAACTCACACAATATTCAGCAGTCGCATCAATGATGGCTTTGTTAAAGTCTATCACCCCCTGCGCTGTTTTGGGAAATCCTTTGGGCAATTTATCCATATCGGAATCTAAGCCAACACACAAATAGGATTGCTTCTTAATAATTTCCTTAATCAATTTATTTTTTATCATGCATGGGTGGTTGTTCCTGCTTACAAAATTAATATAAATCGTTCTGTTTAGGAATTATAAATTGACTTAACTTTGGACATGATGGTAAAAATGAGCAAAAAGATTTTGGTTGGAATGGCATGGATGGCGCTTCTATGGGGCTGTGGCAATGCTTCCAATGACGAGATAGCGGACAATGCTTTAGATGGTGGAAGGTATTTTTTAGAAAATTGCAAGCAAGGTGATTTCAAAAAAGCCAACTTCTACCTGGTGGACAATCCAGAAAATCAAAGCTATTTAAAAGACATTTCTACTGCTTATTTCAAATTAGACAAGGAAGGCAGGCAAGAATTTAGACAAGCCTCCATTCAAATTAATGAGGTTCAAGCCCTCGACAGCAATCATACCATCATTAGTTACCAAAGCTCCTTTGATAAAATTCCCCATCAAATTAAAGTGATTCATTCGCCAACAGGATGGAAAGTAGATTTAAAATATACTTATACCGGTAAATAATAAACCAAAAAAATGTATATTTGCACTCGAATAAACAACTTCTTTAAACACTTATATTAACTCCACAATGGAAGCACAAAAAAACACAAAAAAATACTGGGCCCTTTGTTTTACTTGGACAGTTATTTTAGTAGCCTTAATTATTTTTAAAAGAGAATTTTTCTGGTTAGCCCTTCCTGGCACTTTTACTTATTTTGCAAAAGCCATGGATTTGTTTTAACAATTACAAGTTATTTATGTGTCGTCCTAAATAAACGATACGGGTTTTAAAGATTAAAAATACCTAATTAAACCGAAGCAAGGAGCTCCTTGCTTCGGTTTTTTGTTTTGTAGGTCTTCATGGTGACCTTGTTTTGTTGATGCATTTGACTTGGGGTTAACATAGAACATGAAAAATGTGGCCTTTCTGTGT
>CANCSS010000039.1 GCA_947380905.1 Chitinophagaceae bacterium | reverse complement strand
AAAGTAGTTTATTTAAAATTATTTTATAAATCATACCATGTGCATTTCTATTGTAGTATTAAGTATTAATACATTTATATAAATAAACTAATACTATTACAAGCGTGTATATCTTAATAACTTATTTATACACCATTAAAAAATATTTTATTACGATTTTTAAATTCAATACAATGTAATACTGATAAGGGTTTGATATATATTTTTCATAAATTTTTTTTCATTCTTTTTTTTAATGCACAGTTTACACACTGTTAATTAACGGGTGTAAAAACGTTCATTGAATCACTAAATCCTTTTATTTAATATTACAAAACCTGGTTGTCCTATTTTTTTGCAGATTAATTCACGTAAAAACCATAGATATCCCCGATTTTTTTATTTATCCACCCTACCATTGTGTGTTCTTTGTTGTCTTTTTACTAAAAATACCCCTCATTTTATAGCCAATACCCCCTTTTAGTACGTAGAAAACATTATTTTTGCCCTCCTATAATTATATACATATGTCAATTATTCAGAACATTAGAGAAAGAGGTGCTTGGATCATCTTTGGTATTATTGCAATAGCCCTAATCGCTTTTATTTTACAAGACGGAATTGGTAGAAAAAGAGGGTCTACAGACGTAACCACGCTTGGAAAGGTAAATGGAGAGGTGATTAATAAAATAGATTTTGAAGAAAAGCTAGACCTACAGGTTAAAAATTATGAATCTCAGGGTGTTAAAAGAGAACAACTTATTGGCTATTTATGGAACCAAGAAATAGACCGCTTATTATTTATTGTTGAAGAAAAAAAACTAGGTATCTCTGTGGGTACAAAAGAGCTTTCTGATGTTTTATTTGGAAGCGAATCTCCTTTTAAACAAGAGTTTACAGATAAAACCACTGGAGAGTTTAAGGTGAATGATGCAAAACAAGCGGTTGCGCAAATCAAAAAATCAAAAAATACTACCCAAATAAATCAAGTAGAGAAGTTTTATATTGAGCCCGCAATTGAAAATAGATTAAGAGGAAAGTTTCAGGCATTGGTGGTGAAGGGTGTTCAAATGCCTAGCTGGTTGGCCGAAAAACAACTTTCAGAAACAACAAATATTGCAAGCATCTCTTTTGTTGGCGTTCCTTATACAAGTATTGTAGATAGTACAATAAAAGTAACCAACGATGATATTGCAGCATATGTAAAAGAAAACGCAGCAGCGTATCAAGTAGAAGAAGCAAGTAGAAGTATTGGGTATGTTGGTTTTAGCGCAGCCCCATCTAGCGCGGATAGCGCAAACGCTAAAGAAGCGCTAATTGCTTTGAAAGCAGACTTTAAAAACGCCACAGACCCCGCTGTTTTTTTAAATAAATCAGGAACCGAGCTACCTTATTACAATAGTTATATTAGTAAGAAGGCTATTATGGTTCCTCAAAAAGATTCTATTTTTAATGCAGGGGTAGGAAATGTATTTGGGCCCTATATCGACGGAAAGAATTATACGATTGCAAAGGTGATTGGAACAAAGCAATGGCCTGATAGCGCAAGCATGAGACATATTTTAATAGCCACCGTCAACCCCACCAACGGCCAATTAATTAGAGACGATAGTGCTGCAAAAAAATTAGCCGATAGTATTAGTGTTGCCATAAAGGGCGGCGCTACTTTTGAGTCATTGTGTACAAAATATTCAAATGACGAAGCAAGTAAATTAAAGGGCGGTGTGTATCCTATGTTTCCTCAAGCACAAATGGTTTTGCCCATCAATGATTTTTCTTTTGACAACACGGTTGGATCAAAGGGGGTTGTTAAAACAGAATTTGGATATCATTATATAGAAGTTTTAAAACAAACCCTAAGAGGCCCTGCTTATAAAATAGCTTACTTATCTAAGGGGATTTTACCAAGCAACGAAACCATTACCTCCGCCTCAACCGCTGCTGCACAATTTGCCTCTACCCCTAAAGATTTAAAATCTTTCAACGCAAACGCTGTAAAAATTAAAAAACAAGTATTGCCCGCGACAGGAATTAAAATAAACGATTTTGATATACAAGGCGTTGGACCATCAAGGGCGACTGTTCGTTGGATCTTTGACAACAGCGTTGGTTCGGTATCAGAGCCATTTGAAGTGGGCGACTTTTATTTTGTAGCCGCTGTTTCTGGTATTGAAAAAGAGGGCATCGCAAGTGTAGAGTCTGCGCGACCACAAGTGGAGGGGGTTATTAGAGATAAGAAGAAGGCCGATAAAATTAGAAATAGCTTAAAAGGAAATACACTAGCGTCTATTTCTGCAAGCGCACACGCGAGCATACAAAAAGCAGACAGCATTTCATTTAGTTATTCGATGATTCCTGGCTTGGGCAACGAACCTAAAATAGTTGGAGCTGCGTTTAATAAATCACTTATTAATAAAACCAGTGAGCCGATAGCGGCCAATACTGGTGTGTTTGCCATTAGTGTTAATAGTGTTGGTGCCAAACCATCACAACAAGACCCGGCTTTTTTTAAAGATGAATTATTACAAAGAACCAGAAGCGTTTTGTTTAGATCTAGCCTTGCCTTAAAGAAAGTAGCTACTATAGTAGACAATAGGGCTAAGCTGTATTAATGTCCGACCTATTAAATAATAAAGTTGCAGACAGTGGCATTGTTACCATTGATTTAGCGAGCCTTATACCCGCGAACGAAGTTGTTTTGTTTGACATCAAACCCTTTCTTTTTAAAGAGCTCATCTTAAAGGAAAAAGAATTTCGCGCCGCACTTCATGAGATTAATTGGTCTGTGTATCAAGAAAAGGTGGTTGGTATTTTGTGTTCTACAGATGCAATCATTCCTATGTGGGCCAATATGCTTATTGTTTCCGCACTTAGCCCCTTCGCAACAGCTATTTATTTTGGAGATGAAAATAAAATTAGAGAACAACAACTTATTGAAAATATTGCTAAAATAAACGCAAGCGATTATTCCAATCAACGCGTGGTAATAAAGGGCTGTGGAGAGACACCCATTGGGGAGTCGGCCTATGTGGCAATCACCCAAAAATTACGACCAGAAGTAAAAAGCATTATGTATGGCGAGCCTTGTAGCACCGTGCCTGTATACAAACGCAAGGATTAATGCGCCTCTAACCAGTTTTTTCCAACACCTACCTCTGCTTCCACCGGAACCCCATTGGGAAGTGTAAGGGCCGCCTTCATACAGTTTAATATTAATTCTTTAAGTGCTGGCAATTCTTTTTCTACTGCATCAAATACCAATTCATCGTGTACCTGTAAAATCATTTTTGATTCCCAGTTTGTTTTTTTCATCTCCGCATGAATTTTAATCATGGCTAGTTTAATCATGTCTGCGGCAGATCCTTGTATAGGAGAATTGATGGCATTTCTTTCTGCAAAACCACGAACCGTAAAGTTGCTGCTATTAATATCTCTTAGCCAGCGCCTTCTTCCCATTAATGTTTCAACATAACCCAATTCTTTTGCGTGGTTAATTTGTTGGTCCATGTACAATTGAATGTTGGGAAACTCCTTTTTATAATTGTCTATTATTTCTTTTGCCTCGGTTCTAGAGATGCCTAAATTTTCTGCTAAGCCAAATGCGCCCTGTCCATATATAATTCCAAAGTTGACACTCTTGGCTTTGTAGCGCATCTCTTTGGTTACGTCTGCCTCATTAATGCCATAAACCTTTGCCGCTGTGGCGGTATGAATGTCTTTTCCTAGTTTAAAAGCTTCACACATGTTTGGGTCACCGCTAATAGCAGCGACGATGCGCAATTCAATTTGCGAATAATCGGCACTTACTAAAACACGACCCTGGTCACGAGGAATAAATGCTTTTCTAATTTCTCTTCCGCGTTCGGTTCTAATGGGGATGTTTTGTAAATTTGGATTGGTACTACTAAGCCTTCCGGTAACCGCAACGGCTTGCGCATAGCTGGTGTGTACCCTCCCTGTTTTTGGATTGATTAATGCTGGAAAAGAATCAACATAGGTAGATTTTAATTTAGTTAATTCTCTAAAATTTAAAATATCATCTACTATTTTATGTTTTGCGGCCATTTTTTGTAAGACATCTTCCCCTGTAGCGTATTGTCCTGTTTTTGTTTTTTTAGCTTTGGCATCTAGCTTTAGAATATCAAACAATACCTCGCCCAGCTGTTTTGGAGAGGCGAGATTAAACCGAACACCAGCCTGATCATAAACGCGATCTTCACTTATTTTTGCGTCTGTTTCTAATACCTTGCTGTATTCATTTAAAAAATCAATATCTACTTTTACCCCTTCGTATTCCATATCTACCAAAACACGCACCAGGGGGTTTTCGACTTGTTCAAAAACTTTTTCTACGCCCCGCTTTTTTATTAAAGGAGTAAAACAATTTTTTAATTGAAGGGTAATGTCAGCATCTTCTGCTGCATATTCTGTGACCTGTTCTATTGGGGCATCCCGCATGGTTCCCTGATTCTTCCCCTTCTTACCAATAAGTGTTGTTATAGAGATGGGCTCATATCCTAAAAATTGTGCACTTAGCAAATCCATGCTGCGCCTACCTTCTGGCTCAATGACATAGTGCGCCAACATGGTATCAAAGGTTTTACCAAGCAATTCTATGCCATACCATTTTAGTACTAAAAAGTCATATTTAAGGTTTTGACCAATCCACAAAATGTCCTTGTTTTTGAACAGGGGTTCAAAATGTTTTAATATTTCACTCGCACTTGAATCGTTTTCAATGGGTATATAAAATCCTTCGTGCACCTTGTATGAAAAACTTAAACCCACCAAGGACACTTCATTTGCATTCACACCCGTGGTTTCTGTATCAATACAAATCTCTTTTTGTTTTAAAAGATCTTGTACCAGTTTTTTTATTGCCACAGCCCCCGCCACCGCAAGATATTGATGTGGTGTGTTGGTGCTATTTTTATTTACCACCAATTCTACAGGCAAGTCGTTTTCACCGGGCTCAGCCATTTCCCGCTCTTCCTCCGCATTACTTATTTGATGTGCCACTTCTTCTTCTTTATCACCACCCGTTTTCTTTTTTATTTTAACATGTACCGTGTTTCCGAATAAATCTGTCTGCTCTTGTTTTTTTACTACCACCTCTGCGGATCCCGCACCCCCCATAACAGCAAAGTCTTCGCCTAAAATTCTTTTACCTAGTGTTTTAAACTCAAGCTCATTAAAAATTTCAGCAAGGGCTGATTTATTCTTTTCTTTTAACCTAAAACTTTCTTCGTGAAAAGTGACGGGCACATTGGTGATAATGGTGGCCAATTTTTTACTCATAATGGCAGACTTCTTACCAGCACGCACTTTTTCACCCATGGACCCTGTAATTTTATCCGCATTTTCTAAAACGCCTTCTAAGGTTCCGTATAGTTTTAAAAGTTTTGCTGCTGTTTTTTCACCCACACCAGGAATACCCGGTATATTGTCTGACGCATCTCCCATCAATCCCAACATATCTACCACCTGTTCCACTCTTTCTATGTCCCACTTTTCACATATTTTTTTTGCATCAACAATTTCTTCTTTATTACCAAATGCAGGAGGTTTCCAAATAAAAACATTGGGGTGAACTAACAATTGACCATAATCTTTATCTGGTGTTACCATATATACCTCATAACCCAAATCGGCCGCTTGCCAAGCAAGTGTTCCAATAATATCATCGGCTTCATAACCATCGTATTCTATAACAGGAATATTAAAACCCTCAATAATGGCTTTAATATGAGGCAAAGAATCTAAGAGGTCTTCTGGGGCTTCTTGGCGATTGGCTTTGTAATCGGTATAGTCTGTGTGGCGTTCGGTGGGGGCGTGTGTATCAAAGCAAACCGCTATATGCGTTGGGTTTTCTTTTCTTATGATTTCTAAAAGCGTGTTGGTAAAACCAAACTGTGCATTGGTATTAATTCCCGTGGTGGTAATTCTAGGTGTACGAATAAGGGCATAATAGGCACGATAAATTAATGCAAGGGCATCTAATAAAAATAGTTTTTTAGACATGGTGCTAAGTTAACCAAAAAAACCTCCCCACTACAATCGGTCGTGAGGAGGTTTTAAAAATGTTAAAATCTTATAGTAATGTGCGCTTATTTAATTTTATACTTGTATTTATAACGCTCGTACAATTGCTTTTGCTTGCTGTCCAATGAAATGTCACGGCCCTGAATAAAGGCCCTTGAAACCTGATTGCCACGCATGTCTAAAATGTCGCCTTCACTAATAATTATATTGGCGTCTTTTCCCGTTTCAATGGATCCCGTAATATCATCCAAGCCTAATATTTTAGCGGTATTCAAAGTAATGGCGCTAAGTGCTTCTTCTTTATCTAAGCCATAAGCGGCGGCGGTGCCAGCATTAAAGCCGATATTACGTTGTTTGGCCTGATCGTTGGCATCATTAATAGCAAACATTACGCCTGCTTTTTTTAGTTGAGCAGGTAATTTATATAGTTGATCTATATCGTCGTCCTCTGTGGTTGGCAAAGCATGTTGGTTGTCTAAAATTACAGGAATTTTATTTTCTGCTAATACGGAAGCAATTTGTAAACTTTCCACAGCACCCACAAGAACGATATTGAATCCAAAGGTTTTTCCCAGGTCAATGGCAAGCAACATTTGTTTTACTTCGTTGGCTCTGATAAACAACTTTTGTTTGCCACTATACAAACCACGAACCGCTTCAAATTTTAAATTGTTGGAAGCGTGATTTTTTTCATCCAAGTAGGCCTTTGCGTCTGTAAAAAACTTTTTTAATACTTCAATTTTTTCAAAAGCTATTTTAGATGGATCGCTTGCTTGTGGTCTCATAAAGCCGCCGCGTCCTCTTCTTGCCATTAAGGAAGGCATATTTATAAACATGCCAATGTCAGATTTATAAGCAGCATCCTCATAATTCCAGGCATCTAATTGAACCACACTAGAGCTTCCCTCTATTAAATCACCCAGGGGAGCAACGTGCGCAAGCAATACGCCATTGGACCTTAGGACATTGGTTATTTTAGAGTCGGTATTGTAGGAAACAATACTTCTAATACTTGCGTTGTTTTCGCCAATTTCTTGAAAATCGTTACTGCCACGAACGCCACTGTTGATTTCCTTTAATCCAAGACTAGAAACCGGAAGTATCAAACCGGGGTAAACTTGTTTCCCAGTAGCATCTACTACTGTAGCATCAGAAGGTGCTGTTACACTATTACCTACCGCTTTTATTTTTCCATTTACAAATAAAACAGATGCGTCGTTTAAAACAGTTCCGTTGCCAACGTGAATGGTAGCATGAGTAATAATCGTGGCTCCTTTTTGTGCTACTGCGGGGTAAACATTTTCTTGAGCACTTGCGGTGCTAGCAAACACAGCAAGAGATAATAATATTAAAATTGAATTTTTCTTTTGCATAAATTAATCTTTTTGATTTTCATAAATAGTAGCTAAGCCATCTTCGTGATCGTGGTCGCCACAGGTCAAAATGGTTTGATAGCTAGGTGTAGCAGGTCTTGTTGGCCCACCAGATCTTTTATCACCCAACATTTTTTGTGTCAAACGTGTTTTTTCTGCTGCAACCGTTTGGTGCATGGCTGCATCTTTATCTCTATCAAAATAAACAGTGCCATCCACAATCGTATACAAAGACTTTGCATAAATGCTTAAAGGATTGTCAGACCATAAAACAAGATCGGCATCTTTACCTACTTTAATACTTCCCACTTTATCAGACACATGCATCGCTTTAGCGGGATTAATGGTCACCATTTTGAGTGCCTCTTCTTCAGAAACACCGCCATATTCAACCGCCTTAGCAGCTTCTTGATTTAATCTTCTTGCCATTTCAGCATCATCAGAATTAATACAAACATTCAAACCCACTTTTTGCATAATGGCAGCGTTGTAACTAATCGCATCTATTACTTCGGTCTTATACATAAACCAATCAGAGAAGGTAGACACATTAGCGCCATGGGCCTTCATTTTATCTGCTACTTTATATCCTTCTAATATATGAGTAAAGGTGTTTACCGTAAAACCATACTTATCGCCAATGCGCATCATATAGGTAATTTCGGGTTGTACATAAGAGTGGCAAGTAATAAAGCGTTTTTTATTCATAATCTCTACCAGGGCATCTAATTCTAAATCTCTTCTGGTGTTTGGATTTTCTTTCATTGCTTTTTGATAATCAACCGCTCTATCAAATGCATCGTTTAAAACTTCCTCAACACCCATGCGCGTATCAGGGAAGCGATTGTTATTTGGACTGGTGGTTCGCTTTACGTTTTCACCCAATGCAAATTTTATAAATGGATCTGCGCCAGCAAATTTTAAACCCTCATCTGTTGCACCCCAACGTAATTTAATTAATTGAGTTTGGCCACCAATGGTGTTGGCAGAGCCGTGTAAAATATGAGAAGAGGTAACGCCTCCGCTAAGTTGTCTATAAATATTAATGTCTTCTGGATTTAAATTATCTGCAATGCGCACTTCAGAGGTAACAGATTGAGCTCCCTCGTTGGTAGACAGGGCAGCAATATGAGAGTGCTCATCAATAATTCCAGCGCTAAGGTGTTTGTTGCTACCATCAATCACTCTTGCATTTCCTTCGGCAAGCCCCTTTCCAATTTTAGCAATCTTTCCGTTTTTAATTAATACATCTGTATTTTTTAAAATGCCCTCTTTATCACTGGTCCAAACGGTTGTATTTTTTATTAAAATAGTTTCTTGAACAGGCATTACTTCGTTTCCAAAACCCGCAAATGGGTAGGTAATTTTTGCTAGTGCCTTTAAGCTGTCGTTGGCTCTTTTGTATTCAACCGCGCTTGCCATTGGACCTATTAGGTTAGCAGTCCAAGTGGTCTTATTGCCAGCAGCATCTGTGCCAATGCCAGTCCAACCAGCACCTACCATCGTTCCACCCAAACGAATTTGTTCAGCGCCTCTTCCTTTTTTATTTGGGAAAGAAATTTTTACAATGGATTCGTTGATAGATAATTTAGCAGTTAAAGTGTCTGCACCAATAATAGAGGCCGACAAATCTTTTTTAACTTCTAAATTGTAATCGTTGCTTGTGCTTCCGTTGTTGATTGTTAATTTATATTTTCCTGCAAAACTTTTCCAGGAAGCTTCGTTCACTGCATATTTATTTCCTTGCACCCAGTTTTCAATAATTTTAGCGTTGCTAGAGAAAACAGGCTCTGTAGTAATAATGAAATTGGCCAATTTGCCCACCTCTAATGAACCCACTTGATCATACACGCCCAGTTGGGTCGCAGGATTTTTTGTTAAAGCTTCTAGGGCTTTGCTTTCAGACAATCCATATTGAATTGCTTTTTTAACATTGGCTAGAAAAGCTTTGTTGTCTTTAAGGTCTGCACTGCTAATACTAAAATTAATATTTGCTTTTTCAAATGCACCTAAATTGGTTGGTGCTAATTCCCAGTGCTTCATGTCTGCCAAAGAAACAAAACGAGCATCATTTGGATCTTCTACATCCATGGCTACTGGAAAGTCTACGGTTAATATATAAGAAGCTTTTGTTTTAACCATCTCATCAATTCTTTGGTAACCGTTGTCACCACCCTTAATAATGTATTGAACACCAAACTCATCGCCTATGCGATCGGCTCTTACGGTGCTCCACTTATCGTCTGCTGCAAATATTTGTGGTAAACTTTGATTGTTGTTCCACGCTTCTAAGGAAAGGTTGATTCCTTCTCCGGCGGGTTTTGTTTGATACCATTTTGCATCTAAATAAGTTTGACGCAATAAGGCAATACTTCCCATTAAACTACTAGGATAAGATTGAGTAGAGGATCCTTTTTCAAAAGAATAGACCGCTGCGGCTTTTGTTTTTAAAAAAGTCAAGTTATTGTTTTCGGTAGCCAAGCTAACAACTGCTCCGGTACCCCTTGCAACCCCATCTTTAATATGGGTAAATACGGCACCAAAACCATTAGATCTATAGGTAGCAGCGGAAGCCTCGTCTATATTAAATACATCAGATGCATTTATTTCAGGCTTAATGGCTTGGTTCCAATTGTAAGCACCCGGTTTATTAGATAAAAATTGTGCGGGTGCGCCATAATTAAATGCACCAGCTGCGCGCCTGGTTGTGCCTACACCATAATCGGTGAAAGGATCTATAAAGGAGGGATAGATAAACTTCCCTGCACAATTAATAACAATGGCTTCTTTTGGAACTGCAATTCCAACACCAACTGCGATGATCTTACCTTGTTTTATTAAAAGGGTTGCATTTTCAATTTTAGTTTTTTCATTTTGTACTATGGTAGCATTGGTAAATGCATACAGGCTATTACGAACATCTCGAATGCCATTTATTGGGAAACTTTCCTGTGCCTTGGTATTTAAAAATGTGACAACAAGAAAAACCCATAAGAAAATCCTTTTCATACGCTTCGTGTTTTAGTAGTTAAAAGAAAGATTCTAAAGCTACTAAAAAGAGTTTGTGAAAAAGCGAAGAGGGTTAAAATTTTTTATGAGTGGTTATGGATAAATTAAAGCCCCATAATTAACGACCAATAAATACCATTAGAATTTGAATATCGCTGGGGTTGACACCGCTAATTCTGCTTGCTTGGCCTATAGTAAGTGGCCTAATTTTTTTGAATTTTTGTAGGGCTTCAATGGAGAGTGCTGATAATTTATCGTAATCGAAATTGTCTGGAATCATTTTATTTTCAAGTGTTAACATGCGCTCTACAATTTCTTTTTCTTTTTCAATATAACGCTCGTATTTAATTTGTATCTCTGCTTGTTCTAAATGATCTACTTCTTTTTCCGCTAGTTTCTCTTTTAATTCTGCACAGTTATCAACCACTTGATGAAGGCTTATATTGGGTCGTAGCAAGAGTTTTGAAGCTTTTTGTTTCTCTGTAATTACCATTGAATCGATAGTGGTTAAGAAGCCATTTACTTCTTTAGGTATTATGGTTTGATTAGAAAGTATCGTTTTAATATTTGCAACTTCATTTGTTTTTTGTTCCACTTTTCGCATTCTATCTGCACTGGCGAAGCCTAGGTGGTAACTAAGTTCTGTTAATCTTAGGTCGGCATTGTCTTGTCTTAATAGGGTTCTAAATTCTGCACGAGACGTAAACATTCTATAGGGTTCGTTGGTGCCCTTGCTAATAAGATCATCAATTAATACACCAATATAGGCATCGCTTCTTTTAAGTATTAGGGGTGCTTTTTTGTTGATCTTTAAATGTGCATTGATGCCCGCCATAATGCCTTGGCAAGCAGCTTCTTCATAACCGGTGGTACCATTAATTTGACCTGCGAAATACAAATGTTGAATTGCCTTTGTTTCAAGTGTATAAGTTAATTGAGTAGGTTGAAAATAATCGTATTCAATTGCATAACCCGGACGGAACATGCGTGCATGCTCAAAACCAGGAACTTTACGAAGAGCTTCGTATTGAACTTCTTCTGGTAAACTGGTACTAAATCCATTGACATATATTTCTACAGTATTCCATCCTTCTGGTTCTACAAATAATTGATGACGCTCTCTATCAGCAAAGCGATTAATTTTATCTTCAATACTAGGACAATATCTTGGACCCACTCCTTCAATCCTACCCTGGTACATTGGGCTACGGTCAAAACCAGTCCTTAACACATCGTGAACTATATTATCTGTGTAGGTAATCCAACAAGAACGCTGGTCCTTTGCTTTAATTCTTGGTATATCCATGTAGGAGAAGCCTACAATTTCTTCGTCCCCTTTTTGTTCTTCCATTTTAGAATAGTCTAAACTACGTCCATCAACTCTTGGTGGGGTTCCTGTTTTTAATCGGTCCGACTCCAAGCCAAAGGAAACCAGCTGTTCAGTAATACCTGTTGCTGCTTTCTCAGCGACCCTTCCACCACCTATCTGCTTCTCGCCTATATGAATAATTCCATTTAGAAAGGTTCCACTGGTTATAATAACAGCGTCAGACTCAATTTTGTGACCTAAACTTGTTATTACTCCACAGGCTTTGTTGTTTTTAATGATCAACTCATTCACAGAGTCCTGGTAAAAATCTACATTGGGGGTGTTTTCAAGCATCTCTCTCCATTTGCTTGCAAACAATTGTCGGTCGTTTTGTGCTCTAGGGCTCCACATGGCTGGCCCCTTGCTTTTATTAAGCATTCTAAACTGAATGGTACTTAGGTCGGTCACGATGCCACTATATCCTCCCAGCGCATCTATTTCTCTTACAATTTGCCCTTTAGCAATTCCGCCCATAGCGGGGTTACAGCTCATCTGGGCAATGGTTTGCATGTTCATGGTGATCAATAAAACCTTAGACCCCATATTGGCCGCCGCCGCGGCTGCTTCACAACCTGCATGGCCGGCGCCTACTACTATGACATTGTATTTAGGAAACATATAAGTGTGCAAAGATAAGCCTGTATTGAATACCAAGCAATTCAATTAATGCTTAGGTTAAATTCTTTATTAGAGGGTTTTCGAATAAAATGCCTATTCCTCGACTAGTCGATCGCTTCGCTCACAAGACTAGCTCGAAACAGCATTTATATTCTCAAATCAATAAAAATTAGACCGTAGTGTTCCACATGGAATGTTTTGGAGACAAATTTGGATGAGGGAACGTTCCATGTGGAACGTTTTGGTAGCAAAATGGCTTAAGAAACAGATTTTAAGTAGGACTTTAGCCATTTGTTCTCCTGGGCGCGCATTTCTTTGGCGTCGGCAGTTTTTTTATCCTTATAACCACAAAAATGAAGGGCTCCATGGAATATTACCCGTAAGATCTCTTCTTTAAAGGGGACATTATGGGTTTTGGCATTGTCTTTTACTCGGTCGATGCTTATATACACTTCACCAATAAGCATGCCCTTGGTTTCAGATAGGTCGAAACTTATTATGTCGGTGTAATAGTCGTGTTTTAAATAAGATTTATTTATCCCTAGTAAAAACTTATCAGAACAAAATATATATTGAAGGGATGCTATAGTCAACCCCTCTTTTTTTAAAGCCTTTTCAACAAAACCCTTTAGTGCCACACGATTGCTAAGCGTTGCGTTTTTATCGGCCTTATTAAAAGAGATGGTCATACTCATAAAATATTGTTATTCAATGCTCCAAATTTCGTAACTATTTGTGTAAAACAGAAACTATCTTTGCATTATTACTATGAGGAAACTATCTGAGTTAAAAATGGGGGAGTCTGGCGTTATTCATTCTTTTGAAAACGATGAAATTTTTTTAAAATTAATGGAGATGGGCTGTATACCTGGAGAGTTAATTACAGTGGAGCAAATTGCCCCACTGGGTGATCCTATTTCAATTTCGGTGGCAGGGTATCAATTGAGCCTAAGAATGAACGAGGCGGATAGTATTTTTATTGCACCCAAAATCGATTTAAATAATTGATAATCAACTATTTATAAAATGAAGATTGGCTTATTTTTTGGTTCTTTTAATCCTATTCATAATGGCCATTTAATGGTGGCCAGTTTTGTAGCCAATCATTCTGATCTTAAACAAGTATGGTTGGTCGTGTCTCCTCAAAATCCATTGAAGCCTCAAGGAAGTTTATTGAATGAATACGATCGATTGCATTTGGCGAAGTTGGCAATCGAAGATGATACACAACTAAAAGTTTCTGATATTGAATTCTCCTTGCCCAAGCCCTCTTATACCATTGACACACTTACTTATTTAGCAGAAAAATATCCGCAGCATGAATTTTCTGTCATCATGGGAGCAGATAGTTTTCAAAATTTACCGAAGTGGAAAAATTTTGAAACCCTTGTAAAAAATTATCAATTCATCGTGTATCGTCGGGATGGTTTTGATATTACTAATGACTATGGCGCGCGCATAATTATATTAGACGCGCCCTT
>CANCSS010000038.1 GCA_947380905.1 Chitinophagaceae bacterium | reverse complement strand
ATGACTTCCTTAACGGTATTCTTAACCATCTTAATCTTATTCATCTTTGGTGGAGAAGTAACAAGAGGTTTTGCATTTGCTATGTTAATTGGGGTAATCACTGGTACCTACTCTTCTATATTTGTAGCAGCTCCAGTATTGGTTGACTTCTCAAGAAGTAAACCTTTGGGCCGCGCCGAAAAGAAAAAATAATCTTAACTGATTTATATTTAAAAGGCCCTCGAAATTCGGGGGCCTTTTAAATTAGTATTATTTTCTATGGAAAGCGCCTTATAAATGTCTATCCGTTTCAGATTCGAATTAAGCAAGATGAAAATAATAATCATTCAAGCTAAACAGCAAAGATTTTTAAAGAAAGAAATGCTGTTCTGAGCGAGCATTTGAGCGAAGCGATTGCGAGACGAGGAATAGACATTTTTTCAAAAAAAATCTAACTAAACTGGCTATTCCATAAATGCAATCTGAAATTTGTTTAAAATTAGATTTAAATAAATTGTGTTGATTTTTTAAGAAAGAAATGCTGTTCTGAGCGAGCATTTGAGCGAAGCGATTGCGAGACGAGGAATAGACATTTTTTCAAAAAAAATCTAACTAAACTGGCTAATTTTAAACCGCAAAGGAAGTGCCGCATCCACAGGTACTAGAAGCATTGGGATTATTGAACGTAAATCCTCGGCTATTGAGCCCGCCCTGCCAATCTATTTGCATTCCATATAAATAAATTTGATGCGCTGTCTCTATGCAACAAGGAACCCCTTCAAAAGTAAAAAGCGCATCATCGGCTTTAGGTAATTCAAAACCTAGAATATAAGTCATGCCACTACAGCCCCCACCTTTTACACCTACTTTAAGGCGTTGTTGTTGATCAAAGTCGGGTTCGGCCATCAATCGATTAATTTCAGCAATCGCACCCGCTGTAAAAGAAACAGGAGTACTTAGCATGGTATTGGAAGCAGTTTGAGTAGACATAAACGAATTTTAATGGTACAAAAATACAAATTATAGCTGATGATGGGTAAGAAAGCCTATTTCGAGAATAGAAATAATTGAAGGCCTTCTATTTTGATTTTTTCGTAAATTTAGGGATGCAAAAAGGGGACAAAAACACGGACAGTAGTATAGGAATCAAGAAGGTGTATACCCAACAAGATTTACCCCCAAATTTAAATGGCAATTTATTACCAGGTGAATATCCCTATACGCGTGGTGTACAATCCGATATGTATCGTGGTAAACTTTGGACCATGCGCCAGTATGCAGGTTTTTCGACCGCAGAAGAAAGCAATAAGCGATATCATTTTTTATTAGGGCAAGGAGTTATGGGTCTAAGTGTTGCATTTGACTTACCTACTCAAATTGGATACGATGCAGATGATGCCTTAGCCGATGGAGAAGTAGGAAAAGTAGGTGTTTCTATTTGTTCTTTAGAAGACATGGAAATTTTATTCAAAGACATTCCATTGGATAAGATTAGTACTTCCATGACCATTAATTCTACCGCATTTATTTTATTGGCATTGTATGTTGCATTGGCTAAAAAAAGAGGCATTGCATTGGATCAATTAGCAGGAACCATCCAAAATGACATTTTAAAAGAATATGCTGCCAGAGGTACTTATATCTACCCCCCCAAACCATCCATGCGCATTATCACCGATATTTTTGAATGGTGTGGAATGCATTTACCAAAATGGAATAGTATTTCTATTTCGGGATATCATATTCGAGAAGCAGGAAGTACTGCCGTGCAAGAAATTGCATTCACATTGAGCAATGGAAAAGCCTATGTACTAGCCGCCAAAGAAAAAGGATTAGATATTAATGTATTTGGTAAAAGACTTTCTTTTTTCTTTAATGCACATAATAATTTATTTGAAGAAGTAGCCAAATTTAGAGCCGCAAGAAAAATGTGGGCTCAAATTATGAAAGACTTAGGTGCTACCGACGAAAAAGCATTGATGCTTCGTTTTCATACCCAAACTGGTGGTGCTACTTTAACTGCACAACAGCCCTTAAACAATGTAAGCAGAGTCACCATTCAAACCATTGCCGCTGTATTGGGAGGCACGCAAAGCTTACATACCAATAGTTATGACGAAGCTTTGGGCTTGCCTACCGAAAATGCAGCCAGCATTGCACTTAGAACCCAACAGATCGTGGCTTTTGAGAGTGGCATTGCAGACAGCGCAGATCCATTAGCGGGTAGCTATTTTGTAGAAAATTTAACCAACGAAATAGAACAAAAAGCATTGGCCTTAATGAAACAAGTGGATGAAATGGGCGGAAGTGTGAGTGCCATTGAAAATGGATTTATGCAAAATAAAATTGCCGAAAGCGCTTATGCCTACCAAAAAAATATTGAGTCCAAAGAAAAAATAATAGTTGGTGTTAATGAATTTCAATCCGACACCGCAGAAAAAATTCCTATCTTAAAAATAAATGAGCAGATAAGAACTACTCAAATGGCAAAATTAAGCACACTTAAAGCCAAGCGGGATCAAACTAAAGTGACTGCCTGTTTAAAAAATATCAAAGACACTGCCCAATCCACCACCAACTTAATGCCTTCCGTAATTGAAGCAGTGGAACAACATTGTACTTTGGGAGAAATTGCCAATGTGTTAAGATCGGTCTATGGCGAATATCAATCTTAATCAAATAATTACAGAAAATACTTATTCAAAATAAAATACCTCCATAACATTAATTAATTACCCATGAGAAAAATTAGCTTACTCACCATCTTATTAAGTTCAGTTTGCATGACTATGAATAGCGCTGCACAAGAATTGCCAAAAAATTATACTCAACTTGTAAAAGATGTCGAGCCACAATTAATAAGTTGGAGAAGACATTTTCATGAAAATCCTGAACTATCTAATCGCGAATACAATACAGGTAAATTTATTGCCGACTATTTAAAAACATTAGGTCTGGAAGTACAATACCCTTTTGCTAAAACGGGGGTGGTAGCCATTTTAAAAGGGGGCAAGCCAGGACCTGTGGTAGCATTAAGAGCTGATATTGACGCATTGCCTGTGACGGAAAGAAATCATGTTCCTTTTCTATCCAATGTAACGGCCGATTTTGGAGGACAAAAAGTAGGCGTAAGCCATGCCTGTGGACACGATGCACATATTTCTATTTTAATGGCTACAGCAAAAGTATTAACTGCCATGAAAAAAGAAGTTCCTGGTACAGTGGTATTTTTATTTCAACCAGCTGAAGAAGGTACCCCACTCAATGAAGAAGGCGGAGCAACCTTAATGATTAAAGAAGGTGCATTAGACCATCCAAAAGTAGAAGCGGTGTTTGGTCTTCATATTGAATCACAAATTCCAGTGGGCACGATCGCCTATAAGGCTGGTGCTTTTATGGCATCTTCTGATTGGTTCACCATTAAAGTAAACGGCAAAGGAAGTCATGGCTCACAACCTTGGTTAGGTATTGACCCCATTGCTACATCTGCACAAATTATTGAAGGCTTGCAACATATTGTGAGCAGACAAATGGACTTAACCAAAGCCCCATTGGTGATCACTGTTGGAACCATTAACAGTGGTGTTCGTTCCAATATCATTCCTGAAAAAGCAGAAATGTCGGGTACCATCAGAACCCTTGACAATGACATGCAAAAAGAAGTGCATGAAAGAATTAAAAGTACAGTAAAATCCATTGCTGCAAGTTCTGGCGCTACTGCAGATGTAACTATTGAAACAAAAACCTTGGTTACATACAATGACCCTGCTTTGGTTAAAAAAACATTGCCTTCTTTGATAAAAGCAGCTGGTGGCGAAGCCAATACCCTTGCCACTACTTGGCAAACAGGAGCTGAAGACTTTTCTTATTATGCAGAAAAAGCTCCAAGTTTCTTTTTCTATTTAGGTGCCATGTCTAAGGGTAAAAATGTAAATGAAGTTGCTCCACATCATACTTCTGATTTCTTTATTGATGAATCTGGATTTACTGTGGGCGTAAAAGCTTTTTGCCAATTGGTATTTGATTATGGAAATGCTAAATAGATAAATGTAGGTCGAAAATTATATTAATTTCTAGCGCCAAAAAGCAAGCTGCCAATTCTTACCATGGTACTACCCTCTTGGATGGCCAAAGCATAATCACTACTCATGCCCATACTTAGGGTATCAAAATGTATATTATTAAGCTTGGTTTTTACTTGATTAAAACTGGATGCCAAGCCTTCAAACTCTTTTTTCAATACAGATTGATCTTCTGTAAAACTTGCCATGCCCATTAATCCTTTCACCAATACATTGGGATAATTATTCAATCGGCCACTATGGATTAATTCCATTAAGCTGGTAGTATCAAAACCAAACTTGGTTTCTTCGCTGGCAATATGCACTTGCAACAAACAACTTATTACTCGATTATTTTTATTGGCTTGCTTGTTAATTTCTTGCAACAACTTCTCTCCATCCACCCCATGTATTAAATGCACAAAAGGTGCTATGTATTTGACCTTATTCGATTGCAAATGCCCAATAAAATGCCACTGAATGTTTTTAGGAAGCGTAGCCTCTTTATCTACCAATTCCTGCACATAATTTTCTCCAAAAGCACGTTGACCCAGGTCATACAAAGCTTGTAGATCTTCGTTGGGCTTGGTTTTACTAACGGCTACTAAATCTACTTTAGCCGCATCCAAGGTTGTTTTAATTTTTAGATAAGTTTCTTGATGAACAGACATTGATTTTATTTTGTGATGCTTCTTCCAATAACCATTTTTTGAATTTCGCTGGTTCCTTCATAAATCTGCGTAATTTTTGCATCACGCATTAATCTTTCTACATGGTATTCTTTTACAAAACCATATCCTCCATGCACTTGCACTGCTTCTGTTGTGACCCACATGGCCGTATCACTAGCGTGCAATTTAGCCATGGCAGCAGAAGTAGTATAATCTAATCCTTGGTCTTTTTCCCAAGCAGCATGATAACAAAGGTATCTAGCAGATTGAATTTTAGTAGCCATTTCAGCTAATTTAAATTGGATGGCTTGATGTTCATGAATAGGTTTGCCAAAGGATTGTCTTTGTTTGCTATAGGCCAATGCCAATTCATAGGCGCCGCTTGCAATGCCCAATGCTTGCGCAGCAATGCCAATTCTACCCCCATTTAAAGTTTTCATGGCAAAAGTAAAACCAAAACCATCTGCACCTATTCTATTTTCCTTAGGTACTTTTACATCTGTAAAAGATACCGAGTGTGTATCACTTCCCCTGATGCCTAATTTATTTTCTTTGGCTCCGACTGTAATTCCATCGGTATTTTTTTCAACAATAAAAGCGTTGATGCCTTTAGGTCCTTTGGATGCATCTGTTTGTGCCATCACCAAATATACCGATGCAGTAGATCCATTGGTAATCCAATTTTTAACACCATTTAATACATAATGATCTCCTTTATCCACTGCCGATGTATGTTGATGTGTTGCATCACTGCCTGCTTCTGGTTCGCTTAATAAAAATGCGCCGATATACAATGCTCCGTCTTTTTTACCTTGCGCTAAAGGGGTTAAATATTTTTTCTTCTGCTCCTCTGTTCCATAATGTTCTAAACCCCAACAAACCAAACTATTGTTAACGCTCATGGCCACACTTACACTGGCATCCACTTTACTTATTTCTTCCATGGCAATTACATAACTGATCGTATCCATGCCTGCCCCTCCAAATTCTGGCGCAGCCATCATGCCCAAAAATCCTAAATCGGCCAATTGCTCTAAAAGTTCTTTGGGAAATTTTTGATGTTCATCTCGCTCAATCACACCGGGTAAACATTGTTGTTGTGCAAAAGCACGAGCCGCTTTTTGAATCATCAGCTGCTCCTCAGTTAACTTGAAATCCATACCTCAAATATTTATACAAATTTACACTAACAATTGTTAGTGTGATAATTTATTTTTAATTAATTGAGATAAAACTGATTTATCTGCATCATTCATAGCAGCAGTGCTGTCTTGTCTAAAATGACGTTTGAAAGCAAGAATGGCGGTGTTGGTATCTTTAATATCATACCCCACCATTGATATGGCCAATGGAATAGAAAGTCCTGTAGGCAAGGAATCGGTTAAAGAGGGTTCAAACCAAGCTCCAAAACCATTCTTGGCCAATTGTATCCAAGGAAATTGAACATTGGGATCCACTTTTCTTCCTGGTGCAATATCACCATGGCCTATAAAATTATTTACTGGTATCTTATACGTTTCTTTGAGTTGAGCCAATAATAAAAGTAAGCTGTTTATTTGTGCTGTATCAAATGGCTCAAAACCATTGTTGTCCAATTCTATTCCAATAGAACTTGAATTGATATCGGTATTGTTACCCCATTTGGCAACGCCTCCATGCCATGCTCTAAAATAATCATTCAACATATGATGAATGGTGCCATCCTTACAAATCACATAATGCGCACTCACCTTGGTTCTTTCTAGCGTAAAAGTTTTTAAGGTTTGCTCACAAGAATTTTGAGCCGTATGATGGATGACAACAAAGTTGGGTTTGCGTAAATCAAAATTGGTTGTTCCTACCCAATCTTTTGCTTTGGGCAATTGATCGATGATTTGTATGCCAGGGCTTTCCTTTAATTTCTTTATTAGCAAAGATTGTTGCTGATGGTAAATTTGATTGGATTCTGCATAAGGAAATTTATTGCAAGCAAAAAAAGTAATCATTGAAATGAAAACAAGCAATAAAGTAATTTTTCTAGTAAAAAGCATGGGGCTTATTTTGGTATAAATATAACAAACTAATGGCTATTTTTATTCCAAGAAATTATTGGATACAGGAGGGTTCTTGTTGACTCAAACAATGAAAGCTTCCCAATCCCCAGATGATATCGGTTGAATCAATGCCAACCACTTCTCTAGTGGTAAAACAGGATTGTATGATTTGCATCGCCTTGTCATCCTGTGCACATTTAAAAGTAGGTACTACCACATGTCCATTGCCTATATAAAAATTAGCATAAGATGCTGGTAACAGTTGCCCCTCATAAATTACCTCAGCAGGCATAGGCAATTCCACGATATTCAATTGTTTGCCGCCAAGCAAACGCATTTGTTTTAGTTCTTTTAAATTTTGTTGCAAGATGGAATGATTGGCAGATAGTACATTGTCTTCCACGACTGTGATGACAGTATCTTCATTTACAAATCTTACGGTATCATCAATATGTCCATCAGTATCATCCCCTACAATGCCATCACTCACCCATAATATTTGATCTATTCCATAATAATCACTCAAATACTTTTCAATCTGTGCTTGATTTAAATGAGGATTTCGATTGGGATTCAACAAACAAGATTTGGAAGTCATTACCGTTCCAGCCCCATTAAAATCCACCGATCCTCCTTCCATAATAATACCAGGATTAAACACAGGCAAGCTTAGAACACCTGCAATACTAGTGGGTATTACATCGTCTAAATCATAAGGCGGATATTTACCACCCCATGCATTGATGTTCCAATCGATGATTGCTTTAGGAGCTATTGGATTGTCTCTTATTAAAAAGGCTGGGCCATGATCTCGGCACCAAGCATCATTGGTGGGATGCAAATAAAAATGAATTAGATCTAAATTTACACCAGCCAATTGCAACATTTTTTTTGCAGAGTTGCGCATTTTCTCATCTACTACATTAATGCAAACCTTTTCAGTTAAGGATACTACTTTCACAAATGCAGCATAAGAAGGATAGATACTTGCTATTTTACCTGGCCAACTTTCTTCTTTATGTGGCCAACTTAACCAAATGGCATCATGTGGTGCAAATTCTGCAGGAAAATAATAACCTAAAGATTTGGGTGTAACATTACTCATGGTCATCAAGGTATCTTTGGGTAATGGGTTTATAAGAATCAATTCTACGATCACGTAAAAATGGCCAATGCGTTCTATAGCTATCCGATTTTTCGGTATCAATATCAATGACGGCTACTTCTTCTTTATCATGTGTCGCTTCATACAATAAAGTACCAAATGGATTGCTTACAAAACTTCCTCCCCAAAATTTCATCAAACCATTTTGTTCCAAACCTACTCTATTGACACTAATCACTGGCACTCCATTGGCTACTGCATGACTGCGTTGAATGGTTTGCCAAGCGTTGTATTGTTCTTTATTGGTTGCTTCGTCTTGTGCGGTTGCCCAACCTATGGCGGTGGGATAAAATAACATTTCAGCACCCATCAATGCAGTAATTCTTGCGGCTTCTGGATACCATTGATCCCAACAAATTAAAACACCAATGGTGGCAAATTTTGTTTTGAAAACTTTATACCCTAAATCACCAGGTGTGAAATAAAATTTTTCATAATAAGCAGGGTCATCAGGAATATGCATTTTACGATACTTGCCTAAATAAGTACCATCTGCATCTAGCACCGCTGTGGTATTGTGGTACAAACCCTCTGCTCTTTTTTCAAACAAAGAAGCAATGATGACCACCCCTAGTTCTTTAGCCAATATAGCTAATGTATTGCTGGTTTCTCCTGGGATGGGTTCTGCTAATTTAAAATTATCATACGCCTCTACATCACAAAAATACAAGGAAGTAAAAAGTTCCTGCAAGCAAATGATATTGGCTCCTTTTTTTGCAGCTTCTTTAATTTTTTCAATGGCTTTTGATGTGTTGGCAGTTTTAGATGCCTCACAAGTCATTTGAATTAATCCTACTTTAACAATGGCCATAATTATACATTAAAACTGATACAATATTAATCTATTAAGCAATCATTTTTGATATCCATCACTCCTTTATTAAGCTAGGTTGTTTTTTGAATGATGGCATCAAAACTTCGAATACCCAATAACTTTTGAGTAATAAACCCTTCGGCATACTCCACACCTATTTGATGCCCTAACTCTTTCGCTCTTCCTTTGACAAAATCTAAAAAAGCATTGCCAGAAATAAAAGTATCTGGCTCGGTGGAATTGGGATCAAAAAATTGAGAACGATGTGCTAAAATTGCTTCCATTTTTTTATCCATAAATGCACTAATATCCACCACAAAATTGGGTGTTAAATTTCGGGACTGAATGTAATGAAAAACTTGCGTGGCTCTCCAAGGGGCTTGCGCAACTCCATTGTGTGTAGTTTGTATTTTAACCAAGCCCGATAAAAAAGAAGCGTCTACAATTAATTGAGCCGCACGTCCATGATCTGGATGCCTGTCCTCTGGTGCATTGCAAAAAATAATGGAAGGTTTGTATTTTCGAATGGTTTCAATAATGGCAAATTGATTTTCTTTATTGTTTTCAAAAAAACCATCGGCCATCCCTAAATTCTCTCTTACTCCAATGCCCATTACTTGCGAAGCCAATTGCGCTTCTTTTAATCTCTGTGAAGTAGTACCTCGCGTACCTAGTTCTCCTTTAGTCAAATCTACTATGCCTACTTTCTTTCCTTCTGCTACCGCTGCCAACAAAGCACCAGCACAGCCCAATTCCACATCGTCTGGATGGGCGCCAAAAGCAAGTATGTCTAATGTTTGCATAATTTATATTTTAACCATTACAAAGGTAAGTACTCCAATGTGTTTCTTGACAAAAAACCCTCTCTTACTTGCGTAAGAAAGGGTTTGAATAAGTATAAAAAGAAATGTTTTTTAATTGTCTCTCTTTTATTTTTTCTTGGCGTAACGCTTGTTGAATTTATCAATACGACCAGCGGTGTCAACCAACATGTTTTTACCTGTGTAAAAAGGGTGTGAAGTGTTAGAAATCTCCAATTTGATAATTGGATACTCTTTACCGTCTTCAAACACGACTGTTTCTTTGGTTTGTGCAGTTGATTTGCCTAAGAATGAAATACCGTTACTCATGTCCTTGAACACTACGAAACGATACGCTTCTGGATGGATACCTTCTCTCATATGTATGATTTTTAAGGATGTACGGATTTTGCCGTACAATTTATTTAATAGGACGCAAATTTAGCCTAAACCTAGGTTTTAGCCAAATTTTAAGCGCGTTAATAAGGGAATTGCCCAATTACTTCATATTGATGTACTGCAGGGGCAAACCCAGGTTGCCTGCCCTACAAGCCGCTATAACGTCTTGTAAATCATCGATTTTCTTGCCTGTAACACGTACAATATCGTCCATAATGGCAGCTTGTACCTTTAAGCCGCTCTCTTTAATGAGTTTGACCACCTTTTTGGCATCTTCCTGCTTTAAGCCATTTTTCACGGAAACATCCTTTTTAAAGATTTTTCCACTGGGGAAAGCCTCTTTTGAGAAATCAAAGGCCGAGGCCTCGATGCCTTGTTTCAAAGATCTACTAATTAAAACATCTACTATTTGCTGAATTTTCATTTCTGAATCAGACTCTAATTTTAATACGTATTCTTTTTTATTTAAGTCAATCACTACATGATTGCCTTTAAAATCAAAACGATTGGTGATTTCTTTTTTTACAATATTTACTGCATTGTCCAATGTTTGAATATCTACAGAACTGGCAATATCAAAGGATGGCATAATTTTTAATTTAAGATTTTACAATATTTTTTGGGAACCATTTCTTAGACATCAGTAAGAATAGGAACCCTAATATAATTAATAGTACGGAAATTAATTCGGCTTGAGTAGGTTGAAAAGGCAAAGAAGCAATTTTATTGTTGACCCTAATTTTCTCTATAAAAAAACGCTCCCCTCCTGCAAACAAAAAATAAATGCCTGTTAAAATACCTGGTTGTGTAATCTTCTTACGAAACATCCACATGACAAGGAATAATAAAAACATGATGATGATTTCATAGAAGGTAGTTGGATATACAGTTACTGGCAATTGATTGCAATAATTTCCAACGCAACCTGGAATGTGAACTCCTTCATTCACCACATTGTGCGGATAACTATAGGCCCACATCCAATCGGGCAACCAGGTAAATGGCTTAGGCGATAGGTTAGGTATACCCCAATCGCCATCCCCACTGATATGACAACCTATTCTACCTGCAGCATAAGCAAAAATCATAGTAGGCGCCATGGCGTCTGCAAAATGAATGACCCTTATCTTAAATTTTCTTATATAGACAATCACAGCAATGGTGGCTAAAATAAGTCCCCCATAAAAAGTAAGTCCACTAAAAGAAATTAAAGAACCAAATGGATCTTTTATAAAGTCGTCTATGTTTTCCAGATTGTGAAAAATTTTAGCGCCAATAAATCCCCATAATGCGGCTTGTAAAACCACATCGCCCACACGGTCATGTGCCCAAACCTTTACAGTCCTGGCTTCAGGCTTAGCCAATTTCGCTTTGTCCTTTTCTCTCCATTTTAGAAAAAAGATCAATATCCCTACCGCCATACCTGCCACAAAATTGCCTTGTAAAGACAAAATAAAAGCTTGGGTATTGTTTAAAGCATTTTCGATGGTAAACGCTCCAACTATCTTATAACCAAAGACAAAGCCAAAGAAAAAATTGGTTAATAATTCAGACATAGATGCCGGGGCTCCTACCAAAATCTTTTCTTCAGTGTATCCAAAATGCCCCAGGGCTTCTTTTCTTTTAACTTCAGAAAACAATACATAACCGGAGGAAATAAATGCGAGTGCAACAAAAAAACCAAAAGAATTGACCAACTTTAAAGCGTTAAGTTGGATGCCAAATACATCTTCGATTAAGTAATATAAATTAGGATACATATAATTTGATAAGTAATGCAATGTACGAAAAAAAAAGGCCACACTAGAAAGTGCGGCCGTGTTTACTAACCCATCTAAAAACAAAAACTGTTTATAAATATCTTTGACTAATTACAATGTTCTTGGAAAACTGTAATTAAGTGTTGTGCAATCAATTGAGCGGGTCTACCTTCAATTTGGTGTCTTTCCACCATATTGACTAATTGACCATCTTTAAATAATAAAATTGCTGGTGATGAAGGAGGATAAGGTAATTGTAATTCTCTTACTTTATTAATCGCTTCTATATCAAATCCTGCAAAACTGGTAGTAATGTAATCTGGTTTTATAGTTGCATTGGCAATTGCCATTAAAACACCTGGTCTACATGCACCAGCTGCACAACCACAAACCGAATTGATCACTAACAATGTTGTACCTTGTTTTTTTACTGCGTTTTCCACTTCCATTGCTGTAGTTAAATCTTCAAATCCATTGTCAACTAACTCAGCCTTCATTGGCAAAACAAACTCTTCAGGGTACATAACATCTACTATTTGAACCAAAATTAGGGATTTTAAAAATGCCCTACAAATTTGTTTTCAAGTCATATAGGCAGTTAATAGAAAGATAATATGCCATATTGGCACTTAAATTGCTTAAAAATGCCCTGGAATAGCATTTGTATTAGGTAAACTGTACAAAATTCATAAAAACTAAACAAAAAATATATGACAACATTAAAACAAAACCCTTTCGTATTTGGACATTTGATGGACGAGTTCTTCCCTACTTCAAGTGCTTATTATCCTCCCGTAAATATTCATGAAAATGAAAAAGGATTTAGCATTGCAATGAAAATTCCAGGTATCAAAAAAGAAGAAGTAAGTATTCAGATGGAGCAGGGACTATTAACCATTAGTTATCAAATCAAAGAAAGCAAGGAACCAAAAGCTGAGAAGCTGATTAAAAAGGAATTTGGCATCAAATCCTTTAAAAGAACTTTTAGCCTGGATGAAAAAATTAATACTGATGCCATTGACGCTGTCATGGAAGATGGTATTCTAACCCTTTCACTTCCTTTAAAAGAATCAATTAATACTCCTAAAGCAGTGATTCGTATCAAGTAATCTTGCCTTTAACAAAGAGGCCCCCGATGAATCGAGGGCCTCTTTGTTTTATAAAGTAATAACTTTTTGAATTTTATCTTAAATACCCTAATATCTTAAGCATCGATTGAGCTGTTTGCTCTTTTGCATATACCCAATCTACCATCTTCCCTGTTTTAGCATCTTTTTCAACAATCACATGCTTGGGGGACGGTATCAAACAATGCTTGATGCCACCATAACCACTAATCTGGTCCTGATAGGCTCCTGTATGAAAAAATCCTACATACAAGGACTCATTGTTTTCTTCTGCTTTTTCTTCTAATAAATCATTTTTAAGCTTGGGCAAGAAAACTTCATTGATGTGTTCCTCTGAATCGTAATAATCATGGCTGTCACAAGTAAGTCCTCCCAATACCACCCTTTGATAATCATTTTCCCATTTGTTGACAGGCAACATTAAAAATTTCTCACCAATGCCCCAGGTATCAGGTAAAGTAGTGATGAATGAAGAATCAATCATATACCAACACTCTCTATCATTTTGTTTCTTTTGAGCCAGTACCTTGTAAATATGCGCCATGCTCTCTCCTACTGTAAAACTTCCAAATTCTGTATAGATATTAGGCATTGGTACTCTTGCTTTTTTACAAGCCTTTTTAATATTGGACACAATTTCATTAATCATGAATTGATAATCGTATTCAAATCCCAAGGAATGCTTTATAGGGAAGCCTCCTCCAATATTAATGGAATCTAATTCAGGACATATTTTTTTAAGCTGACAATACAAGTTGATGATTTTATTTAATTCTGACCAATAATAGATATCATCCTTAATCCCTTTATTTAAAAAGATATGCAGCATCTTTAATTGAAACTTGTCCTCATAGCCTTCGATTTCATCTACATAGAACTCAAGAATATCCTTTGCCCTAATGCCTAAACGAGAAGTATAAAAAGGGAAACTTGGCTCTTCTTCTGAAGCTACACGAATGCCTAATTTAAAAGGCTCTTTGGTATTGCGTTTGTAAAATTGTAATTCTTCTTTATTGTCCAATACCGGAATCACATTTTTAAAACCCGTGTTGATTAATTTTGAAATTCTGCTCATGTACAACTTTTGCTTGTACCCATTGCAAATAATAAAAATGTCTTTATTTATTTTTCTACGTTTGTACAATTGGTTGATGATATCAATATCATAAGCAAAGGAAGTTTCTAAATGCACATTGTGCGACAATGCTTCTTCTACAATAAATGAAAAGTGCGAACTTTTGGTGCAATAACAATAAAAATATTCCCCTTCGTATTTATGCTTTTTAAAAGCTGCTGCAAACATTTGCTTTGCTTTTTTTATCTGCATCCCTATCTTAGGCAAGTAAGTTAACTTTAATGGTGTACCATGTTTTTCAATGATGGCTTTTAAATCAAGTCCATTAAATTGTAAATAACCATTGTCATCCACTTCAAAACCTTCTTGTGGAAAATGAAAGGTTTGATTAACCAACGAGGTGTAGGTATTGTTCATTTGTAAACAGGGTTGTTAGCTTGTTATTTTTAGAGCACAAAAATAGTTCTTTGA
>CANCSS010000037.1 GCA_947380905.1 Chitinophagaceae bacterium | reverse complement strand
GCCCAATTGTGGATAACGTCAATAAATTTGTTTAAAATATTTTTTGAATTAGAAAAAAGTATATTTAATATTGTGAAGGGAATCTAATTCCCGTACTTACTAACCCATCTATATACGAGGTCCTCTTGAGCATTCAGGGGGACTTTGTTATTATAGAAACTTTTATTTTTATCAACCACTATTTAATATATAAACCATTCCAGGTGCTGAGTCAATTTACCTCTATGGATGGTAAACGTTGTTTAAAGGATATCGTTGATGTACCTACTGATGTTTATCCAGTAGGCCGATTAGATTACGATAGTGAAGGTTTATTGTTGTTAACCAATGATACCAAAATCAATCATCAATTACTTACACCAGCATTGGAACACAAAAGAATTTATTGGGTTCAAGTAGAAGGAATGATAACTACCAAAGCCATTGCTATGCTTACAGCGGGCGTATCTATTAATAACAACGGGATGATTATTCAAACTAAACCAGCGCGTCTTGCCCTATTAGGGGACGATATAGCAGTACCGGAGCGAAATCCCCCAATTCGCTTTAGAAAAAACAATCCCACCACTTGGGTAGAGATACAATTAACAGAAGGAAAGAATAGACAGGTAAGAAAAATGTTTGCAGCGGTTCATTTCCCTGTATTGCGCTTAATACGGGCTCAAATAGGGGCATTTACAATTCAAGGCATGCAGCCTGGAGATGTCATTACATTAAGTAATGAGGAGGTTCGGCAAGGCTTCTTTCGTTAATTGACTGCTAAGTTTTACTTTTGCAGTAATAATAAATCATCAATGAGTCAAACGCTATCAGAACAGGAAATTATAAGACGTGAAAAACTAGCCCATTTAGAGGCGGCAGGCATCAATCCTTACCCTGCTCCTTTGTATCCTGTTTCTCATTATTCCAACGATATCAAGCAAAACTTTACCGAAGAAAATAAAGATCAATATGCTGCCGTATGTGTGGCAGGAAGAATTATGAGTGTGAATGATAAGGGCAAAGTGCTATTTGTTAAAATACAAGACGACAAGGGTATTATACAACTCTATATTAAAAGAGATGAAATTTGTCCAGACGAGGATAAATCTTATTGGGACGTTATTACTAAAAATGGGATGGACTTGGGAGACATTATTGGCTCCACTGGGTATGTTTTCATCACCAAAACAGGAGAGACTTCGGTCCACTCTAGCACACTTACCTTATTGGCGAAATCTTTAAAGCCACTTCCTGTGGTAAAAAGAGATGAAGAAGGACATGTATTTGATGCAGTTACCGATCCAGAATTTAGATATCGCCAACGGTATGCCGATTTAATTATCAATCCATCGGTTAAAGAAACTTTTGTAAAGCGTACTTTATTGGTGGCTACTATTCGTGAATTTTTAAATAGCAGAGGTGCTTTAGAAGTAGACACCCCTGTATTGCAAGCAATCCCTGGAGGTGCTGCTGCTAGGCCTTTTGCAACACATCACAATGCATTAGATGTTCCATTTTATTTACGTATTGCCAACGAATTGTATTTAAAAAGATTGATTGTGGGTGGTTTTGAATGGGTGTATGAGTTTAGTAGAAATTTTAGAAACGAAGGAATGGATCGAACGCACAATCCAGAGTTTACAGTTTTGGAATGGTATACGGCCTATAAAGATTATCTGTGGATGATGGAAATTACAGAACAACTGTTTGAAAAAATTGCCCTGACTTTGCATGGCACTAACGAATTAACAGTAGGAGATAAGACGATTAATTTTAAAGCACCCTTTAGAAGAATAAGTATCATAGAAGCCATACAAGAAAATACAGGTATTGATATTACGGGTATGGAGGAAGCGGCATTAAGAGAAGTGTGTAAAAAATTACATATTGATGTAGCCCCTACCATTGGAAAAGGAAAATTGATTGACGAAATATTTGGTGCAACAAGCGAACCAAAATACATACAGCCCACTTTTATTATTGACTATCCTATTGAAATGAGTCCTTTAACCAAGAAGCACCGTTCAAAACCAGGTTTGGTAGAAAGATTTGAGCTCATGGTGAATGGTAAAGAATTGGCCAATGCATATACCGAGTTAAATGATCCCATCGATCAACGGAAGCGATTTGAAGACCAGGTTGCTTTAATGGAAAGAGGAGATGACGAAGCGATGTTTATTGATCATGATTTTTTAAGAGCGCTAGAATATGGCATGCCACCAACTTCTGGTATTGGCATCGGTATTGATAGATTGTGTATGATGATGTTGAATCAACCTTCTATTCAAGATGTGTTGTTTTTCCCGCAAATGCGCCCCGAGAATAATCATGATTGAGTGCTATAAGAAATTTAGCACCCACTCATGATTCCTCTAATGATTTTATAAAGGAGAACCAAAGGTTCTCCTTTATAGTTTAATGAATAAGTGCTTAAAGAAAATAAGCACCCACTCATTATTCCTCTAATGATTTTCTCGATACCGTAGTTTACGGAGTGCATCGAGGGGGAGTAAGTAGTTAAGAATCAATTCATAAGAATATTTACTGGGGTAGCTTATCCCCCTTCTACTAGATGTTCAAATGTTAAAGAACTAGTAAAATTTATTTCCATTTGTTAAAATGATGGCAGAGTCGCTTAATTTAATAGACAAAACCAAAACTTAACAACTATGAACACCAACACCATTACAAAAATTTCACAAATTGTTTTTGCATTAGTCATGGCCATTTTCGGGCTATTTCATTTTATGAATGCCAGTGCGATGACAGGCGCTGTTCCTGCCTTTTTACCAGGAGGCGTATTATGGGTTTATGTTTCAGGGCTAGGTTTAATTCTTGCCGCTGTTTCTATTATTACAGGCAAACAAACCAAATTGGCTTGTAATTTATTAGGAGCTCAGTTAATTATTTTTGTTTTGACCATTCATTTGCCCATGTTGTTGCATGCTGCAGACGAAGCTGGCAAACAAGGTCCAATGGCGGGGATATTAAAAGATTTAGCATTGTCTGCCTCTGCTTTTTTTATTGGCGCAAAGAGCGCTTAATAAAAATTTCTATAAAAAAAGGCTACCAAAATGGTAGCCTTTTTTTTTAATCATAAGAGTGCATTGAATAAATTCTTTATCATTTTCTAATGAATCTTAATCTCTATAATTTAAAGAGGGCTTAATATCACCTAATAAAGCTTTGTATTTATAATCACCTCTTGATTGATTAAATTCTTCAAGTGCTTTGGCAAGTAATACAGGGTTGCTCATTAAATCAATTGCAGTCAAGGCCATTGCTTTACTCGCTACCAACATTCCCTTTGTGCCTATTTCAGTTCCGCCAGCAGCTACGGCTTGCCAACTATGCGCAGCTGTTCCAGGCACCCAGGTGGCAGCTCGCATACCAACAGTAGGCAATGCATAACTTACATCTCCCACATCGGTAGAGCCATTGTTGCCTTCATTAACATAACTAAGTGGCTTCACGGTTGCAGCAGCAGCAATATCTATTTGAGCACCCATAAAACTAGTTTGAATTTTTTTTGCAAAATTTAATTCAGCTTCCGTATAAGTAACGCCCCCCACTTTTTCTAAATTGGTTTGCATCACTTCTGCCAATGTTTTATTAATCAACAAATCATGTGTGCCACCAATGATATCATATTGAAATCTCGTTCCAGTTCCTAAAGCTGCACCTTCTGCGGCTTTTACCACTCTTTCAAAAATATCCACTACCTCTTTGCGTTTGGGATGGCGTACATAATAATAGGATTCCGCAAAATCAGGAACTACGTTCGGCGCCTTGCCCCCACTCGTAATAATATAATGAATTCTAGTTTCTTGTGGAATATGTTCGCGCATCATGTTCACCATATTGTCCATGGCTTCCACTGCATCTAATGCCGATCTGCCTTGTTCAGGCAACATGGCTGCATGAGAAGCAATGCCATAAAATTTAAACTTCGCCGATTTATTGGCAAGGGCACTCATCGTAGTCACTCCATTGTAAAAATCAGGATGCCAATGTATCACAGCATCCACTCCATTAAATAAACCAGCACGTACCATAAATACTTTACCACTACCGCCTTCTTCCGCAGGGCAACCATATACTTTGATAGTGCCTTTTAATTTTCCAGCAGCAATTAAATTTTTTATCGCAATGCCTGCGCTTACCGAAGCAGTTCCAAACAAGTGATGACCACAAGCATGACCAGCAATTTTTCCTTCGATCGTAGTTTTTTCTGGGCTAGCTGTTTGCGCCAATCCTGGTAGCGCATCAAATTCTGCTAAAATGCCAATCACCGGAGCACCACTGCCATAGCTCGCTACAAAAGCTGTGGGTATTTCAGCAACACCTGTTTCTACCGTGAAGCCTGCATTTTTTAAATTTTGTACATGCAATGCCGCACTTTTAATTTCTTTGTAACCTACTTCTGCCCATTCCCAAATTTGAAAGGCTGTTTTTTTATCAGCCTCATACGCATTATTTAAAGCAACCAGGGTTGCTTCTTTATTGGCATTGATTTGTTGGCTGGCAGGATCAATTTTATTTTTCTTCTGTGCAAACGAACCAACACTACAAAATAAAAATCCAGCTATTAAAATTCGTTTCATAAAAAGTTTCTTTAAATTAAAAAGGAAGAATAAAAAATATTATAAAAATAAATCGTAAAATAATTTAGCACCTGGCACCACCGAATAATGTGCTAAATCGGTAATGCCCTCGGCTGCCAATACCTCTTCGTCAATAAAAGTTTTTCCTGTGTATTGTAATTTTTCTTTACTTAAAATATAAAAAGCGGCATCAGCAATAATGTCTGTGGTGCGACTCATATTGGCCAAAGCCTGTCCTCCCAATAAATTTCTGACGGCAGCCGTATCGATGGTAGTGCGCGGCCACAAAGAGTTACAGGCTATGTTGTCTTCTTTAAATTCTTCCGCCCAACCTAAAGTCATCATGCTCATATTGTATTTTGATATCGTATAAGCAACATGGGGACCCAACCATTTTGGCGCCATATTAATAGGGGGTGATAAAGTTAATATATGTGCATGTGTCGATTTTCTTAAATAAGGTAGGGCGTGTTGCACTACTAAAAAAGTACCACGTACATTAATGCTATGCATTAAATCAAAGCGCTTGCTAGGCGTGTTGGCAGTATCCGTTAATTGAATGGCACTTGCATTATTAATAAGTATATCAATGCCTCCAAATTTTTCTACAGTTTGTTGAATGGCGCTAGCAATTTGTGCTTCGTCTCTTATATCTACTTGCACTGCCAGCGCTTTAACACCCAAAGCCTCCACTTCTGCAGCCGCCGAAAAAATAGTACCCCCTAAGCGCGGATCTTCTTGTACCGATTTTGCTGCAATAACAATGTTAGCGCCTGCTGCTGCTAATTTCAAAGCCATGGCTTTACCAATTCCTCTGCTACCTCCTGTAATAAAAACAGTTTTTCCTTGTAATGACATAATTTATTTTTTTAAGCGTTAGCTAAAAATTGATCAATAAGCGCAGCCACTTCTTTACATGCAATTTCGAGGGATTCATTTTTTACAATCGCCTTAAACTGATTGCTAAAACTCATTTCAAAAGCCGCTTTCTCTAATCTTATTTTTATAGCGGCTGGTGAATCGGTTTCTCTTTTCTCCAATCTTTCTTGTAATACTTCGATAGAAGGTGGTTGTATAAAAATAGAAAGACATTCCTCGCCCAGTTGTTTTTGCACGTGCAAGGCGCCTTTTACATCAATGTCTAATACGGGTGTTTTTTCTTGTTCCCAAATCCGAGTCAATTCTGATTTTAGCGTACCATAATAAACATCTTTATAGACCATTTCATATTCTAAAAAGTCATTTTGATAGATATGCCCTTCAAATGCAGCCGGTGTTATAAAATGGTAGGCAATCCCCTCCTGTTCATTGCCTCTTGGCGCTCTTGTTGTAGCAGAAACCGAAAAAGAAAGGGAGGCATAATGTTTTAATAAGTACTTGGTTATAGAGGTTTTACCTGCACCAGAAGGCGCAGTTAATATAATCACTTTTCGATCTGCACTTTTTAATATTGCTGACATCCTCAAATAGGTTTAATAGGCTTCTGCCAGGACTAAATTAGGGAATTACTTGCTAAATAAATAATTACACTAACGGTTGTTGACAAGTTCAAATATGGTGTATATTTAACTCACTAAAATTATTCCAACCAAAAATTTGAATTATGCAAAAACAATTATTTACTTATTTGTTGTTATTAACAACCTTATTTGTACAAGCGCAGCGAAACTATACCGAATCGCAACCTGCAGCAGCACCAGCGGCACCAGGCGCAGCAGCTGCAAGTGCACCAGATAAAAATGCTGCTTTTAAAAGAGAGTTGTCATTAGAACAAAAATCAGAAACAAAAGGAGAAGTAACTATTAAGGGGCAAAAAATACCTTATAAAGCAACCGCGGCCACCATGCCCGTTTGGGATGAAAATGGGAAAGCCATTGCAGCATTATTTTATGTGTATTATGAGCGTACCGATGTAACCAACAGAGATACACGTCCTTTGCTTATTTCATTTAATGGTGGCCCAGGCACCGCAAGTGTGTGGATGCACATAGGTTATACAGGGCCTAGAAAATTAAAAATTGATGATGAAGGATATCCTGTGCAACCTTATGGATTTGAGGAAAACCCGCAATCTTTATTGGATGCTGCAGACATTGTATACATTGATCCAGTGAACACCGGCTTTTCTAGAATTTTAGATAAAACAGTTCCTACTTCTAAATTTTTTGGCGTGAATGCTGATATTAAATATTTAGCAGATTGGATCAACACGTTTGTTTCTAGAAACAAGCGTTGGGCATCTCCTAAATTTTTAATTGGAGAAAGTTATGGTACCGCTCGTGTATCTGGATTGTCATTGGAATTACAAAACACCCATTGGATGTATTTGAATGGTGTTGTTTTAGTTTCTCCAACCGATTTAGGATTGAAGCGTGATGAAACAAGTGCTGGTGCTTTACGCATACCTTATATGGCTGCTACTGCATGGCATCATAAAAAATTACCAGCAGATTTACAATCCAAGGATTTAACAGCAATGTTGCCAGAAGTAGAAGCCTTTACTATTAATGAATTAATGCCTGCTTTGGCACAAGGCGGCTCTTTGTCTAAAGAAAAAAGACAAGAAATTGCTAAAAAAATATCCCGCTATACGGGCATTGGTGTGAAAGAAGTTTTAGAACAAAGTCTTTCAATCCCCTTTGATTATTTCTGGAAAGAATTATTGCGTGATCAAGGCAAAACCATTGGTCGCTTGGATTCTCGCTACATTGGTATAGATAAAAAAGATGCTGGACAAAGACCCGATTACAATTCAGAGTTAACGTCTTGGGAACATTCCTTTACGCCAGCTATTAATATGTATTTAAGAGATGAGTTGGGTTATAAAACAGATTTGACTTATTATATTTTTGGACCAGTACGTCCTTGGGACAATAACAATAACAATACGGGTGACGACTTGCGTCAAGCGATGATGCAAAACCCCTATTTAAATTTATTGGTACAATCGGGATATTATGACGGTGCATGTGATTTTTTCAATGCAAAATATAATTTATGGCAAATGGATCCTGCTGGAAAAATTCAAGACAGAATGTTTTGGGAAGGTTACCGCAGTGGACATATGATGTATTTGCGCAAAGAAGATTTAGCTACCAGCACCGATCATTTGAGAACTTTTATTAAGAAAAGCATTCCAAAATTTGGCACGCCTGCCAAATTTTAAATATAAAAATTAGTAAAAGAAGAACCCCGAAATTGAAAAATACGGGGTTCTTTCTTTTATACTTGGCACTCCTGCCAAATTTTAGATCGTTTATAAAATATAACGACCTAAAACTTTCGATAATGATTTAAAAAAGAAGAGACCCTGCATTGAGGGTCTCTTCTTTTTATTTTAGATTATTTATTATTAAGTTTTTTAAAAACGCTTTTTAAAATTGCGATTGTTGTTGTTGCGTCCACCACCACCAGGGCCACTAGGTCCGCGTCCACCTCGGTTATTGTTGTTGCGATTGTTTTGCCAACGGCCACCTGCTGGACGATATTCATCTCTTTCAAAATTCTGGTTGCGGTGTTTAATATAAGGCGTATTGCTAAATTCTAATTCACCACCAGTAATCGCATTCAATTCACTTCTTATGGCATCATCTTGAACCAATTCTTTATGCCAGTTGCTATAAGCCAATTTCATATAATGAGCAATTGCATGAGCAAAGCCTGCTTTTTTCTCTTCGTCTTTTTCTACCATGGCCTTATCAATCACCATTTCTAAGTTTTTCCCTAAATGCGCGTATCTAATTTTGCGTTTAGGGTAAGGCAAAGGATCGGGCCTTTGTTTGTAGGTTTCTTTGGTAGGAATTGGATAAGGACTGTCTACATCCAATTGAAAGTTGCTCATAAAAAATAGGTGATCCCATAGTTTATGCTTGTAATCCTCCACATTTTTAAGCTGGGGGCTCAAAAAGCCCATTAGTTCAATGACCACAAGGGCTTGTTCTTTCCTTTTGTCTCTGTCTTCAATGGTCATAAGATGGTCCACCATCCTTTGAACGTGACGGCCATACTCCCTCATCCCCATGATGCTTCTTGCTGTATTGTATTCCATGTAATTATTACTTCTCGAGTAACAAATGTAAGGATTTATTTTATCTTCGTACCATGGAGCAATTGTTAGCACAAATAGAGTCTATTAAAAAAGAGATCGCTGGCGCGGTGGCAACGACCACGGCCGACGTGGAAGCGTATCGAATTAAATACTTGGGAACCAAAGGTTTGGTTAAACAAATCATGGGGGAGATGAAAAATGTGCCGGTGGAGCAGAAAAAAGAATTTGGACAAATTTTGAATGCTTTTAAAATTGCTGCAGAAGAAAAATTAGAAAATTTATTGGCCGCATTGGGGGAAGAAGATGAATCCAATACTTCCATCGATACCTCTTTACCAGGGGATCCTATTTCAGTAGGCACAAGACATCCCTTAAGCTTAGTCCGCAATCAAATGGTTTCAATATTTAAGCGATTGGGATTTGCCGTAGCAGAAGGACCCGAGGTTGAAGACGATTGGCATAATTTTGGGGCAATGAATTTACCTGCCGATCATCCGGCACGAGATATGCAGGATACTTTTTATGTACAAGAGGCCACAGAAAATAATTCAGCTTGGTTGTTAAGAACCCATACTTCCAGTGTGCAAGCGCGCGTGATGGAAACTCAAAAACCACCTATCCGTGTTATTTGTCCAGGACGCGTTTATCGCAATGAAACTATTTCAGCAAGGGCGCATTGTTTTTTTCATCAAGTAGAAGGATTGTATATAGATGAAAATGTAAGCTTCGCTGATTTAAAACAAACCCTTTATTTTTTCGTACAAGAAATGTTTGGCAAAGAAGTGAAAGTAAGGTTCCGTCCCAGTTATTTTCCCTTTACAGAACCCAGTGCAGAAATGGATATCAGTTGTCAAATATGCACAGGCAAAGGGTGTAATATATGCAAGCACACCGGGTGGGTAGAAATTTTAGGAAGCGGTATGGTGCATCCTAATGTGTTAAAAAACTTTGGAATAGATCCTGAAAAATATACTGGCTTTGCATTTGGTATGGGTGTGGAAAGAATCACTCAATTAAAATACCAAGTCAACGATTTACGTTTATACGCTCAAAATGATTTACGCTTTTTGCAACAGTTTAAGAGTGTCTGATAAATAATTATGTTACACAACACCAAGGGTATTGTTTTACGCGTCACTAAATATGGTGATACGAGCATTATCATGACGGCGTATACCGAACTTTTTGGTTTGCAACAATACATTGTAAAAGGCGTAAGAGTTACCAGTAAAAAAGGAGCCAACAAAGGGGTGTTTTATCAACCTGCTGCTATATTGCAAATGGAAGTGTATCACTCACCTATGAAGCAATTGCAAATGGTGAAAGAGGCAAGTTGGGATTATGTGTATCAAAATGTATACTCCGATGTATTACGCAATGCAGTAGCCACCTATATTGTAGAAGTATTGCAACAAACCATGCAACCCGAACCGCATCCAGAATTATTTTATTTAATCGAAGATACTTTTAAGCAGTTAGACAAGGGTGGTGCAAATTTAGTAGGCAATTTGCCTATCTATTTTTTAATTCATTTAAGTCAAACCATGGGCTTTGGGTTACAAGGAAAATATAGCCCTACTACTTCCGTATTAGATGTGCGTGAAGGACAATTTGTTAGCACTATACCCACGCATCCTTATTTTTTAGAAGGACAAGAAGCGCAAACCGCTTCTACTTTTTTGCAAGTGCAATTTTACAATGATTTAGACAATATTGTTTTGAGTGGGGCTCAAAGAAAAAAAATACTAGAATTATTTCAATTGTCACTTAGCTGGCACTACAAAAAATTTAGTGAATTGAAATCATTACCAATCTTACAGTCCATATTGCATTAGCACTAATTCACCAATATTTCATCGGTAAATAAAAATTGACGTCTTGCATTGTCGGCTTGCACACGAATATATCTAGCGGATGTATTGATTAATTTTGTTTCAAATGTTTTAAAAGAGAGTTTTCGATCGGTATCGGAAACGTCATTGTCTATTTTGATAGGATTGGTAAAATTGGTACCATCATTGGAAAAAGAGAATGTCACCCATTTTGGCATATACACTCCTGCACCAATATATTGCATAAATCGAAGTCCAATTTTATTTAAGGAAGTATTGTTTTCCATATCTACCACCACATCAAAATCGGTGGTATAGCCCAACCATTGCTTGTCCGAATACGTGATGGTTCCAATAATTCCATTGGTGAGTGTTGATTCGGTTTGTGCCGGGTAGCTTTTATCCCAAGGGGTATTGAACTTTACTTTTTTACCAATGGCTTTATGGTAATTGGCATAAAAAGTGGTTGCTTCATGCACTACAGATTCATTGGTAACAACTGCCGCTTTAATAGTTACTTCACCTCCTACATAAAAAGGGGCTTCATATTTTTCAGCATTCATATTGGGGGTGGAACCATCTAAAGTATATCTAATATTTGCCTTGTAAATTTCCGAGGTAAAATTGATTTGATTTTTTTGCATTGTCAAATCAGGTTTTGAAAAAACTTCCACCAAGGTCGAAGGATGATAGTAATTGACATTTAATTTTTGTAGCAATAAGTAATGACTTTGTAAGCGTTGTAAAAATCCATCAAAATTTTTATTTTCTTTGGGTGTCCATGCCACTTCGCTTAATGCAATGGCTCTTGGATAAGTCATGTATTCCACATGATTGCTTGTGGGGATGTATTCGGACCACAATTGTGCCTGGGTACCCTTGATGTACTTTTGTTTTTCTTTTGGTAAACTACTCGGAACTGGCTCATAATTGTACACACGCTTCATAGGCAAATAACCTCCAATGGCTTCGGGTTGAGTAGATGGAATATTTTGATACGCATCAAAATAGGTTTCTCCTCCGGGCGTCATAATCACATCGTGGTTTTCCATGGCTGCTTGTATGCCTCCCTTTTCACCTCTCCAACTCATTACTGTTGCTTTGGGAGTTAAGCCGCCTTCCAATATTTCGTCCCATCCTAATAAATTTCTATTGTTTTTATTTAAGAATTTTTCGACGCGTTTAACCAAATAGCTTTGTAGTTCTTCCTCAGTTTTTAAGGATTCCTCTTTCATTCTTTGTTGGCATTTTGGACATTTTTTCCAATCCCCTTTGCCTGCTTCATCTCCACCAATATGAATGTATTTGGATGGAAAAATAGCCATGACCTCGGTCAATACTTTTTCTATAAACTCAAAGCTTGCTTCATTACCCGCACAAAAAACATCATTTACATAAGGCTTACCAGAACATGAAAGTTCAGGATAGGCCACAAACACTTCATTGGAATGACCAGGCATTTCAATCTCAGGAATAACAGTGATGCCTCTTGCACCTGCATAAGCTACGATGTCTTTGGCTTGCTCTTGTGTATAGTAACCAC
Source organism: Chitinophagaceae bacterium (assembly GCA_947380905.1). GTDB lineage: Bacteria > Bacteroidota > Bacteroidia > Chitinophagales > Chitinophagaceae > Sediminibacterium. Next base: position 3,303 of record CANCSS010000037.1, on the reverse strand, counting down.
CATAAGCATTAGGATCACCTTCGGTTAAATATTTACGATCACTGTTCCACCAGCTTTTCCAATCATTGTGCGTTCTAAAGGCGCCAATAGAAGTTAATTTAGGATAGCTGTTAATTTTTAATCTCCAACCTGGCCCATCGGTTAAATGCCAATGAAAAGTATTGAACTTATACAAAGCCATGAGGTCGATGTATTTTTTAATAAAACTAATTGGATAAAAGTGTCTAGACACGTCTAAATGCATGCCTCTGTAATCAAATCGAGGGCTATCAATGATAATACCACAAGGAATTTGTTGGGCATTTTTTTGTAACAATTGAATTTGAACCAATGTATTGGTAGCCATTAAAGCGCCTTGTATATTTTTTGCAGTAATGGTAATTACTTTAGGCGTAATGGCTATTTTATAACCTTCTTTAGCCATCTTTTCTTTTTCATTGGCTAGTATATATTCTATTTCAGTATTATTGGTTGTAGCATTTGTAAAAGCGTAATTTTGTAATTGACTTTCTAATAATTTTTTTGCATTCAATAAAGAAGAAGGACTTTCAATACTTGTATGCTTATAAAAAGTAAAAGTTCCAGCATTTTCAATAACAGATACAGGTTTTGGAATAACATTAGATAAACTCGTTGAAGTTTGAGCAGTCAGTACCTGAATTAAAATCATGCATAAAAAAATGGCAGTAATTTTTTTCATCAATTAAAATTTTAAATTATTCTTCTCTGTTTTTTCTAGACCTGCGATACATAATTATAATGATCGCAAAAATGCCAAATAGAATTGGAAAAGTCATGGTGTTGAATTGAATTACAAGGTACCAAAAAACCAGCGATCAATGAGCGTACACACTTATATTAATCTTTTTGATTTAGCGCTATTGGTAAGCGCACCCGAAGTAGCTACGCCTTCGATCAAAACGACTCCAGGCTTTTTTCCCTTTTCAAAACTGCCTAACTTATCTTCCATCTGCAAAGCCTTTGCCCCGTTGAGGGTGGCCCACTGCAGCATTTCTGCCAATTCAATAGTTGGATGATGTTGTTGAATGGTTTTAATTTCATCTAAAATATTTAGGGACCAGTTGCTAGCATAGCTATCGGTACCCACTACCATGTTTGCTTTTTGGGAACGCAGTAATTCTATGGGGGGCATGGTTTGCTCTATGTATTGATTCGCGTTAGGACACAAACACCAAAAAGTATTGGGCATTTGTTTTTTAACAGCGTTGATATCAGCAGCACTTGTAAAGCTATTATGTACTAAAATGGTAGTGGCGGCTGTGCTAATTTTTGGCAAGATCGATTGCAAACTGGATAGTCCAGTAGCATGAAAAAAATCAAGGGATACTTTTGTTCTTTCGTACATGCCTAAAAAGGAACCGGTTTTATTTTCAAAAAAAATATTTTCATCCTGTGTTTCTTGATTATGCATACTAATGGTATGTGCATCAAAATGGGCAGCTAATAATTTTAATAAAGCAAAAGTACAAGAGTAAGGTGCATGTGGCACTAGCGCTGCACGCAAACCATTTTTTTGAAATTGTGCTTGTATTTCAAGTCCCGCTTTTATTTTTTCAGGAGCACGAGTAGGGTCCAAATCATAAATCTCAATAAAATTATAATACGCTAATTTTTGTTTTTCTTTTTGCGCAAGGCTGTCGATGGTATTTGAAATATCTCCTACTGCTACAATTCCATTTTCCAACATTTCTTTTTCAGCAGTGATAATAGCTTCTTGAATAATTGCATCTTCCACTTTTCTTAAGCCCACAATTTGTTTTACAAATTCTTGCAAACCAGTTTTAGCAGGAATCAATCCCTTCATGTGCGACAATTCTAAATGGCAATGTGCATTGACAAATCCAGGTGCAATGATTCCTTCCCAATGTTGAATGTCTTCTCCAGCATCTTCTATCCCAACGATTCCCTCAACGGTTCCGTCCTGGTTGGTAATTAAAACCAATTGGTCCTCTAAAAGCTCGGTGCCAGTAAAAATTTGAGTCGCTTGTAATTTTTGATACATATATATAAGTAGGAAAATGGAACCTAATACCTTAAAAATAGGCCAGATTCCCTGAATAATGCCTAAATGTGGTCCCAAATTATAGAAAATGCTTTTCGAAAGAGCGCTTAACTGCTTGATTTTCAGTGCCTATTTAGTATGATGAAATTTATGATACAAAATAATTATTGATAATCAATTAGTTATAAAGATACGAATTAAAAACAATCCCCAAAATACTGGGAAAACTCAAATTCCCCCCGTACCTTCGCCCTCCCTTATCAATTAAGGGATATTTTATGGCTGACGGGATAGCGCAGCCTCATTAAAACAAAAGATTATGAGTAAACTACATTTCACCACAAAGCACGCCAACGCGGCTACCGTTACACATGGCTGGTACATTGTTGATGGTACTAATCAAACCGTAGGACGTATTGCTTCAAAAATTGCAGCTGTTCTACGTGGTAAGAACAAAGCATATTACACTCCACACGTTGATTGCGGAGATTATGTAATCATTATTAATGCAGAAAAAGTTTTGTTGACTGGAAACAAATTCCACGACAAACAATACTTAAATTATTCTGGTTACCCAGGTGGTAAAAAAGAAGAAGCTGCAGAAGATTTAATCAAGCGTCGTCCAGAAGTAATTATGGAAAGAGCGGTAAAAGGCATGTTGCCTAAAAATCGTTTAGGACGTAAGATGGTTAAAAAATTGTTTGTGTATGCTGGTGACAAACACCCTCATACTGCACAACAACCAAAAGAATTTAAATTTTAATTAATTCCAAATATAAATAAATGGAAAAGCAAACAAATGCAGTTGGTCGTCGTAAGGAAGCAGTAACACGCGTCTTTGTTAGTAAGGGTAATGGAAAAATTACCGTGAACGATAAAGATTATAAAGCTTACTTCCCATTAGTGTATTTACAAAATCAAGTAGAAGCGCCTTTAAAAACGACTGACTTGATGGGTAAATATGATATCGTAATCAACGCTCAAGGCGGTGGTCTAAAAGGCCAAGCAGAAGCAGCCAAATTAGGTATTGCTCGTGTATTAATCGAATTGAATCCTGAATTGCGTCCTGCGTTAAAAGCCGCTGGACAACTAACGCGTGACCCTCGTAGTGTTGAGCGTAAGAAATTCGGACATAAGAAAGCACGTAGAAGCTTCCAGTTCAGTAAACGTTAATCCAACAATTTTAACATTAATTCATTACAACAAATTATACAAATGGAAAATAACACTTCATTACAACAGCAATTACTGGAGGCCGGCGTACACTTTGGTCACCTTAA
>CANCSS010000036.1 GCA_947380905.1 Chitinophagaceae bacterium | reverse complement strand
CCTAAATCTAAAATACAGCCACCGCCCGCTTGTTCGATATTCCAAAACCATTCACTGTGTGGGCCAGGATGTGTTTCGCGCGACTTTGCCCATAAAATTCTACCAACGGCACCTTCTTTTACACTTTGATGTGCTTTGATAAATTTAGGCGTGTATACTAAGTCCTCTAAATAACCATTAAATATGCCAGCTTCTTCTACTGCAATCAACATTCTCTTAGCTTCCTCTCCATTGCGACCTAAAGGCTTAGTGGTCATCACTGCTTTTTTATGTTTGCAACATAACATCACCGCCATTTCATGAATATCATTTGGGAGCGCTATACATACTACATCTACATCGGGATGTGCAATGGCTTCTTCCATTTCGGTGGTCCAATGTGCACACTTGTAATCGGCAGCAAATTTTGTGGCAGACGCTTCTCGTCGTGCGTAAATACTTACTACTTTGTCTTTACTTCTGTAACCTTGCAGGGCATCGGCATAAAAACGACCAATAAAACCTGCACCTAACATTGCGATTCGCATTTTTTAAATTTTTATAAGATTTGAATGAATAATTTTGATTGTAAATTGATTTAAGCGCTGGTGGCTATTTCTTTTTTCTCCTTAAAGAATAATATAAAGGCAATTAATACGGCACCTGCAATGGCTGCTGGGGTTAACCAAATAAAAGTCCAGTTGTGAATGGAGGTATTCGTGGTAATATTTGTAACAGTCTTGTACTTATCTACCACAAAACCACTGTACCAAGTACCTATAAACATACCTACGCCATAAGTAGCAAAGGTAAATAGACCTTGTGCTGCATTTTTAATTTTTTCGCCTGCTTTTTTCTCCGTGTACATATAACCCGTCACAAAGAAAAAGTCATAACAAATACCATGTAATATAATGCCGGCATACAACATCCAACTATGATCTATATTTCCGTAAGCAAAAAAGACATAACGAAGCAACCAAGCACTAATGCCTAGAATAAGCATGTTTTTTACACCCACTTTGTTAAACATGAAAGGGATGGCTAAAATAAATAAGGCTTCTGACATTTGTCCCAAAGTCATTTTACCTGCAGCATTTTCTAATCCAATTTCATTTAAAAATGGATTTGCAAATCCATAATAAAAGGACAAGGGAATACAAATGGCTATCGCAGCAATAAAAAATATTAAAAATGATCTTGTTTTAAATAGTACCAAAGCATCCATACCTAAAATACCTGAGGCAGATACCTTTTCTGTTTTTGCATTAGGAGGGGTATTGGGCATTGCGAAACTTAACAAGCCTAAGATAACAGAAACTATGGCAGCCACCTGAAAAGTGCCCGCAGTTTTTTCTATTCCTAATTTGCTAATAATTAGTCCTGCAGCAATCCAACCTAAAGTTCCAAATACACGTATCCAAGGAAATTGTTTTCCAGGATCGGTCATTTGAGCAAAAGCTACACTATTGCTTAATGCAATGGTTGGCATGTACATTAAAGAGTAAACCAAAATCACCCAATAAAAGCCGGTATTGGTTACCTGCGTGGCATACAATAAAAGGGCTGCACCCAATAAATGCAATACCCCCATAATTTTTTGAGCGGCAAAAAATCGATCTGCAATCATGCCTACAAAAAAGGGACTGATGATGGTGGCAATGGCGCCTGCACTATAAGCGGCACCTATGTCTATTCCTGTTGATTTGAGTGCTTCTCCCATATAGGTGCCCATGGTCACATACCAAGCACCCCAAACATAATATTGTAAAAACATCATAGAGGATAATAAAACACCAATTTTAGTTTTCATAATTCAATCTTTTTTTGCGATTTCAATATACTTAAAATAATGTAAAATGCCCCTAGGAAGGGGCATAATAATGTGCTATAAATTATAAAATTAGGCGTCTAAAGCTTGCAATATATCTGCTAGTATATCTTCTCTATGTTCAAGGCCTACTGAAATACGAATTAAGCCTGGTGTAATGCTCACAGCCATACGTTCTGCTTCTGATAATTTTGCATGGGTGGTACTTGCAGGATGGGATGCAATACTTTTGGTATCTCCTAAATTGGCGGTTAAGGAAAGCATTTTTAAACTGTTTAAAAATTGTCGACCCGCTTCAATACCATTTTTTAATTCAAAGCAAACAATTCCTCCTCCATTGTTCATTTGTTTTTTAGCAATGGCATAATGTGGGTGCGAAGCCAAGAAAGGATATTTTACAAAATTAATTTTTTGATGTCCTTCTAATTTTTCAGCAATAAATAACGCATTGCTGCAATGTCTTTCCATTCTTACTTCTAAGGTTTCTAAACTTTTACTTAATAGCCATGCGTTAAAGGGAGATAATGATGGGCCAGTAGCTCGGCAGAATAAATAAATTTCATGAATTAAATCTTTGCGACCCACAATGGCCCCACCTAAAACACGTCCTTGCCCATCGATCCATTTAGTAGCAGAATGAACTACTAAGTCGGCGCCTAAATCGATAGGAGTTTGTCCAATAGGGGTAGCAAAACAATTGTCTACGTTTAAAATTATTTTATGTTTTTTGGCAAGGGCACTTAACATTGCAATGTCTACCACATCCACACCTGGATTGGTGGGGGTTTCCAAATAAATCATTTTGGTTTGAGGCGTAATGGCAGCTTCCCATTGGGCTGCGGTTGCATTGGCCCCTACATAACTATAATCAATACCATATTTTGGTAAATATTTTGATACCACCGTATGCGTACTTCCAAAAATAGAATTGCAAGATAAAAGATGATCGCCTTTTTTTAACAAAGCCATAAAGGATCCAAACACCGCACTCATGCCAGAAGCTGTTGCAAAACCTGCTTCTGCATTTTCTAACACACACAAACGGTCTACAAATTCTTGCACCGATGGGTTCGAAAATCGACTGTAAATATTGGCATCATTTTCATCTGCGAATGCAGCACGCATGTCTTCGGCATTGTCAAAGGTAAAACTACTGGTCAAAAACAATGCAGAGGAGTGCTCCTTTTCGGGAGTACGATCGGCTCTTGTTCTTATTAATTTTGATTGCTTGTGCTTCATAAAATTATTTTAAAAATGCTATGCTCTAATTATTCGATACGGATTCAATCATTTCAACATGCCAAGTAATAACAGCTCCAGCAGCTCTGAGGGTGGCAGCTACGGAACAATATTTATCTATGGACAAAGCGCAAGCTTTTTCAGCTTTTTCTTTGCTCATAGTTCCCTTGAATTTAAATAGGATATGGACCGTCGACCACAAGGCAGGTTCCTTATTGGCTTCCCGTTCTCCATCAATCTCCATTTCAAAAAATTCGATGCCTTCTTTTTGTTTGTTTAAAATCATCACAATATCTACACCACTGCAGGCCCCTAGGGCACTGAGTAAAGTTTGCATAGGTCTAAGTCCAGTTCCATGGCCGCCTTGATCTACGGGAATATCCAAACGCATCGTATTATGGGCTTCATCCATCGCATTAAAAGCAAATCCTTCATTTATCCTAGTCACGATCATTTTAGCCATAAATAATAATTGTTAGTTAATTGAAATATAAATTCCAATGTTTATGCAAATGTAATTCAAATAGATAGTTACTTTGCACTAGAATTCGAAAAAAATGGAACCATTGGTTTATCAATATGATGCCCCTTTTATGTTGGAATGTGGGGTAAGTTTACCGCAACTGAAAATTGCCTATCATACCTATGGGGAGTATGCGCCAGGTAAAAAAGTAGCCTGGGTATGCCATGCCTTAACAGCGAATTCGGATGCTACGGATTGGTGGAAGGGACTTATTGGGGAAGGCTATTTAATTAATCCAAATGATTATTTTATTGTTTGTGCCAATATCATTGGATCCTGCTATGGTTCCACGGGTCCATTGAGTGCTGAAATTGTAAGCACTTCCATTGGCTTTGAACAGTTTCCTACAGTTACCATTCGTGATATGGTACAAGCACATATTTTATTACGTCAACATTTAGGTATTGCTGAAATTGATTTATTGCTGGGTGGAAGCATGGGTGGCTATCAAGCTTTGGAGTGGGCCATATTTGAACCCACTGTCATTAAAAAAATGTTTTTAATTGCTACTTCGCCTTCTGAAAGTGCCTGGGGTGTGGCTGTACATACTGCTCAAAGATTGGCCATTGAGGCCGATTGTACTTGGAATGAACCAACGCCTAATGCAGGTGCCAAAGGCTTAAAAGCAGCACGTGCCATTGGAATGCTAACCTATCGCAATTATGGTATTTTTCAAGAAAAACAAACCGATGAGGATCCTGAAAAAATTGACAATTTTAAAGCCTCTTCTTATATTAATTACCAAGGAGATAAATTGGTAAAAAGATTTAACGCCTATAGCTATTGGTTGTTGACCAAGTCCATGGACAGTCATCATCTGGCACGTAAAAGAGGGGGTGATTTGATAGCAACTTTACAATCTATTCAAATTCCTACTTTTATTATTGGCGTAAATAGTGATATTTTATGTCCATTAGATGAACAAAGATTTATGGAACAACATATGCCCCAAGCTACTTTGGTAGCCATTGATTCGGTGTATGGACATGATGGATTTATTATTGAATCGGTTCAAATTTCGGCACATTTAAAAAACTGGTTGACTAAGCAAGCTTAATGTATTTCTAACTTATAAAAGAAACCTATGAAATTTTTAAGACAAATAGGGGAGTACTTATTTATAGTAAAGCGAGATCCAAATCAACAAAGATCTGGAATGATGAAAGCCATGCATGGCATGAATCGCATTTCACTATTGATGTTTTTGGTTGGGTTGATGGTGATGATTTTTAGGTTTCTTGTCCTGCCTTATTTTAGACACTAATCTTACTTGTGCTGTAAGGTTCGCAGGATAATATCTGCAGCCACTTCACTGGCTTTTTCTCCAGAATACAATTTATTTTTTAGGGCTAGATAATCTGCTTGTATATTTTTTTGTGTAGGGTTGTCTTCTAATAGTTTAGTTAACTCAGTTACCAAATTGTCGGTGTTTAAATTTTCTTGAATCAATTCTTTGACTACTTCTTTTTCCATAATTAAATTCACTAAGGCAATGTATTTTATTTTTACAAAGTACTTTGCTAAAGCAAGGGTAATGGCATTGCCTTTGTAACAAACTACTTCGGGCACGCCTAGTAAAGCCGTCTCTAAAGTGGCCGTACCACTGGTGACCAATGCGGCTTGACTGTGTTGCAACAGAGCGTAGGTACTTGATTTTACCACATGCACATTGGGTTGATGTACTATTAAAGAAGCAAACCAATCATCGTTTAATCCGGGTGCTTGCGCTACTACAAAATGATGCCCAGGAAAGTGTACAGCAACACTTAGCATAATGGGTAACTTCTTTTCAATCTCTTGTTTTCTGCTTCCAGGAAGTAATGCAATAATGGGTTCGTTTATTAAACGAGGCAAGGGATGTGGCAAGTTCATTTGAGCGGCCAATACCTCCATCAAAGGATGCCCAATATAATCTACGTCCCAATCCCAACGATCTTTAAAATATTTTTTCTCAAAAGGTAATATACACAATAACTTATCAATACTTGCGCGCATAGCAGGCACTCTGTTTTCTTTCCAAGCCCATACTTGTGGTGCAATAAAATAAATTACTTTTAAGTTTTGTTGCTTGGCCCATTTGGCAATTCTTAAATTAAATCCAGGGTAGTCGATACAGATTAATACATCAGGCGCAAAAGCTTGCATGTCTTTTTTGCAAAATCGAATGTTTTTAAAAATGGTAGGCAGGTTAAAAAGTACTTCTACCAATCCCATAAAAGCAAGGTCTCTATAATGTTTGACCAACTTACCGCCTGCTGCTTGCATTAAATCGCCTCCCCAACATTGAACAACAGCTTGGTTGTCCATGGTGGTTAAGGCTTTGATTAAGTTAGCCCCGTGTAAATCTCCGCTGGCTTCTCCAGCAATTATATAATACCTCATTTATAAATACCATTTACACGCAATAGCAATGACTGCGTAAATACAAGTGGTGAAAAATAGGCCCTTTGCTGTTTTGTCTTTTTGTTTTTGAAAGAAGATAGTTAGTACCACTCCGTTGATTAATAGGGAAATACTAATCATCGCCGATAAAATAGATTTTTGACGATTGAGTAAATCTAAAAATTCTTCCAAAGTAAAGGCGCCAAATTTCCATTCGTAAAAAACAAGAAACCCTAAAAAAGGCATCAGCAATCCTACCAACACGCCTAAGATATAATTGTCTTTTACCATTTCCATTTTTTACTCAATTTCTCTTTAATAACATGGTTGGTCAAATCAAATTGAACAGGCACCACACTCACATAATTGTTTTTTAAAGCCCACACATCGGTGTCTTTTGATTTATCAAAATTTACAAACTCACCAGTGAGCCAATAATATTTTTTACCATGTGGATCGGTTCTTTCAACAAATTTTTCATCGTATTTGGCATAAGACTGTTTACATATTTTGATGCCTTTGATTAGATCGGTGGCCACTTTTGGAATATTCACATTCAAACAAAGGTGTTTGTCCAAATTTTTATCTGCCAATAATTTTTTTACGATGATGCGTGCATAATGCTGCGCCGCTGTAAAATCGGCATCTATACTTAAATCTAAAAGGCTAAATCCGATGCTAGGAATACTTTCAATAGAAGCTTCAAGGGCAGCAGACATGGTCCCAGAGTAAATGACGTTGATAGAATGGTTGGCGCCATGGTTGATACCGCTTAAGCAAATAGAGGGCTTGCGGTGAAGTACTTTGTCAACGGCTAGTTTGACACAATCAACCGGAGTACCGCTGCAGGTATAAGCTTCCACGCCATCAACAATGTGTGCTTTTTGTAGTCTTAAATGCTGCCCAAGGGTGATGGCATGACCCATACCACTTTGAGGTTTGTCTGGAGCCACTACGACCACTTTCCCCAGGTCTTTAACCGCTTCCACCAATGCTTTAATGCCAGGGGCGCTAATACTGTCATCATTGGTAATAAGGATCACTGGTTTTTCTACTTTCGTCTTTGCCATAATGCAAGTTACCAAGATAGGCCCTCGCAACAAAATAAAGAAAATGCTAAAAATATTTGGTAATACTAAATTATTTAGTATATTGCACTAAAATCATTAGTTATGTCATACGCAGGAAAAAATTTAAAGTACATCAGAAAGCAGCGCGAATGGACACAAGAAGAGATGGCCAATCAACTTCAAATCAAGCGTTCCTTAGTGGGAGCTTATGAAGAAGAACGTGCCGAGCCTCGCTTGGAAGTAATGGAAACCATTTGTGCGAAGTTCTCCATTAGTTTGGAGGAGTTTTTATTTCAAGATTTAGCGCTTTTGAGTGCACAAGAAGGGGACTCAAATAACGGATCTGGCAATAGTTATATGGAGCGTCGAAGGGCGCTAAAATCGGACAAGACCATCTCGCTGGCTTCCATGGTTACTTTTGTACCGGTGAAGGCTGCGGCAGGTTATTTAGCAGGCTACGCCGATCCAGAATTCTTAGACGAACTAAACACGTTTACTTTACCTATGTTGGCACCAGGCGACTACCGTGCTTTTGAGATTATCGGAGATAGCATGTTGCCAACCCCAAGTGGCAGTGTTATTGTGGGAGAGAAAGTGGGCAGCTTTAAAGAGGTAAAAAATAGCAATACTTATATCGTTGTTTCGAATGCAGATGGGGTGGTTTATAAGCGTATTATTACCAATGACGACCGTACAAAAGGGGGCAGTGAGAACAATGAGAATAAGCTTACTTTATTGAGTGACAATCCTTTATACGAGCCATATCAAGTAAATGCAACCGATATTGTAGAGATATGGAAAGCCGTTTATATTATACACAAAGCAGGGGCTCAGCCGATGTGGAATGTGGATCAATTGGCGGGTGTGGTGAACAATTTACAAGACCAGATAACTAGCTTAAAGAAAAAGTTGAATTAACTTAATATAATATATTGAATGTCAAGTTATTGATATAAATATAATTAATTTAAATTGCAGGATAGTGCTATTCCCACTCAATGGTAGCAGGAGGTTTGCTGCTAATGTCATAAACAACTCTGTTGATGCCTCGAACTTCGTTTATAATGGCATTGCTTACATGTGCTAAAAACTCGTAAGGTAAATGTGCCCAGTCTGCGGTCATGCCATCCACCGAAGTAACAGCTCTTAGCGCAATCGTAAATTCATAAGTACGTTCATCGCCCATTACACCTACACTTTTTACAGGTAGTAAAATGGTACCCGCTTGCCATACTTTCGTATACAAATCAAACTCTTTTAAAGCATTCATATAAATATGATCGGCTGCTTGTAAAAGGGCTACTTTTTCTGGAGTGATGTCTCCCAGTATGCGAATGGCCAATCCTGGTCCTGGGAAAGGATGTCTATTGATTAAGTTGGGAGAAATGCCCAATTCTAAGCCTACTTTTCTCACCTCGTCTTTGAATAAATAGCGAAGGGGCTCTACCAATTTAAGGTGCATGGTGTCGGGTAAGCCACCCACATTGTGGTGCGATTTGATGGTTTGGGAAGGACCATGAACGCTTACACTTTCAATCACGTCTGGATAAATTGTCCCTTGACCTAAGAATTTGGCTTCCAATACTTTAGAAGCTTCTATTTGAAATACATCTATAAATAGTTTTCCTATAATTTTTCGCTTTTCTTCGGGTTCCGACTTGCCTGCAAGTGCATCATAGAACATGTTTTTAGCGTCAATGCCTGTCACGTTTAATCCAATAGATTTATAGATGTCCAATACGTCTTGGAATTCGTTTTTACGCAGTACGCCATTGTCTACAAATATGCCATGAAGTCGATCTCCAATGGCCCTGTGAATTAAAGTGGCGGCTACCGTACTATCCACACCTCCGCTCAAGGCCATAATCACATGGCTGTCTCCAATTTGTGCTTTAAGCTTGTCCACGGTTTCTTGAACAAAGGAGGAAGGGGTCCAATTTTGATGGCATCCACATAGCTCCACTAGAAAATTCTGAATCAATTTTTTTCCTTCTGTGGAATGGTATACTTCGGGGTGAAATTGAAATCCGTGTAAGGGATGTCCCTGGCCTTGTTTTTTTCTAAAGGCGGCTACTGGAATACTTTCGGTGTCGGCCAAGAGTTCAAAGTCGGCAGGAAGCTGTGTAATAGAATCGCTGTGGCTCATCCAAACCTGGCTATTGTTGGGAATATTTTTAAAGATAACGTCGTCCTTTTGTATGCGCAATTGGGCACGGCCATATTCTCTTTTATTTGATTTTTCGACCTTGCCTCCAAAGTTTTTTGCACTTAATTGAGCGCCATAACAAATGGTCAATACAGGTAACTTATCTAAGATGGCTTTGATGTCCACATTGGGGGCGTCTGCTTCATTCACACTGGCTGGGGAGCCGCTTAAAATGACCCCTTTAAGGGTCGTATCAAAATCGATTTTACTATTAAAGGGCTTTATCTCGCAGTAGACATTGGCTTCACGCACGGCACGTGCTATAAGCTGTGTATACTGGCTTCCAAAGTCGAGGATAAGTATCTTTTCAGTCATGGTGCGAAGATACATAAAAAAAATCCCGCCCCGAGTAGTCGGGGCGGGATGGGTATAATTGATTAATTAATCTTAATGATCGAAAAACCAGGAACTAAGCAGTTGCTTTAGCGGCAACGTGCTTGGCCAATTTGCTCTTTAAATTAGCTGCTTTATTTTTGTGGATAATCCCACGTTTTGCTAATTTGTCAATTTGAGAAATGATATTAGGTAACTTTTCGTTGTATACTTTTTGATCGTCTCCGATTTTTAATTCACGGATAGCGTTACGGGTAGTTTTACCATAATAACGATTTCTATCGCGACGTTTAGTTGCTTGTCTAATATCTTTTTTAGTAGCCGAGTGATTTGCCATGTATTATTTAATTTTCAGGAGGGCAAAGGTAAGGTACTTAAACAAATATTTAAAATTAAAAATGAAAAAAAACCAAAATCTATATAAATCAATGATTATCAGTTAATTATGTATAATTCAGGAGGGACTACCAACATGCGCATTGCCTACTCATTTTTAAGGTAAAAAAGGGGGTCCATTAAGGCATTAAACGGATATTTGCAGGCCAACTTTGCATTAAATTGACTTATTTGACCATGTACCATATTTCGCATCAAAATATTGCCCAAAAATTAATTGCCGAATACCAGGGTCCAACGCCATTGGCTTTGTATTTGAAAAAATATTTTGCTGCCAATAAAAAACATGGGAGTAAGGATCGAAAAAGCATCAGTGCTTTGTGTTATGAACATTTTAGAAATTTAAGTGCACAATTTCCATTGCAAGCGCTTATATCTCCAGTCATTGATTTGGAAAAGTTCAAGCAATCGCATGTACAACAGCCTTTGTTATTTATTCGTATTCGACCAGGTAAAAAGGAGGTGGTAGAACAAGCCTTGCAAAAGGCTTCTATTGTTTTTGAAAAAATAAATGACACTACTTTTTCATTTGCCAATACGACCGCTTTGCAAAATGTAATTCATTTAAATAAAGACGCCGTGATTCAGGATTTTAATTCACAAGCTTTGGCAAGCTTATTGCAATTAATTCCAGTAACTGAAAAGCCATTGGTGGTTTGGGATGCATGTGCAGCCAGTGGAGGAAAATCAATTTTAATTAAAGATTATATTGCTCCTGTGCAATTGCATGTATCTGATATTCGTGAAAATATTTTATTCAATTGTGAGAAGCGATTAAAAGAAGCCGGCATTGTAGCTGCCTCTGTGCAAGTGGTAGATATTACTTTGCCTTTTGACATCAAAAAACAATTTGATTTTATTTTTGCCGACCTGCCTTGTTCGGGCAGTGGTACTTGGGGGCGTACGCCAGAAAATTTGATGGGGTTTAACGAAAAACAATTAGCAACTTTTACAACACTTCAATCAAAAATGCTTCACCATCTAACGCCTGCCTTAAAAGTAGGCGGGTATTTATTGGCAGCCACTTGTTCTGTGTATAAAAATGAAAATGAAGACCAGATTCAAAGATTAATGGCTACTAATAAGTTTAAATTAGTGGCACAAGAATATTTTATGGGCTATGAGAAGCAAGCCGACACGCTATTTGGGGCATTGCTACAAAAAATTGCAGAGTAAGTTAATTAGCGATTGGCGCCTTGGGTATCAATAACCCACTTTGTATGATACCTCCCGCCACCACATCATCTCCTTCGTAAAATACAGCACTTTGACCTGGCGCAATGCTTTTTACATTTTCGTAAAACCGAGCTTGTATTCCATTATTGGTATTTAACAAAGTGCAAAGCGCCCCTTCATCTTTGTATCTAATTTTTGCCATCACATCCATTGCGTCGTCCACATGATCGTATTTGATCCAATTTAATTTTGCTACCAACATGTCATTTTGATCCAAATCATTTTCATCTCCAATTACTACTATATTTTTTATTGGGTCAATGGAAACCACATAAGCAGGTTTGCCTAAAGCAATTTCCAATCCTTTTCTTTGTCCAATGGTATAAAAGGGGTAGCCTTTGTGTTTTCCTAATCTTTTTCCTTTGGTATCTAAAAACCATCCTCCATTCACTTTTTCTTCCAATCCATCTACACGTCTTTTTAAAAATCCACGATAATCATTATCGGGTACAAAACAAATTTCATAGCTCTCGCTTTTTTTAGCCAATTCTGGATAGCCCATATCAATGGCCATTTGTTTAATGTCTTTTTTATGCATGCCTCCTAAGGGCAAAATAGTTCTGCTTAATAAATCTTGGTCCACACCCCATAAAACATAGCTCTGATCTTTGGTATTGTCTAATCCTTTTGAAATCACATAACGTCCATTGGTGTGTTGACGCACTTTTGCATAATGTCCGGTAGCAATAAAATCGCAACCCAATGCATCTGCTCTTTTTAATAAGGCTCTCCATTTAATATGGGTATTGCACATCACGCAGGGGTTGGGTGTGCGACCGGCTAAATATTCTTCTACAAAGTTGTCAATGACAAAATCGCCGAACTCTTCTCTGATGTCTAAAATATAATGTGGGAAGCCATTGTTTACGGCTGCTTGTCGAGCATCGTTAAAGGAGTCTATATTGCAACAACCTGTTTCTTTTCCGTTGGCGTTGCTGGTGGCATAATCCCAGGTTTTCATGGTGATGCCTATTACTTCGTAGCCTTCGTTGTGTAACATTAAAGCGGCTACCGTGCTATCAATTCCGCCGCTCATTGCGACTAAAACCTTTCCTTTCTTACTCATAGTGTTTGGCCAGTTAAAAGTTGGCTTACCACAAAAGTAATTCATCCTATCCTAATTCAGAGATTGTTCATAAAATGGGTAGGGGTTTTCATTTCGAAAAACGAAAAAATACTATCTTCACTTTCATAGAACGATAATATATAACGACAAAATAACAGAAAATGATCAAGCTTCAAGTCATCGGAAATTTAGGTAAAGACGCCGTAGTAAACAATGTAAATGGCAAAACAGTAATTAATTTTAATGTGGCGCACACCGAACGATATAAAGATGCGCAAGGAAATCAAAAAGACAGAACTACCTGGGTAGATTGTTCTTATTGGACAGATCGTACCGCAGTAGCCCCTTATTTAAAAAAGGGAACTCAAGTATATGTAGAAGGTACTCCAGATGTTAGATCTTATACCACGGCAGATGGTAGAAATGGGGCTTCCTTAACTTTACGCATTGTGTCGGTTCAATTGTTGGGTGCTAAACCTGCAGGATCTGGTTCATCAGATGGTTCAGGAACTTCATCAGATGGAAACAGCGGTAATAGCTATAATCCAAGCAATGCTTCCTCTAATGGAGCTGAAGAAGCACCAGTGGATGATTTGCCTTTTTAATGTGGTACCCTATTAACATAGACTAACATTAGTTTGCAATGCGCTTTATTCGTGCTAATTTCTTTTAAAATAAGGGCCATTTTATGCCCTATTGTACCTTCGCCTATTTACCTTTGAGCCTCGAAAAAAAGAATGTAATGAAAATAATGAAGTTTGGCGGAACCAGTGTAGGCAAGCCTGAGCGCATGCATCAAGTGTCTCAACTAATTACGAGAGATAAGGAATCTGCCTTGGTTGTTTTAAGTGCATTAAGTGGTACCACCAATTCCTTGGTGGAGATAAGTAAAAGTTTAGGCGTTGCAAATAAAAAAGAGGCCTCTGATAAAATAGAGGTGTTAGAAAAGCAATATCATG
This sequence comes from Chitinophagaceae bacterium, assembly GCA_947380905.1. Lineage (GTDB taxonomy): Bacteria > Bacteroidota > Bacteroidia > Chitinophagales > Chitinophagaceae > Sediminibacterium. The sequence continues at coordinate 2,585 of CANCSS010000036.1, read as the reverse complement.
CTTTCATTTTGGAATTGCTTACTGGAGATGAGCTTCGTGTTAAAGCCAATGAAATGATCAATGAGCATTTTGATTTTTTACGCATCACCCAAAAAATTTCTTTAAGTGACGCTTTAAATAAAGACATTTTAGCACAAGGTGAATTAATGAGCACCAAACTTTTTTCATTGTATTTAGAACAAGAAAATATAGATCACGTTTTGTTACCTGCTTTGGATTTTATGCAATTAGACAACAATGACGAACCTGATTTAGCAGCGATTTCCGAAAAGCTAAAAAGCGTTTTGGCCAATCATTCAACAAAAAAATTATTTATTACACAGGGGTATATTTGTCGCAATGCGAAAGGCGAAGTGGATAATTTAAAAAGAGGAGGGAGTGATTATACCGCTTCACTTATTGCCGCTGCAGTAAAAGCAAGTGTTTGTGAAATTTGGACCGACATTGATGGTATGCACAACAACGATCCAAGAGTGGTGGACAAAACGGTTGCGATAGAACAATTAAGCTTTGATGAGGCTGCGGAGTTGGCTTATTTTGGTGCAAAAATTTTACATCCCACTTGTATTTGGCCTGCCCAGCAAGAAAACATTCCTGTTCGTTTGTTAAATACCATGCAACCATCAGCTGCTGGAACCGTTATTAAAAAAGAAGCAGGAAGTGAAGGAGCAAAAGCGGTAGCTGCCAAAGACAATATTATTGCTATTAAAATTAAAAGCAGTAGGATGTTGTTGGCTTACGGATTTTTAAGAAAAATATTTGAAGTTTTTGAAAAGTACAAAACTTCTATCGATATGATTACTACCTCTGAAGTAGCAGTGTCGGTTACCATTGACAATGATGTTCATTTAGAGGAAATCATAGCTGAACTTAGTTTAATAGCAACCATTGAAATAGAGAAAGAACAAACCATTGTTTCTATAGTAGGAAATGAAATTGCAAAAACAGAGTCCGTGCTTAAAAAATTATTTGACGCCATCAATGAAGTGCCTGTTACCATGGTAAGCTACGGCGGAAGTCATCATAATATTAGTTTGTTAGTTCCAAGCTCCTACAAGATCAAAACTTTACAGTTAATCAATAAGGGACTTTTTAATTTGTAGAAAAAAGTAATGTTGATTAAGGCTAGTTATATAAAATTATAACTAGCCTTTTTATTTTATATCCTACTCTCGAACATCTTTGAATAGCGTTAATAAAATGACTTAAGTCCATCGTTAAAAAATGGTGCATGTTTGGGCGAAGCGAGTTCACCATTTTAGATGGACGTAGTTATTTTTAGCGTCATTCATAGCTGAGAGCGATAGGGGATGAAATAAAAAAGGCCTCTAAAATTAGAGACCTTTTAATGATTTATGTATAATAAAATTTAGATAAATAGTAAAAAAATTAAATAGAGTATTATTTATATAATCCTATTTTTCAAATAAGGATTAGATAAATAATAACGCATCGCCATAACTGAAGAAGCGGTATTTATCTTTAATGGCTTTTTTATAGGCTTCCATCGCTAACTCATAACCTGCAAAAGCGCAAGACATAATTAACAAACTAGTTTTAGGCAAATGGAAATTGGTTACCAAGCTATCAGCAATATTAAAATTGTAAGGAGGGTGAATGAAATGATTCGTCCAACCTTCTGCAGGTTTTAACAAGCGTTGCGCAGTGACACTACTTTCCATGGCGCGCATGGCAGTAGTTCCTATAGAACAAACACGACGGCCATTTTCTTTTGCGGTATTAATAATTTTACAAGCTTCCTCATCAATCTTGAAATATTCAGCATCCATTTTGTGTTTGCTTAAATCTTCTACTTCAATGGGTCTGAATGTGCTAAGGCCAGTATGCAAGGTTACTTCTGCAAAACGAATTCCAATAATCTCAGATCTTTTAATCAATTCTTTGCTAAAATGTAAGCCAGCAGTAGGGGCAGCAACTGCACCTTCATGCTTTGCGTATACTGTTTGGTATCTTTCTTTGTCTTCTTCGTCTGGCTTGCGCTTAATGTATTTAGGCAAAGGGGTCTCTCCTAAAAACTCCAACATCTTTCTAAATCCTTCATCATCACCTTCCCATAAAAAACGAATGGTACGTCCACGGCTGGTGGTATTGTCAATCACTTCAGCTACTAGTTCCTCGTTTTCTCCGAAATACAATTTGTTTCCAACACGAATTTTTCTTGCGGGATCAACAATCACATCCCATAAACGGTTGGGTTTGTTTAATTCTCTTAATAAAAATACTTCAATCTTCGCACCGGTTTTTTCTTTACGTCCATACATTCTAGCAGGAAAAACTTTGGTGTTGTTTACTACAAATACATCTTTGTCATCATAGTACTCTAATAAATCAGAGAAATGACGATTTTCCATGTGGCCGTTTTGACGGTTAACCACCATGAGTCTGCTATCCTCTCTTCTTTTAGTAGGATATTGTGCAATTAAGTTTAAAGGTAGATCGTACCTAAATTGGGAAAGTTTCATTTGTGTCTATTTTTAAATGATAGCCACATTAAGTTTACTACAGCCTTACGGGGCAGTTCGCTTCATGTTACGGCATGAAAATTATGGACGCAAATGTACAAC
>CANCSS010000035.1 GCA_947380905.1 Chitinophagaceae bacterium | reverse complement strand
ACGAGTCGTTCTTAAGCGCTCCTTTACGTGGCATTACAGCACCCAAGGTTTACCCTATAAAACAATTACTTGTCTTATTCGTGAGCTCTTACCTCACGTTTTCACCTTTTCCTCTTGCGAGGTAGTTATTTTCTGTGGCACTTTCTCTGTCCCGATTGCTCGGGGCGCCGGCTATTCACCGGTGGGTTACTCTATGCTGTCCGGACTTTCCTTGGCAATTGCTTGCCACGATAGTTCGGGTTTGTAGTAAGACAAAGGTACTAAAATATAATTGGACAAGAAATAAGGCATAAAAAGCCAAATAGTGCCTGCGAAAGGCAGTGTAGCGCCTAGTCTAGTATTCAAAAAAGACTTCGGTAGCGCCATAACCATAGAAATCTGAATATTGATTGATGAATTGCTTTACTCCTTTTTTTACTTTCAATAAATCATGAATTTCTGCTTTCAACTTGCCTTTGCCAACACCATGAATAATTATTAAAGTAGGTAATTGGTTTAACTGAGCCAGTTCGAACCACTTTTCAAATTCCTCCAATTGAAATTGTAAAATTTCAGCATTGCTTAAGTGACTGTGTTGGTCCATTATTTTTTCGATGTGTAAATCAATTACCGATCTAGCAGCTGGAATATGTTGTTTTATTTTACTTGCATCATACACTTTATAACCCGCATTCCTTAAAACATCTATAGCGATATGATTCTCTTCGGCCTTATCTGGATACGTTATAAATAATGGAAAGCCAATATTGGTTTTATTTTCTTCCTTTAAGGTTTCAATTTTTTGAAACAACTGCTTGGGCTTTAATTTTAATTGTGTTTCAAAATGAGGCGCTTTTTTCTTATGTGGTTCTATTAAGGAAAAGTCAATGGAAAAACTTGGACTATCATTTACTGCAGCAAAGGGGAGGTCGTGAATGTAAAAATCGGTAAAAGGAGCAATAGAAGATTCTATAGAAAAATCAACAAGCCCTGCAAAAGATTGTTCATAAAGAAATTGATAGCCTACTCTTGTACGATTAGAGATGTAAATTTTTAAACTTTCTACAATTTCATCATTAAAATCATCTAAACTAAATTTAGGAATTAAATTAAGTAAAACACCTTCTTCCTCTTTGGCATCATTTTTTTGAATCTTTTCTTTTGGAATTTGATCTACAAATATTTTCTGGGGAGTTATTTTTTCTGGAAATAATTTCTTTTCTGTAAATCTCTTAAAATAGGGGAAATCAATTTGATCCATATAGGCCGGGAATTTTACGCCACGTACTTCTATCATCACCATGGTGTCATTCATTATTTCAATGATACGGCCTTCTTCATTGCTAAGTAAGACTAAAATCTCATCTCCAACCTGGTATTTCATAGGGAGTAGATTATACGGTTGTCTCTTTTGATAAAAGACTGTTTTTACGTCCATAAAAAGTGTACAAAACAAGCCCAATAATCATCCAACAAAAAAACCAAACCCAACTCACGGGTGGTATTTCAATCATTAAATACAAACAACACAAGGCACCTATAATTGGAATGATTGAAAATTGATGAATAAAAGTAAAGACAGAAACCACCATTAAAATGAGAATGAAAACTAAGAATAAAAATTCTTGAAAATTTTGAAAAGAAAAATGAAGCAAGTCGTCTTGAATTCTATATTTTGCAAAATATATAAATACGATACACAACAATGGAATAATAAATTTTCCATTGATATAGGGCAATCTGAAAGCCTGTTTTATTCCCGATGGAGCAATTTTAGGCAAAATTAATACACCAAAACATACTAGTACAAAAGCGAATAATGTACCTATACTTGTTAGGTCGGTCATACGACTGATAGACATAAATAAAGAGGGAATGCCAACAAAAAATCCAGTAACAATGGTGGCAAATCCAGGAGTACCAAACTTAGGGTGTACTTTAGAGAATTTTTTAGGCAACAAACCATCTCTACTCATACTCATCCATATTCTAGGTTGTCCTAATTGGAATACCAATAATACACTGGTAGTAGCAACCACTGCACTAATTGAAATAATGTATCCAATTTTATGCAAACCCAATCTATCAAAAACAAATGCCAATGGATCGTCTACTTTTAATTCGGTATAATGTACCATACCAGTAAGTACCAAAGCAATTAGAATGTATAAAACGGTACATATAATAAGGGAGTAAATCATGCCTCTAGGCAAATCACGTTGTGGGTTTTTACATTCCTCTGCCGTAGTAGAAATGGCATCAAAACCTATATAAGCATAAAAAACAGCGGACACCCCAGCTAAAACTCCTGTAAATCCATTGGGCAAGAAGGGATCCCAATTTTTAGTATCCACATAATAGAAACCTAAAATTATTACAAAGACAATGACTATAATTTTAAAGATGACCATAAAATTGGTACTCTTTTTACTTTCCTTGATTCCGATATAAGCCAATAAGGTAATTAAGGCTACAATAATTAAAGCAGGGGTATTTAAAATAACTTTCCAAGAACCAATCATAGGTGCATTGTTAATGGCATCATACCCTATTCTTGCTAATTTACTAAAAGTTTCCTGCGTACCTCCTGCGGCCAAATGTTTAACAGCTTCCTCGTAACCTTGTTGCGCTTGATCGTAATTGGTGGACAACCATCCTGGTAAATGAATATGAAATCCTTCTAATAAATTTACAAAGTAGCCACTCCAACTAATTGCTACTACAATATTACCAATGGCATATTCTAAAATTAAGGCCCAACCAATAATCCATGCAATTAACTCTCCAAAAGTAACATAGGCATAGGTATAAGCACTTCCGGCAATTGGTACTCTACTTGCAAATTCAGCATAGCACAAGGCACTAAAACCACAAGTAATTGCGGTAATAACAAATAACAAAGAAATGCCAGGCCCTCCGTGAAAGGCTGCAGTACCAATGGTAGAAAATATTCCGGCCCCCACAACCGCAGCAATGCCCATAAAAGTTAAATCCTTGACCCCTAGAACCCTTTTTAATCCAGCACTACTATGACCATCGCTTAATCCTAAAGCAGCATCTTCCACGATTTTTTCGATCGATTTCTTCCTAAATAAATTCATCATCTGTAAGGGATTATTGATTTCGATTCATTAAATAATTAGCCAGTTCTATTAAAGGCTTCTTCCGATCGCTAGTCACAGCTATAGATTCTAAATGCTCAAATGCTTTATGTAAGTATTTTGCTTTCAAACTTTCGGCCCAAGTATCAATGCAACATGCTTTAAATAGCTCAAGCACTTTTTCTACTTTATCTGCTCCATTATATTTTAATAAAGCTGTTAATGCTAATTTCTGATCCTGATTGGCCACTTCCAATGCATGTATTAATAAAAAGGTTTTTTTATTTTGTTTGATGTCTCCTCCTGCTTCTTTCCCAAATAGGGCGGCATCTCCAAATGCATCTAAATAATCATCCTGTACTTGAAATGCAATCCCAATATTTTTTCCAAATTCATATAAGTGTTTGCAATTAGCAGTGCTTGCGCCGCCAACTATGGCTCCCATCTCTAAACTTGCAGCCAATAATACAGAAGTTTTTAAAGTAATCATGTGAATGTAATCCTCCATGGTCACCATGTCTTTTTTAGAATAATCCATATCCAATTGTTGTCCTTCGCAAACTTCTTTTGCGGCGGTATTAAACAATTGTAATATTTTGTTGAGATGAGCAGATTGAATTTTTTGCAAATACTCATATGCTCTAATAAGCATCACGTCTCCAACCAATAAAGCAGTATTGATGTCATATTTAGTATGTACGGTAGCTTTACCCCTTCTTAAAGAAGCCTCATCCATCATATCATCATGTACCAAAGAAAAATTATGGAACAATTCTACCGCATTGGAAAGATGAAAAGCATCCTCATGGATTTCATTAAACAATTCATTGCCTAATAAGCACAATACGGGTCTAATTCTTTTGCCCCCAATACCAAGAAAATATTCACCTGGCTCATACAAACTAGTAGGACTAGAAGGGAAATGGTTGGTATCAAATCCTTTGTTAAATTTTACCACTAATTCTTGAAAACTATGCATACTACAAACCTAATCATATTTCGTAAGATTCCCTACCCCTGTTAAACCAAGTTTAAAAAAAAATTAGCATTTATTAAACCGAATATTTTTGACAATTCCCCTTAAATTTGCATACCCCCAACCTAACCCAAATGACAAATAAACATTTCCTATTTACTTTATATAGTTTATTGATTGTTCATGCATTATTCGCACAAGACTTTACCTTAGATACGGCTGTAAACAGAACGAAGCATCTTTATGAAGATGGTTATTCAAAGTCCATTGGAGTTAAAATGTATCCTGGTGCTTTATCTTATAAAAGCTTTTACAATACACATAAAGCCATTGAAGCCTCAGGGTACATTACCCTAGATGGATTTTGGCTGTCCATACTTAATGAAATACATACCCCTATCAAAGAAGACAATCAATTGTCTTGGTACATTGGCTATGGAGGTCACTTGGGTATATGGAGTGAGGAATTCATGAAGACAAATAATCCCTCAGGTAAATCCAATATTTCAGTTGGATTTGATGGCATTATAGGACTTGATTATAAAGTTAAAAATACACCACTCAATATTAGTATTGATTGGCAACCCTCTTTTAGTATTATTCAAAGTTATTTCAAAAACCAAGGGGGCATCGGAATCAGGTATGTGTTAAAGTAAGCATTGAATAGGAATTTTCCTACGCTTTATTTAAACTAAATAAAGAATCTACAAATTCATCTTTATCAAATAAAAGTAAATCTTTTATTTGTTCGCCTACCCCAATATATTTAACTGGAATTTTACATTGATGTGCAATGGCTAAAACCACCCCTCCTTTAGCAGTGCCATCTAATTTCGTAATAGCCAAGGCAGTTACATTGGTCACTGCCATAAATTGTTTGGCCTGCTCTAATGCATTTTGTCCGGTGGAACCATCTAGTACTAGCAAAACCTCGTGCGGTGCATCTGGCAATTGCTTTTGTATGACTCTTTTGATTTTATTAAGTTCCTCCATTAAATTCACCTTATTGTGCAATCTGCCAGCCGTATCTATTAAAACTAAATCTGCATTTTTTGCGATGGCTGATTGAATGGTATCAAAGGCCACTGCACTGGGATCGGAACCCATATTTTGTTTGACAATAGGAACACCCACTCTTTCACTCCAAATGGTTAATTGGTCTACTGCCGCAGCCCTAAAGGTATCCGCAGCACCTAGTATCACTTCGTTTCCAGCTTCTTTGTAATGATGTGCTAATTTACCAATGGTGGTCGTTTTACCAACTCCATTCACGCCTACCACCAAAATGACATATGGTTTTATATTGGCTGGTGGAACAAATCCTAGTTGTTGTGTGGGCGCATCTACTAATAAGGAAACAATTTCTTCGTGTAAAATTTTATTCAATTCGGTCGTTGAAACATATTTGTCTTTTTTTACACGATCTTGAATTTTTTCAATCAAAGCCAAAGTGGTATCCACACCTACATCTGCACCAATTAAAGCCTCTTCTAATTGATCCAATACTTCTTCATCCACGGAAGTTTTTCCAATAATGGCTTTTGAAATGCGTTCTAGGAATCCTTGCTTGGTCTTTTCCAAACCAAGGTCCATTATGTCTTTCTCCTTCTTCCCAAATAATTTTCCTAAAAAGCTCATGTTGTAAATTTAGTCAATATTTAAAAGAAAAACTCCCGCCACGATGAATCGAGGCAGGAGTTACATTTTTTTATCTTAAGAAAGACGAAGAATTTTACTTTGCAGCAAGAAATTCTTTCACAAGGTCTTTGTGAACAATGTTCTCTTTAAAAGTATATGCACCTGTTTTAGGGCTACGTATAGCTTTAATTACTTTTGTCCAGTTTTTGGCTTCAGCTGAAGCCTTAAGATCCTTTACTTTCGCGTTTTTAGAAGCTGCTTTTGCCATGATTATTTAATTTCTTTGTGAACTGTTACTTTTTTCAAAATTGGGTTGTATTTCTTGAACTCCAAACGATCTGGGGTGTTCTTTTTGTTCTTAGTAGTAATATAACGACTTGTACCTGGTAAACCAGTAGTCTTGTGCTCGGTGCACTCTAATATTACTTGAACTCTATTTCCTTTCCTTGCCATGATGGTAAATTATAAGTGATACTTAATTTGATTGATTATATCTTATCGCCTTGGGCTCTAAGATCTTTAACTACAGAAGCCAAACCATTTTTATTGATGGTTCTAATCGCATCTGTTGATACTTTTAAAGTGATCCAGCGATCTTCTTCAATGAAGTAGAAACGCTTCTTTTGCAAATTTGGAAGGAAACGACGTTTCGTCTTGATGTTGGAGTGAGAAACACTGTTTCCAGACATCGGCTTCTTTCCTGTTAATTGACATACTCTAGCCATGAGAAATAATTTTTTACGGACGGCAAAGGTAAGTAAATTACAAATACCTTCCCATTTATTTTAGTGTTTTTTTGAGCATTTACCCCATTCTAGGGTGAAAAAGGCTAAAATGTTGGTTTTCATTTCGCTATAAGGCATTTTGGAAGCCTTAGGCGTACATTTCTGCCCTTAGTTCTTGTACCCTTTTATCCTCCATATATTCATCAAAAGTCATCAAACGATCAATGATGCCTTTAGGGGTTAATTCGATGACTCTATTGGCTACGGTTTGCATAAATGTATGGTCATGAGAGGTAATTAAAACCACACCAGGGAAGTTTTGACAACCTTCGTTAAAGCTTTGAATACTTTCTAAGTCTAAGTGGTTGGTTGGTTGATCTAAAACCACCACATTGGGGTTTTGCAGCATCATTTTACTCACCATGCAACGTACTTTTTCACCACCACTTAAAACATTGGTCTTTTTCATGACATCGTCTCCACTAAACAACATCTTGCCTAAGAAACCTCTAATAAAGGGCTCATCTGCATCTGTAACATGAGCAGGTACATATTGTCTTAACCAATCCATTAAACTGTAGGGTTCATTAAAAAAAGCATTGTGTTCCATGGGTAAATAAGCACTTGTAATGGTAGTACCCCATTCAAAACTTCCGCCATCTGCTTTGCCATTGTTATTGATTATGTCAAAGAAATAAGTAATCGCTAAAGGGTCTCTACTTAAAAAAGCAATTTTGTCATTCTTACTTACTGAAAAAGAAACGTCTTTAAACAATACCCGGCCATCCACTTCTTTTTTCAATTTTTCAACATTCAAAATTTGATTGCCCACTTCACGAAGCGGTTGAAAAATGATACCAGGATATTTTCTATTCGAAGGTTCAATTTCTTCAATGGTTAATTTTTCCAACGCCTTTTTACGAGAAGTAGCTTGTTTACTCTTACTAGCATTCGCAGAAAAACGAGCAATAAAATCTAATAAGGCAGCTCGCTTGTCTTCATTCTTTTTATTCTTGTCTGACATTTGACGAGCCATTAATTGGGACGATTCATACCAGAAAGAATAGTTGCCTGTAAATGTTTTTATCTTAGAACGATCCACGTCTGAAACATGTGTACACACTGTATCTAAGAAGTGACGATCGTGACTTACTACCAATACAATGTTTTGATAATCGGCTAAAAAATTCTCTAACCAACCTATCGTTTCAATATCTAAACCGTTGGTAGGCTCATCTAATAATAAAATATCAGGATTCCCAAATAAGGATTGTGCTAATAAAACTCTTAATTTAAAATTACTTGGAATGTCTTTCATTAAGTCTTGGTGCATTTGTTCTTTCACACCCAAATCACTTAATAAACTGGCCGCATTGCTTTCTGATTCATAGCCACCCATTTCACCAAATTCTGCTTCCAATTCCCCCGCTCTTAATCCATCGGCTTCTGTAAAATCTTCTTTGGCATACAAAGCATCTTTCACATGCATCACTTCCCACATTCTTTTATGCCCCATCAATACGGTATTTAAAACCGTTTGTTCATCAAATTCAAATTGATTTTGTTTTAATACGGCCATTCTTTCTCCTGGAGTAATTTCCACCATGCCTTTATTGGGCTCAATTTCGCCACTTAATATTTTCAAGAAAGTAGATTTGCCTGCGCCATTGGCACCAATAATTCCATAGCAATTGCCTTTGGTAAAACTGATGTTTACTTCATCAAATAAAACCCTTTTCCCAAAGGCCAAAGTCACGTTTCTAGCACTAATCATTATTGAACTGTTTTTGAGGCTGCAAAGTTACTCTTTTTTAATTTACCAATGGGCTCTAGCAGTGGCTGATACCGATAAATTTTCAAAATCATTTTCCAGGTATTTGTAATGGGCTGCTATGGCAATCATGGCTGCATTATCGGTACAATATTCAAACGCGGGTAAAAAAATCGTTGATTTTGTTTTAAGTCCCAATGCTTCCACCCCTTTTCTTACCCCACTATTGGCACTCACTCCACCTGCAATACAGACCTGATGAATGTCTGTTAATTGTATGGCTTTTTTTAGTTGTTTCACTAAAATTTCCACAATAGTATATTGAACAGAAGCACATAAATCATTGATATTTTCTTGGATAAACTCGGGAGATTGTTTTTGTAAAAAATATAAGACACTTGTTTTTAACCCACTAAAAGAATAATCTAAATTAGGTACATGAGGTTTGGCGAAAACAAAAGCATCAGGATTGCCCAATTGCGCCAACTTATCTAAGAAAGGTCCCCCTGGATAAGGCAAACCTAATAATTTAGCAATTTTATCAAAGGCTTCACCGGCAGCATCATCAATGGTTTCCCCCAATATTTGCATAGAAGAAGCACTGTTGCATTGAACTATTTGCGTATGTCCACCGCTTACGGTCAAACATAAAAAAGGGAAACTGGGCTTAGGATCATCAATCAAATTGGCCAACACATGCGCTTGCATGTGATGAATTGCAATCAGTGGTTTGTTTAAAGCCAAAGCCATTGATTTTGCAAATTGTGCGCCTACCAATAAACTACCAATTAATCCAGGGGCTTGTGTAAAAGCAAAGGCGTCAATCATAGCCATTCTTTGCGTATGGGAATCATTGGGAAATGCTTTTTTTAAGGCTGCATCTACTACAGGTACTATATTTTCCATATGTGCTCGACTGGCTAATTCAGGTACCACCCCACCAAATTTTTCATGCACCGATTGATTGGCGATGAAGTTAGAAAGTATGCGACCATTGACAATAACAGATGCCGCAGTTTCGTCACAAGAGGACTCAATAGCCAATATGGTAATGGTTTTATTGCTCACAACGCGAAGATAAAGCTAAAAAAATACAAGTATTACTTAGTTCTGATGGCTTCTACCGGGTTCATCTTAGCGGCAATGGATGCAGGAATGATTCCAGAAACCACTCCCAATATGATACAGATACTAAATGCCAATAAAATTATCCCGGGAGCAATGGTAATAGCAAAAGGGAGCACGGAACTTAAAGCCACAGCGAGTATCCATACCAAAAACAAACCCACTAAGCCACCTACAATACATAAAAAAGCACTTTCTAATAAGAACTCATATAAGATGGTACTGCTTTTAGCACCAATGGCTTTTTTTAGTCCAATTTGACTGGTTCTTTCCCTAACTGTTACAAACATAATATTGGCTACTCCAAAGGCCCCAACTATTAAAGACAAACCCGCAATAGCCCAACCACCTTGATTGATAGCTCCAAAAACACTTTCTACTTGATCTTTAAATTGAGCAACATCATTACAGGTAAAATTATCCTCTTGGGTGGGGCTAAGTTTTCTAATTTGTCGCATGATCCCAGTCAATTCTTCTTGCAAAGCCTTGGTTTGAATACCAGGTTTGGCTTGCACCATAATAATCGGCCCTAAATTATCGGGATTGTAAACAGAAGCCATGTAGTTATAGGTAACTATGGTACTCTTATCGTAATCATACCCATTAATAATAGCACTTCCTTGTTTTTCAATTACCCCAATAACCAAAAGCTTTCGTCCTTTGTAGGTGATTGTTTTGCCCACACCACGATCTGCTTTACCATATAATTCTTCGGCCACTTTATATCCTATAACGCCATAGGGTACCCCTCTTGTAAAATCAGATTCAGTAAAAAACCTGCCATAGCCAATATTAAAAGACTGTATTTTTTTATACTCTGGCGTAATACCATATATATTAACCCCTTTTAAAATATTTTCTTCATAAGAGAAAGATTCTTCTGTTTTTAGCACAAATGCCATATTAGAAGCCAATTCACTTTTCTTTTTAACAAAGTCCATTTCTGCAATCTTTGGACTTGGTCGTTTTACAAATTTCCACCAGGGATACTCCGGCCCCCCTGTATAATCCCATTTATCTATGTACACTGAATTGTTTCCAAAACTAGAAAGGTCGGTTTTGATTTTAGATTTAAGACTATCAATGGTAGCTAATACACCAATGATACAAAAGATACCAATGGTGATACCAAATAAGGACAAGAAGGTTCTAAGCTTGTTTACTTTTAACTCTTGCAAAGCCATTTTAAAGCTATTCCAAAGAATCGCTAACACTTTAATCATGGTGTAAATTTAGTCCAAAGCTTGGTTTTTACTATTATTTTTATGCAAGCGGTGAATAACTTATCTGAAATGGTCTTTTTTACATTTTGACCCTATTTTGACCAAAAAAATAAACAAGGCTTGCCCCGGTAAATTAATTTGACAATAATAGGAAAAATCATGCTTTGATTTATACCAAGCTCGCAATTCGTTCTTACTTTTGCAACGATTTTAAATACATCTTACTATGACTTTTAAGCAAATGTTTACTTCCTCTGTGGGGAAAAAATTGGTAATGGCTTTTACTGGAATTTTCTTGATATTATTTTTAGTGGTTCATGCCGGATTAAATGCTTGTATTTGGGCTATGGATGGGGGCATCATGTTTAATAAAGCAGCTCATTTTATGGGAAGTTTTGTGGTACCCCGTGTTTTAGAAATAGGATTGTTCTTAGGTATCTTTTTACACATTGTTCAAGGATACATGCTCACTTTAGAAAATAAAAGCAAAAGAAAAATTGGCTACGAAGTAAATTATGCCAAAGGAAGTAAATGGTACAGTAGAAGTATGGCTATATTAGGTACCTTACTTTTGATGTTTTTAATAATGCACATTTACCATTTTTGGACACCCAGCAGATTGGGAGGTATTGGTGGTATAAAAAACCTGGACACTTTTAATTTAAATGGCGTTGAATACCATAATTTATATGCAGAAATGCAATTCATTTTTACCAACCCCATCGTAGTGTTGTTGTATGTTTTAGCTTGTGGCTCCTTGGCTTACCATTTAGCACATGGTTTTCAAAGTGCTTTTAAAACCATTGGCGTGCATAATAGAAGATACCATGCAATGATTAGTACCATTGGATATGGATTTGCAATTATAATCCCATTGGCCTTTGCGATGATGCCCATTAGTTTTTATTTACATTGGGTAAATTAAGATCGAAAAAAATATTCTAAACGATAGATAAAAGATTAAATATGTTAGACGCTAAAATACCAGCCGGAAAATTAGATGACAAATGGGTAGACTACAAAGGCCATTGTAAACTAGTGAACCCTGCCAACAAAAGAAAAATGGAAGTGATCATTGTTGGTACTGGATTAGCAGGTGCTTCTGCAGCTGCTGCCATGGGTGAATTAGGATATAAAGTAAAAGCATTTTGTTTTCAGGATTCTCCTCGTCGTGCACATAGTATTGCTGCACAAGGCGGAATCAATGCTGCCAAGAATTATCAAAACGATGGAGATAGCGTTTTCAGATTGTTTTATGATACCATTAAAGGAGGTGACTACCGTGCACGTGAAGCCAACGTACATCGTTTAGCAGAAGTGAGTTCAAATATTATTGATCAATGTGTGGCACAAGGGGTTCCCTTTGCACGTGAATATGGTGGCTTATTAAGCAACCGTAGTTTTGGTGGCACACAGGTACAAAGAACTTTTTATGCTGCAGGACAAACAGGTCAACAATTATTAATTGGTGCTTACCAAGCTTTAGAGCGTCAAGTAACACTTGGCAATGTAACCATGCATGCAAGACATGAAATGTTGGACATTGTAAAAATTGAGGGTAAAGCGAAAGGTATTATAGCGCGTAATTTAATTACAGGTGAATTAGAGAAACATTTTGGACATGCTGTTTTGATATGTTCTGGCGGATATGGTAATGTTTATTATTTATCTACCAATGCCATGGGATCGAATGTAACAGCTGCTTGGAAAGCGCATAAGCAAGGTGCTTATTTTGCCAATCCATGTTTCACTCAAATTCACCCAACTTGTATTCCGGTAAGTGGCGATCATCAATCCAAATTAACATTGATGTCTGAGTCATTAAGAAATGATGGACGTATATGGGTTCCTAAAAATGTAGGGGAGACAAGAAAAGCGAATGAAATACCCGAACCAGATAGAGATTATTTTTTAGAGCGTCGCTACCCTGCTTTTGGAAATTTAGTACCACGTGATGTAGCTTCTCGTGCAGCAAAAGAAAGATGTGATGCTGGATTTGGTGTAGGTACCTCTAAACAAGCGGTGTATTTAGATTATGCAGCAGCTATTGAAAGATATGGTAAGATAGAAGTAAGTAAACAAGGGCTTTCTAATGTATCACAGGAGCAAATCATTGCTATGGGCAAGGAGGTTGTGAAAGAAAAATATGGCAACCTATTTGAAATGTACGCAAAAATCACAGGAGAAAATCCATACGAAGTCCCTATGCGTATTTATCCAGCCGTGCATTATACCATGGGTGGCTTATGGGTGGATTATGAATTACAAACTACAGTACCAGGATTATATGCTTTAGGAGAAGCCAACTTTAGCGACCATGGTGCGAACCGTTTAGGC
Source organism: Chitinophagaceae bacterium (assembly GCA_947380905.1). GTDB lineage: Bacteria > Bacteroidota > Bacteroidia > Chitinophagales > Chitinophagaceae > Sediminibacterium. The sequence goes on along the minus strand of CANCSS010000035.1, from coordinate 4,246 downwards.
GCAAGTGCTTTAATGCAAGGTTTAGCAGATGGCTATTTTGTAGCGCCTTACACAGTAGGGAATAATTTAGCAGATGAAATTTACAATGCTGCCATTCCTACTACACATCCAGCCTTTGAAGAAGCCGCTCAAAAAGTAGCAGACCGAATTGCTTCTTTAAAGAATATCAATGGCAAACAATCGGCAGAAAGCTTTCACAAACGTTTAGGTAAAATTATCTGGGACAAATGTGGAATGGCTAGAAATAAAGAAGGACTAACACAAGCAATAAAAGAGGTGCAAGCTTTGAAAAAAGAATTCTGGTCTGATTTAAGAATTCCTGGAGAAATTAATGAATACAATCCTGAATTAGACAAAGCCAATCGTGTGGCCGACTTTATTGAGCTTGGTGAGTTAATGTGTATTGATGCCTTAACTAGAGAAGAAAGTTGTGGTGGTCACTTTAGAGAAGAGTACCAAACACCAGAAGGAGAAGCCTTAAGAGATGATGAAAACTTTATGTTTGTTTCTGCTTGGGAAAATAAAGGAGAACATGAATGGCAATTACATAAAGAGGCGTTGAAATACGATGTCATTAAACCAAGTCAACGTAATTATAAATAAACATTCAACACTAACACAAAATATTTACAGAATAATTTTTTAGCTATGTCTCAAAATACAATGAATTTAAAGGTAAAAGTTTGGCGTCAAAAAAATGCAAAAACCGCTGGTGCATTTGTTACTTATGATGTTGCGGGTATTTCAGATGAAATGTCTTTTTTAGAAATGCTGGATATTTTAAATGAAAAATTAATTACCGAAGGGGGTGACCCAGTTGCTTTCGATCACGATTGTCGCGAAGGCATTTGTGGAATGTGTTCTTTATATATTAATGGCAAGCCACATGGTCCTTGGCAGGCCAACACCACTTGTCAATTGCATATGCGTGCCTTTAAAGACGGTGAAACTATTGTAATTGAACCATGGAGAGCCAACTCCTTCCCTATTGTAAAAGATTTAACCGTTGACCGTTCTGCTTTTGATAGAATTATTCAAGCAGGTGGATATATTAGTGTGAATACTGGTAATGCTGTAGATGGAAATAGTTTACCAATTGAAAAACAAAATGCAGATGATGCTTTTGCAGCTGCAATGTGTATTGGATGTGGTGCATGTGTAGCGGCTTGTAAAAATAGCTCTGCCATGTTATTCCTAAGCGCTAAGGTTTCCCATTTAGCATTATTACCACAAGGAGCCCCAGAAAGAAAATCACGTGTATTAAATATGGTGGCGCAAATGGATAAAGAAGGATTTGGATCTTGCACCAATACAGGTGCTTGCGAAGCCACTTGTCCTAAAGAAATCTCTATATCGAACATTGCTAGATTAAATAAAGAATATTTAGGAGCTAGTTTAAGTGCCGAATAGTGGCCAACCCCTTTTTTCAGTGTAAACAATTTATCGTGCATCAGCAGCATACTTCAATGAAAGTATGTACTGATGCATGTTTGTTTGGTGCCTGGGTTGCTCAGCAGGAAGCATTGATAAAAGCATCCACCCTTTTAGACATTGGCACTGGAACTGGTTTATTAAGTTTAATGTTGGCACAAGTCACCCATTCAGCTGCTACAAAAATTACAGCTTTAGAAATTGAATCTCAAGCAGCTGTAGAAGCCAATTCAAATTTCTCATTAAGCCCTTGGAAAGACAGAATTGATTTGGTACATGATTCCATACAGAATTTTGCTACTGGGAATAATGATAGGTCCAACCATTTCGATGTTGTCATTACTAACCCTCCATTTTACGAAGGAGATTTAAAATCACCCGACGCTAATAAAAACAAAGCTGCCCATAGTACTGACTTGCCTTGGACTATTTTAATGGAAAAGGTAGCTCATCTATTGAATGAGGAAGGATCTTTTTTTGTGTTGGTTCCTACTTTGCGCGCATATACAATGCAAAAATTAGCCGAAACCCATCAACTACATTTGGTAGAGGAAGTATTGGTGTACAATGATGCCAAACATTTGCCATTTAGAGCCATGTTACAATTTAAAAAAACAAAAAGCAATGTGTTGCGAAATAAATTAGTTATAAAAAATACGGACAATACCTATTCTCCGGAATTCGCTCAATTACTTTCTCCTTATTATTTGCATTTGTAAAACTAATGTTTAGCATAGGCTGCTAAGTAGGAAAACGGCGCTGTTAATTGGCCTTTATCTAATATGGTTGCCCCTTCTATGATTTTATTGCCCCCTTTAATTAAATCGGGTAATACATATTTAATCAATTGCTCTCCAAAATACCTGCTTGCATCTCGAGGCAATTCATTGGGCAAGTTGCCCACGGCCATGACATCTATCCCATTGTGCATATAAGGAACTGTTTTTTCAAAGCTGTTCACATTCACACCATAAACGGGATCATCTGAACTTGCGTCACCCAAATTACAAGGAACGCTGCCAAAAGCATCATCAGTAATATCTGCGATGGTAGTTAAAGTATAATCATCTTCCTTTAAATCATCCAAGGTAAATAATGGCGGTATCCCCTTTTCCCAATAAATGCCATTCATTAAAATATGTGCGTGTTGCAAATAGGTATTAAACAGGCATCGATAATTTTCTGGATGGGCATGAAAATCGCTTCTTTCATAACTGTTTTTTGTTTTATGCAAATACAAATCAGCTCCTTTTAAATGAACATACACAGGATAAGCATACTTCCTACTGATAAATTCATCTGGTTCCACTTGCTGCACATCCATCAAGTTCATGATTTCTAAAATTCCATGCGCTACTCTCCCTGTGCCTGTTACAACAATTTTTATATTGGGCAATTTTAAACCAAAATAAGTGTGCACCAATTCCAAATAATCCTTTACTTCTTTCACTCTCACTAAATGGAATTCTTTGGTTCTATTGCCATACGCCATCATGCCATTGTGCGCACCTACAATGCCAGCAAAAAATCCAAAACCAATAAGTCTTTGTCCATCTTCATGTTCTAAACATTCATAATCTATCAAAGTGATTTCATTTTTCATCATGGCTTGAAACATGGCTTGATTATGAGGTTGGGCTTTTTTTGTATGGGAAAAAAATAAGTATTTTTTATGCGGAACTAATTGCGAAACTGGCACTTCCTTAATGCCTAAGATAATGTCTGCAGCACTTATGTCTGCGACTACTTTAATGCCTTCTTTCAAATACTCCCGATCCTTATAACATCTGTTGGAGGAGGATGCTACTATAATATCCCAGCTTGGAAATTGATTTAACAATAGCCTGCATTGTTTGGGTGTCAAGGCCACCCTGTTGTCATTCGGAACTTTTCCTTCTTTAATAAGTCCAATTACGGGCATTTTGTTAATTTTACACAATATACAAAATATAAAAATGAACTATTTTGAATTGTTCGGTTTGCCTATAGGTTTTCAAGTAGATACGATAAAATTACGTGCGGCATTTATGGACATCCAAAAAGCTTCACATCCAGATAAGTTTACCCAAGCAACTGAAGAAGAACAAGAGGAAGCTTTAGAAAAGTCGGCTATGGCCAATAAAGGATTTACCCTACTTAATCATGTTGATAAACTATTGCCTTATGTATTAGAAATTACAGGCCATTTAGAAGCAGATGAAAAATATAGCCTAAAACCCGATTTTTTAATGGAAATGATGGAATTAAATGAGGCTTGGATGGAGGCAACCAATGAAAACGAGAAAAGTAAAGTGACCGTACAAGTTAAAAATATCCAAAATGAAATATATACCCCTATTCAAAAGCTTTTGGAAAACCCTTCGATCGATGCTATTTCCCAAGAAGGAATGTTGCAAATAAAGGACTTTTACTATAAGAAAAAATACCTCGATCGTATTTTGGCAGATTTTCGGTAATAACGTAATATTGCACCCCTGCCCAGATGGCGGAATTGGTAGACGCACTAGACTCAAAATCTAGCGTTCGCAAGGATGTGCAGGTTCGATTCCTGTTCTGGGCACAAACCCTGTCACGATTTTCGGGACAGGGTTTTTTAATGCAAAAGTGTTGCGAGCTTGCTCGTAAAAGCTTGAGCGTTAAAAAACCCAACAAAGCACGAAGTGATTTGTTGAAAGGGTTTGGGTACGCCCCCCTTTGGAAGTCGGCGAACAAAGTGAGCTGACAGTCCTGAAAGGGTTTGGGTAAGACCAACTTTGGAAGTCGGCGAAATGAAATGAAGTCGGCAGTCCTATAAGCTTTTAATAGCTTGCTCGTA
>CANCSS010000034.1 GCA_947380905.1 Chitinophagaceae bacterium | reverse complement strand
TCATCAATTTGACTTACAGAGTAACCTGCATCTTTCAATGCTACTTCACATGGCTTTAAGCAACGTGCAAATAAATTATCTGCTAATGATTCAAATTTGGCTCTTGATAATTTTAATACCAAATGCTTTGGAACACCATCTACCGCTGTGATATAAGGTAAGTTGATTTCTGTTTCAGAAGAAGAACTTAATTCTACTTTTGCTTTTTCAGCCGCTTCTTTTAAACGTTGCAATGCCATTGGATCTTTTCTTAAATCGATGGCTTCTTGTTTTTTGAATTCATCTGCTAAAAAATCCATGATCACTTTATCAAAATCATCTCCACCTAAATGCGTATCTCCATTGGTAGATTTTACTTCGAATACACCATCTCCTAAATCCAAGATAGAAATATCAAAAGTTCCTCCACCTAAATCAAATACAGCAATTTTTTGCTCAATATTTTTCTTATCTAAACCATAAGCCAATGCCGCAGCAGTAGGCTCGTTTACAATTCTACGAACATTTAATCCTGCAATTTCTCCAGCTTCTTTAGTCGCTTGACGTTGTGCATCGTTAAAATAAGCAGGTACAGTAATTACCGCATCGGTTACTTCAGTGCCTAAATAGTCTTCGGCCGTTTTTTTCATTTTTTGCAACACCATCGCAGAAATTTCTTGTGGTGTATACATACGGTCATCAATTGAAACACGAACGGTATCATTTTCACCTTGCACTATTTTATAGCTCCAATGACTTTTCTCTTCCGTGATTTCATTAAAACGACGTCCCATAAAACGCTTCACACTTGAAATGGTGTTTTCTGGGTTCGTGATGGCTTGACGCTTAGCAGGATCTCCTACTTTGCGCTCCCCATTTTTTAAAAACGCTACAACGGATGGGGTGGTTCTACGACCTTCATCATTTGCGATTACTACAGGTTCGCCACCTTCCATGACAGATACACAGCTATTGGTGGTACCTAAGTCTATTCCTATTATTTTTGCCATAACGATTGATTTTCAAGGTTTAATTACTCAATTATTGACAATCATTATGCCATAAACGGATAGGTGCAAATTTGTCATAATTGGCAGTTATTGGCTCCTTTTAAAGGCCTTATTTGACATAGAAGCTTGGAAAACGAGAAGAAAAGGCAGAAAAAAAGAGTTAATTGACCCCTTTAAAGGTGAAATTCTTTTGGCTGGAGTAACTAAAAATGACTACAAAAAAGGTAGTGACTATTTTGGCCATGGTGGGATACCAGCCAAAGTGATCTACAAATAGCTTCAAAAAACCATAATTGAGCAATACACAGCCTAAAACCACAATAAAATACTTCATTAATTGCTTTTGCTTGGTTTCGGTAGTTACTTGAAAAACAACATACCTACTTAAATAGAACCCAATGGGGAAAGTAAGACAAAAACTAATGATAAAAGAGGCTATATGAGGACTAATGGTGAGCCAACCTATATGAATGATCTGCTTTTGAAGAATAAAATTATAAGACACAAAAAACAAAGTGATATCTAATAGCGTATTCGCTCCCCCACAAGCAGCATACCTAAATGTTTGTAAGGGCATCATTTTCTTGAAAAGAGGATACACCCAATCAATGAGCGCAAGAATAACTTTACTAATAAAATTGTGTAGTTTCAACATGTATGCGCTAAGATAATCTTAATTAATTACTTTTGCCAAAGGCAAGCCTATTTTATGAATTTGATAACTAATTTAAAGCAGACCACTGCAGCCAGTTTACTCCACTTATACCAGGTGACTATATCACCTGAACAGGTATTGGTCAATGCCACCAAGCCAGAATTTGAAGGAGATTATACAGTGGTCTTGTTTGCTTTTGTAAAGCAATTGGGTAAAAGTCCAGATGTTGTTGGAAATGAATTAGGTGCGGCCATGCAAAAAGCATTGCCTACTATAATTACTCATTATAATATTGTAAAAGGGTTTTTAAATTTTACCATCAGCAATGATTATTGGTTGGCGTATATTAAAAATGCAGATACAAAAAGTTTAGTACCCCCAACTACTACCCCACAAAAAATAATGGTGGAATATTCTTCCCCTAATACCAATAAGCCTTTACACTTAGGTCATTTAAGAAATAATTTTTTAGGATTGAGCATTGCTGAAATATTAAAAGTTCAAGGCCATGAAGTAGTTAAAACCTGTATTGTTAATGATCGCGGTATTCATATTTGCAAGAGTATGATAGCATGGCAGTTATTTGCCAATGGTGCAACACCCTCTTCCACTAATAAAAAAGGAGATCATTTTGTTGGCGATTACTATGTAAAATACAATGATGCCTTTAAAGCAGAAGTGGCCGGATTAGTTGCTGGCGGTATGACACAAGAGTTGGCAGAAAAAGAAGCTTCTATTTTTAAAGCCGCACAAGAAATGCTTTTGAAATGGGAACAAGGCGATGCCGCTACACTAGATTTATGGAAAAGAATGAATAGCTGGGTGTATGAAGGATTTGAAGTAACGTATAAAAAGATAGGTTCTGACTTTGTAAAAACTTATTACGAGAGCAATACTTATTTATTAGGAAAAGAGTTGGTTGAACAAGGTTTGTCCAAAAAAGTATTTTATCAAAAAGAAGACAGTTCTGTTTGGATAGATTTGACTGGTGATGGATTGGATGAAAAAATTGTACGTCGTAAAGATGGCACTTCGGTTTACATTACACAGGACATAGGATTGGCGCAATTAAAACAAAAAGAATTTAACAACGATGTCAGTATCTATGTAGTGGGTGACGAACAAAATTATCATTTTAAAGTACTTAAACTTATTTGTCAAAAATTAAGCCTACCCGCAGCAGATGGCATTCATCATTTGAGTTATGGCATGGTGGAATTGCCTACGGGTAAAATGAAAAGTAGAGAAGGTACCGTCGTGGATGCTGATGATTTAGTGGATGCCATGATTGCTATTTCAAAAGAAAAAACAGAAGCCCTTGGCAAGGTTTCCGACTTTACTTCGGATCAACTTACAGCCCTTTACAATACAATTGGTTTAGGGGCGCTTAAATTTTTCTTATTAAGGGTAGACCCTAAAAAGAAAATGATATTTAATCCGGAAGAAAGTATTGACTTTCATGGTTTCACTGGGCCATTTATACAATATACTCACGCACGTATTAAAAGCATATTAAGAAAAACAGGTGTTACAGTAAGTATTACTAATAATGAATTATTGCCTTTAGAAAAACAATTGGCTATTGAGCTTTCTACTTTTCCTGCTATCATTAACGAAGCTGCTGAAAACTTAGATCCTTCTAAAGTAGCCATTTACGCTTTTAATCTAGCTAAGTTATTTAATACTTTTTATGCAGAACTCTCCATTGCCAATGCTGAATCTGAGACTAAAAAACAAGTTCGTATTCAATTAGGTATTTTAACGGCGGCTACATTACAAAATGCCATGCGCGTTTTAGGTATTGAAGTGCCTGAGCAGATGTAAATTGAGAAAACGGAATGGTCTAACTCCTCTTTAATTTAGAATTATTATACACTTCGGGTGTTTCCTCTTCAAAACCCCATTGGGTTAATAAAGTATTCATTTGTTCAGAAGGAAGTGTTGATTTATCATAATGTCCCGCTTTCATTTTTTGGCGCATGGCTTCATAAATACTCACGGCACAGGCCACAGATATATTTAAGCTTTGAATAATACCCATTTGAGGTATGATAAAATTACCATCTGCTAATTTTCTAAATTCTTCCGTAACACCGGCATGTTCATTGCCAAATACCAAGGCCACCGACTCTGTAAAATCTATATCGTGCAAACTCACTGCATCACTTGACAAATGCGTGGTCAAAATTTTACTGAAATTTTTTCTTAAAGCTTTAACACAATCTTCTAGTTTTTCAAATTCATGAATGGTCAACCACTTTAAAGCACTACTACTGCTTCGATACCCCCATTTTTTATGCCGAGGAATTTTGGTAGTTAACACATATACATCTTGAATGCCTACCGCATCGCAGGTTCTCATAACAGCAGATACATTGTGTGGATCTTGTACATTTTCCAATACCACAGTTAAGTTGGCTTGTCGCTTTTTTAAAACATTCAATAATTTTTCGGTACGTTCTGGTGTCATATAGTAGATTTCGAATACAGTTATTATTATTTTTTAAACGGAAGTCTGTATTGAACACCCAGCCCTGGTATAGTTAAAGGCGCAACTTTACCATTGATTTGTTCAAAACTATAATTAAGTCCTATTCCATTTAATTCCGTCATTAATAAGGGCCCATCCATATCCACATAATCTAATTGTGGTAAAAATTGCGCAATGGCTGCAGAACCAATCACACTTTCATTCATACTACCCATCATTACTTTCATACCCAGTGCTTTGGCTTCTTTTATCATCCTTAATGCAGGAGTGAGTCCACTACACTTTGTTAGTTTGATATTAATCCCATTGAAATATTTTGCACAAGTAGCAACGTCTTTTTCAAACACACAGCTTTCATCTGCAAATAAAGGCAATGCGGATTGAGTCTTTAATTGTTCCATCCCTTCCCAATTGTCTTTGGCCAAAGGCTGCTCTACCAATTCAACACCTAAACTCGCCAAAACAGGTATTTTTAATAAAGCTTCTTCGGTCGTCCAACCAGCATTGGCATCCACACGCAATGGTTTATCGGTATGTTTTCTTAAAGCAGTAATCATTTCAATATCATAATCTGTCCCCAATTTTACTTTATAAATTGGCCAAGGGTGTGCCTTCATTTTTTCTAGCATCTTTTCAATAGTATCTATTCCTAAAGTATAATCGCAAATGGGAGTTGCCGTATTTTGATTCCAAGTGGTGTTCCACATTTCATGCAAGGGTTGTTTTTTCATTTGTCCAAACAAATCCCATCCTGCCATATCCAAAGCACAAACTAAAAAAGGATCATTGGGAAACAAATGATGCAAAAAATGCCAAAAACGTTCTGGATCTATCAAAGCAAATTTTTCAATGAGTTTTCTTTGCTTTTCTAATTGTTCCATCATACCAGCAACCGTTACTTGGTAATAAACAATGGCTGGCGCTTCGCCATACCCCACCCAATTCCCCAATGACAAACGAATCATTAAACTTGATTGATGGGTTTTTGTACGACCATTAGAAATGGTGAAAGGATACTCAAAAGGTAATTGTTGTTCCCAAAAATCTAATTGCACAAATAAATATTTTGGCTAAGATACAAAATAGACGATTTATCGGCCACTTTCTTTAATGGCCTGATGCCAATCTTGATTAAAGTTTTGTTGTTGTATCAAATCTTCTAAACCAATATGCATTCTATATCTCCAATAATGCTTTGGATTGGCTGGTTCATTGATTCTTTCTTCATTGGGATTTTCTCTTCTCAGTTTTTCATCTACCCCTAAGAAATCTTGCAATTGAAATATTGACCACATAGCGGGAGAATACAAATGTTGCAACATAATGGCCTTGTTAATCCAGGGTTCACAATAAGGAGGTGCTTGTCCGAGTTTTCCCAATTCCTGATTGTAAAAGGATTGTGTTTTATCTCTATTTTCTTCCCACCATCCTCTAATGGTACTGGTATCATGTGAAGAAGGAGTCACTACACTTAAATAAGGCGCATCTTTTGGATTGAAAAAATGAGTATTAGGCACTTTTGGCATTCTTTGTACTTCTAAACTTAAAATGCCTAATTGATGCATCACTGGGGGCAAACAAGACGGTACCAATCCTAAATCTTCGCCAAAAATAAGCATATTGGTAGCGCGTTTTAACATCGGCAATTTTTGCATGGCTTCTTTCTCCCATACTTGTTCCTGTTTGTTAAAAAAGTAATTAATATACATCTCTCTCAGTACTTTTTTAGTCTTTTCTTCTAGATATTGAAAGGAAGAAGTACCCTCTATATTAAACCTAAAATGATATTCTTGTACTTTATCTGATTCAATTAAAATTACATTGCTAATTAAATCAAACAATGCATTTTTAATTTTTTCATGCCAGTCCTCCTTAGGCAAACTGGCAAAATAATCGGCCACTTTTCTTTGTGTTTGAAATGCTGGCAACAAATCATAATTTCCATCTCCTATACTTTTTAAGCAATGTGTCTTGATGTACTCATGGTCCTCACCTACTAACTTAAATAGGATGGCATCATTGATAAATGGTTTTGTAAAACGATGCCTATCAAAGGAGATACCTTTATTATTAAATTCATGCATTCCAACAGGAATGGCAGGTACAAAATGTCCCATGATGCCGTCTATGGCTTGCATGGGAATGCTCCAAATTCTAAAAAATCCTAAAATATGGTCAATTCTAAAGGCATCAAAATAATAGCTCATTTGTTCAAACCTGAGTTTCCACCAGTTAAAATTATTTGCGGCCATGACTTCCCAATTATAGGTTGGGAAACCCCAATTTTGACCCCTCACTGCAAAATCATCAGGCGGTGCTCCTGCCTGCATGTCCATGTGAAATAAATTAGGATGTTGCCAAGCATCCGCTCCATAACGATAAACGCCTATTGGTATATCGCCTTTAATGACGAGTCCATTTTCATGAGCATATTTAGTCACATTGCTTAATTGCAAATGCAAATGATATTGAACAAAATAATAAAATTCAATTTCTGAATAAGTGGTAGACTTAGGGTGCGTCAAACTTTGAATGGCCGATGCATCATATTTGGAATGGGTTGCCCAATGATTAAAATCTACTGTACCATGTAATTCCCTTAAATAGGAAAAGGCACTGTACGAAACCAACCAATGCTCATTCTGCTTAAAAAAATGTTGGAATGCTTCCGAAGCCAAATCTTTTGCACCATTTTGTTTATACAGTGTTCTTAACAATTTCCATTTTAAATCCATTACAGCGGTGTAATCCATGCTTGGGAGTGCATTTAAAGATGCCACCAAGACGTCGTAGGGTTTTAACAAGGTCTCCTGACCTTGGTTTAGCATGTCTTTGATTCGAATAAACATGGGATGCAAAGCAAAAGCAGAAATAGCTGCATAAGGATAAGAATCCATCCAGGTATGCGTAGCAGTAGTATCATTTACTGGAAGCAACTGAATTAATTTTAATCCTATTTTTTTTGACCAATCTACCAATAATTTAATATCTCCAAATTCACCTACACCCATACTCTCTTTTGATTTCAAAGAAAAAACTGGAATAGCTATACCTGCCCCTTTCCACTTGGTATTATTCAAATGAACAAAGCCGTCATTGATTACCACCAAACTGTCTTTTACAATAGTGGCGTCTAAGAGTCTATTGTTTCCAAATTCAAAATCTACAAATACTTTATTTGCAGTATCATACACACCGTATTTGTAAACAAATGGGAAATTAGAATGGGATAAATTTAAACTGATTTCAAAATAAGGCTTTTGAGCAATTTTAGTCAATGGCAATGCTTTTTTTACATCCCATGCACCTACAACATCTTCTTCACCAATAATACAAATGGTTTGATGTTCTTCCAACAAAGGCGACTTGACTCTAAAAATATGAGTCGTATTTTTTTCTATGCCATTGGATGGTTTTTGAAATTGAGTTTGTTTTAATAATACACGAGCAAAAGGCTCCGTGTAAAAAACATTTTCAACATACCCTGCATAATTCCAAGCGTCTAATAAAATTAACTCGCTGCTAAGTACTTTGGATGCATCAAAACATTTGTCCTCTCCCCAATCAAAAATTTTAGTGCCATCTGTATTTTTTATAAAATAATGGTAGGTGATCACTTCTTGATAGGTTGCGTCACTCCAATCTAAATAATGTACCCAAGAGGAGTCATTTAAGTACAACATAGGTAAGGCATGCTCCATTTGCCCATTCCCTAAGAGCGGATGATTTCCATACACAAAAACTTCCTGTCCATAAGAGGTATTGTATTGTAGATGAAAACTAATTTTCTTAAGATGTCCACCTACCTTATTCAGCTTTTTAGTTATGGGTCCTTTTCCTACTTTTTCTTCAACTCTTTGCATATCAGGCTTTTGAAAACGATCATTTAGTTCATCATCCAATGATGAATATTATCTAATGATTAAAGATAAAATAATAAAGTGTAAATAAAACACATTAACTAGTTTTTTGTTGAAAATAGAATAGGATTCGTATATTTATGTATTCTACTTATTATCAATCGATTACGTAATATTAATGGATAAAATACAGATATATACCGATGGTTCTTCTCGAGGCAACCCAGGTCCTGGGGGTTTTGGCGCCATTTTAATGTGGGGGGAGAAAGTAAAAGAGCTCTCTGAAGCTTACCGCAAAACCACCAACAATCGAATGGAATTATTGGCTGTGATTAAAGCCATCTCGGCCCTTAAAACCAAAGAATTACCTGTTCATATTTATACGGATAGCAAATACGTAGTTGAATCGGTTGAAAAAAAATGGCTTGACAATTGGATCAAAACAGATTTCAAGGGAGGAAAAAAGAACAAAGATTTATGGTTGCAATATCATAAAATTGCTGCCCCCTTTCATGTGAAATTCCATTGGGTAAAAGGACATAGTACCAATCCATACAACAATCGATGTGACGAATTGGCTACCAACGCAGCAGACCAAGGTCCATGGAAAATTGATACGGCATTTGAAGCCATAGATGCGTTAAAATAAAAAAGGAAAAAACTAGATCGCTTTAAACTTAGGAATGAGCAATCGGAAAGCGCCAAACAAGACACCTCCAAAAACCAAAGTTCCTGCTACACTGTAGGGATAAAATGGCAAACCGTCTACCATAGTTTGTATAAACCCATTTAGGTTGAGCGCATGATGATAGCCTCCACCTTGGGCCCACACCAAAGAATTAGATACCATAAAATAAACAGTTGGTGCTGCTAAAAAACCCATGATGTATTTTGAAATTTTATTGCTTTGCAATCCAAATCCGAAAACTGCTGTGCCAGCAATCAAAATATAATTCAATAATTGCCCTTGGTAAAATCCTTGCATAGGGCTTAGATGATAATGGTACAATACTTGATACAAGACATCCGAGATAAACATAGAAAGGATGGGCAACAAAAAAGCAAATTGTTTATTGGATACAAACAAGGAACCCCCAAACAAGGCTATTGCAATTTGTGGCGCAAAACCATATGGTCTACCAGGTAAAACACGGTACAATGCACTGGTTGCAATCATGATTACAAGAGCTAGTATAATTTGTTTGTTCAATTTCATCTTTATTTGTTTATTGGTACAAGGAAGTCATTTTTTACTTCTAATACAAAAATAAGGGTTCAGGGTATAATTTATAAGAATGATTTTCCTCATTTGTGAATAAACTTATTGAGGCACAAAAGACTTAAACAAAACGGCGGTTTGTTGCGCCTTAATTTGAATCCTTGATTCGGCTTCTACAACCGCAGTCTCCCCTGCTTTTAAAGACAATTGATCTATTAAAACAACCCCTTCCATCACCAAAAGCATCTCTAATGAATGTGTTTTAATGGTATAAGATTCGCCCTCATTCAAGGTGATTTTCGTTAAACCAAAATCGGCTGTTAAACAGGGATAATTGGTTTCATTTTTATGGATGGTTTCTCCATTCAAAATAGTGGGATAAGTTGGAATAAATTTTACATGCTGAATGAGTTCCTGGATATCCACATGTTTTGAAGTCAATCCTCCTCTTAGAACATTATCACTGTTGGCCATCAATTCAATATTTTGACCCTCTAGATAAGCATGTAATAGCCCTGCACCCTGAAATATTCCATGATACTTAGGAAGTTGGACAATATTTAAAATATAAATAGAGAAGATGCCTTTGTCAATATTGGAAACAGGTATCCCATCTGCATAATATTTATGCGCCCAATAATGCGGATCCGATTTTGTCACCGTTCTATTATTTACTGCAACAGTGGCTTCCAATAATAATTGTTTTAGAATTTGATCTGAAGCCTCCATAGGCAATTGCATAAAATAAGTATACAAATGTTTATAGTCACCCCCTTTAAATTCATTGATCAAGGAACGCAATGGTAAATAAGTATGTAATCTCTCTTCTAAAACTTCAGGGGGTAAAAATCCATGCAACAACCAAAAATCACTCAAAGCCACCATCACTTCTGGCTTGTGATTCTTGTCTTTATAATTCCTATTGGCTGCACTAATAGGAATACCTGCGGCTTGTTCTTTATCAAATCCAATGACTGCATTTTCTTTGCTTGGATGCACTTGAATACTTAACATATTTTTTACATCCAATATTTTAAACAAGTAAGGAACAGTTCTAAATTTTTGAAATGTATGAGCTCCCAACCACTTGGAAGGATCCTCTTTTACCAATACATCTAATTCCATCTCCCCTTTTGCAGTTGATACCATGGCAACTGCGCTGGGATGCGCCCCCATCCAATACTCTGCATAAGGTAAGTGGTTCACATTTTCAATACCCATTAAATTAGGAAGGAAGCTAGTCCCACCCCAATCATAATGTTTATGTTTCCCTTGTAATTTATACGCTTTTTGCATGGGTATAAAAAGACGATGTTTAAACTAGATTTTAAATCTAAATGAAAAATTGTATGAGCAACAAAGATACTGGGTTTTTTGGCGAAAATATGGCCGCAGATTATCTAAGCAATCAAGGCTTTGAAATTTTAAATAGAAACTGGCGGTACAAGCATTTAGAAATTGATATCATCGCCTCCAAAAATGGCCTTTTGCACATCGTTGAAGTGAAAACCAGAAGTGCTATCCAATTTGGTTATCCTGAACAATCTATTCATACCATCAAAATGCAATTTCTAAAAAATGCTGCCGCCCTATTTCAATACGAAAACCCACAATGGCAATACCTTCAATTTGATGTGGTTTCTATATTTTTAAATGAAAATAAACAATGGGAATTATTGTTTATTGAAGATGTCTATTTTTAATAAAAAACTAGTTCATCAATGCTTGCATTTTTTCCACCATTTTATAAGTGGCTGGGCAAAGCTCTATATTTTGTTTATGAACATGCATGTAATCTGTCATCTTCTTTTTTGTCAAATGTGGGAACCCTGAACAATCTGCAGGTCGAATATCATAAATAGAGCATTTATTCGATTTCAAATTTAAAAATTGACAGGGTTGTGATTTATTCAACCAATCTTTGTCTTTCTTATCATAGGTCAACCATTTTTCCTTAAAAGCTGTTGGAGTCATTTCAAAATGATGTGCAATTCTTTTAATATCAGTGGGGGTAAAAGTAGGACTCATGGTTTTGCAACAATTGGCACAACTCAAACAGTCCACTTCCTGCCACACTTCTGGACTCACCTTCCTTGTAATTTGATCTAAGCCTTTGGGAATATTCTTTTGTAATTTTGTAAGGAAAGCGTTGAATTGTTTTTTGTGGTGTCTTACTTTCTGCTTAAATGACCTTAAATTTACTTTCATATATAGTTTAATCTGACGCGAAATAATATCATTAAACTATAACTATCAAATCTATTTATCTGATATATGAGTTGGTTGATCTATAAAAAAGGATTTAAAGCTTTCTTACAACTTGAAAAGTCGTTGAGTGAACATTCTGTGGAAGCTTATTTAAGAGACATTGATAAACTTACCAATTATCTAGAAGCCAATGAAAGTAAGCTTTCCCCTTCCGAAGTTACATTGCAACATCTTCAAGCCTTTGTTCAATGTATTGGCGAAATGGAAATGGCGCCTACCTCTCAAGCTAGAATCATCTCTGGTATAAAATCTTTTTTCAAATATTGCTTACTTGAACAAATTTGCACCATCAACCCTACTACTTTACTTCAGAGTCCCAAAACCAGACGAAAGTTACCAGATGTATTAAGCTTTGAAGAAATAGAACAATTAATAGGACAACTTGACCTAAGTAAACCTGAGGGTGGACGTAATAAAGCTATTTTAGAAACCATGTACAGTTCGGGCTTAAGGGTTACGGAAGCCATCAATTTAAAAATATCTTGTTTGTATTTAGATGTGGGTTTTATTAGAGTGATTGGCAAGGGAGATAAAGAAAGATTGGTTCCTATTGGGTCGGATGCTATTAAATTTATAAAGCTGTATAAAGATACCATTCGAGTGCACCAAACTCCCGCTAAAGATTGCGAAGATGTATTGTTTTTAAACAACCGCGGCAAAGCTTTAAGCAGGGTAATGATTTTCTATATTATCAAAGCACTTATATTAAAATCAGGAATCAAAAAATCAATCTCTCCGCATAGTTTTAGACACTCTTTTGCAACCCATTTAGTGGAAGGCGGGGCCGACCTGCGGGCAGTGCAAGAAATGTTGGGGCATGAAAGCATTACCACAACAGAAATATACACCCACATCAATCGAGAGTACCTTAGAGATACCTTGGACCGATTTCATCCAGCCTTTAAAAAATAATATGAATTACCCTTTGGATCGCTGAAAATAAAGTAGGTTTGTTGTCTAAAAATTAAACAATGAATAAAATACTTTTAGTAGTAGGAACCATGTTAAGTTTGGCAGTTACAGCTCAAGTAAAAATGCCTTCCCCTAGTCCTACACAAACTCTTATACAAGATTTCGGTTTAGGTAAAATCGAAATTGTTTACTCAAGACCAAGCTTAAAAGGTCGCGCCGCATTTGGAAATGGAAGTGTATTGGCACCTACAGGTATTGTTTGGAGAACCGGTGCGAATAGTGCCACTAAAGTAACTTTCTCCCATCCTGTAACTATTGGCAATAAAACATTAGCAGCAGGTGCTTATGGTTTATTTACTATCCCAGGCGAGAAAGAATGGACCATTATATTTAATAGCAATTCTAAAGGCTGGGGAAGTTTTACTTACAATGAAGCAGAAGATGTAGTTCGTGTTAATGTAAAACCAGAAATCACCAGCAATAGCACAGAAACTTTTATTATTGGTGTTGGAGATATCACTCCAGAAACAGCAGCCATTTATTTAAAATGGGATAAAACTTTGGTAAGTGTTCCTATATCAACAGATATAAAATCTACTATTCGTTCACAAATAGAAGCCGCTACCACGGGAGCTACTGCTAATAGTTCAGCCTACCAAGCAGCAGCTAATTTCTATTTTGATATGGATAAAGATTATGACAAAGCACTTGTATTTGTTGATAAAGCCATTGCTGTGGATGCAAAAGCGTATTGGTTGTTTTTATTAAAAGCTAAAACACAAAAAGAATTGGGTGATAAGAAAGGCGCAAGAGCAAGTGCAGAAATTTGTATTAAATTAGCAGAAGCCGCTAAAAATGCCGACTATGTTCGCTCCTGCAATGAGCTTTTGAATTCTTTATAATATTTAAGCATTTTATTCACAAAGCCCTTCCTCTATTCGGGAGGGCTTTTTTTGTACATTTGTGATTCGAACGCGGAGGTGGCGAAATTGGTAGACGCACTACCTTGAGGTGGTAGCGCCCATACCCGGGCGTGGGAGTTCGAATCTCCTCTTCCGCACCAACCCTATCACAAAAGTGATGGGGTTTTTTATTTATATTTGTAACATGTCTAATTATACTGTTACCTGTCCTAAATGCCAAAACAACTTCGAACCTACCGATGCCATTAGAGAAGAAGTGGAGAAAGAACTGCGCGGTAAAATGACCGACTGGCAAAAAAAGAAAGAGGAAGAAACCAATCTATTATTGGCAGAACAAAAATTGAACATTGAAACCGAACTCGCTGAAAAATTAAAAAAAGACTTAGGAGCTCAATACGACCATAAAATTAAAGTGATGCAGCAAACGGAGTCTGCTATGAGCAAGCAAGTAAAAGATTTTCAAGAAAAAGAATTGGAATTCCTGAAACAAGTACAAGCCATTCAAACAAAGGAAGCAGAACTAGAATTGGTATTACAAAGAAAATTAATTGCCGAAAGAGAAAATTTAAAAGCACAAATACTTAAGGAAGAATTAGAACGAGGGTCCATCAAAGACCAAGAATACCAATTAAAAGTAAAAGAATTAGAAAAGCAATTAGAAGATCAACGCAAATTGGCCGATGAAATGAAGCGGAAAGCCGAGCAAGGCAGCATGCAAATGCAAGGGGAAGTACAAGAACTATTGCTAGAAGAATTGCTAAAATCAAGTTTCCCTTTTGATCAAATTGAAGAAGTTGGAAAAGGGGTTCGTGGCGCAGACTGTATTCAAATTGTTAGAAATAATTTAGGGCAGGAAGCTGGGAAAATTATTTACGAAAGTAAAAGAACTACTGCTTTTGCTCAAGAGTGGATTGAAAAATTAAAGGCAGACATGCGTAGTCAAGGGGCCGATATTGCCATTATTGTTACACAAGCTTTTCCTAAGGACATGGATCGTTTTGGTGAAAAAGAAGGCGTTTACATCTGCTCTTATCAAGAAGTAAAAAGTGTTGCCTTGTTGCTTAGAAACGCCATATTAAAAGTATACGATGCTAAAAAAAATCAAGTGAACAAGGGAGACAAAATGAGCTTCTTATACGATTACCTCATTAGCAATGAATTTAATGAACAGTGGAAAGCCATTGGAGAAGGCTTTAGACAAATGCGTCAAAGCATACAAAAAGAAAGAGACGCCATGGAAAAATTATGGAAGTCTCGCGAAAAGCAACTAGAAAAAGTATTGTTGAATGCAATGCATATCAAAGGATCTATTGAAGGCATTGCTGGAGCAGATGCGATTAATTTAAATTTACTAGAAGACGACGAACCCCTTGCACTAGAAGATTAGTTTTAACTTTCTTCCATATCATTGTGGTTGTCTCCATAGATGCTGTCATCTTCTTCGGCAATCCTATCTTCTCTTCCCTCTTCCAACTCCTCACCGGGAATATCCAATGCTACTGGATTTATATTTTTAGCAATGACTTTATTGCCTTCTGAATCTAGATGAACTGCTTTATGCCCTTTCTTAAAAATATCTTCCTTAGCAGGATATAAAGTTAATTTCAAATTTTGCACCACTAAGTCGGTGTTGGTAGTATTGTTTTTCATAAACCTATGTTTTAAAAAGAATCTTCTTATCTTAAATACATAGTAAAGTAATTTATTTTTAAATCCTATACTATGACTTTTATCATAAACAAAAAAGGATATTATACTACGCAAGCCGACCAAACAAATTCGGGCGTAATGTTGAAATGTATTTGCACTTCTAAAGCCAATGCATCACTAAAAATAGTAGCAGGGATAATTCCATTGGAGCAAGTAGTAAGTTCATCTACAATTAAATGTTTGGAAAAGTCAACCCCCAATTTTTCATTCATTTTGTACATAGCTTCTTTGGCAGTCCAAAAAAATGTGAGCTGCTTCAATTGATCTTCTTTATTGAGCAGCCTAATTTTATCAAGCTCCAAAGGATGCAAAAATTTATGTGCCACTTTCTCTATTCGTTCTTGAACCAATTCTATATCTATTCCTACAGGTTCCTTGTCACTTACTATGCATGCAGCATATCCATTGCAATGTGAAATAGAAAAATGAAAATGGCTGTTTTCAAAATAAGGCTTCCCATTAGCAGCATAGTTGATAGCACTTGCCATATCAGGAAGCAGCTTTTGCAATAAAAATCGAGCAGCCAAATGTTGCAGTTTTTTTACCTGGTGTGGAATGGTGCTTGTCGTAGTTACTTGTACTTCAAAAAAATCCAACGGCTCGGTAATAGACCAAATGGCCATTTTAGTTGTTGCGTTGATATTTTGTTGATAAAACAAAGGCATGGAAAAAAGGATTGATTTAGATTGCAGCGCCATTCATAGCTGCAAAAATAAACATAAATAAACAAAGATGATTTTATCTGACTCTCGAATATTAGAAGAAATAGCCAAAGGAACCATTAAAATAGAACCTTACGATCGCAAAGATTTAGGAAGCAATAGCTATGATGTACATTTAGGAAAATGGTTGGCTACCTATGACAACCCTATTTTAGATGCAAAGGCACACAACACCATTACTTATTTTGAAATTCCAGAAGAAGGCTTTGTCTTAGAACCTGCTGGATTTTATTTAGGCGTTACTTTAGAATATACCGAGACCCATGCACATGTTCCTTTTTTAGAAGGCAAGTCTTCTACAGGGCGATTGGGTATAGACATCCATGCAACTGCAGGAAAAGGCGATGTTGGATTTTGTGGCTACTGGACTTTAGAAATTTCTGTAAAGCAACCTGTTAAAATATATAAAGGCATGCCTATTGGGCAACTTATTTATTTCCCTGTAGATGGGGAGATTGAAGTGAAGTACAATCAAAAGTCAAACGCCAAATACAGTGGACAGCCCGAAAAGCCTATTGAAAGCATGATGTGGAAGAATCAATTTTAAGCCTATACTTATTTTGATCTATAGGCTAATGCCCACAAAAGTACATCGTCATAACTCTCCATTCCTTTGGCTTGTTTGTTCCATTGCAAAAATTGATTGTACATAGAAGTAGATGCTGGAATTAATAACCCTTGCTTTTCTAAGAAAAAAAGTTTTATTTTTTTACGATCTGCTAAAACTAAAGGGGAAAGCAAAGCCTTGTTTCTTTCTACCACTTTTTTCCAATTTTCAAAATTTCCTGTTTTAGCAATAAAACCCAACTCTGCATTTTGGCAATAGCTAAATAATTGCAACTGCATGGCATATTTAAACAAAGGCAGATGACTTTCTGCGCCTACTACAAAAGCGATAAAATTAGCTTCCGTTTCAGAGGCATAGCCCAATTGATGTGCAATTTCATGACAGGTCGTAAAAGGCAGGGTTAATAAAGGAACATCTCCCCTGATAATAGCTTCTCCAGTTATTGGGTGATAAAATGCCAAAAAACCCAGGTAATCCCCCATAAAAGGGAATCTAGAAAGTTTTAAACTAGGGTTGTGCAATTGTAAAAAAGGATAGCGTTGTTGTATTTGAGCATATTCTTGAATGGCTAACTTGAAAACTTGACTATTGGTTAATTGATTCAATTCGGCATCTGTCAAACTGGCCCTGGTGGTATTTAACTCCTCAATCAACTGTAAAGTGAGCTGTTCAATAGCCACATCGCTATAATTGTCTTTAACTTCTAAGCCAAATGCCTTAGCTGGGCTAGATTGCTGGTAATTCAACCCCCAAATTAGCATAAATATGACGTAAAGCTGAGTCAGGTATTTCAAGCAATTAAGAGCAATTGTTTTTAGGATGAAGGTAATGGTAGTCCCTTTTTTATATTGATTTTTATATTTAAATAAAGCTCTAATACAATTGATTATCAACATGATAATAATAAAAAAATATAGATACTCCCCTATTGCATTGGGGAATGTACTACTGGCCCACCTAAGGCCTCTACTTAACCATGAAAAAAATCCATGAGCATAGTATTTTGATACTATTGCTGGAAATTGGGTAGCAATAAGAATAGCTAGCGCCAAGAGATACCAGTACCAACGACCGATAAATTGGAGCAGAAATGTTCGCTTTTGAGTGATATTTAGAGAATTTGCCATGGATTATTATAATAGGGTAAAAGTAGGATAAACTTTGTCTTTTGGTTGGTTTTTACTAACTTTGCCACCCTTATAAGTACGGTTATGAACCAAAACAGGGCTTACGAAATAGCATTTGTGGGTTTAAGACCCGGTTTACATGAGTTAGAATACCGTATTGAGGACAAGTTCTTTGCCGATTTTGGACCACAGGATTTTAGCCAATGTGAGACAACTGTTAAACTTAAATTAGATAAGAAACAGGGGTTTTTACAGCTACACTTTGACGTGGATGGTAAGATAGATACCCTTTGTGACCGTTGTGGCAACCCCATCACCGTTCAGCTTTGGGATGAGTTTAACTTGATTGTTAAACTGGTCGACGATCCTATTACCATGAACAGTCAGGAGGAAGATCCAGATATCTATTACATCGATAAAGGCGAAAGTCATTTTTCGATCGCTAATTGGATTTTTGAATTCATCAATTTAAGTATCCCATTGCAACATATTTGCAAGGAAAACGAAAATGGGGAATCTACCTGCAATCAAAAAGTACTGGAAACCCTAAAGAAGTTTAATACCAACCAAATTGAAATCAACAACAAGAACATTTGGAAGGGACTAGAAAAATTCAAGGGGCTAGATGATCCAAAAGAAGCGACCAACAATTAGAAACGACAATTAAATAATAAATTTTAAAACATAAGAGATGCCTAATCCTAAACGCAGACACTCGCAACAACGTAGCGCTAAAAGAAGAACCCATTATGTAGCCCAAGAAGTTACAT
>CANCSS010000033.1 GCA_947380905.1 Chitinophagaceae bacterium | reverse complement strand
GCCGGTGCTTTAGAACCTTCTTTAATAACTGCCATATACTTGAATTGGCGGTGAAGATAGCATTTAAAAAGGACAAAAATGTTTAGGGTTAAAATGGGTCAAATTCGGGCAAATTTTAGTAGGTTTGCGCAATTTATATTTTTGTACGCCATGCCAAAAGACACATCCATCAAATCGGTATTAATTGTAGGTTCAGGGCCCATTATTATAGGTCAAGCCTGCGAATTTGATTACTCTGGTTCTCAAGCAGCTCGTTCCTTAAGAGAAGAAGGCATCAAAGTAATCCTTATCAATAGCAATCCAGCCACCATCATGACCGATCCAATGATGGCAGACAAGGTTTATTTATTGCCATTGACGATTGAAAGCATTGAACAAATATTACAAGAAAATCAAATTGATGCAGTACTGCCTACTATGGGGGGTCAAACCGCTTTGAACTTATGTAAGGAAGCAGACGAAATTGGTTTATGGAAACAATACAATTGTAGAATGATTGGGGTGGATGTGGCAGCCATTGATTTAGCAGAGGACAGAGAACAGTTTAGACAATTGATGGTAAAAATTGGTATTGCAGTAGCACCCAGTAGAGTAGCCAATAGTTTTTTAGAAGGAAAGGAATTTGCGCAAGTAATAGGATTTCCATTGGTAATTCGTCCTTCGTTCACTTTAGGTGGAACAGGTGGCGGATTTGTACATGATGCATCAGAATTAGATGCAGCTTTAGAGAAAGGATTAAAAGCCTCTCCTATTCATGAAGTGTTGGTAGAAAAAGCGGTGTTGGGATGGAAAGAGTATGAATTAGAATTGTTAAGAGACCAAGCAGACAATGTAGTTATTATATGTACGGTAGAAAACTTGGATCCCATGGGTGTGCATACAGGAGATTCCATTACGGTAGCACCTGCCATGACTTTGAGCGATACCTCTTTTCAAGACATGCGCAACAAAGCCATGTTGATGATGCGTAGCTTAGGAAATTTTGCAGGAGGCTGTAATGTGCAGTTTGCACAAAATCCGGAAACAGAAGAATTGATTGCAGTGGAAATCAATCCAAGGGTATCCCGTTCATCTGCTTTGGCATCAAAAGCAACTGGCTACCCCATTGCAAAAATTGCAGCGAAGTTGGCCATTGGTTATCGATTGGATGAATTAAAAAATCAAATTACCCAAACTACTTCTGCGTATTTTGAACCCGCTTTAGATTATGTAATTGTAAAAATGCCGCGTTGGAATTTTGACAAGTTCAAAGGAGCCAATGATACTTTAGGATTGCAAATGAAAAGTGTGGGAGAAGTAATGGCCATAGGAAGAAGCTTTACAGAGGCAATACAAAAAGCATGTCAAAGTTTGGAAAACGAAGCCATTGGCTTGGGTTATTATGGAAAGAGTTTAATGAAGAACGAAGAATTGATGGAGTACATAAAAATTCCAAAATGGGATCGCATTTTCAGAATCAAAGATGCGTTGATGCAAGGTTCAACGGTTCGTTCTATTGCAGCTGCTACTGGAATTGACAATTGGTTTTTATACCAGATAAGAATCATATGCGACATTGAAAAAGAATTGTTGAAGCACAGTATTGAAACCATGCCTACGGAATTAATGAAAGAAGCCAAGCAGCATGGTTTTAGTGATATGCAAATTGCTAAATTATTAACAGGCAATACCAATGACGATGCAGTGTATGAGAAAAGAAAAGCTTTGGGTATCACTAGAGTTTACAAGATGGTAGATACTTGTAGTGCTGAGTTTGCAGCCAAAACACCGTACTTTTATTCTACCTTCGAAAATTAAATTAACTGGACAGCAGTAAATCAAAAAGATATGAACGTAAAAGACATTGTAGCCCTTAATGAAAAAGAAACCAGAGCTGGTTTTGGCGAAGGCATTCATGAGTTGGCCAAAGAAAATAGTGAAGTAATTGTATTAACCGCTGACTTAGCTGGTTCCTTTAAATTAGGCCCTTTCATTAAAGAATTTCCAGATCGTTTTATAGAAGTGGGTATTGCTGAAGCCAATATGATAAGCATGGCAGCGGGTTTAACCATTGGTGGAAAAATTCCTTACACCACTACCTTTGCCAATTTTAGTACAGGAAGAGTATACGATCAAATCAGACAAAGTGTGGCCTATTCCGATAAGAATGTAAAAATATGTGCATCGCATGCAGGATTGACCTTGGGTGAAGATGGAGCTACACATCAAATATTAGAAGACATTGGACTCATGAAAATGTTACCAGGCATGACTGTTGTGGTGCCTTGCGATTTTAACCAAACCAAAGCCGCCACCAAAGCCATTGCCAAACACCATGGCCCAGTTTACTTACGTTTTGGAAGACCCAAGTGGCCTAATTTTACGAAAGAAGATGGAGCTGATTTTGTAATTGGTAAAGCACAAAAATTAAGTGATGGTAAAGACATTACTTTATTTGCATGTGGCCACCTAGTATGGAAGGCCATAGAAGCCGGAAAAATTTTAGAAGCCACCGGTGTAAGTGTTGAAGTAATAAATATACATACCATAAAGCCATTGGATGTAGCTGCCATTGTAGACAGTATTAAAAAAACAGGATGCGCAGTCACTTGCGAAGAACATAATATTATTGGTGGCATGGGAGATTGCATTGCACAAGTAGCAGCAACGCATTGTCCTATTCCTATTGAATACATTGGTACCCAAGATACTTTTGGCGAAAGTGGCACACCGAATCAATTGCTTGCTAAGTATGGTCTAGATACACCGAATATTGTAGAAGCTGCAAAGAAAGTATTAGGACGTAAAGGATAATTGAAATAAATTTTTCTTGGATTGCTCTAAGGCGCCAATCTTACTTTAACCCAATTATCTTTTTCAAAACTGTATTGTATACGATCGTGCAAGCGCGAACTACGGCCTTGCCAGAATTCCATTTTAAAAGGATGAACAATATACCCACCCCAATGTGGCGGCAAAGGCACATTGCCTTCTTTGTATTTTTCAGTGTTTTCTGCCACTATTTTTTCTAAGTATGCTCTATTAGGAATAATTTGACTTTGTGGTGAAGACCAAGCCCCTACTTGACTTCCCAAGGGTCGTGAGTGAAAATAGTCAGCGCTTTCTTCGGCACTCACTTTTTTTACTACCCCCGTAATGCGCACTTGTCGTTCCAATTCTTTCCAAAAAAAGTTCATGGCCACTACGGGATGCACCGCCATCTCTTTCCCTTTATTGCTGTCGTAGTTCGTAAAAAATACAAAGCCTTCTGGGGTATATCCTTTTAATAAAAGTACGCGCGACGCAGGAGCGCTGTTGTCATCGATCGTAGAAAGCACAAAAGCATTTACTTCATCAATATTACTTGCAATGGCATCTTCCCACCAATGAGAAAATTGATCCATTGGATGCGCCGAAGTTGCTCCTTCCTCCAAAGAAGCCATCTGATAATCACGGCGTATAGAAGCAATATCCTTTTGCATATTTTTTTTATTATTTAGTAGCGTACAAAATATTAATAACAGACAACAATAAAAGCATCCCTACTAATTGATGCAATTGTGCCAACCATTCAAACCCACCCCAAACACCCGCAACAATATTTGCGCTCGCTAATACTGTAAAAATACCTAAAATCACTTGTATAAAAACTACGATGATAGGCAGAATGCGTGCACGCACCCAAAAATTATTCCCTTGTAATTTTAAAAGCCGGCTGGTCCAAAGCACTATTAAAAAAGCAAGCAAATAGGCCAAGCCCCTATGAATAAAATGAATCCAAATGGTATTATTGACTGCATTGAGGAAAAAACCATCCTTCCCAAGCAATCCCACAGGAATCCATTGTCCATTGATAGTGGGCCAAGTACTGGCCACATTGGCTGCCTTATGTCCTGCCATTAAAGCACCATAGATGAATTGAAAAAATACAAGAAGTAAAATCACCCAAGCAAAATTTCGAATGGTTCTTATTTTATTACTTGCATCTTGGTTACCACTATTTCTACGAATGGGATGCACGGTAAGTGATAAGGCAAACCAATACGTATAAGCCAACAAGCCTAAAGCAAAAATAAAATGAAGTGCTAAACGAGTAGGCTTTACATATACAGCATCCCCCTCTAAACCACTGGCCACCATGATCCAGCCAATGGCTCCTTGCAATGCTCCTAACAAAAATAAGATCAATAGAGGCTTGATCATATTGGGCTGAAAATATTTTTTCACTAAAAAATAAATAAACCCAATCGCAAACACTAAGCCAATACTTCGGGCCCATAAACGGTGAAACCATTCCCAAAAAAAGATGAATTTGAAATTTGAAAGGGTAAAATCAAAATTAAGGAGTTGAAATTGAGGTGTTGTTTTGTACTTAACAAATAAGGTCTGCCAAGCCGCTTCATTCAAAGGAGGCAATGCCCCCGTCACCACCTCCCATTCCGTAATAGAAAGGCCGCTGCCAGTTAAGCGCGTAATACCCCCCAAGGCAATCTGAATCACTGTCATGATCACGCCTAACAATAGCCAATTGGCTACTTTATTTGATGTACGATCATTCAATTCCATGCCTTGCTTTTAGAATACAAAGGTAATAAGTAATTCAACAAGGGTTGTAGATTCATTTTGGTTTGTTAAAAAGAAACATGAATTTTACATGCTACTATTAATCAATAGTAAAAGAAGATATAAAGTGCCATTGTTATTAAATTATTATCAATCAGAACTATTGGAAGCGGGCTGCGATGAAGCCGGTCGTGGCTGTTATGCAGGACCCGTTTTTGCGGCCGCAGTAATACTTCCCAAAAAATTTCATCACCCACTGCTCAATGATAGCAAGCAACTCACCGAAAAACAAAGGGATCAATTGGTACCCATTATAAAACAAGAGTCCATTGCTTGGGCCGTTGCACAACAATCGGCTGCTGAAATAGACGCATCTAATATTTTGAAGGCGGCCATCAAATGCATGCACTTGTCTTTGGATCAATTAAAACCAAAAGCAAAATTTATTGCAATAGACGGCAATCGTTTTTATGCTTATAAAAAAATACCGTATCAAACCATCATCAAGGGCGATGGAAAATATGCCCATATAGCCGCTGCCAGTATCCTCGCTAAAACCGCAAGAGATCATTGGATGCAACAATTACATGAACAATACCCTCAGTATGGTTGGGATAAAAATAAAGGATACGGTACTGCAGTGCATCGTGCGGCCATCGCTCGATATGGCTTATGTTTTGAACATCGAAAAAGTTTTAAAATTTTACCTCCTCAATGAGCGCTGTTGTAAACAATGAACTTGAGCACTAGCCATAAATGATGAATTGGGATGCCTCTTTAAAAATCCCATACGCCCAAACCTTGACGCAGTAACACATACTCATCGGAGGTACAATCAATCACGGTAGAAGGAATGATGCCACCAATGCCCCCATCTACCACCATGTCAATTTGATTGCTCCAGTGTTCGTAAATAATTTCAGGATCGGTATAGTCTTCTACATTTTCTCCTGGAAAAGAAGCAGATAAAATGGGATGTCCTAAGGTTTTAATAATTGAAAGGGCAATATTATTATTGGGGATACGCAAGCCAATGGTTTTTTTCTTGGATTGTAAAATTTTAGGTACTTGTTTACTGGCTGGTAAAATAAAAGTGAAGGGCCCGGGCAAGGTTTTTTTTAAAATTCTATATAAAGCATTGTCTATACTTTTAGCATAGGTACTCAAATCACTTAAATCGGCGCAAATAAAACTTAGTTGTGCTTTTTCTGGATTTACTTTTTTGATAGCGCAAATTTTCTCCACAGCTTCGTGGTGTAAAATGGAACAGCCAAGTCCATAAATAGTATCCGTGGGGTAAGCAATAATGCCTCCATCTTCTAAACATTCTTTTACCATAGTAAGTTGTCTAGCTTGCGGATTGTCGGGGTGTATTCTAATGAGCATATAGTGTAGGATACAAATTTACCTATTTTTATTCCAATAAGTTTAGGTTTAATTTGTAGAAATAGAATGCCATGTTTAAGATCCTTTATCTGGAAGAAAAAATAATTACGCGTCATGCATTTCAATTGGCTATTGAAAAACAAGAAGACTGTAAAGTTCAATACAGCACTGGCTCTGTGCAAGATTTTTGCCAGTTTATAAAAACGGTTTCATGGATTCCTGATTTATGTATTTTATCAGACAGTTACAATTACCTGGAGCTACAAATCGTGATTAAAACTATTAAATCAAAAAGCACGCATCCCTTTATCCTGTTAAAGTCTGATTCAAAATTTATAAAGTCCATTTGTTTTTTAATGAAAAATGGCTTGCATGGAATATTTTTTACCGATGAACCATTGATTGATTTAAAATATACGGTGCACAATAGAACCAGGTTTAATTTGTCCGCAGATAAATCAAAACTTATTACCAGCAATGTATTGGGAGAAATAAATATCAAGGAATTTAATTACAATCGATCCCCACTTACCAAAAATGAAATCATTTTCATACAACAGTGCAGCAAGGATATGAATTACGATGAAATTGCTAAAACATTGCACAAAAGCATACATACCATTTACGGCTATCGAGATCGAGTGTTTAAAAAATTAAAAGTAAGTCAACGCACTGCCATGGTGATGACAGCGCTTAAAAGAAATTACATAGACCTATAATGCTATTTAATCTCCCAAGTTTCTTTGCCACGAATTAGTTTATCCAAATCCCCTGCTCCTTTGGCCAAAGCTTCTTGAATTTGCAAAGACATCATTTCTTCGTAACAAGGGCGATCATTGGTATAAAAAACACCAAATGGTCTTGGAAATACTGCACCCACTTCAGAAGGGTTGTCAAATAAGCGCGTTAATATTTGAGCCTTGTAAAAATCTTTTTCATCATGAATCCACATATCATCTGCACTGTATTTTGTTCCAATCTCTACCACTTCTGGACGCATGCCATCAAAACGAATACCCATTTCACCATTGGCACCAAAGGTTAAAGGCTTTCCTTGCTCAACATATAATCCATGTACTTGCTTGGTTGCTTTTTCCGTAAAAATTTCAAAAGCACCATCATTGAATATATTACAGTTCTGATAAATTTCTAAGAAAGAAGTGCCTTGATGTTTTTCGGCACGGGCAATCATGGTTTGCATGTGCTTAGGATCACGATCCATAGTACGTCCAACAAAACTTGCATCTGCACCTAAAGCCAATGCTGCAGGATTGAATGGATGATCGATACTACCTTGAGGCGAACTCTTAGTAACTTTATTTACTTCAGAGGTAGGAGAATATTGACCTTTTGTTAAACCATAAATTTGGTTATTGAACACTAAAAAATTAACGTTTAAATTTCTTCTCAACATATGAATGGTATGGTTACCACCAATACTCATTGAATCTCCATCACCTGCAACAATCCACACACTTAATTCAGGACGGCTGGCTTTTAAACCACTCGCAATAGCTGTTGCACGACCATGGATAGAGTGCATACCATAAGTATTCATATAATAAGGGAAACGACTGCTACAACCAATACCACTAATGATTACAATGTTTTCTTTAGGCACGCCAATGGTAGGCATTACTCTTTGTACAGAGGCTAAGATGGAATAATCTCCACAACCTGGGCACCAACGCACTTCTTGATCTGTTGCAAAATCTTTGGCTGTTAAGGCAGCAACGGTGCTTTCTATTGTTTCAGTAGACATAGTTAATTCTATTTTTAAGTAGGCAAAATTACATAAAGAAGGTCAATTTAGCGCTATAAAACTGCAAATTATGTGTCGAAATCCGCAGTAAAATGCAGCCAAATTACAAGTTAAAACCCTTTTTTTAGGGGAAATACTTCCACAGACCCTTATTTTACCCTTCTACCCTTCCAAGTATAGGTTTTTACTTGCCCAAAAAAGCCGGCCAAAATCGTATAGGCAATATGTAGGGGTTGGTATAAAACAAAGTAGCGTAATTGGGAATGCAAATGGTAAAACTTAGCCACTGGATCTAAAAAAAATACTTCAAAAAAAGTTTTGAAAGCCAAGGCTATCAGTAAGCTTCCAAAATGTCCCATAAAAAGCATGGCTAAAAAACTTAAATTAAAAAGGTACACTAAAAGCAAGACCCAAAAAATGGAACGGTCATCATAAAAACGCGCTTTGCTAGACCATCTAATTCTTTGCATGAGAAAACTTTTCCAATCCTGCATGGCTTTCGTTAATACAATTGCATCCGGATGAAATAAATATCCAATACGATTCGATAAAGTCATTTTCATTTTATGCATTAAAAACATATCATCTCCACTGGCAATATGATCCACTCCCTGATACCCGCCTACGGCAATAAAAGCAGATTTTTCAAAAGCCAAATTGGCGCCATTGCTCATAGAGTGTTTACCAGCGCCCACTGCAGCAGCCGTGATCCCTTGCAAGGCTAAAAAGTCAAGCAATTGAAATTGATTCAGCACTCCGGTTTCTTTGATAAACATAACAGGTGCTGCAACAAAAACAGGCTGATGTTTTTCGATGTATTGATGAAACAAAAGCAACCAATTAGCTGGTGCAATACAATCTGCATCCGTAGTCACTATCCAATTTCCTTTGGCCTGCATCACTGCTTTTTCAATGGCCTTCTTTTTAAAAGAGCTTATTTCATCGGGTTTAAAATAATCAGCCAAACTTAATAAATGTACATGGGCATCTTGCTCCTGCAAATTTTTTACAATCAAAGCAGTATCATCTTCAGAAAAATCATCAATGACTATAATTTCAAAAAAATCAGTGGGGTAATTTTGTGCTAAAATAGAGTCAACGCAATTTTTTATGTTGGCTGCTTCGTTGCGAGCTGGAATCACCACAGAAAAATAAGTTGGTTGAATAGGGATCTCTTTAATAAGATTCGAATCTTTTTTAAAATAATGCAAACGCCCAAACCAATAACGATAAGCCATTAATAAAACAGCATACAAAATGGTTAAAATGGCTACGATCCAATCTAAAAGGGTGTGCATGCCACAAAGTTAACCGCTTTTATAAGGAAGAAATAGGATTTTTTGATTGTTTTATTTAAATTGTATACCCATTCAATCATCATTAAATGATGCGTACCAATAGAAGTGTTATAATACAGCAGGACTATTTAATTTTAGGTGGAAAGAGGTATCACTTTATAAAATAAAAATGAAACAATATGTTTTTACTTCATCATAAAACAGCAGTAGTAACCGGCGGCGGAAGTGGCATAGGAAAAGAAGTTTGTATCGTATTGGCACAACAAGGCGCTAAAGTATATGTGTTGGATTTAAATAAAGAGCAAGCCGATGCAACAGCAGCACAGATTGAAAAAAATGGAGGCCAAGCAAAAGCCTTAGCCATTGATGTGACCGATCAAGCTACCATGAAAAAAACACATGAAGCAATTGGAAACATTCATATCCTGGTCAACTGCGCAGGCATTTCTCATATCGGCAATGCCATCAGTACCCATGAGCAAGATTTTGAAAAAATATTTCAAGTCAATGTGAAAGGTGTTTACAATAGTTTGTTTGCGGGTATTCCCATCATGCAAAAAAGTGGAGGAGGTGCCATAGTAAACATTAGTTCTGTTGCAGCCAAAGTGGGAGTCTCCGATCGTTTTGCCTACAGTATGACTAAGGGTGCCGTACATGCAATGACATTAAGTGTAGCAAAAGATTTTATCAAAGATGGGATAAGATGCAATAGTATTTCGCCAGGCAGGGTGCATACTCCTTTTGTTGATGGATTTTTGAAAAAGAATTATCCAGGACAAGAAGCAGCCATGTTTGAAAAATTATCAAAAACACAACCCATTGGAAGAATGGGTAACCCCACAGAAATTGCCCAACAGGTTTTGTATTTATGCAGTGATGAAGCGGGATTCATTACAGGCTGTGATTATGCGATTGATGGAGGGTTTACTACTTTAAACAGTTAAGCAACTAAATAAAATATACCATGAAATTAATGAGATTTGGAAAAGAGGGACAAGAAAAACCAGGCGTGCATAGAGACGGAACCAACTTTGATGTAAGTGCTTTTATAAAAGATTATGATGAAAGTTTTTTCACGCATCAAGGACTAGAAAAACTAGCACAAGTAATGGCCAAAGAAAAATTGTCTCCTATTGATAGCAAGGAAAGAATTGGATCTGCAATAGCAAGGCCCTCTAAAATTTTATGTATTGGATTAAATTATGCCAAGCACGCAAAAGAAACAGGCGCCGCCATTCCAACAGAGCCTATTTTATTTATGAAATCAACCACCTCCTTAACAGGACCATTTGACCATATCATCATCCCGAAAAATTCAGAAAAAACAGATTGGGAAGTAGAGTTGGCCGTAGTAATAGGTAAAAAAGCAAGTTATGTAAGTGAAGCTGCTGCGATGGATTATGTAGCAGGTTATGTATTGCACAATGATGTAAGCGAAAGAGCTTTTCAGTTAGAACGTGGTGGTACCTGGGACAAAGGCAAAGGCTGTGATAGCTTTGCACCACTGGGCCCATGGATGGTAACCAAAGATGAAATTGCGAATCCACATCAATTAAGATTGTGGTTAAATTTAAATGGAAAGATGATGCAGGATAGCAATACCGATGACTTAATATTTAATATTCCACAACTTATTTCTTACTGCAGTCATTTTATGACCTTACTACCTGGAGATGTCATAAGTACCGGAACCCCAGCTGGTGTTGGATTAGGCTTTAGTCCCAATATTTATTTAAAACCAGGCGATGTAGTTGAATTAGGTATTGATGGTTTAGGCACTAGTAAACAAACCGTGGTAGCATACCAACCTTAAGCAATTAGTAAGTATGAAAATTATTGACACACATCAACACTTTTGGAACTACGATCCAAAAAGACATGATTGGATCAATGAAGACATGCAGGCCATTCAAAAAGATTTTTTACCCGAACAATTAGCAATCCTATTAAAAGAAAATCAAGTAGCAGGATGTATAAGCGTACAAGTTGATCAAACAAAAGAGGAAACGGAATTTTTACTAGCGCTTGCTAAACAACATTCATTTATAAAAGGAATCGTTGGCTGGGTGGATTTATCTGCGTCTGATCTTGAACAAACCTTAGAATATTATAGAGATGCGCAAGCACTTAAAGGATTTAGACATATTGTTCAGGGAGAAGCTGCAGGATTCATGATGCAACCAAAATTCATTCAAGGCTTACAAAAACTTCCAGCACATCATTATACCTATGATTTATTAATTTATGCGCATCAATTAAAAGAAGCCAATGAATTAATTAAACAACTAAATGAATTACCCATTGTCATAGATCATGTAGCCAAACCGAATATCAAAAATGGCGAGATCGAAGATTGGAAAAAAGAAATAACTGCTATAGCCAAATATCCAAATGTGCATTGTAAAATAAGTGGCATGGCTACGGAAGCCAATTGGGAAAGCTGGAGCATGGCTGGTTTACAGCCCTATTTAGATACGGTAGTGGAGGCATTTGGAACAGAGCGAATTATGTTTGGAAGCGATTGGCCGGTATGTTTGGTGGCAACCTCCTATTCAAAATGGTTAAAAGGGGTACAAAATTATTTCAATACTTTTAGTAGTGCAGAGCAAGAAGCTATTTTTGCTGGAAATGCAATAAAATTTTATAAACTTTAATTATGGACTTACAACTTCAGGGAAAAATAATCATCGTATCGGGCGGAGCAAGAGGCATTGGGGAAGGCATCACCAATATACTCGCAGCAGAAGGTGCTATTCCTATTATTATAGGCAGAAGCGAAGCACACAATATAGCATTGGTGAAAGCCATTCAGCAACAAGGGTTTCAAGCCGATCAAGTGGTAGCAGAACTAAATGATCCAGCAGCATGTGAAAATGCCATCAAACAAATCATTGATAAACACGGTTGTATCGATGGCTTGGTCAATAATGCGGGAGAAAACGATAGCATTGGTTTAGAAAAAGGCAACTATGAATTGTTTATGAAAAGCCTGCATAAAAATCTAGTGCACTATTATTTATTGGCACATCATGCGCTCCCCTATTTAATAAAATCCAAAGGCAATATTGTAAACATCAGTTCTAAGACAGCCGAAACAGGACAAGGAGGCACTTCGGCTTATGCAGCCGCCAATGGAGGACGCAATTCATTGACCAGAGAATGGGCGGTAGAATTATTAAAATATGGCATTCGTGTAAACTCAGTGATTGTATCAGAATGTTATACGCCGCTTTATGAGAGATGGATAAAAACGCTGCCCAATCCAGCAGAAAAATTAAAATCGATTCAAGATAAAATTCCATTAGGCAAGCGTTTTACCACCAAGGAAGAAATTGCCAATACCGTTGTCTTTTTATTGTCAGAAAAGTCAAGTCATACTACCGGTCAACTCTTGCATGTAGACGGAGGATATGTCCATTTAGACAGGTCTTTAGAATAAAAATGGAATAGTATACCTAACAAAAAAGCCTAAAACAGGCTATTTTATGCCTTTTTAGCCCATTCCAATTTTGAGCAAAAAGCCCTTATTTTCTTCGAAAACGGTTCAAATTGTAAGAAAAACCTCAAAAAAAGCCTAATAATTGCTTAAATCAACAAAATTGGTTGTACTTTTATATTAGTTGCATAACTAACTATATGTCAAACAACCAATTCAAAAGAGGAGAACTATACAGCGTCATTAATGGCATGGCCACCACGGCCGTTGCCCGACGATTACAAAAGAATTTTAGAAACGCAGGACTGGATATTACCATTGAGCAATGGTCCGTTTTGTATCATCTATGGAAAGAAGATGGACTGAGTCAATTAGAATTAGGCAACAGAACTTTTAGAGACAAAGCAAGTACCACCCGGCTCATAGATAATTTAGAAAAACAAGAACTAGTGGTTCGTGTAGCGAGCAAAGAAGATCGACGTATTAATTTAGTGTACTTAACAGACATCGCAAAACCATTGCAACAAATTACTTACGAATTGGCCAATCAAACTATGAATGAAGCTTTGTTAGATATCAACAAAGAAGAAATTGAAATAGTGAAAAATGTGTTTCAACGTGTGTATGATAATTTGACTAGTAAAGATTTGATCTAATAAAAACGGAATAAAAAAATATATTGAAATTTTAAATAATTTTTTATGGAAACTACCAAAACAGTTATCAAAGGCGGCGAGTGGATCATCAAAGAAGTAATTGCCAACGATATTTTCATCCCCGAGCAATTTAATGAAGAGCAAATCATGGTGCGAGATATGTGTACTCAATTTGTAGACACAGAAGTATTGCCTGTTGCAGATAGAATTGACAAACTAGAGCCAGGACTGATGCCTACTCTATTAGCAAAAGCAGGCGCACAGGGCTTATTAGGCATCACGGTACCAGAAGCCTATGGTGGATCAGGAAAAGATTTTGTAACTTCTGTGATTGTAGCAGAATATTTAGGAGCAGGTTATTCTTTTTCAGTTGCCAATGCAGCACATTCAGGAATAGGTACTTTACCCATTTTATATTTTGGAACAGAAGCGCAAAAACAAAAATATGTTACCAAATTAGCTACAGGTGAATACAAAGGTTCCTATGGATTAACCGAACCCAATAGCGGATCAGATGCATTGAGTGCAAAAACGACTGCAAAATTAGCTGCCGATGGAAAACATTATATTATCAATGGACAAAAATGCTGGATCACCAACGGTGGTTTTGCCGATGTGTATACCGTTTTTGCAAAAATAGATGGAGAACAATTTACTGCGTTCATTATAGAAAGAGGTACCGAAGGATTTACGCAAGGACCAGAGGAGCATAAGATGGGTATCAAGGGATCATCTACCGTGCAATTGTATTTTCAAGATTGCAAAGTACCCGTGGAAAATATATTAGGGGAAATTGGCAAAGGACATATCATCGCCTTTAATATTTTGAACATTGGTCGATTAAAATTAGGATCAGCCACCATTGGCGGTGCTAGAAGGGCTTTGAGCGAATCGGTGCAATATGCAAAAACAAGAGAACAGTTTAAATTACCTATTGTAAAATTTGGAGCCATCCGACATAAATTAGCCGAAATGGCCATTCGTATGTGGGTAGGTGAAAGCGCTTTGTACCGCGTGTCTTATAATATAGATGAGCAAGAACAAATTTTATTGGCTGCAGGTAAATCCTTGTCTGAATCTTTATTAGGCGCCGCCGAAGAATATGCCATTGAGTGTGCCATCTTAAAAGTATTTGGAAGTGAGGTATTGGATTTTGTAGTAGATGAAGGCGTACAAATACATGGAGGCAATGGTTACAGTGATGAGTATGCAATTTCAAAAGCGTATCGCGATAGTCGTATCAACAGAATTTACGAAGGCACCAATGAAATCAATAGATTGTTAACCGTGGACATGGTGTTGAAACGTGCCATGAAAGGCAAGTTAGATTTAATGGGGCCCGCCATGAATGTACAAAAGGAATTAATGAGCATCCCCGATTTTGGAAGTGGTGAAGACACTCCATTTGCCAAAGAAAAACAAGCCATTGCCAATTTTAAGAAATGTATTTTAATGGTTGCAGGTGCTGCAGTGCAAAAATTAATGATGACTTTAAATAAAGAACAAGAAATATTAATGAACATCGCGGATATGTCAATCATTACTTATCATGCCGAGTCGGCTTTGTTAAGATTGGAAAAACTTACTGCTATGAAAGGAGAAGCAGCCGTGAGCGTGCAAGCAGATATTGTACATACCTATATTTATGATGCAGCCGACGCCATTAATAAAGCAGGTAAAGATGCAATCAATGGATTTGCAGACGGAGATGAATTGCGTATGATGAATATTGGATTAAAAAGATTCACCAAAGTAGACGCCTTCAATAGCAAAGAAGCCCGCAGAAGAATTTGTGCGCAGTTGGTAGCAGATGATGGCTATAAATTATAGTCATTAAAAATTACGAACTAAGCCTTGGCAGTTTTATAGCCTAATTTTTCAGGTGTAATAGGTAAATCTCTTACTCTTTTGCCAGTTGCGTTGTACACTGCATTGGCCACTGCTGCTGCAAAACCAATTAAGGCAATTTCACCAATGCCTTTTGCTCCAATTTCATTCATATGAATGTCGGGTTTATTTACAAACCAAACATCTGTAGGAGGAATTTGAGAATGCAAAGGAACATGGTAAGCACCAAAACTTGCGTTGATAATTTGACCACTTGCATGATCAATGTCTATTTTTTCTGTAAGTGCCATTCCAATGCCGCCCACCACACCACCTAACATTTGACTTCTTGCAGTTTTAGGACTAATAATTTTACCCGCATCTCCCGTAGTGACTACATTTAAAACTTTGATGGTTCCGTCTTTTTGATTGACGGCCAATTTTACAAAATGAGACGAAAAGGAATTGCTTGTATATTTAAGCTGCTCGGCATTTTTACCATTAGAAGTAATGGTTAAATCAATTTTTTCTTGGTTGGCTAATTTAAACAGTGCCATCAAATCAATTTTAATAGCTGCATCTGTCTTCAACACCACCATTTCATTTTTAACTTCTAAAGCATCTGCAGAAGTTTTAGCAAATGGAGGTGCATATTGAATGGCCAATTCTTTTAATTTTTGTTGTACTGTTTTACAAGCCAAATCCACAGC
The DNA here is from genome assembly GCA_947380905.1 of Chitinophagaceae bacterium. GTDB lineage: Bacteria > Bacteroidota > Bacteroidia > Chitinophagales > Chitinophagaceae > Sediminibacterium. The sequence continues at coordinate 3,134 of CANCSS010000033.1, read as the reverse complement.
AGAACCGACGGTAGAAGTAGTACCGGAGCCGCCTTGAGAAGGGCCCGGAGGTAAATCAGAATCGCCAAGTTTAAATTTAATTTTTTGGATAGGCATTTGCATGGCCTCAGCAGCAATTTTAGTCATACTAGTAGTGGTACCTGGACCCATATCACTCACGGCACATTCTAATAATAATTTACCATCATTGCTTAATACAATTCTAACGGATGCTACTCCCTTACCTGCACCAAACACCCCCACCGACATCCCATACCCAATAAGCCAACCATTTTCTTTTACAGTCCCTGGAATTGCTGAACGATTTTTCCAACCAATTTTTTCCATGCCATAAGCATAGCAATCTTTAATATTAATATCAGAGAACGGTAATTTATTTTCAGGATTGACGCTGGTGAAATTTTTAATTCTTAATTGAATCGGATCCATTTTTAATTTATAAGAAAGCTCATCAATGGCCGACTCTAATGCAAAACAACCAGTTGCTTCTCCAGGACCTCTCATCCAAATAGGCGTACTTAAATCAAGAGGAAGTAATTGATACTTGGTATCTACATTTTCGCTGGCATATAAAAATTTAGAAGCCTCTACAATACCTTCTCTAAAATCTTCATACCTCGAAGTATTACTGATGGCTTCATGTGAAATGCCTATAAAATTTCCAGCTGCATCAGCCCCTATGCCAATTTTTTGCCAACTCTGCGGACGATACCCTACCAGTGTAAACATTTGTGGACGTGTAAGTACTAATTTAATAGGACGATTTAATTTTTTTGCCGCAATACAAGCAGCAGCTACATGCTGCCAACTTCTCAAACCACTTCCAAATCCACCGCCCACATTTTCTGCAATCACCCTTACATTTTTATCGGGCAAACCAAAAGTTTTTGCCACAGTAGATTGCGTACTCTTCGGTCCCTGTGTTTTATCATACAGCGTAATCTTATCCTCTCCTTCCCAATGAGCGATGGTAGCAAACAGTTCCATCGCATTATGTACTTCAATAGGAATATTGTATTCGGCTTCCACAAAGGCAGCTGCTTCTTTAAATTTTTTCTCTGTCCCTCTTTTATAATTTACCGGTGCTTTTAAATTAGCAGGGTCTAATCTTGCTTTGTCAAAATTGGTTTCAAATTTCTCCACTTCATATTCTGCTTTTACAAATCTAATGGCAGCATTCGCATTTTCAAAAGTATCTGCAACAACAAGCGCAATAGGTTGACCAAAAAAACGCACTTTATTGTCATACAAAACCTTATACCCTCTCCACTCAAAAACATTTTTTGGTCGCTCCGCAGCATTGCTAATATAACCAGGGACAGCAGGGCAGTTGGCATAATAAATAATATCCAACACACCGGGCATGGCTAAAGCTTTAGTAGTATCAAAGTTTTTAATGGTTCCTTTAGCAATACTACTGGTTACAAAAACGGCATAAGCCATATCTGGCAAGCTATGTTCTGCAGTGTACTTTGCTTTCCCCGTTACTTTGTCAGCTCCGTCTACGCGTTCATCCTCTATTAATATTGTATGGTAATTATTTGAGTTCATAAGATTGAATTAAAGGAATTAAATTTTAGCACCTGATGTAGCCACTTCTTCTATGGCATCAACAATGTTTTGATAGGCCCCGCATCTACAAATATTGGTATCCATATAAGTTTGAATACTTTTTCTGGTTTTTGCGTTGCCTTCTCTTACACAAGCCACCGCAGACATGATTTGGCCAGAAGTACAATAGCCACATTGGAAAGCATCATTTTTTAAAAAGGCTGCTTGCATGGGATGCAAGTTCACTCCATCACTTAATCCTTCGATGGTGGTTATTTTATTATTTTGATTGCTCAAAGCCAATTGCATACAGGACTTGGTTCTCTTTCCATTGATGTGAATGGTACAAGCTCCACACTGACCCATTTCACAACCTTTTTTAGTACCCGTATACGCCAAATCCTCTCTTAATAAATTCAACAAAGTGGTTCTTGCATCAATTTCAAGATTCATTAATTTACCATTAATGGTAATCGCTAATTTTTCCTTCGCAATAGGTAAAGGAACTACTGCGTCTATGGCAAAAGTCTTTACCAAGCTGGCAGGTGTAAAATAAAAGGCAGCAATAGAGGCAGATTTTTTTAAAAAGCCCCTTCTGCCATCTTGCTTACTACAAGTTTTCATAAGTAACGGTTTGATGTAATTTACAAATGATATTTTAAACAATCTTCACATTGCGCGAAAAACTTTCTTCCAAAGAAATCAAAGTTTCGGTACGTTCAATGCCTTTGATTTTTTGTAGTTCATCGTGCAACACGAAACGAAGTTGTTGAATGTCTTTGCAAACTATTTCCACAAACATGCTGTAATTGCCAGTGGTATAATTTACACGCACCACTTGAGGAATATTTTTTAAGGCCAGGGCAACCGCATCATACATCGAGCTCTTTTCTAAATAAATACCAATAAAGGCAATGATATCGTAGCCCAATACTTTTAAATCCACGGCCAATCTTTTGCCTTGGACAATACCTAGTTCTTCTAACTTTTTGATCCGCACATGAATGGTACCGCCCGAAACAAAAAACTGCTTGCCTAAATCGGCATAGGACACTTCTGCGTCCTGCATCATGGCTTGAATAATTTGCAAATCAAGCTTGTCAAGGCTTTTGTCGATGTTTAATTTGGGGTTGATTTTAGGCTCCATATTTGTATGTTATTAAATAATAAGGCAATTTATTAATATTTTTCTATATTTTAAAGAATTTAGTTAAAATATTTGCAACGTATACCCCATTACCTTAGTTTTACGCTATCAAATGAATGATTCAACACTCAAATGATGCGTTCTTATATACTGTGGGGTGATGAAATCTTGGCAGACATGCCCCCTTGTCTCGGGGGTGAGGATAACGGGATAAACGTAACATAGAGCCATCTAGCAATAGGTGACCAGGGTCGACCACTGAACTTTGTGTTATAGCTAACTGCCTTTTGGAGGTTCGATCCCTCCCCCTACAGCAACTATTAGTCCCTATTATATTGTTAATCAATATAATAGGGATTTTTTATTTAGGATAGGTTGGACCATTAGGTAGGACTTTTTAAAATTTTCTCCTAAATTTCCAAGTTGATAGCCTAAT
>CANCSS010000032.1 GCA_947380905.1 Chitinophagaceae bacterium | reverse complement strand
GGGACTCGAACCCGCGACCTGCTGATTACAAATCAGCTGCTCTACCAACTGAGCTATTCCGGCAAGACATGAAAGAACTATCCCAAATTTTGGGATGGCAAAGGTAATGGAAATCTTTATTTATCAAAATTTTAGAGCACTATTTTATCTCAAAAACAAGCTAAAAATCAAAATAAGATCCAATTCATGCCCCTAATGGGTTAAAAGCTTGAAATCGAGCAATAAAAAATGCCCATTGTCAAGTCGTTTTGAAACAATGGGCACCAAGTATTCATCCAATAAAATTTATGCTGCAATGCGCTCTTTTTTCTTTTTAAGTTGATTGGTGATGGAATCGAATGCCCGATCAAAGGAGGTTTGAAAAGTTTTTGAACTCGCTTTTACAAAACAATCTTGTTTAGGTATATGGATTTTAATTTCTACCACTTTTTCCTTTATGGTATGTGCCAGACTTTCTAATTTTAAATACACTTCCACTTTGGTGATTCGATCGTGAAAGGTGGTTAGCTTGTCAAGCTTTTTTTGAACAAAATCTAACAATTTTTGGTCTGCATCAAAATGCACAGTCTGAATGCTGATGTTCATAAGATAAAATTTAAAGGATAAAAAAAATAAGCACTAAATAGATGTTTGCTTCGATGTCACCTACCCTAGTAAGTTACGACAAATTTGAAAGTGCTACAAGAATAAAAATGTTTTAAGAAAACTTTATGACAAGCTATGATACTCGTCATATTTAGCAAGTTGTTTGACTGAGTTTTGTTACGCTTTTGGATGCGCTTTTGAAAAAACTTCTTTTAATTTTTCAATGGTATTGTGCGTGTATACCTGTGTGGCTGCTAAACTACTGTGGCCCAGCAATTCCTTGACTGCATTTAAATCGGCGCCGTTGTTCATTAAATGTGTAGCAAAACTATGTCTTAAAACATGTGGACTTTTCTTTTGCAAAGTGGTTACCTGTGACAAATAATATTTCACAAAAGTATACACCGCCTTAGCTTGTAGCGCTTTTCCTTTTTCTGTCACAAATAAGTAGGGGCTGCCTTTTGTTTCCGCTGGTTTTTCTGTGATGTATTTTTTTAACTCCAAAGCCAATTCAGGACTCAATGGTAAAATTCTTTCTTTATTCCCCTTGCCCAATACTTTAATAATTTTTTTAGCAGCATCTAGCTGATTTTCTTTGCATTGAATCAATTCGCTTAATCGCATGCCAGTGGCATAAAAAAGTTGAATGACCATTTTTTCGGTATAGCCCTTCCACCCTTCTGCAAAAGATAAATTTAAAAACAATTGTTCCATATCGTTTTCTGCTACAAAGCTGGGAAGTCGTTTACTTATCTTAGGGCTAATCACAGTTTCCATAGGGCTTTTGGTTAATGCCCCTTGTTGGATCTGGTATTTGTAAAAAGATTTTAAGGAAGATATTTTTCGATTCAACGTTTTTCCAGTCATTTCTTCTTCTTTCATGGAAGCCAACCAGGACCGAACCATGGTTCCTGTAATTTGATCATAAGGCAAGCCTTCGTATTGGGTTGCTACAAAATCAAAAAACTGAATCAGGTCATTGGAATAGGCCGTGATGGTGTGCAAGGAATACCGCTTCTCAAATTGGAGATAGGCCAAAAAAGCATTCAGTGGAATATAGCGGGTTTGTATAGACATTGCCTATTAAAGATACAGCATGTTGTTAAAACAAAAAACCCAAGCTAGCTTGGGTTTTTAAAATCATTAGCGTGTTTTTCGAGCCTTTATATTTTATAAAAGGTGAAGAAAAACAAAAAACCCAAGCTAGCTTGGGTTTTAATATCATTATAAGAGCTAAAAGGATTCTATCCCTCTATCTTTCCGCTGAAAATTTGTTGCTTGTAAACTGCTTTAAGCACTTCGAAACGACGTTTAACAGATGGTTTTACAAATGCTTGACGTGAACGCAAGTTGATCAAAGTCTTACTTTTTTCAAACTTCTTTTTGTACTTTTTTAACGCTTTGTCAATGTTCTCGCAGTCTTTTGAATCAATAATTAACATAATATATATACCTCCTCAGGTGTTTTAAAAAATAAAAATTGGAAGGCAAAGATAGGATTCCTTTTGAAAATACCAAATTTACTATAAGTTTTTGTCCTCAATTCCCCTTCCTTTCAAAGCCCCAGAAATGGCTTGGTCCATCACTCTTTCGGCAAAAGGACGGGTTAGGTCGTTCAATTCCTCGGTTTTTGTCTGAATCAGGTTCTTATCTTCCATGGTTATAGCCAACTGCAAAGCTTGCATGGCATTGGCTGTAGCGGTCATTTCGTCTTTAGATAATAAGGATGCATTCTTCACCATAAACTTCTCGGTCACAGAAAGCATTTGCTCGGCTTCTGTACTGGCTTCCACCAAAGCTCTAGTGGCAATATCGGCCTTGGCATGGGTAATACTTTCTAATAATCTTTGTTCTACCTCTTCATCGGTCAATCCATACTGAGGTTTGATATCGATACTTTGTGCTACCCCACTTCTTAGTTCCTTAGCGCTCACTTGCAATATACCATCCGCATTAATTAAGAAACTTACTTCCACTTTGGGAAGCCCGGCTGGCATGGAGGGAATTCCAGACAAAGTAAAAGCACCCAATTTCCGATTGTCTTTTACTAAATCTCGTTCTCCTTGATACACAGCAATATTAATTCCAGATTGTGCATCTTTTTGTGTGGTATATTGTCTGGCAGCTTTGGTTGGAATTTTTGAATTACGTGGAAGCAATACATCCATTAAACCACCCATGGTTTCAATGCCTAAGCTAAGTGGAGTAATATCTAACAACAACATGTTTTGATTGTTGCCTGCTAAAATATCGGCTTGCACCGCAGCACCTAAGGCCACCACTTCATCTGGATTCACTGAATCATTCACTGCTTGATTAAAAAATGTAGCTACTGTTTTTTTAACCAAAGGAACGCGCGTACTTCCTCCCACCATCAACACCGTATTAATAGCTGCAATATCCAAAGCTGCATCTTTCATAGCCAAACTGCAGCAATCCATTGTTTTTTGAAGGATGGGAGCGATTAAGTTTTCAAATACTTCTTTAGTGATAGAAATTTTTTCTCCAGCAAAATCTGTTTCAAAAAAATCAGCATTAGATAAAACTATTTTTGCTTTTTCAGCCGCCAGTCTTAATTGTTGTTTTAAAATTTTATGATCCTCTAAATCAGCTACCCCCATTTCTTTCATCCAGTATTCAATTATCGCTCTGTCCAAATCGTCTCCACCTAAATAAGTATCTCCATTGGTACTAAGTACTTCAAAAACACCATTGGAAATTTTTAAAATAGAAATATCAAAAGTACCCCCGCCTAAATCATATACAGCTATGGTTTTATCTTCCGTAGGATCCATTCCTAAACCATAAGCCAAACTGGCTGCGGTAGGTTCGTTGATAATACGTAAAACATCTAGCCCTGCTAGTTTTCCTGCATCTCGTGTTGCTTGACGTTGTGTATCATTGAAATAAGCTGGCACCGTAATGACTGCCTTAGTAACTGGTGTTTTTAAAATATGCTCGGCGCGTTTTTTTAATTCTGCCAAAATAAAAGAAGACAAATCTATCGGAGAATAAAAAGTAGATCCCACTTGCACTTTTACTAAGCTGTCTCTATTGTCATCAATAATTTTATACGCAAAAAAATCTTGATGGGTTCTAATATCTTGATGGCTTTTCCCCATCAAACGCTTCGCACTAAAAATAGTATTTTGAGGATCTGTTTCTAAATAAGGTTTTGCGTTCATTCCTACTTCTACATTTCCAAACGCATCAAAGTGAACTACACTAGGCACAATACTACTTCCATCAAATTCTTTTAAAGCTGTGGGAAGTTTTGTATCTGGATGAATAATGGCTACTAAACTATTGGTGGTACCTAAGTCGATGCCTACAATAATGTCTGCCTGTTGCAAACTTCCTGTTGCGATATTGATACCAATTTTAGCCATTTAAAAAATTTTACAAATGTACATTGCAAGTCAAATTAAAACTTATGATTTGAGGAAAGATTTAATTTGCTAATTACGCAACCGCTTTTATTGCATACATTAATTTAGTTTTAGAAAATGTATCATGTAATGGCTTCCCATTCCAGGCTAAGCCAAACATAGAAACAATGCTGGTGCGAATGGTGGCTCTTATAAAAAATTGGAAGATATTGGGTCTGCCCCCTTTTTCTGAAACCACTTTGGTTCCTGTAAACCACTTGGCAGGGGTCCGCAGAAAAATCCACTCAAATAAAAACACATACCCCCACATGGTAGCAAAAAAGAAGTTTCCAAATTGAATGGGCTTATAATTCCAGTACATGACGTGAAAATTCCACCATCCGTAGATAAAATAGGTAAGAAAAGCGATTAAAATGGTATCTACTAAAAAGTGTAAAATTCTGGTTCCATCGCCAATTGTGGGTGTTGTTGGGTTCATGATGCGAAATTATTGCATTTTAGTAGTTATTTTTGCCTAAAGTATTTAGAATATGACTTTAATACAAGAACTACGCTGGAGAGGAATGATTCAAGATATAATGCCGGGAACGGAAGAATTGTTTGAAAAAGAACAAGTGTCTGGTTACATTGGCTTCGACCCAACTTCAGATAGTTTACATATTGGAAGTTTGGTCCCCATTTTGTTATTGATGCACTTACAAAGAGCAGGGCACAAACCAGTTGCTTTAGTGGGTGGTGCTACAGGCATGGTGGGAGATCCAAGTGGAAAAAGTGAAGAACGTAATTTATTAAGCGAAGAAACTTTACAATTTAATTTAGCAGGCGTGCAAAAGCAACTGGCTCATTTTTTAAATTTTGACGCTGGCCTTTCCAATGCTGCTGAAATAGTGAACAATTACGATTGGTTCAAAAGCTTTACTTTTTTAGATTTTATAAGAGACGTAGGCAAACATATTACAGTGAATTACATGATGGCGAAGGACAGTGTTAAAAAAAGAATTGAGGGAGATACCGGAATGAGTTTTACTGAATTCACTTACCAATTGGTACAAGGTTTTGATTTTTATTGGTTGTATAAAAATAAAAATTGCAAAGTACAAATGGGCGGCAGTGATCAATGGGGAAATATCACTACCGGCACTGAATTAATCAGACGCAAAATGGGTGGTGAAGCTTTTGCTTTTACTTGTCCTTTAATTACTAAAACCGACGGTGGTAAATTTGGCAAAACAGAAAAAGGAAATATTTGGTTGGATGCTGCTAAAACATCTCCCTATCAATTTTATCAATTTTGGTTGAATGCAAGTGATGAAGATGCAAAAAAATGGATTAAAATCTTTACCCTCCTACCTTTTGCAACCATTGATCAATTAATTGCAGATCACGAATTGGCTCCACAAGAAAGAATATTGCAAAAAAACTTAGCCGCAGAATTAACCAAGCTGGTTCATAGTGAGGCAGATTTAGCTTTTGCGCTACGTGCCACTGAAATTTTATTTGGCAACGCCACCACCGAAGTGCTGCAGTCATTGAATGAAACCCAGTTATTACAGGTGATGGAAGGGGTCCCTACTGTGAATGTAACTTTGGCTCAATTAAATGAAGGCTATGACTTAGTAAGCTTACTAGCCGATACCAAAATATTTCCTAGTAAAGGAGAAGCCCGTAAAATGTGGCAAAGCGGTGGCATAGGCATCAACAAAGAAAAAATTGGGACCGACTTTACCAATGTTACTTCGGCACATTTATTGCAAGGAAAATACATCCTGTTACAAAAAGGAAAAAAGAATTACTACTTAGTGATAGCAGCATAAAAAAAGCAGCGGTTAACCGCTGCTTTTTTGTATTCTTACTTTTAAATGCTTACTGTATAGCTTTCCACATTTCTTCTGCTACTAATGCATTCCCTTTAGGATTTAAGTGAACCCCATCAGAAGTTAAAATACCTTTGGCTAAATTGTCTGGATTGTTCGCCAAACTGTATTCATGAAAAATAGTTCTAAGATCTACCAAGCCTAATCCATTTTCTTTTACATACTTTCTTAACCAACTGCTATAGGCATTTAAATCTCCATCCTGAGAATTAGAGTAGTCATTTTTCTCTCCAATCGCAGCAGGAGTTACCACAATTACTTTAGCCCCACTTTGTTGAATTTTTTTCACCACAGCATCATAAAAACGACCAAACTTATCAAAGTCGGTTCCTGTACCTGAACTGGCTTTGTGCCAAACATCGTTCACGCCCACCCAAATAATTACTACATCTGGTTTTTTATCAAGTACATCTTTTTCAATTCTTAGGTATAAATCATAAATTTTATTACCGCTAACACCAGCTCCATTTAATTCAAATTTCTCTGCTGCCCCTTTTTCTGTAATCATATTCTGTAAAACGTCAATATAGCCCCCTTTTTCAACTGCAGCCTGTGTAATAGAATCTCCAAAAAAGACCACTTTCTTTTTCTTTTCCCCTCTAAAGGACATCATAAACATACAAGCAATAAAAACTGTGATTAGTGTTAATTTAATTCCCATAAGGTTGGTTTTATGTTTAAAAATATTTGAAGGGTTAAGTTAAGCCAATTTCATAATAATGGCCTGAAAAGCCATTATTATTTGGAAAATTTTACGCCGAACCCTATTTTTGCAGTCCATTCCAAGAATGGCATAGGATTGCCTGATAGTATAATGGTAGTACGACTGTTTTTGGTGCAGTTTGTCTTGGTTCGAATCCAGGTCGGGCAACCAAAGAAAAAAGAAGCCACAACGTAAGTTGTGGTTTTTTTATGCCCGAGAAGCAGCGAGTGAAACGAGCGTAAAACAAAGGATAGGCAAAAACGAGCTTGCTCGATATTTGACAAGACTGAGTTTTAAAAAAATTGCGCAGCAATTTGCGATCGAGGGTATAAAAAAACAACAGCAGTTCAAGGAACTGCTGTTGTCGCTTCTTTATTTTATGTTGGGATTTCCCCTCTTTAAGGATGACCGACCAAAGGGAGGTCCATCCTGTTTGGGATTTTCCCTCTTTAAGGATGACCGACCAAAGGGAGGTCCATCCTGTTTGGGATTTCCCCTCTTTAAGGATGACCGACCAAAGGGAGGTCCATCTCCACTAATATTAAGTTGACAATGGTGGTCCTTGTGGTACTAATATTTTTTGGTGCGTTTTTTTACTTTCCAACCTGGTGGCTGTAAAAGTAGCTGTACGATACTCACCCATATGAATATTACCTGACATGGTATCTCCAACCACTGTTCCTGAAAAAATAAAAGTAATATTATCAGCAGCTTGACGCTCTTGACTTCTTAATTTAATTTGATTGCCATCGATGGTTCCTGAACATTCACGAGTAGAAAATTCTCCTTTGTGACTGCCATTTAACCAATTGCCATCTTGACTTAAACTAATGTGATGCACCGACTTGCTACTAAAAAATTGAATGTCAAACTTCCAATTGCCCGTAAGATTAACAGAAGCCGCTTGCATGTCATTATTTTTAGCAGCTCTTGTTTGAGACATAAAAGAATAAATTCTTTCTGCCACCACTTCTGCCTCCCCGGCTTGCATTTGACCAGTAGTAATAGAAATACCAGTTTGATTGTCTCTAGACATTCCACCAACTGCAATACGAGGTTTCTTTCTACCAAATTCTTCAGCTACTTCTTCTCCTGTGATGTTAAATTTACTTGGATCCCAAGTGATTCTTAATACAGGAGAGCGATTTGAATATTCAGTGGGTTCATTCACTTTAGTAGTAATACCAGGAATAGAAGTTACTTTTTTAGAAATTAAATCCAACCATGACAACCAAGTTTGCCACTCTTTTTTATGATCTCTTGTTGTCCATGCTTCAACAGCAGCCAACATACCCAACATTTCCTCACGTCCAACTTTATTGTCACGACAAGGTCCATGGTGTGGTGCACTTGATTGCCAAGCAGACATTAAGATATCTTTTTGACCAATAACAAATCCAGCACATTGTGGCCCACAGATGGCTTTTCCGCCACTGTATGCCACCATATGAGCCCCTCTTTCCAAATGAATATTGGGAATGGTTAATACCTCTGCTGCGGCATCCACAAGAATAGGAATATTTTGTGCTTTAGTAAGTCTTATAATATTTACCAAAGACAAAGGTGCATCATTTTTGGAAGGATCATCTGCCATCATATAAATCATGGCCGTTTTTTTATTCACTGCTTTAACCAATTCTTCGGGTGTATTCACGTCAATAATAGTAACTCCAATATTACGGATAGAATGATCGTATACATTTCTTGATCCTTTTGGAATGATCACTTCTGTTTTTTCAAAACCTGTTAAATTAGGAATCGCAATTAACTTTTCAGGATTTCCTCCTGTTACGCAAGCCGCTGTTACATGTTTCATACCAGCAGCACAACCAGCGGATACCAATGCCCAATCTGCTTTGGTAATTTCAGCAATTTTTGCATGAACTGCATCTGCCAATTCATCGTATTGCACAAAATTATGCGCAGCTGCTTCCATGGCAGCTCGTACTTCGGGGCGTTCAATAGATCCTCCAATAATGGTGAAGGTTCCTCTACAATTGATTAAAGGTTCTACTCCAAGAGATCTAAAAATATTTTCGCCTGCTGCTAAATTACTGATGCTTGCTTTTGGCTTACTAAATAATTGAGAAGGCGCTGCAGCAGCGAAAGGAAGAATGGATAGACTTTTAATGAGATTTCGTCTTTTCATAATATTTGGTTTAAAATAAATGGTACTACTTATACATTACAATTTATTGAATTTAAACCAATACAAAGAAAATTTACGTCAAAACTTGATGAAATTTTTAGATTTTGTTGAACCCCAAAGCGCTATTTTGCCTTTTTCATTGGAATCACTAAGACCGGTATGGCACTGTGCCTAATAATGTATTCGGCAGTACTTCCAATGAGGGCATGCGACCAACCAGTTCGACCGTGGGTACCCACCACTATATAATTCGCCTCCTGGTTAATGGCTTGCTCAATTACATCATACTTTGGATTCCCAATTTCTACTAAAATATCAATGACCACACCAGGATTTTTTTCTTTGATCTGCAATAATTCTTTTACTGCCGCTTCTTTTTGATCTGTATAAATGATATCCCATTGGGTTGGGACTAGCGCCATTTGAGATTGTAAATAATCTACATAAATAGGAACAATTGAAGTAATCAATACAGCAGCATCCATTCTAATAGCAAATGCAATTCCCTTGCTGATTACTTCTACAGAAGATTCACTTAAATCAACTGCAATAAGTACTTTATTTTTCATGACTTTATGTTTTCATAAAGCTAGAAAAATTGCATACCGTAAAATATGATTGTTGTTAGGAAAATAAAGAAAGAAAATGACTCCCGTCAGCATGGGCTATTCCTCGCAATCAACGATGGTGCCGTAATCCACCAATAATTCTTCTCCGCAGGCAATATCTCTTATCGCTTCAAATTGCTCTCCTTCGTTTAAAGAAAGCACATTGGGTGTTTCAGAATGATTTAAATAGATCACCATATCCACCAACTTAAATCCATAATCTGGAATAAAATAATGGTCCTCATCAAACAAACAATGATTTTCGATTAATTCTTTTGAATGCTGTGGCAGCTCATCAACTTCTTGTTTGCTTACTTTGATCCATTCTCCCACGCCTTGAGAAAAAATATTTTTTGTCCCTTTGGGGATGTCTCTAATGGCAAAAACCCCAATCCCATGCAGTGGTGAAGGTTTAATCATCACGTAGGTAGATTCACTCAATTCTTTTAATAGGGATGCTTTGTTCATAAACAATTAACTCAATTTTTGAATGCACTCTTTTAAAGAAGTTTCCCAATGGGGAATAGTGATTGACAATTCGTTTTCTATTTTTTGTGTATCTAAAACAGCATAAGCAGGCCTAAGAGCAGGCGTAGGAAATTCATTGGTGGTAATAGCTTCCAATGCACAAGAAAGACCAGCCAATGCTTTTATTTTTTCTGCAAATTTGTACCAAGTAGTCTCCCCTGTATTGGCATAATGATAAATGCCTTGAATAGCTTTCCCTGCATTTATAGCTTCTATCATTTTTATAGTAGCTAAAGCTAAGTCTCGCGCATAAGTAGGCCGCCCATGTTGGTCTCCTACTATTTTTAATGAAGTTTTTTCTTTCATCAAGCGTATCATCGTCTTTACAAAATTATTTCCGTGACTACTAAATACCCAAGAAGTTCTTATGATTATACTTGCCTCATTATTTGCTTGAGCCATTTTTTCACCTGCTGCTTTAGAACTACCATAACTATTTATGGCTTGCAATGGCGTATGAGGTAAAAAGGGCGTTGTGGAAACTCCATTAAAAACATAATCCGTTGAATAGGTAATAAATTTAATTCCTTTTTGTTTTGAAATGCTTGCCAAAGCTCCCACTGCCAAGGCATTCACTGTGTGCGCCAATTCTTTTTCATGCTCTGCTTTGTCTACTGCCGTATAAGCTGCAGTATTAATAATGGCATCAGGAGCCATGTCATTGATTACTTTTTCAAATGTAGCAGGCTGTGTAAGATCTAATCCAGTTCGATCAAGGAAAATAAAATTAAACGTAGGATATGCACTAGCCAATTGACTTAATTCCCATCCCAATTGACCATTGGCTCCAGTTACTAAAATTTTTTTTATCGCCATGGATCTGATGGTAAGATGGTTTCTGAAAATGAATTATTTTGATACAAACTCTTTGGGCAATTTTGTCCACTCGCTTGCAGGTAAGGCTTTAAAATAATCATAGGTCTTTTTTAAACCTGCTGCTCTGTCTACTTTGGGCTCCCAACCCAAAATGGTTCTTGCTTTGGTAATATCAGGTTGTCTTTGCTTAGGATCATCAATAGGAAGTGGCTTGTAAATTATTTTTACTGTCGAACCCGTGAGCTTCAATACTTCTTCTGCAAAATCTTTCAAACTAATTTCATTCGGATTCCCAATATTCACTGGTTGTGCATAATCACTCAACAACAATCTATAAATCCCTTCTACTAAATCATCTACATAACAAAAGCTTCTGGTTTGTGAGCCATCTCCAAATACCGTCATGTCTTCCCCTCTTAATGCTTGACCAATAAAGGCTGGCAAAGCACGGCCATCGTTCAAGCGCATTCTTGGACCATAGGTATTAAATATTCTTATGATTCTCGTTTCCACCTGATGAAAAGTATGGTAAGCCATGGTAATCGATTCCATATAACGCTTTGCTTCGTCGTACACACCTCTTGGCCCCACTGGATTTACATTGCCCCAATATTCTTCAGTTTGTGGATGCACCAAAGGATCTCCATACACTTCACTGGTACTTGCTACCAATATTCTTGCGCCCTTGGCCTTGGCTAATCCCAATAAATTGTGCGTTCCCATGGCACCCACTTTTAAAGTTTGAATGGGAATCTTTAAATAATCAATCGGACTCGCTGGAGAAGCAAAATGTAATATATAATCAAGCTTACCTTCTAATTCTATAAACTTTGTTACATCGTGATGTATAAATTCAAAACTAGTATTGCTTCTTAAATGTGCAATGTTGTTAATATCTCCTGTAATTAAATTATCCATGGCCAACACATAATACCCTTCATTGATAAAGCGATCACATAAATGCGATCCTAAAAATCCTGCTGCGCCTGTAATTAATATTCTTTTTTTACTCATCTTGTTTTTTTTATGGGCATCCTAGGAACTTGCTCTTCCAATACTTTCATAATGATATCCTAATTCTTTCATCTTAGCTACTTCAAAAAGATTTCTACCATCAAATATGATTTTATTCTTTATCTCTTTTTCCATTCTTTCAAAATCGGGGGTTCTAAACTCACTCCACTCCGTCGCAATAATTAAAAAATCAGCCCCCATCAATGCTTCATATTGATTGGTAGCATATTTGATCTTATCTCCTATTTGCGCTTTTACATTGGGCATGGCTTCAGGATCATAGGCCGTAATGGTTGCACCTAATTGAGTCAATGCCTCTATAATACTTAAAGCTGGTGCTTCTCTAATATCATCAGTATTGGGTTTGAAAGCCAAACCCCACAATGCTATTTGTTTTCCTTTTAAATTTCCTTTATAATACCCTTTTACCTTTTCTACCAAATGCAATTTTTGATGGGTATTTACTTTTTCAACCGCTTTTAATATTTCAAAATCATACTTCACTTCATCCGATGACATGATTAATGCTTGCACATCTTTAGGAAAACAAGATCCCCCATAACCAATGCCTGGAAATAAAAAACGCTTCCCAATTCTATCATCACTTCCAATACCTCTTCTTACCATATCTACATCCGCTCCCATGCGCTCACACAATTGTGCAATTTCATTCATAAAAGAAATCTTAGTAGCTAAAAAAGAGTTGGCTGCATATTTTGTTAATTCTGAACTACGCTCATCCATAAAAATCACCGGATTCCCTTGTCTTACAAAGGGGGCATACAAATCACTCATTAGTTTTTTGGCTCTATCCGACTTAGTCCCCACTACCACTCTGTCTGGTTTCATGAAATCATCCACGGCTACCCCTTCTCTTAAAAATTCTGGGTTGCTTACTACATCAAATTCACCTTTGTAATTTTTAGCAATGGCTGCTTTCACTTTATCTGCCGTACCCACAGGTACCGTACTTTTATTAACGATTACTTTATAGCTTTTCATTACTTTACCCAAATGATCGGCTACGCCCAATATGTATTTTAAATCGGCACTGCCATCGGCACCAGGAGGCGTTGGTAAAGCCAAGAATATAATTTCTGCTTCGTCTAAAACAGTTTCTAATTGCGTAGTGAAGGTCAAACGCCCTTCTTTTATATTTCTTAAAAATATTTTCTCTAAGCCAGGCTCATAGATCGTGATTTGACCAGCACTTAATTTGTCTACTTTGTTTTTATCAATATCAACACAACTTACTTTATTGCCTGTTTCAGCAAAACAAGTTCCAGTGACCAACCCTACATACCCAGTTCCTACTACCGTAATTTTCATTTAAATATATTTTATTTAAAAAATGATTTTATACCCTCCACAATATACAACAATTGCACTTCATCCATTTCGGTGTGCACTGGTAAAGAACAGACACAACTTGTTAATTGATCTGTCACTGGCAAATTCCAATCTGCGTTTTTTTGTTCCCCAAACATTTTTTGCAAATGACCCGGCACTGGATAATAAATCATGCAAGGAATTTCTTTCCCTATCAAATGTGCCATAAATGCGGCTCTATCCACTCCTTTTAATTGAATGGTATATTGATGATACACATGGGTAGAATAATTGGCCGCTCCAGGAGGGATGATTGCCTCCAACTGTGCAAATGCCGCATCGTAATATTTTGCTACTTGCTGCCTCGCTGCGTTGTATTTATCTAAATGTTTTAATTTAATATTTAATATAGCTGCTTGAATTGAATCTAATCTTGAATTACAACCCACCACATCATGGTAATACCTTGCAGATTGTCCGTGATTGGCAATCATGTTCATTTTATCGGCCAATACTTTATCATGGGTAAACAAGGCACCTCCATCTCCAAAGGCACCTAAATTTTTACTAGGATAAAAAGAAGTCGCACCAATATGCCCTATGGTACCCGTTTTTTTGATCACCCCATTTGAAAAAGTATAATCGCAACCAATGGCTTGCGCGTTGTCCTCTATTACATATAAATGATGCGCTTTTGCAATTTCCATAATTTGTTCCATAGGAGCTGCTTGCCCATAAAGGTGCACCGGTACAATCGCTTTTGTTTTTGGGGTAATTGCTTTTTGTAAACTTTCGATGTCCATGCAAAAAGTGATTGGATCCACATCAACAAACACGGGCTTTAATTTTAATAAAGCAACTACTTCGGTGGTAGCGATATAAGTAAAGGAAGGAGTGATGACTTCATCCCCAGGTTCCAATCCTAATGCCATCATGGCAATTTGTAAAGCATCGGTTCCATTGGCGCAAGGGATCACATATTCCACCCCTAAATAAGTAGACAAATTTTGAATAAAATCTTTCACTGCTTTTCCATTAATATAGGCAGCGCTGTCCAATACTTCCTGGATGGCTTGATCAACTTCGGACTGGATGGCCAAATACTGATTTTTAGTATCGACCATTTGTATTTTTCGCATCCTTTAAATTTGGGCAAATTTACAATAAAAAGGCTAATTCAGTCCATTTGTGACCCATATAAGCACTTTCAAAACAAATTGAATTTATGTGCTATTTTTTATTGATTTTTGCCCTACAGAAATTGACCTATGTATTTGTACAAAATATTTTTATGGTTGTACCCATGGATTGCCCGATGCATTAGTCCGTTTAATGTTAAAGCAAAGCAATGGGTAAAAGGGCAAAATGAGGTTTGGGATGAGGTAAACCGATTGGCCCCTACTATCCAAAAACCTATCCTTTGGATGCATTGTGCATCTTATGGAGAATTTGAACAAGCATTGCCTATCATTGAAAACTTAAAAAGCACTTACCCCCAATATCAAATTTGGTTGACTTTTTTTTCCCCTTCTGGATATGAACATCGAAAAAAAGATGCTGCCGTAGACTTTATTACCTACTTGCCTTTTGATAGCGCCAAAAATGCAAATCGGTTTTTGAACTTAGTGCAACCCAAGTTAATTGTATTTATTAAATATGAATTTTGGTACTTTTATTTACAGCAAGCAAAGCAACAAAAAATTCCAACCATACTTGTCTCGGCTATTTTTAGACCAGGCCAAATTTTCTTCCAATTCTATGGAGGCTTTTATAAAAAAATACTGACTCTTTTTAGCAGCATTTTGGTGCAAGACCAATCTTCTTATGACTTAATCAAATCTATCGCGCCAAATATAAGTATGGAGATTACAGGGGATACCAGGTTTGACAGAGTAGTTCAAACGGCCGCCACGTTAAGTAAATTTGAATGGATTCAAAAATTAAGCCCCAACAAAATAATCATAGCAGGGAGCACATGGAATGAAGACCATGAAATGTTAGCCAAAGCTGCCTTGCAATTAAAAAAAATAAATTGGATCCTAGTACCACATCATGTAGATCCCATTTCTATTGATCAATGCAAGGCCCATTTTCCAAATGCCATCACGCTCACAGAATTACAAAATTCTCATCAACACTTTACTTCTCCTATTAGCATCATCATAGATCAAATAGGTTTGTTAAGAAACTTATACCAATATGCTTTTATAAGTTATGTGGGTGGTGGTTTAGGAAAAGATGGTGTGCACAATGTATTAGAGCCTGCTGCTTTTGGGAAACCCGTAATTTGGGGCATCAACGACGAAAAATACATTGAAGCAATCGGACTAAGAAATGCCTTGGGTGGATTTCAAATAAAAAATGCAACTGAATTCATTGAACTGGTTCAAACATTCCTAGCCAATGACCCCTCCTACATGGAAGCCAGTTCGCATGCTAGTAAATTTATAAGCGAGCACGCTGGCGCCACCAAAAAAACAATGCAATTTATTAAGGACCATCAACTATTAACTTAGGATTGTTTACATTTGATACACAGTCCAAAAATTACTATTAATTATTTTATATGTTTATTGAACAAAATATTACTGGAGAAAGAAGAGGCTGGATTGAAGTTATTGGCGGGAGTATGTTCAGTGGTAAAACAGAAGAACTGATTAGAAGATTGAAAAGAGCTAAGATTGCCAATCTTAAAGTAGCCATCTATAAGCCAGCCACCGATACCCGTTTTGATGTCAATAAAGTAGTAAGTCATGACGCCAATTCCATACCTTCTATTCCTGTAAAAGACGCCAATGAAATTTTAGCTTTGGTAAACGATGCAGACGTGATTGGAATTGATGAAGCTCAATTTTTTGATATAGGTATTATTAAAGTTTGTGAAACCTTAATGATGCAAGGCAAAAGGGTGATTGTTGCTGGTTTGGACATGGACTATCAAGGCAATCCCTTCGGTCCCATGCCACAATTATTGGCCATTGCCGATTTTATCACCAAACTACACGCCATCTGTGTAAAGTGTGGACACTTGGCCAATATCTCCTATAGAACCAGTGATGAAGAAGGCACGGTCGTGTTGGGTGAAAAAAATAATTACGAACCCCGTTGTAGAATATGTGCCAGTAAATAATGACATCTATTAAATCCATATATACCCTTTTAAAAAAAGATGCTTTGCTTGAGTTTAGGCAACAGTATACTTTTTTTGGCATCTTATTGTACATCGCTTCCACCACTTTTGTTATTTATTTAACCATGGGACAGCCCGATGATAAAGTATGGAATGGCCTTTTTTGGGTAACCCTTTTATTTATTTGTATCAATACGGTAGCAAGAAGTTTTTTACAAGAAGGCCGAGGTCGAATGCTTTATTTTTATACCATTGCGCATCCTGTTCATTTTATTTTTTCTAAATTAATTTACAACAGCTTACTCATGTGTTTGATGAGTGGGCTTAGTTTATTGTTATTTATATTGTTATTGGGCAACCCTTTACAACATGCTTTATTGTTTTTTGGCATGAGTTGTTTAGGTGGCATTAGTTTAAGTTTGGTATTTAGTTTTTTAGCAGCCATTGCTTCCAAGGCTCAACAGCCTTCGGCCATCATGGCCATACTAGGCTTCCCTTTAATTATTCCGCAATTGATGTTGTTGATGAAAATTGCCAATATCGCTTTTGCTGATGTAGTGCAAAATGGATTGCCTCAACTGGTTGGTTTATTGTGTGGCTTTGATATCATGATCGTTGCCCTGTCTTATATCCTATTCCCATTTCTTTGGAAAGAATAGGATACAATAAATTTTGATGCGGCTTAAAACTGAAGATGACGAACGGTTTGTCCGTTGTTGATGAGTTGCTTTAAAGATTCAATACCAATTTTAAGATGCATCGCAACAAATTGAGCGGTTACTTTTGAATCACTCGCTTCTGTTTTCACCCCCTCTGGTACCATCGGAGAATCACTCACTAATAATAAAGCACCTGTAGGAATTTTATTGTAGAAGCCAACAGTAAAAATAGTAGCTGTCTCCATATCAATGGCATAAGCTCTAATATCGGTTAAGTATTCTTTAAATTTTTCATCATGTTCCCACACTCTTCTATTAGTGGTGTATACCGTGCCTGTCCAATAATCTACATTGTTATCACGTATGGTAGTGGAGATGGCTTTTTGCAATGCGAAGGCTGGTAAAGCAGGTACTTCGGGAGGAAAATAATCATTGGAGGTACCTTCCCCTCTGATGGCTGCAATAGGCAATATTAAGTCGCCAATTTTATTTCTTTTTTTCAGTCCGCCGCATTTGCCTAAAAATAAAACAGCTTCTGGTTGAATGGCTGTTAATAAATCCATGATGGTTGCCGCACCTGGGCTACCCATTCCAAAGTTAATAATGGTAATGCCATCGGCAGTTGCGCATTGCATTGGCTTGTCTTTGCCAATCACTTCCACCTTATTCATTTCTGCAAACATATTTACGTAATTGCTGAAATTGGTTAATAGGATAAAACGGCCCATTTGGTCTAAGCTAGCCCCCGTATACCTTGGTAACCAATTCTCTACGATTTCTTCTTTTGTTTTCATAGCATTGAATTTTAGGTTTCTCCTACTTATCTTTGGAATAAGTATTATATAAAAATACGAATTTTAATCTAAATGATACATCTCAATTATCCAAGCTACCCTTTTAAAATAAAACCTATAACGGGCAAGGATCATATTTTTGACCCCTTTAGGAAAACTTGGATCGTACTTACCCCTGAAGAATGGGTGCGTCAAAATGTATTGCAATACTTGGTTCAAGTAATAAAATATCCTGCTTCCTTAATAGCAGTAGAGAAAGAAATTAAATTAGGCGAACTTGCTAAACGTTTTGACATTGTCGTTTATCAAAATGATACGCCTTGGATGATTATTGAATGCAAGGAAGCCAATGTGAAAATAAATGAAACAACGATGCATCAAATTTTGCAATACCAACAGGTATTGTCTGCACAGTATTTAATTGTAACCAATGGGCATGAAACATTAGGTGCAAAAATAATATCGGGGAAACTGCAAGCCTTGCAAAATTTCCCCGATTACTTATAAAATATTTTCTACTTATTTATTATGGGAAAATACCTAATTCCGCATAAGAAGTTCCTACTTTATTAATAGCACACACATAAGCTGCAGTACGCATATCCGGTATGGCAGGATTGGCTTTCCAAATATCCATAATCTCTCTTGTAGCATTGATCATGGTTTCTTCCAATCCACTATGTACTAAATCAATTTCATCTGGACCATGTGCAATAATGTCTTTTTCCGATTCAGTTACTTTCTTCCCAGTCAATTCTTCAATTTGATTTAAAATATTGATATTGGCATTTTCAGTAAACCTTTTTTCCAATCGACCATATCTTACATGACTTAAATTTTTCAACCACTCAAAATAAGAAACCGTTACCCCACCCGCATTTAAATACATATCTGGAATAACGAGCACTCCTTTGGTTGCTAAAATATCATCGGCTTCGGGTGTTAAAGGACCATTCGCTGCTTCTCCAATTATCTTTGCTTTAATATTGGGTGCATTTTTTTTATCAATTACATTTTCTAAAGCAGCAGGAATTAAAATATCACAGTCTAATTCTAGAGCATCTCCACTCTTTTTTAAATTGGTAGCTCCTGGAAAATTTAAGATGCTACCTGTTTTTTTACGGTGTTGGAAAACTTCTTCTTCATTCAATCCATTTGCATTGTAAATTGCGCCTTCAAATTCTGCTATAGCAACAACCATTGCCCCATTTTCTCTAAAAAATTTGGCAGAATGATACCCCACATTACCCAAACCTTGTACCACCACTTTTTTATTTTCTATACCAACTGTTAATCCTTGTTTTTCCATTACCTCTGGCATCAAACAAACTTCTCTTACGCCAAAAAATACACCTAAGCCTGTTGCTTCTTTTCTTCCTCTTACACCGCCTAAAGAAATAGGCTTTCCTGTTACACAACCCGCTGCATCTATCTCTCCTGGTTTTAATGATTGATAGGTATCCACAATCCAAGCCATTTCTCTTTCCCCGGTTCCATAATCAGGAGCAGGCACATCAATACCAGGTCCGATGAAATTTTTCTTTACCAATTCAGAAGTATAACGTCTAGTAATTTTTTCCAATTCATAGGTACTTAAACTCCTAGGACTTATTTTGATACCGCCTTTGGCACCTCCAAAAGGAACATTCACAATAGCACATTTATAGGTCATTAATGCTGCCAATGCCATTACTTCATCTTGATTCACTGCCATGCTAAAACGTATCCCCCCTTTACATGGTGATTTATGCTGAGAGTGTTGTACACGATAGGCCTCAATCACTTCAATATGACCATCATCCATTTTAACTGGAAAGCGCATGCTATAAATACTGTTGCAGGCTTTAATTTGCTCCAGTATACCTGTCTCCCAATTAGTAAACTTAGATGCCTTGTCAAAACTTCTTTCTACACTTTGAAAAAAACTGTAATCATTATTTTCTGACATAGTATGGATATTTAAAATGAGTTAATGTGCCTATTAAAAAATTATTTCTCTAATTGAGTAATTTTTTTATCGATGCTTCCAACATAAATAAAAAGACCAATTAATATAATGCTAACAACAGTCATTACTAAGTAAATTTTTCCGTCTTGAACCATGATGCTATTGTTATTGACTGCTTTTGTTTGTAATAATTGAAACATATAAAAATATTTTTATGATTTATAAAAGGCCCTCTTTTTTTAATTTTAACAATTGTATTCTAATGTGTAAAGTGCTAATCCAAACACCTAACAAAGTCCAACCTATGACTGCAGGATAAAAAACAGTACGCATACTTGCAGACATGTCTTTCCCATTGAGTCCAGGATTGCCATCACTGCCTTGTCCCCCAGGATGTAACGATTCAGTTAAACGCGGTAAAATCCAAAGTGTTGGAAACAACATGAAAAAGGAAAAAATATTATAGACAGCAGAAAGTCTTGCTTTTTTTTCAGTGTCAATCAAGCTTCCTCTTAAAACGAAATAAGCAAAATAAATTAGTAATGCAATGGCGGCGCCATTTTGTTTAGGATCTCCTACCCAAGGACTTCCCCATTGATAATTGGCCCAAAATGCACCGGTTATTATTCCTAAAAATCCAAACAACAATCCTATGGAAGCATAAGCCATAGAGTACACATCATGCACTGGACTTGCACTTCTTAAATACTTAATAGCATAAACTAAGGAAACAAATAATAAAATCATCATGCCAAACCACATGGGCACATGAAAGAAAAAATTTCTTATGGATTCTTGAAGACGGTCGTCTAGTTTGGGAACTTTTACTAAAAAGCCATACGTACATGTGTACAACAATAAAACAATGGATAGTATTTTCCACCAGCGCGCTCTCAACATAGTTTAACTAATTTAAAATCATTAAATCCTAAAACTAACAATTGTTTGCAAAATTAGTTCTTTTGCAGCTAATAGCCCAATTTCAGGTGTGAATCTTAAGTAAACAAAATTACTGCTTATGTTGTACATTTGCGTCCATAATTTTCATGCCGTAACATGAAGCGAACTGCCCCGTAAGGCTGTAGTAAACTTAATGTGGCTATCATTTAAAAATAGACACAAATGAAACTTTCCCAATTTAGGTACGA
>CANCSS010000031.1 GCA_947380905.1 Chitinophagaceae bacterium | reverse complement strand
TTTACTTAATCTTGTTTTTTAATTCCTGCCATTACTTCTTGCGCCAAATTGCTAAATTCATCTGCAGAGAAATCCTCAAAGAGCTGTTTGTACTTACTTGCATCCCATATTTCGAAACGATCCAATGCGGCAGCCAACACAATTTCTTTACCTGGCAAAGCAAACTCTCTTAAAGTGGGAGGCAATAATATGCGACCTGCCCCATCTAATTCCACTTCAGTAGCGCCTCCCAAAAATTGTCGTCTAAACTGACGCACTTTTGGATCAAAATCATTTAACTGACTAATTCTATCTAAAATATGCTGCCAGCTTTTCAACGGATAAAGTGTCAAGCACTTCTCAAACCCTCTACTTACAATAAAATGGTTCTCCCCTTCTGCTAGCTGTTTTTTAAGACTGCCAGGTAAGTGAAAGCGCCCTTTAGCGTCGATGGTTGATTGATATTCTCCGTGAAAGCCTGTCATTGTTAATAATTAAAGTGATTTTTACCACTTGTTCACACAAATTAACACAATTTCCCACTTTCATAGGCTAAAACAGGGGTTCTAGTTTTCCACAAGTAATAAACCAAGCTGAAAATCAATGCAGTAGAGAGATCCCCTTTATTTTTGAAGGATTTGATATATCAATGCTGTGAATAGCTGTGGAAAAGCCCCTATTTTATGTGAAAAACAGGTGAATTAGGATGAAAATCAAGGCAATATGTACCTTTAGGGCATGACTGAACGTCCAAAGCTTCCCATTCAAGCATTTGATTATGATTTGCCCGATCATTGTATTGCCTATACCCCTGCTACCCAGAGAGCGGATAGTAAGCTTTTGGTTTGGGATCAAACCCTACTTGCAGAAAGCACTTATGCGCATATCGCTGAATTTATTCCTGAAAAATCTACTTTGCTTTTTAACAATAGCAAAGTAATTGCAGCAAGAATTTTATTTGAAAAAAATAAAAATGAAACAAGTACTAATAGGACCAATGAAAATAGTATCATAGAAATTTTTTGTTTAGAACCAAGCGCTAAATATAGTCCAGTAGCTATAGCCATGCAAGCCACACAAAAAGTAGAATGGATTTGTTTGGTAGGAGGTGCAAAAAAATGGAAAGCAGGATTGCTTGAAAAAAAATTAATACTGCATGAACAACCAATGACGGTTTATGCAAAAAAAATAAAAGCGTTAGATGGTCAATTTTTAATAGCATTTTCTTGGGAGGGACCATTTCATTTTTCTGAAATTATTGAACAGATTGGCAATATCCCATTGCCCCCTTATATTCAAAGAGCCGCCACCGCCGAGGACAAAGACAGATACCAAACTACGTATGCCTTAGAAGAAGGATCCGTGGCTGCTCCTACAGCAGGCCTACATTTTAATGAAGCCATATTTACCTCTTTGGCTTCCAAAAAAATAGATTGCCAATTTCTTACTTTACATGTGGGTGCAGGTACTTTCTTGCCTGTTAAAACTGAAAACATTGAGGAGCATTCCATGCACGCAGAATTTTTTGAAGTGCCTACAACGCTGATTGAATTTTTATTGCAAAAAGAATTTGAAAAAGAGAAAATAGGAAACAATCAAAAGCCTGCGCCAATCATCGCTGTGGGTACTACTACGCTGCGGACCATGGAATCTATTTATTGGTTGGGCGTAAAAATAATTCAACTCAAAAAAACAGCAAGCGCCGAACAATTGGCCGCTATGGATTTAAAATTACTACAATGGGATGCTTACGAATTAAATCATTTAAACATTTCAAATACAGCTGCTTTAAAGGCCTTACTTGATTGGATGGAATGCAAAAAAATTAGCAACCTAATTACCACCACGCAATTGATGATTGTACCGGGTTACAACTTCCAACTTTGTAATGGTTTGATTACCAATTTTCATCAACCCAAGTCTACCCTTTTACTGATCATTGCCGCGATTACTGGAGACCAATGGAAAAGCATTTATCAGCATGCCATTGACAATCAATACCGTTTTTTAAGTTATGGCGACGGTTCTTTGTTTTGGATTCACTAACTAATAGGTAACACCACTTCAATGGAAGTGCCTTTGTCCATTTCACTTTTTACCTGAATGCTTCCTTTGTGAGAGTCCACTACCCATTTGACATAACTCATTCCTAAGCCATAGCCTTTTACATCATGTACATTGCCGGAATGAGCCCTATAAAATTTTTCAAAAATATGCTTGGTTGCATCTGCATTCATCCCAATGCCTTTGTCTTCAATCGTGATATACATTTTATTATTAACCGACTTCGTCTTAATAATGATGTCAATACGCTCTTTCGCATATTTAATAGCATTGTCAATTAAATTAGACAATACATGTAATAAATGCTCTTCGTCTACTGCAATCACAGCCGGAACTGCTTCTAAATAGGTTTCTACATGGGAAGGCTTGCTTTCTAATTGTAATTTAAAACTATCCACTACCCCCAAAATTAAATCATGCACATCCGTAGGTTGTTTGTTTAATTCATTTTCTTTTTTGTCTAATTGTGCTGCTTGTAAAATGGTTTCCACATGCTTGTTCATTCGCACATTTTCTTCTTTTATAATATTGCTAAAATATTCAACCGATGTTGGATCGTTATTTACTTTAGCACTTTTTAATGCATCTACTGCCAAAGAGATGGTAGCTAATGGTGTTTTTAATTCATGCGTCATGTTGTTGATAAAGTCTCTTTTAATTTCTACCAGTTTTCTTTGTGTCATCAATGATCTGATAGTAATAAAAAAGGCAGTCAAGACCACTAGTATAAATAAGATGACCCCAATGATGACCCATTGCAAAGAATGCAATAAATACAATCTTACATTGGGCATGACAATAATAATGGATTCAAATGGACCCGAAGGCTCTATGACATCTTGAGGAATCACAGATACCCTACTTTGTAAAGTATTTATTTCGTCCGAAAAAACATCTTCAAATTTCTTACTCTTAAATTCAATATTTCCTTTTTTATCTGCTACGGCAAACTCAAATCTAACGTCGCCTAATCCATATTTCTCTAAGGCAATCTTTATTTTTTGATAGATGTCATCTTTACTGTAGATGTCTGCTATAGTGGTTTCATCAAAATTATGCAAATGATAATCGTCATTAAGGCCCAATGCTTTTTTTGGTAAATGAAAAGACAAGCCACTGTTCATTTTTTTAGCCACTTCATTGGAAACCATTACGCCCGACTGGTTCAACTTATCAGACAATTGATTTTTTGATAAAATAAGCAACCCTTGCAGCCAAGTAATTTGAATAAATAAAATACCCAAAATAGAAAGGCCTATTAAAGTAAATATGATTGGGAATGTTTTTTTCATATTGAAAAGCAGCTAACCCTGTTTTGGGTATGTGAATATAAAAAAAAATCCCGGCTACCTAAGGCTACCGGGACAAATATTTGAAATTAACAGCTCATTTTTAGCAAGCTGGAAGGCTATAAAACACCTTCTACTAAAACAGTCGCTTTATTGTTGATCACTTCTACAAAACCGCCTTGAATGGCATACATTTCTGAAGCCATCCCTTTTTTTAACACTTTCACCTGACCCACACCCAAAGCACTCACCAAAGGAGCATGCCTATCCAATACTTCAAATAAACCATCAATACCTGGCAATTGAACGCCTTGTACATCGCCGCTGAATAGTTTTTTTTCTGGTGTTAATATTTCCAATAACATGAACGCTGTTTAAATAATCGAAATTTTTAATTAAGCCGAAGCCATCATTTTCTTTCCTTTCTCAATGGCATCATCAATGGTTCCTACTAAGTTAAACGCTGCTTCTGGATAAGCATCCACATCGCCATCCATGATGGCATTGAATCCGCGGATGGTATCTTCAATAGAAACGAATACCCCTTTCAAACCAGTGAATTGCTCTGCCACATGGAAAGGTTGTGACAAGAAACGTTGTACACGACGTGCACGAGATACAATTAATTTATCTTCGTCGCTTAATTCATCCATCCCTAAGATGGCAATGATGTCTTGCAACTCCTTATAACGTTGTAAAATCATTTTTACTTTTTGCGCAGTGTCATAATGTGCATCACCCACAATAGCTGGTGTCAAAATTCTTGAAGTAGAATCCAATGGATCCACAGCAGGATAGATACCTAAATCGGCAATTTTACGAGACAATACGGTGGTGGCATCTAAGTGCGCAAAAGTAGTTGCTGGCGCTGGATCGGTTAAATCATCCGCAGGGACATACACCGCTTGTACAGAAGTGATTGAACCATTTTTGGTAGAAGTAATACGCTCTTGCATCAATCCCATTTCTGTAGCCAAAGTAGGTTGGTAACCCACCGCTGATGGCATACGACCTAATAAAGCCGATACCTCAGAACCTGCTTGTGTGAAACGGAAGATATTGTCAACGAAAAATAAAATGTCTTTTCCTTTTCCTGTACCATCTCCATCACGGAAATATTCTGCAATTGTTAAACCACTCAAAGCCACACGCGCACGTGCTCCTGGAGGTTCGTTCATTTGTCCAAATACAAAAGTAGCTTTTGATTCTTTTAAATCTTTCATATTTACTTTACTCAAATCCCATCCACCTGCTTCCATGCTATGTTTGAAATCATCACCATATTTCATGATGCCTGCCTCAATCATCTCACGCAATAAATCATTTCCTTCACGTGTTCTTTCCCCCACACCCGCAAATACGGATAAACCTCCGTGTCCTTTTGCGATATTGTTAATTAATTCTTGAATCAAAACTGTTTTACCTACACCCGCACCACCAAACAATCCAATCTTACCCCCTTTTGCGTAAGGCTCAATTAAGTCAATTACTTTAATACCTGTAAACAACACTTCTGTTGCAGTACTTAAGTCTTCGAATTTTGGAGGATTTGCGTGAATAGGACGTCCGTTAGATTTGTCTAATTGAGGTAAGCCATCAATGGCATCACCAGTTACATTAAACAAACGACCATAGATATCGTCACCAATGGGCATTGAAATAGGCTTGCCTGTATCAGTTACGACCATGCCTCTTACCAAACCTTCTGTACCATCCATCGCAATGGCCCTTACACTGTCTTCTCCTAAGTGCTGTTGCACTTCAAGAATTAGTTTTTCACCATTGGGTTTTGTAATGTAAAGGGCATTGTAAATTTCAGGAAGTGCATTCTGATTAGGGAATTGCACATCGACTACAGCGCCAATAATTTGTTTGATTTTACCTGTTGTTACCATAATATTCTATTTCGGTTGCAAAGGTAAGGCTTTGTGGCTTTATTGCAAAAATTGTAGGTAGATAAAAGCGGCTAAAATTCCCCCCACAATGGGGCCTAAAACTGGCACCGCTGCATAACCCCAATCGCTGCTCCCTTTTCCTTTGATGGGAAGGACAAAATGCATGATTCTAGGACCTAAATCCCTGGCTGGATTAATGGCCCAACCAGTTGGACCGCCCAAACCAAAACCAATTCCACCCACCAATAAGGCTACAGGCAAAGCAGACAAAGCGCCTAAATCCGTAGCAGCAGGTTTAAGGAAAAAGATCCCTATTAAAAAGACCATGGTGGCCAAGGTTTCTACAATAAAGTTTTGAGGCAAATTGCGAATAGAAGGTCCGGTTGAAAAAACTGCCAATTGTGCCCCCTTATCGGTAGACTCGTTTAATTGATCTTTGTAGATCATCCAAACAATAAAGGCACCCAACATAGCACCCAATATTTGTGCCAATATATAAGAAGGGACCAAGGCCCAACTAAATTTTCCAGCACTAGCAAAAGCAATGGTAACAGCAGGATTTAAATGGCCCCCACTAATACTGCCTGTAGCATATACCCCAATAAATACGGCAATAACCCAACCCAAGACTATCGTAATTAAACCTCCGTTGTTCCCTTTGGTATTGGGTAAAATATTATTGGCTACTACTCCATCTCCAATGGTTACGACCAATGCGGTTCCAAGTAATTCTGCTACAAAAGGTGTCATGTGTTTTTATTTAAATTAAATAATAAATTAAGTTAGCCATTAAATTTATAAAAAGCGCAATTGAAAATAAGTTTTGATTACCAATTGTTGGTTGCTTTAATGGCTCGCTCCCAACCTTGGATCCATTCCGCTCTTTGATCGGCTTTTATGGAAGGCTCAAAAATTTGATCGATTTGCCATTTGGATCTGAGCTCTTCTATGTCTTTCCAAAAGCCCACTGCTAAGCCCGCTAAATAGGCGGCACCCAAGGCAGTAGTTTCTACCATGGTAGGACGCACTACTTTCGTATTCACGATATCAGATTGAAATTGCATGAGTAAATTATTATGTGTGGCACCACCATCCACTCTTAATTCGGCAATAGGAATACCAGCATCTGCTTCCATGGCTTTTAACAAATCATAACTTTGGAAAGCAATACTTTCTAATGCAGCACGTGCAATGTGCGCCGAACTAGTCCCTCTTGTAATACCTACAATCGTTCCTCTAGCATGTTGGTTCCAATGTGGCGCTCCTAGTCCTGCAAATGCAGGCACTAAGTAAACACCATCTGCAGTGTCCACTTCTTTTGCCAATGCTTCTACTTCCGATGAATTTCTAATTAAATGCAACCCGTCTCTTAACCATTGTACTACAGCGCCTCCTATAAATACACTGCCTTCTAATGCATAATAAGTATGTCCATTGATTTGTAAAGCGATGGTTGTTAATAAATTATTTTTTGAACTCACTGCTTTTTCTCCGGTGTGCATCAACATAAAACATCCAGTGCCATAGGTATTTTTAACCATGCCCGGCGCTGTGCACATTTGTCCAAACAAAGCCGATTGTTGATCTCCAGCTATACCTGCAATTGGAATTTCATGATGTGCAAATAATTGATTGGTATGGCCATACACTTCACTGCTACTTTTAACTTGTGGCAACATTGCAGCGGGCACATCCAATATAGCTAGCAACTCTTTGTCCCATTGTAAAGTATGAATATTAAAAAGCATGGTACGTGAGGCATTGGTGACATCGGTAACATGTACTTTGCCATGGGTCAATTTCCAAACCAACCAACTATCAATAGTGCCAAACAAAAGATCTCCCTTGTTGGCTAAATCACGTGCGCCAGCAACATTGTCTAAAATCCATTTCACTTTTGAACCAGAAAAATAGGCGTCAATGACCAAGCCTGTTTTTTCTTGAATCAGCGCTGCCTTTCCTTGTTTTTTTAATGCGTCGCAAAAATCAGAAGTACGTCGGTCCTGCCAAACAATGGCATTGTAAACTGGTTGTCCTGTTATTTTATTCCACACTACGGTGGTTTCTCTTTGGTTGGTAATGCCTATGGCAGCAATGTCATTCATCGAAAGCCCTTTCAAACTAATGGCTTCGGTGGCCACACCCATTTGCGTACTCCAAATTTCTAAAGGATCGTGCTCGACCCAACCTGGCTTAGGAAAAATTTGCGTAAACTCTTTTTGTGATGTGGCGTGAATTTGACCTTGATGATCAAATAAAATTGCACGACTACTAGTAGTACCTTGATCAAAGGATAAGATGTATTTAGACATAACAATCAATTAATAGATTGTAATATAAAAAAAGAATCGCAAAAATTATCTTCTATTTTTTAACCAATTTTCGGGATCAAAGAATACCCCTTTTTCGTTATTGATCATTAAAAGTAAAGCGCCTTCCCCGTCTAAGTTAATGCCCGACTTGCCCAACAAAGTTCCAGCTCTTACTTCCTGGCCAACACTTACATTGATGCTGCTTAAGTGGGTATAGGTAGAAAAATATTTACCGTGTTGTACAAATACAGTAAGATCCCCATTGATATCACCTGTATATTTTACAATTCCGTTGGCCAAACTTTTAACAGAAGTTCCTTTGGGCAAGGCCAATTCGATGCCATCACTTTTTCGATTTAATTTAGTGCCAGGAATATTCTCCACACCAAAGTGTATGTATACATTTCCTTTGTCCACTGGCCAGGGTAAATTTCCTTTGTTGTTCTCAAAAGAAATAGATGCTTCTCTGCCTTCTTCGGTAGTTTCCAATGCAGAATAAGGACGATTGTCGGTAGTACTAGTTAATCCGCCTTCGGCATTGATGCCTTTGGAATTTTTTGTGGTTGATTTTATAGTAGCATGTGCTTCCACATTGGCTTTGGCATTGGCTTTTGCCGCAGATTCATTGGCGACTTTTAACTTAGCCAATCTGTCTTTTTCTTTCTTTTCCGCCTCCAAAGTTTCACGTCTAATAATGGTCAATAATGCATTCTGCATTTTTTTTCTTTGTGCTTCTTTCTGACGCACTTGTGTGGTAATTTCTTGCTCTTTATTTTTTAACTGGTTTACTATTTTATCTTGCTCTTTACGATCATCTACCAACACTTTTAATTGTTCATTTTGAACTGTTAAGGTTTTTAATCGATCTTTTTTATTCGAACCCAGTTGAGTTATTTTTACATTCAAATCTTGTTGAGACAAGTCAATGGTATGCGCCTGCGCTTCTCTATTTTGTCGATAACTTTTTAAATAAGTAACTCTTTTTACAGCGTCATTAAAACTATTGGCAGAAAATAAAAAATTAAGATACTCATACCCACTTCTGCTTTTATAAGCAAAAATGATACTTTTCTCATACTTGGTTTTCAAAGTATCTAAATCCTTATGTAATTTTTGAACATCCAATTGGTTGGTGTAAATAGCGTCATCTAATATTTTAACTTGTCGAGCAATGCCTTTTATTAAAGCTTCTCTTTTAGCAATTTTACTTTGAATGACAGCCAATTGGCCCAATGAATTTTTTTTATTTTTCTTAGTTTGTACCAATAATAAATTTAACTCGTCAATTTCTTTACGAATGGCCTGCGATTCTTTTTGCAAATCGTCTCTGGACAAGTTGTCTTGTGCCAAAGCAAGTGTGGACATGCTTCCTAAAAAAACAATCAACAGTAACGCCCTTTTCATCATACTCTTATTTTACTTATTTCTTTTTCCCAGCTTTAGGTATACTAAATGTATATTTTAAAGGTTCATTAAAATCAAATTCCTTCACTTCCATACGCACCACTAAACGCGATTGCGCCGAAACAATCAACTCCCTGTTCATTGGAAATTGAAATTGATTTACTGACACATGATTGCTATAAGAAATAGCACAAGTTCTATGTTGCGCAATATCAATGTCATCCAATTTTAGTTCAAGTATTCTGGTATGATCTTCATTTAAAACAATTAAATTTTTAAATAAGCTTCCTATCATACCTACTTCAAATTTATTGTTATTTTGTTTGTAGGATACCACTTTCGTGTGCTCCATAAAAATGGGATTCCCGATTACCAGGTTCTGCAAAGTGTTAAAGGCAATAGGTATTTTTATTACTTCTTCTAAATAGCTAAAAGCCTTGTGCTCTATTTTTTTATTTTTTCTCAACGGATAAATTAAAATGATACTGTCTTTGTTGATCAGCGCTTTTAATCCAATTACTCCCATGGCACCTCTAATGGTAATAAACATAGTGGAGTCCTTAATAATGCTAAGATTCACTATATAATTATCGGCATTCGATGCAGATTCGAAATCGACTTTGAATCGAGCATTCATGGTCTTAAAATCAATCTTTGTTTGTTCAATTTTATCAACAATGCTTTTTACGATTGCAGATGAATCCACTTTTGATTTTTCGGAAAGCAATTGTACCTGAATGGTATCTTTTTTTGATAGCGCATCTTTAATCACTTGCACTTTTCGATAAGTAGTACAAGCCGTAAAAAAAACAACCGCTCCAATAAATAATATAATTTTTTTCATGGTATCATTACTGTTTGCCGGTATGACCAAATCCGCCTGCCCCTCTTTGTGTCATTTCCAATTCATCCACCGATTCTAAAATCGCTTTTTCAACTCCACAAAAAACCATTTGTGCAATTCGATCGCCATCTTGAATGGTTTGCACCTCGGTAGATAAATTAATTAAAATTACTTTTATTTCGCCGCGATAATCAGCATCAATGGTGCCTGGCGTATTTAAACAAGTAAGCCCCTGTTTAATTGCCAATCCACTTCTGGGTCTAATTTGCGCTTCCATATTTTCTGGCATGGCTATAAATAAACCAGTGGGAATTAAAAGACGTTCCATGGATTGCAATTGCAGCGGACCATCCAAATTCGCACGAAGGTCCATCCCTGAAGATCCGGAAGTAGCATAATCAGGCAACGGATGATGACTTTTGTTGACAATTTTAATAGCAATAGACATGGTAAACAAAAATAGGTAAAAAACCAGGGAAATGGTTCAATTCAACTAGAAGTAGAAAATACTTCCAAAACGGATGGTATTGGAGAGTGGATTTTTTAAAATGCCTCCTCCAGAAGGCACTAAATAAGAAATATTAAACTTAGAAGATTCGTATTGAAAGCTTGCACCTATAGTGAAATATTGCATATTGCCTAAGTTTTTATTGTTGTCTAAAAAATAACCAGCTCTTAAATAAAAACGATTGATATAATTGTACTCTAACCCCGTAGAAGCTTTAATAGATTCGCCTAGCGGCATGCCCTCTTTTGCTGTAAAAGAATTAAACCAACTAGAAACCACTGACTGAGTAAAATAATGATCTATTTCTGTTTTATCGCTGCCAGGGCTCACGGGTACCAACAATCGATTCACATCCACTCCAAATTCCAATGAATTTTCGGCATCAAACTTATTTAAATAGGCAACACCCAAACCCATATTAGCAGGTATAAAATATTTATGATCGCCATCGGTGTAACTTATTTTACCTCCTAAATTGGAAAGCAATAAGCCACCATGAAACCCTTGTAGATCTTCATTTTGCTTGTAAAACAAACTAATGTCTCCAGACAAGGTATTACCGGCTCGATAATAAGTAGTTTGAATAGGTCCAGAAACCAATTTAGAATGAATGTACCTTAAAGTAACACCCATACTTAATTTATCGGTAAGTAAAACACTGTAGCCAGCATCATAACTAAATTCAGAAGGACGTTGCGATGGAAGGGAAGTATTACCAGACTCATCCGTAAAATCAATATTACCCAAACTAAAAAATCGCAAAGAACTATTGATGGCACTAATGCTATTTAATTTTTTATAATACCCAGCACTGGCTAAATACACATCTGTTAAACCAAGGCTCTTTAACCAAGGCGTATAGTTAATTAAGAAGCCTTGCTTTTCGTCCATGTAAGGAAGCTTGGCCGTGTTGCCAAAAAGATCATTGGACTCAGGAGACATGGCCAATGATAAATTACCCATACCCCCCGAACGTGCATCGGGAGAAATAAGCATAAAAGGTACGGCCGTATTTTGAATATTAATTTGCGCCCAACTACTTTGCATTAAAAATAATGCGATGCAAGAAAAAATAAATGATTTGTACTTGAGCTGAATCATGATAATAACAATTTCAATATATTAAATTTAAAGGTACTAATTTCCTATTTAGCAGCCGTTAAAATTTGATTAATTTATTAGACAACTCCTTCGTCTCCTTGCTATTAGTTACCGTGATTTTATAAAAATATATCCCCGGATTTAATAAGCGCCCATTGGCACTGGTTCCATCCCAATAAGAATTCACTCTATTGGCTTTGTATTGAGCAGACAAAGGTTTTGTAAATAATACGGCCCCTTGGTTATCATATAGCGTGAGGCCTATTACCAAAGGAATACCGATTTGATTGTGCTCGAAGCTAAAAGTAGTTGAAGTAGTAAAAGGATTAGGAAAATTAGTCACTTTATTTAATTGCAATGCAGTCGTATCAGGCACTATAAAACGAATCGTGTCTTTACTTGAATTGCCTAATAGGTCCCAGGCCTTGATTGCTAATTGATGCGCTCCAATGGAAAAAGTAGGCAACGCATATTGGATACTGCCTTTTTGATACGTATTAAAATCAGCTGTATAAAAATTATTGAGTACCACTTCATTTTTAGTATCTCCATCTATTAATAAAGTAATGTCATGCCCTAAAGAAATACCAGAAGTTTGAATGCCTGCATCGTCTTTTAAATTAATATAGAGGGTTGAATGAGCCGCCGCCCATCCTCCGTTGATAAAATTACTATCGTTTAAGAAAGCTTGCATAGTAGGTCCTACCGTGTCAGAGTAATTTTGTGCAACAGCCGGTTTTACAAAAAGCTGATTGTAAATTCCCATGGCATCTGAACTATCATTAAAAGCATTTAATTGTAATTTTAAACCGCTTTGATTGGCAGTCACTTCTTTAGGCAACATAAAATCAATGGTAAAACGACCTGCGGTAACACTTGCCGTTCCTTTAAATAAAATATTTTCTTGCATGGATACATTCACGGGAATGCTTGTGCTAATATTACCCAATGTTTTTTTAATAGTGACTGCATCATATAATACCATTTCTAAACTGCCCTTAAAATTGTTTTTAATTTGCCCATTGGATTGCACCATGCCAGTTAAAGTATATTTATTACCTGCTTGCAAAGTGTCTACGCCAGCAAATGTTTTTCCATTGATGGAATTTAAAATTACCTGATCCGTTGGCTTGGCCAGTTGCATGGCTGGGTCACCCATTAAAGTAAATTTAAAAGTATTGATATGGTCTTCCCCTTGTGCCCATGCGGCCATTTTGGCTTTTTGCAAAGCAGTTCCAATGGTTAAAAAAGTACCTGCGCTATCTGGTACCAATAATTTTTGTATAAACAGATCATTAATTTGTTTGTTGCTATACGCATACACCAATCTACTGGCTGCTACCAAAGCCACTACCCCTTTTGAATTTTTTAGAAGCGCATCAAATCCAAAGGGACTTAATTGTGGTTGATCATAAGGTGCAAAATCACAAGAAGCGGTAATCATTAAAGGAAGCTTTCCTGCATTGTTCCAAAGTTGCACATCTGGTTGTGAAATAACTGCTTCTTCTGCAAGTCTTGAATAATTTCCATGCCCTGTGTAATTTAAAATTAAACTGCCATTGTTCATGGTTTGATTGATGTCCGCATTTACTAAAGGATACGTATTGCCTGCAATATTATTGTTTACGGGATACAGATCTAAATAAATTTTCTTTTGATTCCAAGCAGCTGCCTTTTTTTGTAAATTGCTTGAAATGGCTTCTGCATCTTGCAAATGCAAGTTGTAATCTCCATCATCCGCAACCCAAGTCAATTTATTTTTCCAAGCACCCCCGTTGTTATTTTTTTGATAATTAATTATTTTTTCAACCACCGTATCTGCTTCGGAAACAGATCTTACTGGTAATCTACCAATAGCCAATGCGCTGTTTAATATTAAGTTGGGTGTATTAATATTGTCATTGGGTGTTAGGATGCTATAATAATCATCCGAAGGAAAACTGGACAAAATATTGTTAGAAGCGGCGCTTTCAAAAACAGGAATTTGATTGGTACTGTTGTAACTTTTATTGCTAAAATTGGATAACCCCATCAACAATAAATATTGTGGTGTATTTTGATGTTTTAAGGTTGCTTGGTTAAATAAGTATTGAATAAAATTTCTAATGCCAGTAGGACTTGGCTGTCCCCCAGAAAATTCATTGAAAATTTCATTGATATTAAACACCAGCCCTTTTAATCCATGTGCCAATGCATGATAATCACGCAATTTTTTTGCGGCATTCAAATAATTATTGGGAGAAAGGATAATATAATCGGGCACACTGGTTCCTATTATATTTTGATTGGCCATCACTCCACTGAATGTGGGCGTTTCATATCCTTGTTGTTTCACGGCAAAAAATTCACGAAGGGTGTCTAATGACTGAATAAAATTTCCCGAACTTGTGGTTTGAAAGTTGATGGTGATGGCCACAGGCTGTTCTGGATGAGTAACATCCCATATTAAGGTACTGGAATCTATATTTTGTAATTGATATTGTGCCGCATTGCTAGTTTTGGTTATAGCATAATTTCTAAACCCAAATGCATTGCTACCCCAAAAGCCAATTTTTCTTTTGGCATTCATTTCAACAAAATCCAACCAACCTGTTGCAGTAGCATTGTCACTTGAAAAAGCAACCGTAACATTTACAGGATTCACTAAATTGGTATTGGCATTGAGCGAATAAGTAAAAGTATCCGTTACTACATTGGCGGCGTCATCATACAAATAACCAGAAACTGGATTTACCGAGCTAGATCTTGCCACATTTGCATTCAATAACAAATTAAAATTGGCAGTGCTTTGATAAGCAGTGGCAGCATATTGCGTCACTATTTTAAATGGACTAGTCAAAAGTAATCCTGTCATGTTCAATGGAAAATTAAGTTGACTCTGCTTTCCATTGCCCTGCCCCATAGGCGTTCCTAGTAATAATTTACCACTATTTAAAAGTGAAATACTGTCTTTTTCAATCAACCATCTTTCATCGTAGTTGTCAATGGTAATTGGAGTTGAATTTATTTTAGCTGCACTACCCATTCTTTTTCCATTGCTTCCTAGGGTAATAAAATAAAAAACAGAATCGCTAGTGGCATTTTTATAATGCACTGGTAAATTTTTTACTTCATCATATTTCCATTGAATGGGCCCTTCACTATAAAATAATAAAAAATCTTTTTCGTCAAATTGATTGTCTCCCCCATCGTTGACCAAAATCGAATTCTCAGTAATTCCAACCAAGGGATTTGACTCCACTTTTTCGGTTAAATTGGTGAGATTATAATTGTACAACTGCACTTGACTGGAAGTAAAAGGAATGGTAAATCCCATGGCCTTAAGTTGGGTGCCCGTAATTTGATATACTCCCTGTTTGGTAGCTGCAATTTTTACCCATTTTCCGTTTGAAAAAGGGGAGTTTTGCCCACTTAAAATAGAAGGAAAAAACACAATAATTAAAAAAAATACTAGGGCAGCCCTTATCATACACTAAAATTAGGGTTTTAGTAACATAAGAATATACTTACAAGTGAATAAATGATTAAAAAACAAGCTATATTCGCACTATCACTTAACCCCATTTTTGAATAAATAATTACTATGCATTTTATAAATAGTATTTTACTGTTTTTTGGTCTGTTATTATTAGGGCCTAGTTTATTATCGCCTTCCAATAACAAAGAAAATAATTTCATCAAAATAGAAGCTAAATCCGAGGACCCCTATGCCGAAACAGTGCTTATTCGTGGGGGCACTTTTGCCATGGGTATGAATCAAGAGAATATTATGGGCGATTGGAACAATAGTCTTAGAAGAGTTACCGTAAGTTCATTTAGAATAGACCAATATGAAGTGAGCAATAAGAAATACCGCACTTACATTCATTGGTTGGAAAAAATATTTATCCCATTAGGAAGAGATTCGATAGTGAAAGCCGCTTTACCAGATACGGCTGTTTGGAAATCAGACTTGTCTTACAACGACCCTATGATTGAAGGTTACTTTAGATCTTCTGTGTTTAATGATTACCCAGTGGTGGGTGTTACTTGGGAACAAGCCAATGATTATTGCAGATGGAAAACAGACAGATCCAATGAACAAACTTTATTAAAATACAAATTGATTGATCCCAAAAAACCTTATGTAGGTAAAATGGGAATCGTTAATTCCATATCAGATTCTTCAAGTGCAAATGGCGTAACAACAAATACTTCTTCAACCGGATTTAATAGATCTAAAAAAATAGATGATTATGTAATGATTCCAGATTACAGATTGCCAACAGAAGCAGAATGGGAATATGCTGCAAAAGTATCTAGTGGAAAAAATTATATATCTGGTTTTAATCTTCCCAAATCTGGTTCGAATGCCCCACATCCCAATGCCAATGTAGTAAGCTCAGACAGCCCTTATCCTTGGAGCTCTAATGGCAATGATGGTTTAAGAACTACTACTTCTGGAAAAAAGACAGGCAACAAAGGCATGTTTTTAGCCAATTTTAAAAATGGAAGTGGTGATTACATGGGCATGGTAGGGTATTCAAATGATGGCGCTGGCTTCCCCTCTAGAGTAAATAGTTTTTTACAAAATCAAATTGGACTTTACAATATCAGTGGTAATGTAAATGAGTGGGTGGCGGATATCTATCGCCCAATGAACACCATTGATATGGATGATTTTAATCCATATAGAGGCAACAATGCATTGGATGGAGATGACAACAATACTGCTAGCTACGAAACCAATACCAATACTTTAATTTCCAATAAATCAAGAGTATACAAAGGAGGAAGTTGGAAAGATCGCCCTTATTGGCTAAACCCTGGTACCAGAAGATTTTTAGACCAAGACAAATCCTCTAGCACCATTGGATTTAGATGCGCTATTTCTGCATTTGGCATAGACAGCCCAGGTGCTTCAGAAGAAAAATCGCATTGGTACAACCCATTTAACTTATTTAAAAAATAAGTTAAATGAAATTACGCATAGGCTCTGGCATTGATTTTCATCAATTGGTAATTGGCCGAGACTTATGGATTGGTGGCATTAAAATTCCGCATACCAAAGGCGCTTTAGGACACAGTGATGCAGATGTTTTATTACATGCTATTTGCGATGCTTTACTAGGTGCTTTAAGTTTAGGAGACATTGGCACCCACTTTCCTGATACCGATGCTACATATAAAAATATTGACAGTAAAATTTTACTGCAAAAAACTTACGACTTAATTACGGCACAAGGATATCAAATCATAAATATAGATGCCACATTGTGTTTGGAGTCTCCAAAAATTAAACCCTATGTACTGGCCATGCAAGAATGTATTGCAGGTATTTTGCATATAGGCAATAAAGATATTTCCATCAAAGCTACTACCACAGAAACCATGGGATTCACGGGCAGAGAAGAAGGTTTGGTAGCCATGGCCACTTGTTTATTAAGTTCGGCAAACAGCTAAAACTGCTACCATTATGAAGCAGCTTGATTCCATTACTTCTTTATACGAAATTTTTAAGTTGCGCCCTCAAGTGCAAACCGATACCAGAAAATTACAAAAAGGGGATTTGTATTTTGCTTTGAAAGGCCCCAATTTTAATGGAAATGAATTTGCAGTAAAAGCAATTGAACAAGGTGCTGCATTTTCAATTGTTGACGAACACATCATCGCATCAGCAGCTGTCTTGGAGCGAATGATTTTAGTAAAAGATGTTTTAACCACTTTGCAAGCACTTGCAAAACATCATCGTCAACAATTTACCATTCCATTTATAGCCATTACAGGAAGCAATGGAAAAACCACCACCAAAGAATTGGTAGCCGCAGTATTAAGTAGTCATTATACTATTTACACTACCCAAGGAAATTTAAACAATCATATTGGGGTGCCACTAACATTATTAAGTGTTAAAAAAGAAGCGCAATATGCAATCATCGAAATGGGTGCCAATCATTTACATGAAATAAAAAGTTATTGCAGTTACACTTTACCCACACATGGATTAATTAACAACTGTGGCAAAGCACATTTAGAAGGTTTTGGGAGTGAGGAAGGTGTGAAAAAAGGAAAAGGAGAATTGTTTGATTATTTAAAACAACAGCAGGGTACTGCATTTGTAAATAGTGATTATGATTACTTAAACAGCATGAGTAAAGGCATACAAAATATCATTACCTACGGAACCAACACTGGTAGCTTACAAGGTAAGGCATCAAGCAACCAAGGAGGTTTGTTGCAAGTAAACATTACAAAAGCACCAGATACAGAACTAGCAAATAAAACCATAAAAACAAATTTAGTAGGCGCTTATAATATTCCCAATGTGTTAGCCGCCATTAGCATTGGCTTGTATTGCAAAGTACCCGCGGCAAAAATTATCGCAGCCATTGAAAATTATACTCCTACCAATAGCCGCTCACAATTAATTAACTGGAAAAACAACCAAGTGATCCTCGATGCCTACAATGCCAATCCAAGTAGCATGAAAGTAGCCATTGAAAATTTTGCAGCCTTAGCAAGTCCATCAAAA
Source organism: Chitinophagaceae bacterium (assembly GCA_947380905.1). Taxonomy (GTDB): domain Bacteria; phylum Bacteroidota; class Bacteroidia; order Chitinophagales; family Chitinophagaceae; genus Sediminibacterium. The sequence continues at coordinate 6,207 of CANCSS010000031.1, read as the reverse complement.
ATACTTTGCATTGGAGGCATGCGTGAAATGGGCAATAGCAGTCAAGCAGAACATCAACAAATAATTAATTTAATCAACGCCTACCCTTTTGAAAAAGTAATTTTAGTAGGCAATGAATTTGAAAACTGCACCCACAACTATACTTATTTTGAAAATGTAGCGGCTGCCAAAGATTGGTTGGATACTCAAGATTACAAGGACCATTGCTTTTTAATCAAGGGGTCCAGGGGCATACAAATGGAAAACTTAATTGCAGCTGGTTAGCCTTGGGCCCACTTTCATTAATTACAAAACTTGCTTAATTATTTAATACCTTTGCGGCATGCCGAAAAATTATTTGTGGAGTACACTCAACAATCGCTGCCCAAGGTGTAGAGAAGGAAAATTATTTGTATCCAGCAATCCCTACAATCTATCTGCCATCACTACCATGAACGAACATTGTCCTGTTTGCGGGCAGCCCACAGAAATCGAATTGGGATTTTATTACGGGACAGGCTATGTGAGTTATGCTTTAACGGTGGCCTATTTTGTATCCACTTTTGTAGCTTGGAAGGTTTTGATAGGCATGACTTTTGACTTGGACGACAACCGAATTTTTTACTGGATGGGCACTGCCATTGTATTGCTACTTTTCACACAACCCTTAATTATGCGCTTATCAAGGTCTATTTGGTTGGGTTGGTTTGTCTCTTATAATAAGCATTGGAAAAACGAGCCTTTGGAATACAATGAACGGATGGATCATAATAGAAAAGAGCATTAAAGGCCAATAAACTCAAGTATTTATTTTAACTTCGCTGCCCTAATAGAGAGGTGTCCGAGTGGTTTAAGGAGCACGCTTGGAAAGCGTGTATACGGCAACGTATCGGGGGTTCGAATCCCTTCCTCTCTGCAAAATAGAAATAAATTAAAACGTCCCGAGCACTCGGGGCGTTTTTTTTGTAGGTAACAAGAGATGAAACTTGTTTCAATCTCGCAGTTAGTTACAAAAAAACGAAAGGCTGCAAAGCAGCCGTACGTTTAATTTATTTTATTTTCAGACCCCCCGGGCTGCCGGAGCAAAGCGACGGCAATCCGAAAAGCACTCGAAGGTTGCTCTTTTATTTTTTTACAATCCCAAACACTCCTTCTGCATTTTTCGTAGTCATCTCCGCCACTTCATGCAAAGGAATATTTTTAATTTCCGCCAACTTCATTGCCACTTGAATCATGTAACTAGGTTCATTGGTTTTACCACGGTATGGCACTGGCGCTAAATAAGGTGCATCGGTTTCCAATACCAACCACTCCATTGGAATGTCTTTAATAGCTTCTGCCACTCCAGCATTTTTATAAGTAAGTACGCCGCCTAAACCCAAATGAAAACCCATGGCAATAATTTGTTCGGCCGATTCTTTACTACCACTAAAGCAATGAAAAATGCCACGCAACCCTTTTTTAGCAAAAGGCTTTACGGCTTCAATGGTTTCGCCCATCGCATTACGCGTATGAATTACGATAGGCAATGAATAATCCAAAGCCCATTGCATTTGTGTAGTAAAAGCAAGTTCTTGTTGTGCAGTAAAAGTCTTGTCCCAATAAAAGTCCAAACCAATTTCACCAATGGCAATAAATTTTCTTTTTTGTAATTGAGATTGTACCAATTCCAATTCCTCATTCACATTTTCTTTCACCGAACAAGGATGCAACCCCATCATGGCCATACAATTTTTTGGATGCGCTGCTTCCACCGCCAACATCGCCTCCAAAGTACTACTATCAATGGCAGGCATAATAATAGTATCAATGCCATTGTCCAAGGCGTTTTTAAGCACCCCGGTTAAATGGTCTTTAATAGGGTCAGAATAAAGGTGGGCATGGGTGTCTATGAATCGCATGATGCAAAAAAAAGCTATTTTTCACGTTTTACATAATAAACCCTCCAATAAGTCGTTTTAGCAGTGTAGACAACAATGGTCTTATTAGTACAGACATTAAACTTTGTTTTTTATAGGGTACGGATTATACCGGCTGGGGTTTCTACCTTGGCCTTTTTTTTGCCTGTAACGGCTTACTGAATGACATCGAATCGATAACCCAAATGAGAAAAATAATCTAGTACGGCAGGCAAAGCTACTTGTAACCTACCCCATGCTTTGGCGCTGTCATGAAACACCACAATCGATCCAGCTTGTGCATGTTTTATTACATTGCGTGCGCATTGTTCACCAGTTAATTTCAAATCAAAATCGCCACTCAAGACATCCCACATAATAATTTGTTGTGGCAAGGTTTTATCACCTGCAATTTTTTTTAATTGATTTATTTTTATTCTTCCATAAGGTGGCCGAAATAAATTGGACGCAATTAAATTAGTCGCACTTTTAATATTCTCCAAATAAGTTGCTGTATCTGTTTTCCATCCATTTAAATGATCGTAGGTATGATTGCCTACAACATGCCCTTCTTGAATAATTTGTTCATAGATATTGGCATAAGAAAGTACGTTTTTACCAATGCAAAAAAAACTTGCTTTGGCATCATACTTTTTTAATTGATCCAAAACAAAAGCAGTGGCCTCGGGGTGCGGCCCATCATCAAAACTTAAATAAATCACCTTATCTGTACTAGGCATTCTCCAGGTACAACCCGGATACAAAGCGCGTAGCCAAAATGGTGTTTTTACTAAATACATACCCAAAGATAAATAGTTCTTTTGCCCATTTGAATATTATCTTTGTGTAAATAAAAAAGAGCATGGATTCAAAGGTTAGAGTCAGGTTTGCACCTTCCCCTACAGGCGGCCTACACTTAGGCGGGGTAAGAACTGTATTGTTTAATTACTTATTCGCAAAGCATCATGGCGGGGAGTTTATTTTAAGAATAGAAGATACCGATCAAACCCGTTTTGTAGCCGGTGCCGAACAGTATATTTTAGACACTTTAAATTGGTGTGGACTAACCCCAGACGAGAGCCCTTTGCATGGTGGTGCTTATGGCCCCTACCGACAAAGTGAGCGCAAAGCCATTTATACCCAATACGCACAAACGCTAATTGAAAAAGGTTTTGCTTATTACGCATTTGATACCCCAGAAGATTTAGAAGAGAAAAGGAAACAGGTGCCTAATTTTCAATACAGTCGTGCGCACAGAATGGAAATGAAAAACTCTATTTCCTTAGCTGAAAATGAAGTAAGTGAATTGTTGAAAAAAAATACACCGCATGTAATTCGTATAAAAATACCTGATGAAGAAGAAGTCGTTTTTACCGATATCATTAGAGGTGAAGTTCGTTTTGATGTAAGCACTGTTGATGATAAAGTATTATTGAAAGCAGATGGCATGCCTACCTATCATTTAGCCGTGGTGGTGGATGATTACTTAATGAAAATTACCCATGCATTTAGAGGGGAAGAGTGGTTGCCAAGTGCACCCGTACATATATTATTATGGAAGTACCTATTTGGATTGGATAAAATGCCTAAATGGGCACACTTGCCATTGATATTAAAACCAGAAGGCAGTGGTAAATTAAGCAAGCGGGATGGAGAACGTTTAGGCTTCCCTGTATTTGCCATGGATTGGTCCGACCCCATTACCAAAGAAACTACGGTTGGATTTAAAGAAAAAGGGTTTTTACCCGAAGCCTTCATTAATTTCTTAGCCATGTTGGGTTGGAATGATGGTACAGACAAAGAAATATTTACGATAGAAGAATTGATTGCCGCTTTTGATTTAGAGCGAGTGCATAAAGGAGGTGCGAAGTTTGATTATGAAAAAGCAAAATGGTTCAACCAAGAATGGATTAAGAAAACCGATAACAAAATATTGGCCGAATTATTACAACCCTTCTTTGATCAAGCCAATATTGAAATTCACGAGCGTTCCTATTTAATTAAGGTCATTGGCTTGGTAAAAGACCGTTGTCATTTACTTACCGATTTTATTACGCAAAGTAGTTTCTTTTTTGCAGCACCTAAAAGCATTGATACGGCCGCTATTTTACCAAAATGGGAAGAAAAGAAGCAGGCTTTTTTTACAGCCCTTTCAAATTCATTGAAAGAAATGAAAGGGAAACCTTTGGCTGCCGAATTAGAAACTCATTTTAAAACCTTGGCTGCAACGCATGAAATTAAACCAGGCGATTTATTATTGCCGCTAAGAATCATGCTCGTGGGAGGTAAATTTGGCCCTGGTGTTTTTGACATTATCGAATCCATTGAATTACCCGATACGATCGCAAGAATTGTACACAGTTTGCAATTACTTTCAGAAAAATAATGTAACTTAATAGCAATGAAACCCATTAGAGTATTAGTAGCAAAAGTTGGATTGGACGGTCACGACCGTGGAGCTAAAATTATAGCTACTGCACTCCGTGATGCAGGTATGGAAGTGATTTACACTGGCCTACGTCAAAGCCCTGAGATGGTTGTGCAAGCTGCTTTACAGGAGGATGTGGATGCTATTGGTATTAGTATTTTATCGGGGGCACACATGACTGTTTTTCCAAAAGTGTATCAGCTCATGCAAGAAAAAGGTTTGACCAATGTACTATTAACAGGCGGTGGAATTATTCCCGAAGAAGACAGCATTCAATTAAGAGCTATGGGTATTGGAACTTTGTTTGCACCAGGTACCAATACGGCCGATATTGCTAGCTATATCAAAGATTGGGTTGCCGCGAGAGAAAAATAAATTGCTTTTTTAAACTTATAAAATTGCTGCTATGTCCTCCTTTCAAACTTTATTTACAAAAATGGAAGATCACACACTGATCATTACCATCAATCGTCCTGACAAATTAAATGCATTGAATCAGCAAGTCATGAAAGACTTAGATGCGGTCATGGACAGAGTATATAAATTTCCAGAAATTAAAAGCGTAGTGATAACGGGTGCAGGTTTAAAAAGTTTTGTAGCAGGCGCCGATGTGAAAGAATTTGAATCCTTATCTAAAGCAGATGCTACCGCCCTTGCTAAAAGAGGTCAGGATGTATTTTTTAAAATAGAACATTCCCCAAAACCAGTCATTGCTTGTGTCAATGGATTTGCGCTGGGTGGTGGTTGTGAATTGGCGATGGCCTGTCATTTTATAATTGCATCAGAAAGTGCCGTATTTGGACAACCCGAAGTAAACTTGGGTATTATGGTAGGTTATGGTGGATCACAAAGACTTACCCAAAGAGTAGGGAAAGGTCGAGCTATGGAATTAGTAATTACAGGCAAAACCATTAATGCGACCCAAGCCATGAATTATGGATTGGTAAATTATGTTGTGCCGCAAACAGAATTACTAGACAAAGCTTTCTCTATATTAAGAGTATGTCATGAAAAAGCACCTTTATCGGTGGGCAATTCCATTAAAGCCGTCAACGCTGCATGGAACGAGGCCGAAAATGGTTATGACTTAGAAGCCAAGTTATTTGGAGAATGCTTTACAACACATGACGCCAAAGAAGGCATCACCGCATTTATAGAGAAAAGAAAGCCCGAATTCAAAGGGAATTAATCACACCTTTCTTACCTTTGCATTACCAAATTTGCCATTATGGAATACAGAATTGAGAAAGATACGATGGGTGAAGTAAAAGTACCCGCCAATGTTTATTGGGGTGCTCAAACACAAAGAAGTATAGACAACTTTAAAATAGCACAGGACATAAATAGAATGCCTAAAGAAATTATCAAAGCATTCGCGTATTTAAAAAAAGCCGCCGCCTTAACAAATTTAGATGCGGGCGTTTTACCTAAAGAAAAATCTGATTTAATTGGCCAAGTATGTGATGAAATTATTGCAGGTAAATTAGATGATCAATTTCCATTGGTAGTATGGCAAACAGGAAGTGGTACGCAAAGCAATATGAATTTAAATGAAGTCATTGCTTACCGTGCACACGTGATTAAAGGTGGAAGCTTAAGTGATAAAGAAAAATTCTTGCACCCCAACGACGACGTTAATAAATCTCAATCTTCTAACGACACCTTTCCTACTGCGATGCATATTGCTGCCTATCAAATTTTAACACAAACGACCATTCCTGGTATCACTGCTTTAAAAAATACTTTAGAAGCCAAGAGTAAGGAATTTATGCAAATAGTTAAAATAGGTCGTACCCATTTTATGGATGCAACCCCTTTAACATTGGGTCAAGAAATAAGTGGATATGTAAGTCAATTGAATCATGGTTTAAAAGCCATTAACAATACCCTTGCACATTTAAG
>CANCSS010000030.1 GCA_947380905.1 Chitinophagaceae bacterium | reverse complement strand
GAAAACATTTTTCCCTCCACTTTTTGAAAAGAAAAAATGGGAAGTAAAGCCGTGATGATAATTAGCTTTGAAAAGAATATAGCTTTCCCTAAGCCTGTGCCTGTTTTTTTAATCACACTTCCAATGGCCAACTTATTAAATACGGCCATCCCTTTTTTATGAGCAATATGATCCAATGTCACAAAAATACCTTCCACCATCACTACCGCACCGTCTATGATAATACCAAAGTCCACCGCTCCTAATGACAATAAATTAGCCGACATCCCTTTTAATCTTAAGCATAAAAATGCAAACAAAAGCGACAATGGAATGATGATGGATACCGTTACGGTTGTTCTCCAATCGGCCATAAATAGAAATACGATCACGGTTACAAATAAAATTCCTTCAAACATATTATGCATCACCGTATCCGTAGTATAATCCATTAAATTATCTCTGTCATAAAAAGTTTCCATTTTCACATCCTTAGGCAAGACGTGATCATTTATATTTTTTATTTTTTCTTTGACCCTGGCTAAAACTTCTTTAGGATTCTCGCCTTTTCTCATCACTACAATGCCTTCTACTACATCATCCTTGTTGTTTAAACCCACCTGGCCTACTCTAGGCATAGCGCTTTCCTTAACCACTGCCACATTCTTCACTAAAATTGGATTGCCATTGGCTTGATCCACAATTATATTCTCAATGTCTTTTATGGACTTTAATAAACCAACCCCTCTTACTACATAAGCTTGCTTATTTTTTTCAATTACATCCCCACCAACATTCACATTACTTAGTGTAACTGCCTCATATACTTTCGAAGGGGTAATATCATACTTAGCCAACTTATTAGGATCTACACTTACTTCATAAGTTTTTTCTTGTCCACCAAAAGCAACCAAATCTGCCACTCCAGGAACAGCTCTTAGTTGCCTGTCAATGACCCAGGTTTGCAAAGTGAGCAGGTCGCGCGTATCTCGTTTGTCTGATTTAAGAACATACCTAAAAATTTCTCCAGTTGGGCCATAAGGAGGCTGCACATCGGGTTCTACATTGTCTGGTAGAGAAACATTTCTTAATTGATTGTTTACTTGCTGTCTAGCAAAAAAATCGTCCACCTCATCTTCAAAAATTATTTTTATAACAGAAAGGCCAAACATAGTGATGCTTCTTACGCTTGTTTTTTTCTGAACTGAGTTCATAGAAATTTCTATAGGCGTAGTTACAAATCGTTCGATTTCTTCCGCACTTCGTCCATTCCATTGAGTAACAATAATAATTTGCGTATTGGTTACATCTGGGAAGGCCTCAATCGGCATATTTTTAAAGGCAACAAAACCCGCGATCACCAATATCCCCACCCAGAAAAAAGTAAATGCTTTGTTCTTTATGGAGAAGGCAATAATATTTTTAATAAACTTATTCATTAATGTACTTGTGTAAAATTTAAAAAATAGGGATTAGTCATTTAAGGCATCATACACCAATAATTGATTATTAGTCATGATTTTTTCGCCATTTTTTAAGCCGCTGCTAATGTAGGCAATCCCCCCTACCTGTCTGAAAACCTCAACCTGTCTTGTTTCTATATTACTTCTATCTTTAAAAATCATTACATAATTTTTACTCTTGTCAAAAATAATAGCACTCGAAGGAATCGCTACCATTTGCTTTGATTCATTGTATAAAAGCTTGATGCTTGCGCTCATTTCAGGTTTTAAAATAAATCCTGGATTATTTAATTTGATAACCGCTTTCATTGCTTTTGTTTCGGGATCTATGATATTGAAAATTTTATCTAACTTCCCTTTGAATACTTTATCTGGGTAACTTAAGGTGGTCACTTCTGCATCCACTCCTACTTTTATATTATTGATATCACTTTCATTGATATTGGCAACTGCCCATACTTCATTAATTTCTGCTATGTCAAAAATATTGTCAGTCCTATCGTTCCTTAACAACATGTCCTGATTTATTTTCTTTTCAATGATAAAACCATTCATAGGAGCTCTAACTTCATAAATGGCCCCTTTATTCATATGGTATATTTGATAGGTTTCTTGCACTCGGTTTAATTGTGACAAGGCTTTCTCATACTCACTTTTGGCTTCTACCACATCTCTTTCCGCGTTTAACTTTCCCTCAAAAAGTTCCTGAATCACTTTATAATTGTTCTTTTTAACAATAACATCATTTTTGGCATCTTCTAAATCTTTTTCATAGCCAGCTACTTCAGTACTGCGTATGGAAGCTAGTAATTGTCCTTTTTTTACATAGTCGCCTAGTTCAACATATACCTTAGTGACATTGCCACCTACTACTGGGAATATTTCTATTAACTTTTTATTATCTGCGGTTATTTTACCAAAAAAACTTAATTCATTTTTTAATTGCTGAGAGGAAACATCTGCAAAACTGCTTGTTGAAAGCATCTTATTGCTCATTACATAGCCTTCTTTGATTTGCTTATTTTCCGCATCATTTTTGCATCCATTTAAAACCAGCAGGTTTATTAATAATAAAGTGAATAAACTATTTTTCATTGAATTGTATTTATAGAATTGAGAAACCAGATATGATTTAAAATAATTCTTTATTGATAACGCTATTGAGTGATTCACTTGATAATACCATTGATTTTTTGAGTTCATTAAAGTGCGCTCTCATTTGATTGTAGCTCTCTAAAAAATCGGTGAAATCAAGTATGCCAATGTTTCCTTTTTTGAAATTATTAAGTACCCCTTGATAAACAGATTCATAATTATCAATATTGGATTCTAATAATTGTTTATAGTTGATATTGGCATCTAGCCATTTTTTATAAGCACTTACTACTTCTGCTTTTAATTTTAATTCCCCAGATTGACGATCTGTTCTGGCCATAGATGTCATGGATTCGGCGTACTTAATATTTCCTTGATTTTTATTCCACAATATTAAAGGTAGCCCCAATGTTAAATTAATTTGATTGTCAAAAGCCCCACCATGTTGATCCCAAGAAGATCCTATCGTTATATCCGGAACCCTCATCGCTTTTTGAAGATTGATATTAATTTCATTGGCACGAACATTTTGAATAGATACTGTATAGTCAGGTCTAAGCAATAATGCCTGTTGTTCTAAATCAAATAAATTTAGGGATGTTGGTAATAAATATTTATTAAAAATCTTATCATTGAGCAATGGCTTTACTTGTATACTATCTGCGAGTAAAATATTTAAATTAGCTTCTTCTTCTATATTGCTCTTGATGGTCTCCATTCGCTCGTTTTTTAAATCTAATAGAAGCGATTGTAATCGTACATAATCTTTTATAGGAACATTGCCCTTGGCAGATTGGACGCCGTAAGATTTTACAAGTGTGTCTAAATTATTAATTTGCTGAGTAGTTACTTCCAGTTTTTTTAAATTAAAATAAAGTGTATAATAGGACCTTCTTAATTCAAATTTTAAATTTCTAAGCAAATCCTGAAATTCTAAAGCGGCAATAACTTGATTGTTTTTTGCTAGTTCTATTTGCGCTTTCTTTTTTCCGCCCATATAAATAAGTTGCTGAATGGAAGCTGCTTTTTGACCCGACTTCCCCATATCAAAATATTTCCCATTTTCAGGATTTCTCGCATTAAACTCTGAAGACAAATAAGGGTTGTCCCATAATTTTGCTTGTATGGTTAAGGCTTTTGACCCATCGATATTAAATTGAGCCGCTAGTAAACTAAGGTTGTTTTTTAGAAATATACTTTCGCAATCACTCAAGCTAGTTACTGATTGTGCTTTAGAATTATAATTAATTAATAATGAAGCAAATAAGAATAAATATTTAACCATCTGACGCCAACTTATTTTAAGTTGCAAAGATTACAATTCTTACTTTAGTAAACCTTAAATACCACCTTAAATATGCCTTAATTTTGGAATTTTTAGCTAAATGTAAAACGTAAGTTTAAATTGATTGATGGAATCATCAACAATTGAATAAGTAATTTTAGCATGATGGATGGCTAAAATACGCTCTACAATTCTTAAGCCTAAACCAAAACCAGCTGTACCCAATGCGTTTTGACCTCTCATAAAGGGTTCAAATAGGCGCTTTTGATCAGATTGACTTATTACCATTCCATTGTTTGAGATCGTACAATGTATTTGATCTTGCTCTTGATCAATACGAATTTTAACTTCTTTATTGCTACTATAATTATATGCGTTTTTAAATAAGTTCATAAAAACAATTTCAAGCATTGTTTTATTCCCCCGAACTTCTCTGATATCATCTGATTCATTTTCTATATGAATATCAAAATAAATCTTACCATCGGGATGTTGTTGATTAATTTTTTCAATACAATTATACACAATTTCATCTAGCCTTTGCATCTCTTCTTGATCAGATATTGATTTTTGATTCTTAGATAAAATTAACAATGAATGTATCAATTCAGAAATTTGATTGGTATCTGATAATATTTTATGTAGAAATTCCTTTGTATCTATTGAAATAGTTGGATCAATTATTTTATTCTCTATTTGAGCCATCATTCTAGAAATAGGAGTTCTTAACTCATGGGAAGCATTGGCGGTAAATTCTAATTGATTTTTCAAGGAATCATCAATACGTTTAAGCATTAGATTAAATTCATTAGCCAATAAATCTATTTCATTTTTTTCTGTTTTTACTTGAATGCGTTCTCCTAAATTATTTTCATTAATAGATTTGATTTTTTTATGAAAAAAATGAAGTGGTATTAATAATCGATCTATAGTAATTCTGGTTAAAAATAAAGCCAATAAGGTAAATATGATAAAAGAAAAAGATAAAACATAAATCAAATATTGTAATTTTCTAAGGCCTGACGTATCTTTTGCAGAAATTAAAATATAATAGGCTTCATTTTTTAAATTATAATAGCTGCCAAAAATTTCAGTATCATTCACTCTTTTAAAAAACTGCTTCTGTTTACCTAATGCTAGCAGATCACGTTTTTCCCAAGTAAATAAGGAATCATAAAGGCTACTATAGATTAATTTGAAATCTTTATTAAAAACCAATGTTTTTTCATCAAACAGATTGTCTACTTTTTGCCTATCTAAATTTTTGATTACTTCTTGATCGGTTTCTTTTAATTCAATTAATAGTTCAACAGTAGACAAGGCCTTTTGCCTTAGTCTATCTTGAAATTCTTCAGATCTAAAATCAGAAAAAAGCAAAACTACCGTAACACCTATGATAGCATAGAGAACAGAAAATAGTATGGTTACAAACAATGAAATTCTTGACCTTAATGTCATAAATCATTTTTTAGATAATACCCATAGCCCACTTTGGTATGTATCAATTTTATATCGGCATTTTTATCAATTTTTTTTCTTAGTGAATTGATATAGACTTCGATGGTATTTTGATTGGTAATGACTTGATAGTCCCATAATTTTTCACTGATGGTATTTTTTGAAACAACCCTTCCATTTGCCAAGGCTAAGATATTCAACAATTTAAACTCCTTTGGTGTCAATTGAATATCAACACCTGCTCGTTTTACACTCATTTCGGTATTAGAAATTACTAAGTCCTCCAGTACCAAGTCCGCTTCTTGTTGTGGAACAGCTCTCCTTTTTAGCAATGAATTTATTCTTGCCAAAAGCTCTTCAAAATGAAAAGGCTTTAGCAAATAATCATCCGCTCCATTGTTAAAAGCTTTTAATTTATCTTCAATTTCTCCGAAGGCAGTAAGCATTAAAATGGGCACTTTCATGTCTTTTTCTCTCATGGCCATACACACTTCCAGCCCATTTTGACCAGGTACATTAATATCTAAAATAACTATATCGTATTGATCTTTATTAAATTGCTTGATCGCCAAACTACCATCGAAAAATGGATCACAATCAAAATTATTTGTTTTAAGAAACTTCTCTATTTCCTTTGACAGCGTGAAGTCGTCTTCTAATAATAGTACTTTCATAAATTAATTCTTGATGTAAAGTTACAACTTATCAATATAGACCTATTCAACCTATGTTAATTTAACATTCCACTATCAATTTGCTTAAAAACCCCTTAATAAGCGAATGGTTGTAAATTCTAATGTTATTTGATGTAAAATCAACGCATTTTGGAACTTAGCTACTACTTCCCGCCCAAAATAGTACAATCCCAATTAGGGCTTTAGCGATGATAAGCCCATCAATTAATAAAATATTTTCGTGAATGGCGGTGCGTTTTTGTACTAGATAAGTTACTAGTATTAATAAAAAGGCAATAAGAAAAGGGAATATTAAATAGACTAAAGGTTGCTCTAGTCTAAAAAATAGAAACAACGATACCCATATATACAGAAGCACCAATGGAAGTATGAATTTATAAATCGTAGGCTTAATACCATATTTAGCAACCAAAGTTTTTACCTTTTCATCCTGGTCTCGATTTAAATCTTTAATGTCAAATAAAATAGCTAAAATTAAAATAAATACAAATAGCTGTAGGAGTTGCATAAAAATATAATTGCTAAAGGGATTCCATTCTACTTGCCCACCTGATGCCATCACTAGAGGTGCAATGCCACCTACCACCACCCAAACCCAAGCTATGCTTAGGCATTTGAGAAAACCCTTGTTTCTAATTTGTATGTTTTTTAGGATCACATGCCCACGAGCATAAAAAAAAGAAATAATTAAAGTAAGCAATAAAATAATTTTTATTGAAGTAGTTGTTGAATAAAACACATCAATGAGTGGTAGTTTAAAAAAGGCCAAATAAAGACAAAGTAAAATTAAAACAACCTGCCTTATTTTTAAATACCCCTTATTTTGTAAATACCATTGGGACCTTTCATTGTATATGCCTGTTTCAATTTCATCGAAATAAGCATAGGTATAGTATACTATCGTGCTTAGGTAAATACATACTACTAAAAATATAGAAGGGGGCTTTTTAAAAATAGTTAAAACCATTTCTATACTCATCAACCCGGCAGCGATTCCATAAAAATGATTGCTCCATAATAACAAACCCTTCCAAGTAAAAAATAATTTTGGTTTCAATGCTATAAAATTAGGCCATCCTTTTTTATAATTAACTATTTGGTACCTAATGATCTTGCAAGACCAAATGATATTCTTGAACCAAGGCAGGATTTTCTGGAGTTAAAGTAAAAGAAAGTTTCACATTTTTTCGTTCGCACTTAATAATACAATACCCCCTCATTTGATTCTCTACCATCATTGGCCCTACTGATACAATTTGGCCTGCTTCTGAAAATACTGTGTTGGATTGTTTAATTAAACTATCAATAGGGTAGTCCTCAAAGAAATTTTCTGCAAAAATGGTACTCTTCTGATCCCAATGCTGGATAATATTAATTAATTGACTTTGTCTGTATTGTACAATCGGAGAAGCACTTATTGCTCTTGGTTTTAAATTCGCCATTTGAACAATCGTATCTAAGACGACCATGTTTAAATTGGAAGTAGGAGCATAAGTTACATTGGCAAACAAAATAACACCTATGCCATACTCAGGCATAATAATCCAATTGCTGCCATACCCTGGCAGACCACCACTATGTGAAATACTATTTCTATTTAAGGCATCTCTCATCCAATGTAATCCATAAGTATAACTATTCGAAATGGCGACTACTCGACCATTGGGATATTTATAATTAGGGACCAATGAAATAAATTTAGCTGCCTGATGCATTTCTCTAATACTGCTTCTTCTAATGGGCAAAGTCTCTGGATCGTTTCTTTCTGGCCAAGCCATTTCGTGCATGGCTACATACCTACTAAACATATCAATCGAAGTAATCATCCCACCCATGGCTCCGTAAATTCCATCATGTAATAAGGTTTCTTTTCTCCAACCATTATTAATGTATCGATACCCATTGGCCAATAATTTTGTTGGTACTTTACTAAATTCATAGCTGGTTTCTGCCATCCCCAATGGCATCAGTATATTTTTTTTAATATACGCATCGTAAGTCATCCCAGAAACTTTATGTATAATGTACCCTAGCATAGCAAAACCTAAATTACTATACTCGTATTCTAAACCCGTTGCAGTTGAAAATGAAATTTTAGCTTGTATCAATTTTAATAAATCATTTTCCGTATCTGCCAATTGTCTATCCCCCCAAGGATTGTCTTCGGGGAATCCGGCACTATGACTCATTAAATTTCTGATGGTGATGGCTGGCGCATCCTTTGTTAAGCCCTGTCCTTTTAATGCAGGTAGGTACTTTTCGACGGCATCGTCTAAATGTAGTTTTCCCTGATCTCTTAATTGCAAAATAGCCAAAGCAGTAAAGCTTTTTGACATAGAAGCAATCCTAAACATAGAAGCAGAACTCGCTGGAATTTTTTCTTCCAAATTTGCATAACCCCCACTTCCTTTATACACTAAATTTCCATCTACCACAACGCCAAAGGCATAGCCAGGGAAATGATTGGCTTCTGCAAAGTTTTTATACAATTGCTCGATGATGGGAAAAGTAGCTACAATGCGCTGATTTCGATTGGCATCATTATATTGTGGAGGTGTAAAATTTTTTGGATTTTGAGCATTGGCAATCGTGCAAAAAATAAAAAAAGTGGCTTGGAAAGAGATTAGTTTGAATTTCATTTTTTAAATTTTCTATTAATAAATTCAAAAGCGGCTTCATCTACTTTAAGCCAGCTTTTATACAATAAAAATCCATGGATTTCATCTGGTAAGATCATTTCCTCTACACTTACATTTTGTGTTCTTAATTGTTGAATCATATGTATGGTTTCCGTAAAGGGTACATTTCTGTCGTCATCTCCATGTATGAATAAAACAGGGCTTTTCCAACCCTTTGCAGAATATACCGGCGATGCTTTATACGCTACTTGAGCTACTTTAGGGAAACGTAAGCTGTCATACCAAGGTGTAAATGTAGGTTCTTCATCATTCCAATTATGTACGCCATGTATGTCCACTCCGGCCGCAAATAAATCACTGCGTTTAGACAATCCATGGGCTGTCAAATACCCGCCATAGCTCCCGCCCCATAGACCTATTTTAGCACCATTGACATCTGCTCTTGATTTTAAATATTCACCTGCACCAATTAAATCATTCACTTCTGAACCTCCCGTCATTCCATAATTGAGTGCTTCTCTAAAATTTAAACCATACCCAATTCCACTTCTGTAATTTAATGCCATTACAATGTATCCTTGACTTGCAAAATATTCGTTCACAGCATACGCATTCGAATAATAAGAACTGTAATTAAATCCTTCTAACATTTGCCTTCTGCTTCCTCCATGTAAAAAAATAATGGCTGGATATTTTTTGGTAGCATCATAATTGACCGGTAAGAATAATTGTGCAGGCGCCAAAAATTGATCTGTTGCTTTTACCAAAATTGTTTTTGGAGTGACTAAATTAGTAGGGAAATTACTTGGAAACAATTGCGCTGTAATCATTTGTTCCGCCCCTTGCTTTAAATACATTGGCCAAGCAGGACGTGTGGCACTTGCTTGCAAATAGACCAGCCCACTATTAATTACAACAGGACTGTATTCGATTTTATTGCCTTTGGTCAATAAAGTAGCATTATTTTTTGCAGGGTCTACCTTCCAAATATGCCTTCTATTGCTATCCGTAATATTGGTTACATAATAAATCGATTTGCCATCATTGCCCAAATGCATCGTTTCTACTTCTCCTATACCTGGTGTTAAATGATTGATTTTTTTTGAATCTACCTGAATACTGTACAAATGCACCCAGCCTGTTTTTTCCCAAGGAAAAACAATATAATTATCATTGTTCCAAATAATTTGTGTGGCCACCGCTGGTAAATCATTGGTAAATATAGACCCTACTCCTGCATCTGCTTTAAATAGCGTAGTAGCTTTATTGGTTGCTACTTCTACGACTCTTATTTCCCATGGCTGTGGTACTGCTCGCTTAGGTGAAAATAATATTTGGTTTTTTATATTCACATTTCTTACAAAAGCAATATGGGTGCCCGAGCTATTCCAAACCGGATCTGTATCCAAATAGGTAGAGGCGTCCATAAAATTAATTTTATTGCTTGCCAAATCATACACGCCAATAAAAGAATGCTCCTCTCTATATGAAACAAACAAAACTTGCGAGCCACTTGCATTAAATTTTAAACTGCCAATGGCTCCTCTACTTAAAAATAAAGGTTGAGGAATTGCATTTTCTTCTTTTAAATTTATTTTCCAGGCTTTGCCACCTTGAAGATATACTAGCCATTTGCCATCTGGGCTAATTTCAGGTGCTGCCCCTTTGCTTATTTTTTTAATGGCCTGTGTAGCTAGATCAACGCTGTATATATTTTCTTCCGTGGTATATTGTAATTGTGCTGGATTGGCTGGCTCCCCTTTTGTATTGCTTGAATTGCCTCTAACAAAATAGATCTTTTCATCATTCGCAGCAAAAACAAGACTATTCATTTCCACGCCATCGTCCCCTTCATAATGAGTTACAGCAACAAAATTATTTTTATCTGGTTGACCATAATAAATATTTCTACTCCCCTTGTTGTTAAATACCCAAGCAATGGCCTCCCCCTTATGATTGGCTACCAGGTTGGATGGAAAAGCAGGAGCAAGATAATCAGCCATTTTTTGTGCTTGCAATGCAGTGGCACCAAGTAGTAAGAAAAATAAGACTATTCTTTTCATGGATCGTGTTTTTAAAATATTGGATACAGGTATAACCCTATTAAATTTAGGCTCTTTTTTAATAGGTGGTGCTTAAAAATAAAAGAGATTTATACTTTATTTTTCTAGCGCATAAGCAACATAAGCATCCCCCGATTTAGTTCCCAATTTACCGCCTCCACAGGCTATAACTACATATTGTTTGCCCTTATAACTATACACAGTGGGTGTTGCAAAGCCCGGAGCTGGTAGTGTAGTTTCCCAAAGAAGTTTACCATTGGATTTATTGAAAGCCCTAAACTTACCATCTTTAGTGGCTGCAATAAATAAAACCCCACCAGCGGTAACCACGGGACCACCGTAATTTTCAGATCCAGTGTGAATGCCTTTTGCAAGTAATTCAGGATAATCACCTAAGGTATCTTTCCATACAATTTTTCCTGTATTTAAATTAAT
Organism: Chitinophagaceae bacterium; assembly: GCA_947380905.1. Taxonomy (GTDB): domain Bacteria; phylum Bacteroidota; class Bacteroidia; order Chitinophagales; family Chitinophagaceae; genus Sediminibacterium. The sequence goes on along the minus strand of CANCSS010000030.1, from coordinate 14,754 downwards.
GGCATTCAATGTTCCCCAAGGGGGCGTTACGGCAGGGTAGCCTTCTTTCGTTAAAAATTTATTATACCCGGTGGAGGTATATGCCATTTTCCAATAAGGATCTTCGACTTTTGTTGGCGGAATAAATGTGGTTGTTTGCTTTTGCTTTAATTCTAAAACATAAGTGGAAAGTGCCAATACGTCTTCTTTTTGTAGTCGCTTAAAAGAAGGCATCATTCTTCTACCACTTGCTAGTAATTCTACAAAACTAGTTGTTGTATATTTTTTTTCAACCCCTAATAAAGTTGGATAATTTCCTGATCCCTTTCTTTCTATACCATGGCAAGCTGCACAATTGTTCATATATATTCTTTTGCCTGCTGCAAGATTCGTTTCTTTTTTAGGCGCCTCCATTTTATTATCGATCATTGTTAATATCCATGGCATTTCATTGGCATTGACATACAATAGTCCTGTGCTAGGATCATACGCAGGTCCACCCCATTCTGCACCTCCATCAAATCCTGGAAAAATGACGGTCCCTTTTTTAGAAGTAGGATTAAATATAAAGCCTGAATTTACTTTTGATAACCTGTCTTTGATATCGGCATAAGAACTGTCAGCTACCAAATGATTCAAATCTTTTTCGGTGAGTGATTGTCTTGCAAATGGTTCTATAAAAGTAGGCCATGGTTGGGTGGGTGATAATTTTTCCCCTACCAACTCAGACTCATGTGGCACAGTCCTTTCTTCCACTGGGTAAATGGGCTTGCCCGTAAGTCTATCCAATAAAAATATAAAACCCGACTTGGTAGGTTGTGCAACTGCTTCGATTTTTTTACCGTCTTTAGTAATAGTAACTAATGCAGGAGCCGTAGGCAAATCTCTATCCCATACATCGTGATGCACGGTTTGAAAATGCCAAATTCTTTTTCCTGTTGCTGCATCCAAAGCCAATAAACTATTCGCAAATAAATCATTTCCTAAACGTCTGCCGCCATAAAAATCATAGGAAGCAGAGCCAATGGGTGCAAATACAATTCCCTTTTCTTCGTCCATGCTAAATCCTGACCAAGCATTGGCACCACCAATGTGTTTCCATGCTTCCTTGTCGTCCCAACTTTCATAACCTACTTCTCCTGGTTGTGGAATGGTATGAAATATCCAACGCAATTTTCCAGAATGTACATCATAAGCTCTTATATAACCTGGTGCAGCTTCGGCAGTTTCATCTACCCTAGTACTAAGTATAATTAAATCTTTATAAATAATACCAGGGCTGGTCATCGCAAGATATAAGTCTTGTACTTTTCTACCTAAGTCGTTGTGCAAATCTATTTTTCCAGCATCTCCAAAATCTAAAATGGGCTTTCCTGTAATCGCATCTATACAATATAAATTAGAACCCACACCATAAAATAATCTTTTTGATTTTTCATCTGCAAAATAAGTAACCCCTCTGCATAAATTCATGGAAAAAAAGCCAGCTCCTTTATAATCATTGTTGTTGATGTCAAAAGGATCAAAAACCCAATTTTGAATTCCTGTAGCCGCATTCAATGCAATTAATTTTAAGGTGGGAGAAACGGCATATAAAAAATCATTTACAACAATTGAATTATACTGCATTTGAGTATGCAGCCCTGTATCGCCTGTATGAAATTCCCAAGCTTTGGTTAAATGCATAACATTGTTGGTATCAATCTCGGTTAATTCCGAATACCTTCTATTTTCTTTGCCACCCCCATACACTTCCCATTTACCCATGGTGGAATTTTTTGTGCTACATGCACTCATGATAACTAAGACGAAAAGAAAATTAAAAAATGTAATTTTTTTCATTGTGTTATAAGTATTAAGAATTTCAAATGTAGTGTTATTAGGGCTTCATTAGGCTCCCTTAAATTAATAAAAAATAGCCATTCAAAAGATATTGGATGGCTATGGTACTGGTAAATGTTTTAAGGATTGCTAACTACTTGACTTATAGCAGCAAACTGGTAGGTATGGAGAAATCTGTTAACTTAAATTGTTTAGACTCTTTTAGTTCTTTAAACCCCCCTTTGATATCAATTAAGTTTTTAAAACCGCGGGCTTTTAAGATAGATATAAAAATCATCGAACGATACCCGCCTGCACAATGCACATAATAGGTTTTCTCTTTATTGATAGCGGCCATGCTTTCATTGATAAAATCCAAAGGTGCATTTTGTACCCCTTTAATATGCTCGCTGTTAAATTCAGAAGCTTTTCTTACATCTAAAATGGCAATGGCTGGATCATGAGATCTAATGTCAACCAATGCTTCTGTATCTATGGAAGTGATATGGTCTATTTCTTTGCCCGCTTTTTCCCAAGTTTTAAAACCTCCTTGTAAAAACCCAATGGTATAATCATACCCCACTCGAGCTAGTCTGGTAATGATTTCAGCTTCTCTTCCTTCTTCAGCAACCAATAAAATTTCCTGTTTGATGTCTGGAATCATGGCCCCTACCCAAGGCGCAAAACTGCCATCAATTCCAATATTGATTGAATTAGGAATAAAACCCTTTGCGAAAGTTTGGGCATCACGTGTATCTAAAATTAAAGCGTTGGTTTCATTGGCGGCTACTTCAAAAGCGGCTGCAGTTAATGCATGTTGTCCTCTTTCCAACACCTGATCGATGCTTTCATAGCCTTGAATATTCATCATTACATTTAATGGGAAATAGCCAGGAGGCGCCACCAGCCCATCTAATACAGCGGCAATAAATTCTTCTTTACTGAGCTTAGGGTCCAATGCATAATTGGTTTGTTTTTGATGGCCTAAGGTATCTTGGGTTTCTGTACTCATTTTTTTCCCGCAAGCACTTCCCGCACCATGCGCTGGATAAATAACAATCGTATCTGACAAAGGCATTATTTTATCGTGCAAAGAATCAAATAAATACCCTGCTAAAATTTCTTGCGTAAGATCTGATTTAATTTTTTGAGCTAAGTCGGGACGGCCTACGTCTCCAATAAATAAAGTATCCCCACTAAATAAAGCAGCTTCTTTTCCATTTTCATCTATTAATAAATAACAGGTGCTTTCCATGGTATGACCAGGGGTATGCAATACTTTTATTTTTACTTTCCCTAAAGTAATTTCTTCCCCATCTTTGGCAGCATAAAATTCAAAAGCAGGTGCCGCATTGGGACCATAAACAATTTTAGCACCCGTTTTTTTTGCTAGGTCAATATGGCCAGAAACAAAATCGGCGTGAAAATGGGTTTCCAAAACATATTTTATTTTGGCTTTGTCCAAAGCTGCTTTTTGAATATAAGGTGCCACTTCTCTTAAAGGATCAATAATGGCTACTTCCCCATCACTCATGATATAGTAAGCGCCTTGCGCCAAACATCCTGTATAAATTTGTTCTACTTTCATAACTTTCAATTAACCCTACAAAGTTGCTTTATAAAATTAGTAAATACCGTGACAAAAATCACTTTTAAACGAAAAATTAAAAATATCCAATTGTATTCCTTAATAAAAAACCCCTTAAGTGACAATTAGTACCTAAATTGTATCACTCTTTTTAGAGTTTTGTTAAAATCAAGAAAAATGCATTTTTTAGGCTACTTCGCTTCTGTACTTATTGGTATCTCATTGGGACTCATTGGCAGTGGAGGATCTATCTTAACCGTACCTGTTTTGGTTTATTTATTTCAAGTGGAACCTTTATTAGCGACTACCTACTCCTTATGTGTTGTTGGCCTAAGTAGTATTGCAGGGGTTGTGTCTCGATTAAAACAAAAGCTGGTTGATTTTAAAACCATTTTCGTATTTGGTTTGCCTTCTATTTTTGGTGTTTTCTTGGCAAGAAAATTTTTATTGCCTGCCATCCCAGAAGCCATGCAAATAACTAGCAAGATACTGCTTACTAAAAGCCATTTTATCATGCTGTTTTTTGCTGCATTGATGTTGGTTTCTGCCTTGTCTATGATTTTAGGAAAAAACAAAAAAGAAGTAGAAGGGGTCTTGCCCATCTACGGAATTACTTTGATGATCGTAGGTTTGGGAGAAGGCTTACTAACAGGGATTGTAGGTGCGGGCGGCGGCTTTTTAATTATTCCTGCTTTAGTTATTTTAGCAAAACTACCTATGAAAAAAGCCATTGCCTCTTCCTTAGTCATCATAAGTATTAAATCACTGGTTGGCTTTACAGGAGATCTTTTTCACACGAACGTGGATTGGGCATTTTTATATAAAATAATTATTTTAGCAACCCTTGGTATTATGACTGGAAATTATTTGAATAAAAAAATGGATGGCGCGAAATTAAAAAAAGGATTTGGCGTATTTGTACTTGGGATGTCCTTGTTCATTATTATTGAACAATTTTTCTTTTCTAATTTGGTAAACTAAATATTTTTTGCATCAACACCCACTTCTCGCCTGGCTTTGCGGTAGGTAAAGCTTGTTGATAATCCCACAACATTTGTTCCCACTGCACCACGATTTCATTACTTGCATCCATGGCTGTTTTTTTCTCAAAGCTAAAATCATCCCCCACTTCCATAATCATAAATAAACGATTGGAGACTCTGTAAATATCCATCACTTTAATATCTGCATCTTTAATAGATTTAATAATTTCAGGCCATACCGATTGATGGTATTGTTCATAAGCAGCAATTACTTGTGGATCGTCTTTCAAGTCTACGGCAAAACAATATCTAGTCATAAGTTTGAATTAAAATTTTATTTATTATTCCCATATACAAAGCTTTCCATGACACGCATGGATTGTAAAGCATCTTCCGCAGTACATGGATTATTTCCTGTTCCCAAAAAATACGGTACTATTTGCGCAATGAAATTTTGTTGATTGTGCATCGGTGGATCAAAATGAATTATTTTAGTTGCGTCCCCTTGTTCTAGTGTGATCTCGTTACCAAATACTGGAAATGAAATTTTTCCCTGGGTTCCCACTATTTCAAATACATCTTTCTCCATTCCTTTCTCTACACAAAAACACCAATGCCCTGTAAAATGAATGCCATTGTTTAATTCCATGACACCGTTAACCGTGTCTTCTGCCTCATATAATTTTGCTTTATTAAATGCTGCTCCTTGATAACGCATTGCTTTACCAAAAAAATAGAAAACCAGGTCTAGTTGATGTGGTGCTAAATCATAAAAATAACCTCCTCCAGCTAACGTTGGATCTATTCTCCAATTTTCTACTGGATCTAGATTTCCGCCATCGTATTTTAACATTTCAATTCGAACAGATACTATTTCTCCAATAGCATTACTTTCCACTAAACGCTTTACTTCTAAAAATAATGGTAAAGCGCGTCGATAATGTGCTACTACCATTTTGACACCTGTTTGTTTTGAAACCGCATCCATACGCAAACAAGCTGCTACATCCAAAGCCATTGGCTTTTCTACATACACTGGCTTGCCCGCCTGCATAGCGGCTATGGCATAGGCTTCATGGTACTTAGGTGGTGTGGCTATATAAACGGCATCTACTTCAGGATGATGAATTAATTCATTGGCATCTGTAAAATAATAGGGCACATTATTGCGCTCAGCATACGCTTGTACTTTTTGGGCATCTCTTCGCATTACAGCAATCAATTTCGAGTTGGGTACTTTGTTAAAAGCAGGGCCACTCTTAACTTCTGTAACCGATCCACAACCAATCATACCCCATCGAATTGTACTCATATTGTCCATTTACTTATTTAAGATAAGTCTTAAACCAATTGATATGACTATTGTACCTATGTATTAAATAGGAAGGAACACGAATGCCATGATTTTGATTGGGATAAATGATTAACTGAGTTGGGATACCCACTGATTTAAACGCCTGATACATTTGTTCAGCCCCCACTACAGGCACATTAAAATCTGCCTGACTTGCCATAAACAAAGTAGGTGTTTTTATTTCTTTTACTTTAAAAAACGGATAAGAAACATCGATCCATTTTTGCATGTTTTCCCAAGGCTTTCCCAATTCAGGTTCGTATTGTGCAATATATTGATCCGTGCCATAAAAGGATAGCATTAAAGAACTTCCTGCACCACTTACTGCAGCTTTGAATCTGGTATCAGTGGCAATAGTATAATTGGTTAAAATACCGCCATAGCTCCATCCCGCAATAGCAAGTTTAGTAGAATCGGCAATGCCTTCTTTGATTAAATAATTCGCAATACCAATAATGTCTTTTACTTCTTTGTTACCCCAATCGGCATAAATCGTTTTTGTATAATCGGCACCACGTCCACTACTGCCCCTATAATTAACAGCAGCCACCGCATAACCAGCAGCAGCATATATTTGACGAGTCATGTCAAAAGAATATTCATCCTGCGCCACAGGACCTCCATGAATAAATAATAAGAGAGGTAATTTTTTTGCATTGCTATCTGGTAAGTATAAAATACCATTTACTTTGTTTTTATCTGATGCCATGGACGAAATCCCTTTCACAACTATTTTTTTTAGGGGTGCTAAAAAGGCATCTTGTAGATGGGTGATTTTTTGAAAGGAATTATTGTTTTGAGAAATCATTATCTCGTTCGGAGTAGCTGTATTGCTATACAAAACAGCCATCGTTCCTGCTTCATTTATATCTAAGGAGCTATATACTGCCATATCATGGGTAAAAAATTTAACATCCCCGCTCGCTACATTCACTTGCATTATATTTTGACTTCTATCGTCTTCGACCGTTGCCAAAATGGATTGACTATCCATACTCCAGGTAATATTTTCAAAAGAGCGATCGTATTTTTTTGTCAGTATTTTTATTGCCTTCGTTTTTACATCTATCATCCCTAATTGTTGCAAGTCATACATATTATAAGGGTCTTCTGAACTGGCTTGTAAAAAAGCGATGGAATTATTGTCTGGACTAAATTTGGGAGAGCGGTTGGAACCTTTATAGGTAGTCAAGCGAACAGGATTTTGTCCACCACTTAATGATAATAAAAAAATACTTGTATTGTCATTCTGATCGGGATGTTCACTAACATTGCTCGCATAAGCTATCATTTTACCATCCTTACTAATGGTAACATCAGATTCATTGTAATTGCCTTTTGTTAGTGTGTCTAGTTTTTTGCTAGCCAATTCAAAACTATATAAATGTGTTTTTCGATTGTCTAAATAGCCCTCATTATCTGCTTTAAAATGATACCTGTCAATTTCATAAGGCTTTTTTACTTTAGATTTCGCAGAGTCAGCATAATTAAAATCTTTAATCGTAAAAATGAAATGTTTGCCATCTTTAAACCAATTATACGCTTCTAATTCTCCTTTTATATGGGTTATTTGAAAGGGTTCTCCTCCTCGACGATCCATTAAATACAATTGAGCACCTTCTTCTTCCTCCTTGCCTGCAGCTAGGAAAGAAATGTATTTGCCATCAGGGCTCCAATGATAGTTCGAAACTCCCTTGGTTTGCTCTGTGAGTGAAATGGTTTCTTTACCATCTGCACTTACCATATAAAGTTTACTGTAAAATTTATCTTTGGCTGAATCAATTTTTGAAACACTGTACAATATCCAATTGCCTTCTGGAGAAATTTTCGGATTGGAAATACTAGACATTCTATAAATGTCTAGGGGTCCTATATTTCTTAAAGACTTACTTGGAGCTTGCGCGCTTGTTACCAGTGGGTTTATAAAAAATAAAATTGCCGCCAATGAACTTACTAATTTTTTCATGCTGTTTTTTTAATTTTCAAACCCTACAAAATCCCAATTGGCTTTTCGACAAGCTTCATTGAAATTTTTAATATCGTTGGCCAATAAATCTTGTTTTTGCTTCTCTAGCTTTTTCCACTCTCCATGCAATTCATCATAGCGCTTTAATTGACCTTCTGTAATATAAGGTACATTGCTATCCATTTCTCCTTTTAAGAATATTAAATTAGCGCTTAACTTATTGATAAAATTAATTACATCATCATTACTTTGAGATTTAGGTTGAATTAGCATTTCTTCCCAGGCCTTGATGGTCTTGGTTAATTCTTTCGCGGTTTTTGTCAATGTTTCTAAAGCATTTATAGCTTCTGTTCTTTTTACAAATTGATTCAATTGATCTTGCACTTTGCGCATTTGAACTACAGATACATGTATGGCCTCCACATCGTCTGAGGTCAATTTTAACATACGATCCTGTAATGCATAATCTGCAACCGTAGAAGTAATTCTAGGATCAGCCAATACTTTAAATGAAGTGGTTTGAGCTGCATCGTTAATTTTTAATCGAACCGTAAAAATTCCGGGTGCCACTCTGCGGCCAGCACTGCTTCCCTCAATGACTACATTTTCAATAGAAGGTAGATTGGCGTAATTCAAATCCCATACAAATCTATTTAAGCCAGTGCGAACCTCTACTTTTGGATCCCCCTCTTTGCTATTATTACTGGTGGCCTTTGTAGATTTTTCATTTGAATAAGTACGTACTATGTTATTGGAAGCATCTAACACTTCAATGGTTAATTTTTTAACGGAATCTTTATTTTGAATATGATAATAAATTACTGCACCGCTTGCTGGATTCACCATGGTGGTATTAATCTTAATTGGATTTTCGTCCTCGCTAAACTGTTTGTCTAAAGAACTTCCAGCGCTTAGTCTATAAGGATTGGCAATCGGTAATAAAGTAAACGCACTGTTTAAATTAGAGGCCGCTTTTCTTATCGGTGTTAAATCATCTAAAATCCAAAAGGCACGACCTTGCGTCGAAGCCAATAATTTATCTTGATGTAATTTTAAATCTGTAATGGCTACAATAGGTAAATTCAACTGCAATTGCTTCCAGTTGACACCTCCATTGTAAGAAATGTAAAATCCTGTTTCAGTGCCTGCATACAATAAATCTTTGACTGAATTGTCTTCTCGCACTACTCTTACATAGGCACCATAAGGAATGCCATCCACCAATTTGGTCCAAGTTTTTCCATAGTCAGTGGTTTTATATAAGAAAGGCGTAAAGTCATTGAACTTATATTTTGTTACTGCGATGTACGCAGTCCCTTTGTCAAAGGGTGAAACTTCTATGGAATTGACCAAAGCGCCTTTCACACCATCAGGAGTAATATTGGTCCAAGTTACACCGCCATCTTTAGTAATATTCACCAAACCATCATCACTACCAGTATATATTACTCCTTTCTCATGTGGAGATTCTATAACATAGGCAATCGTACAATAATTTTCTCCGCCTGCGCCTTCATTGGTATAAGGGGTTCCACTCATGCCCATTTTAGAAGTATCATGTGTAGTTAAATCTGGAGAGATGGCTTTCCATGATTTACCCATATCTGTTGTTTTAAATAAAATATTACCTGCATGGTAATACGCATCTTCATGCATCGATCTTACGATTGGTGCATTCCAATTAAAACGATATTGCATGTCCTTGGGTTGCAATGATTGGTATTGAACAGGTGCTACCATGACACTTACTTGTTCATTTATTTTGGTATCTAATACACCAATAGTGCCTTGATAAGAGCCACCCAAAACATATCTTGGATTGTTGGGATCAAATGCTAAAAAAGCAGATTCCCCGCCAGCGCTGTAACTCCAATCTCTTTCTGTCAAACCGCCTCTAGTGGTAGATTGACTTGCAATTTTTACACTGGAATTGTCTTGTTGACCACCATATATATTAAATGGAAATAAATTATCTGCATTTACTCTGTAAAATTGAGCCGTAGGTTGATTGTCTTGTGAACTCCATGTTTTACCACCATTAAAAGAAATAGCTGCACCACCATCATTCGAAACAATCATGTTTTTATTATTCGTTGGATTGATCCACAATTGATGATAATCTCCATGAGGTGCTCTAAAACTTTGCCAAGTTTTTCCACCATCGGTACTTTTTATTGCTGGAGAACTTAATACATACACCGTATTCTCATCGATAGGATCGGCAGTCGCTTCAATATAATACCAGGCACGTTGAACCAATCGGTGGTCTTTACTAATTCTGTTCCATGATTTTCCAGCATTTTCAGAAACAAACAAACCTCCTTGTTCTTTTTCCGAATCACTTTCTACTACCAAATAAATTTTATTTGAATTGGCTGGTGAAACAGCTACACTCATTTTTCCTAATTCCTTCGGCAAACCGTTTTGAATTTTTTCCCAAGTATCTCCTCCATCTGTACTTTTATACAAACCACTTCCCTTACCTCCACTTCTAACTTCCCATGGCAAACGACGATAGTCCCACATGGCAGCATATAAAATTCTAGGATTGTTCATGTCCATACTTAAATCTACACAACCAGAATTCTCATCTACATACAATGTTTTTGTCCAAGTTTTTCCACCATCTATAGATTTATAAACACCTCTCTCTGCACTTGCACCATGAATCGCGCCTTGTGCAGCTACATATACAATATCTGGATTGGTTGGATGAATACGAATATTAGCAGTTTGTCTGGTTAATTCTAGTCCTAAATGTTTCCAGGTTTTTCCTGCATCTGTACTTTTATAAACACCGTCACCATAACTAGAAGTTACTCCTCTTGGAGGATGCTCTCCCATTCCAACATATACCACATTTGGATCTGAGGGCGCTACTGCAACTGCACCTACCGAACCTGTTTTAAAATAACCATCAGATACATTGTTCCAAGTTTGTCCTGCATCTTCTGTTTTCCAAACGCCACCTCCAGTGGTACCCATATAATAGGTAAATATATTTCCAGCAACACCAATAGAGGTAACTGAACGGCCTCCTCTCATTGGGCCCACATTTCTCCACAACAATGGTTTATAATAATCAATTTCATTCACTGTGTTTAGAGGCTGCGGGGTTTCCTTTTTCTTTTGTGCAACCACCACTATGGGTAATAAAAAGAAAAATAAACTGCGTAAAATAATCTGTTTCATAGTATCAATTTTAAGTTGGTATTGTGTTTATAAGGATCTAATTTAATACAAATAGGCGAGCCCGTCAAAGACAAGCTCGCCTATTCAATTAAAAATGATACGTGCTGACTTATTTTCTTATTTAAATGTAAAATGTAAGGAAATAACATTGGAATTCAGGTCAGTGCTTTGGGCATAATGACCATACCTAAGTTCTAAAGCCGACAAATAGGTATTTGAAATGCCGCCTGGAGGAGCAGTTCTTAAACCTAAGCCAAAATAATTGCTATTAAAGGCTGCAGAGGAGTAGTTGCTGGTATAAAATGTTTCAGTAGCTAAGTGCTTTCCGAGCGGTGCAAAATATTTAGTTGCCGTTTGGGTATAAAACCTATAAAAAGGAGAAATGGAGAAAAATGGCGTAAACTTATAGGGAAATTCGATGCTGGCTGTATGAGAAACCAATCCCCAATCATCCGTATAAAAACGGTAATAGGTTCTTACTATTAGATCATCTCCAATAAAATAATTGAAGCGGGCGCCCACTGGAATTTTTAATCTTGAATGGGGTAAGTTTTCAATGGCCTCCGTTCCATTGGTAAAAAATACTCTATGGAAAGGCAAGCCCAACCAACCATCTTGTTTTACGACATCTAATAACAAAGAAAATTGGGTGCTTTTATTAATGACTTGAGAATACGTTAAAGAACCCGTATACGTATGTCTTGGAGAAGTAGGTATATTATGACTTGTAGGATATTCTATTGTACCGGTTTGTGGATTGGTTACACTGCCTCTACTTGCATTGGTTGTAATAACATTGATGTCATAAGGATTCACGCTCGTAGTAGCAGTTGCAGGAATTAACTCAGATGGATAAATTAATTTAACCTGATCAAAATAAGCAGACACTTTACCGCTAAATTCTCCACCTGTTTTATTTTTAAATCCATAATGTCCATCTAATGCAAAAGAAGTATAATTGTATTCGTTCGAATAATAAGTACCTAAACCAAATTCAGTCCCTTTCTTTTCATCTTCTCTTGTCCAATTCAAGGAGGGATAGACTCTATTGCCTTCTGGAGAAGAAGCCCCGGTACTTGAAATCCATTTTTGTGAAGCAGCCGTATGATGATCTACCCCTATACCAGCAAGTATCGTATGCTTTACTCCAGTTTCATCATAACCCACTAATTTTAATTCCAACATATTTGCAAAATCGGTGAGTTGTTCTGAGCCATTCAATATTTTTCCTCCTAAAATAGATGTCCCACCACCCGTCACTGCAGAGTGAGAACCAGTTTGTGAATAGTAACTAGTTACTAAATTTATTTCTTCCAACTTTAATGGCTTGGCTTGAAAAATACTGGTATAATGTTCTGATACCTGAGAAAACCCATGTAGAAATAATAAATAAAGGCCAATAAGTGTTAGAGATATTTTTTTCATTAATAACTAAATAAAACAATAATTAAAATTAATTGCAACCACAACCGCCGCCCGTTTTTCCGCCATTGGCGCCTGATGCCCCTTCTTTATAAGATTGAAAATTAAGTTCATTTTTTTCCACCTTTCTTGCAGTCAATGCCATTTCTGAATCATTCAATCTATTTTTTTGATACTCTTTTACGGTTTCGCAAGAACTTGCAAAAAACATAAGCAATAGTATTGAAACAAATAATTGGTTTTTTTTCATTTTAATTTTCATGAATGATAAAGTTTATTATTATTTTGTCAATTTAATATTATGAGAACTATACAAACGATTGTCGTCATCTATGACTATTGCTTCAATGTCTTTTATTTGATTGATCATGTCTAACCCTGCATCGATGCCCATAATCATCACTGGCGTTGCCATGGCATCTGCAATTTCAGCATTGGTTGACACTATAGTAACACTTTTAATGCCTTTAACAGGCAATCCGGTCCTAGGATTAATGGTATGAGAATATTTTTCGCCGTCAATCATGACAAATTTTTCATAATTACCAGAAGTAGCCACCGACAATTCACTGATGTTCAAATAAGAAAACACTGCTGAAGCCAATTCTGGATGAACAATCCCCACGGTCCATTTTTCACCATTGGCTTGTGAACCCCAGGTAGTTAAATCGCCTGAAGCATTCACTACGCCACTTTTAACACCAGCATCTTGCATCACTTTTTTTGCACTTTCGGCAGCATACCCTTTTCCAATACCACCAAAACCAATACGCATTCCTTTTTCTTTTAAAAACACGGTGGAGTTTTCAGTATCAATAATAATATGCTTGTAATTAATTAAGCGTACACTTTTTTTAGCCAACTCTTTACTTGGCAAGCAAGTCATGGTAGTATCAAAATTCCAAAGACTTTTGTCTACTGAACCATATGTAAGATCAAATGCACCTTGTGTGACGGATGAAATTTTTAATGCTCTTTGTATCAAATCTATTATTTCGGTACTCACTTTTACTGCAGCAATACCTGCATTGATATTAATTAAATTCGTTTCGCTGTCTTCAGAAAAGGTAGTAAGTAATCTTTCGATTCTTTGTATTTCACCAACGCCTTTATCAATTTGCGCATACGCCCAAACTTCGTCCTCTGCAACCACTGTTATTTCAAAGTGGTTCCCCATTAACTTCATTGCTTTTTTATACATTGCCAATGCAGCCATAGCTATTGATTGTCTTGAATGGTTTGTTGTAAATCTTCATTGAATGCTTCAATAGAAGAAGGAAAGCCGTCCCAACTTTTAATAATTTTACCATTGGTAGTTACCAAAACCGTTAAAGGAAAAATTCCCTTATCATTAAATTGGTCTGCCAATGATTCATTTATTTTTTGTTGCGCTATAGGCAATTGATTTTTTTTATACCTAGGAAAATCTGCATTTAATAAAACTAATTTTTCATTGGCAATTTTTAAGAAAGTCTCTGTGGTAAATACTTCTTTATGTAACCTAATACAAGGTCCACACCAATCGGATCCTGAAAAATTGACTAAAATTAATTTATGCTCTTTTACGGCAACCTCTTTTGCTTGCGAATAATTATGACCCCAATCCTGTGCGAAGGAAGCATGTGTCATCACGAGAGATAAAAAAGCAACTAAAAAATATTTCATCAAAAAAAATTAAGATTCCTACAAATATCGTTGAAGTTAAATGTTAAAACATTAATTAGGCTATATATATTAACGAATCTATATAATAATTAAGGCGTTTTTAAGTTATGCTTAAATCATATTATTTAATTTTTTAATATAAAGTTTAAAGCAAAACTGTTTCAAAATAGAGTTCAGTATCTTTAGCATTCCTAACACATTTAGAAAAGTCGTTTATGGAAACAATAGACATCGCTGGAACAATTGGGCTAATCGCCATGGTACTTTTAACGGCCAATATCATAATGGGCATTTTTATTAGTACCTCCTATAAAAAAACTGCTTTCTGGCAAAATCTACCCCCTAAAATAAAAGCAATTAAATTAATTGATTTACACAACTACACTGCTTATATAGCATTGGGCTTGGTATTGGTGCACTTTTTAATTATTCCATTAGACCCAAGTTCAAAATTTACTTATGTCCACTTAATTCAACCTTGGAACGCACCGCATCAAGCTTTATTTGTAGTCTTAGGAGCGATTTCATTTTTAGCTTTGTTACTCGTAATTATCACCACACAAAAAATTATAAAAAAGAAAATTGGAACTCGCGCTTGGAAAAACATACATATTATTTCTTATGGCACAGGACTTTTATTTATTGTGCATGGTCTTGTCATGGACCCTTTATTAAAGGACAGACCTATTGATTTTATTGATCCTGAAAAATTATTAGTGGAAGCTTCTGCCCTTCTATTAATAACCGCATTTGTATGGAGATATAAATACAAAATTTCCAAAAA
>CANCSS010000029.1 GCA_947380905.1 Chitinophagaceae bacterium | reverse complement strand
CAACAATATCACTAGGATAAACCTCCCCTTGTTGAATGATGGACAATATGCAAAACTCCAAAACGCCCTTGCGCATCTGGCTTTGTGTGTTTTGAATATCCATAACAATTGATTTGAAACACAAAACTAGGATATTTTATAGTACTATGCATCACATAGTACTATAAATTTATAAAATAAAATCATAACTACTTGTTAATAAATATATTATAAAATAGATAATTTTACCAGCGTTAAAATAAATGGATAAATGGTAGCTAATTCCTGTCTTAATACACCACCAATTCATAGAAATCTTCCTCTTTTAAATAGGTATTGGCCAGGGCTAAAATTTGTTCTGGCTGTACCTCCCGAACCACTTGTATGGTGCGGTAAAAATATTCCTCATTCAAGTCATTCAATAAATAAGATTTCCAACGACTAATGATTTGAAAAGGTCCATCCAAATCACCTAACAAAGCTCCCAACATATAATTTTTAACCAATTTTAATTCATCTGCTTCCACTAAAGTTTCTCTTAATTTTTTCATTTCCTTATACACTTCTTCTATCGTGGCTTTACAAACGTCTTTGCCTGCATCCGTGCTCACCATCCAAGCACCTGCATGTTTATAGTTTTGTAAATAACTATGTATGCCATAAGTATAGCCTTTGTCTTCTCTAATATTACTCATCAATCTGGATCCAAAAAAGCCACCAAAAATATTATTAAGTACTTGCGCTGCTGGAAAATCGGGATGATGTCTATTGGGAAAAGGTCTTGCCAATCGAATAGATCCTTGCACCGATGCTGCATCGTTGACAATGCTGTATTTTTTTTGTACGGCTGAAACAATCGGATGAATTTGTTCTTTGATTTCTTTTTTATTTAAAGCAAGTTGGCCAATATGCTTATTCAGCAAGGCTTGTATATTACTTGGAAATTTTCCTGCAATAAAAATTACACATTTCCCTTGCTTATAAAATTGTTCATAAAAAGCAACCAAGTCTTCTCTATTGATATTTTTATAATCCTGCTCTAACGAATATTTTCCATAAGGATGTTCGAATCCAAATAAATATTCATCGATCAATCTATTGGCTATAAAATCTCCTTTTTTTAAATTCAACAACAACCTTTGAATTTGATTTTGTTTTAAAATTGCAATTTCTTTTTCAGGGAAGGTAGCATCTGAAATAATCTCCCCCATAAGCGGAATTACTTCTTCAAAATGTTTTGTCAAACAATGCAAGGTAACCGTTGCCGTTTCATTGGTACAGGTTCTATTTAAATGCGCCCCGTAAAATTCAAAGGCATCCGTAATTTCAAAGGAAGACTTCGTACTGGTTCCATTTTTTAATAAAAAATTAGTCGCTGCTGCTACCCAATTTTTTCCCTCATAGGTATTGCCAGCATCAAAAACCATATCTACCAACAACACTTCTTGAGATCCTCCTTCATAGGCATACACTTCTACCCCATTGTCTAAAGTAAACTTTTGATAGGGTTTCAATTGAATATCAAAATCAATAGCGTCTTTTATAATAGGTGCTAATATTCGGTCTACTGCCATGATTTAAGATTTACTATAATAATATAAAGTGTTGCGATTATTGTCTTGGAATATTTGTTGCGCCGTTTGTTGAATCATCGCAGGAGTTACTTTTTGATACAAAGACAATTCCTTGTTCATCAAATCAGCATCCCCCAATAATTCGTAAAAAGCCAAACTATGTGCTCTGTTCATAATACTCATATCCTCAAAACAAATCACGCTCTCTGTTTTGTTAATTACTTTTTGCACTTCTTTGGCATCCAGTATTTCATTTTTCATTTTTTCTACCTCTTCCAGTACTGCTTTTTCAGCTACTGTCATACTAATGCCTTTCACTAATTTTCCTTCAATCACAAGCAAGCCTGGGTCAACGGTACCAAAATGATAACAATCAATAGAAGAAAATATTTGTTTTACTTTAATCAACTGCTCATACAATCTAGCCGAAGTGCCTCCGCCTAAAACTTCGGTGATTAAGTCGGTGGCATGATAACCTTCGTCAAAGCGGCCACCCATATGCCAGGTCATCATCAGCATATCCAGTGGCACATCGGCACGCACATCCATGGTTCTACTTTTTTCTTGCACCGGCTCCTTGGGTAAATTGCGCACATAAGGGGTGCCCGCCTCAATGGGACCAAACCATTTTTCTGACAACGCTTTCACCTGATCTATTTGCACATTCCCAGTAACTACTAATATCGCATTGTTGGGTCGATAAAATTGAAAGAAAAAATCTTTCACATCTTGCATGGTTGCATCTTCTACATGCGAGAGCGAAGCCCCAATGGTCATCCAACGATAAGGATGTTTGGTATAAGCCAAGCTGCGCATTTTATGCCAAACATCGCCATAGGGTTTATTGATATAATGCTCTTTAAATTCTTCACACACCACTTTACGTTGTACCTCTAAACTTTTTTTACTAAATGCCAATGACAACATTCGATCACTTTCTAACCAAAAAGCAGTTTCAATATTCTCGGCCGGAATTTGACAATAATAATTGGTTAAGTCATTGGTAGTATATGCGTTATTCTCTCCGCCCGCTCTTTGCAATGGTTCATCGTACACAGGTATATTAATACTGCCCCCAAACATGAGGTGTTCAAACAAATGGGCAAAACCAGTTTTATTGGGATCCTCATCTTTAGCCCCCACATTGTACAATACATTCACTACCGCCATAGGCGTACTAGCGTCTTGGTGTACCAAAACTTTTAAGCCGTTGTCTAGTTGAAATTTTTCAAATTGTATCATAAAGACTGCGAAAATACTTAATAAGTACAACAGTTCCTTTTCTATTGAGCAGAAGCTCGTTTTAATCCCTTTCGAAACCCGATAAATTCAATTAACTTTGGGCCCAATAAATACCTACGCTATGCAGCTGGAAGCCTTGTACCAACGTGCCCTGAATTTCGAACACTTAAGCAAAGAAGAAGGAATGTTTTTATTTGAAAATGCGCCTTTAACTGAATTAAGTTATATCGCCAATGAGTTAAGAAAAAAACAAGTGCCCCATGGTAAAGTCACCTGGCAAATTGATAGGAACTTAAATACCACCAACGTATGTATTGCCAATTGCAAATTTTGTAATTTTTATCGCGTGCCGGGTCATCCCGAAGCCTACATCACCGACATGGATACCTACCGCAAAAAAATAAAAGAAACTATTGAATGGGGTGGAGATCAATTATTATTACAAGGAGGTCATCATCCGGAATTAGGCTTAGCATTTTATACCGATATATTTAGTCAGATAAAAAAAGAATTTCCAACCATTAAATTGCACACCCTTGGACCCCCAGAAATTGCACATATTGCAAAGTTGGAAAATAGGAGTCATACCGATGTATTAAAAGCTTTGTTGGCAGCTGGCATGAATTCATTGCCAGGCGCCGGTGCTGAAATTTTAGTAGACCGTGTCAGAAAATTAGTTTCCAATGGGAAATGTGGCGCAGATGAGTGGTTGGATATAATGGCCGCAGCGCATCAATTAAATATTACTACCAGTGCTACCATGATGTTTGGGCATGTGGAAACATTAGAAGAAAGATTTATTCACTTGGTGCGTATCAGAGAAGTGCAGGATAAAAAACCAAAAGATGCCAAAGGTTTCTTGGCATTTATTCCTTGGACCTTCCAAGACGTAGATACTTTGCTTACTAAAATTAGAGGCGTACATAATTTAACAACGACCGAAGAATACATTAGAATGATTGCCATTAGTAGAATTATGCTACCTAATATTAAAAACATTCAAGCAAGTTGGTTAACCGTTGGAAAAGCTACGGCTCAGGTTTGTTTAGAAGCTGGTGCCAATGATTTTGGAAGTATTATGTTGGAAGAAAATGTAGTAAGTGCCGCAGGTGCTCCACACCGTTTTACCTATAAAACCATTCAGGAAGCCATTAAAGAAGCTGGTTTTGAACCTCAATTAAGGGACCAACAATATGAATGGAGAAGTTTACCTGCAGCCATTCAGGAGCAAGTGATTAACTATTAGGGCCAATTGTAACTTTTTGGGCCACCCTACGTTTTACGTATACTAAACTGTCAATGCTAAAGAATGAGGGAAATTGAATTCAATAATTGTGTGGATGAACACGCCGATGGCGTCTATCGATTTATATTAAAAAATATAGGTCATGTAGAAGATGCACAGGACATTGTTCAAACGTCTTTTGAAAAATTATGGGTCAATAGAAATAAAGTGGAACCCCAAAAAGCCAAATCTTATTTATTTACAGTAGCCTATCATCAAATGATTGACCATATTAGAAAAGAAAAGAAAGCCACTGTAACAGATAGTTATGAAGAAGTCAGTGCAAAAGCAACTTATCAGAAAGATCCTGAATTAAAACAGCTATTGTTGGCAGCAATTAATGAGTTAAATCCTACACAGAAAAGCTTGGTCCTATTAAAAGATTACGAAGGATATACCTATCAAGAAATTGGGGAAATTATGAACTTATCTGAAAGTCAAGTAAAAGTATACCTGCACCGAGCAAGAATATTTTTAAAAGAAAAATTAGTTCACCTTGAAAAAGCAGCTAATTAAAATGAGCATCAACAAAAACAATTACGAAAATTATTTCTTGTTGTACATCGACCAGGAATTAGCTGCTTCGGACCAAGCAGCTGTAAAAAATTTTGTGCAAGCAAATCCCGAATACGCAGCTGAATTAGCCAATATAGAAAAAACTAAAATGGTTCCAGATACTATTAGATATACCAACAAAGCATTCTTGTACCGATTGCCCGAAATAGAAGCTACACTTCCACAAGTTTTCAAAAACAAATTGTACAAACAATCATCCACCCTTCTACAACCCAACTTTAACTACAAAACAAAAGCTGCATTACTAAGCGTGGCCGCACTTTTTATATTGTTTTTGGGTGATCGTTTTAATCAGGCTGGCACCAACCATACATGGCCTGTTCAGGCCTCCATCATTGCTAAGAAAAATAATTTCAGTGAGTCAAACAACAACAATCCTAATGAAATAAAGAACGTATTTGTTTCTGCTAAAAATAAAAGTAAATCAAAACCATCTGTAAATAATTTAGAGGCCCCCAATTTTATAGTTTCCAATGAAAGCCCTACGCGCCAAATTCAAGCATATCCTGTTACTGAAGAAATGATAAATAAACCTAGTAGTCTGCCCTTCATCGAAAAAACTATTGTGCCAAATGAAATGATGCCCTCAGAAACCATGACCGAAGCGCCCACGCACACAGAAGCACCTTCCTATAAAGTAGTAGATACCGACGAACAAGACAGAACCATCTACCTTGCAAATTTTGAAATTGATGGCGCTAGTTTTAGAGGCCTTACCAGAAAATTAAATGCACTACTTAAAAGAAATAAATCAGAAAAATAAAAAGTTCAAATAAAATAAGATCCAATTTATGAAAAAAATAGTACTCCCAATTCTTCTTCTTGTTTTTAACTTGTGGGCGCATGCACAAAAAAACAGTAGCATCAACACTGCTTCCGATACCCTAAAAAAAGAAGTAGCGGATACCATTAGAATTGGCAACATGATCATTGTTGGAAATAAAAAGAATAATCAAACATATGAAATGGGTCATGGGCTGGTTAAAATTAATTTTAACAGTGATGACCGAAGGGATCGTAAAGCCAATCGAGCTGAAAATAAGGAAAGAAGAGCCAGTAAAGGAGTAACCATTTATTCTGCAATCGGGACCAATATAAAAGCTGATAGAGACACTTTAATATACGTGAATGATGATACCGTTAGCGTAGGTCCATTGAATATCATTAAGTCTCAGCAGGGAGAGGTAAAAAAAGATTGGGAATCAACTTTGGCAGAAGGTGATTTTAATAACACAACTATTAGGATTGAACGAAAGCCCAAAAAATTAAGTAATATTTCTACCAATTGGTTGGTTTTTGATTTAGGATTTGCCAATTTGGTGGACCATACACCACTCATGATGTACAATGCCATGCCAAGCTATATTTCTGCTCCACAATATGTAACCAATAGCGATTTAAAATTAAACAATGCCAAGTCAAGCAATGTAAATATTTGGGTGGTGCAACAAAAAGTAAATTTATACAAACATTATCTAAATCTAAAATATGGTGTAGGTATTGAAATGTATAATTTTAGATTTGAACGACCTATTAGTTTTAGCAATAACCCAGGAAGCTATGTGTTTTTTGACAACGTACATTTTTCAAAAAATAAACTATTTGTTGAATACTTAACGGTTCCTATTCAACTAAACTTTCAATCTAACCCGCAAAACGACAAAAGCTTTTATGCAAGTATAGGTATTAGTCCAGGCTATCTTGTTCAATCACATACGAAACAAATTAGTGATGAACGAGGCAAGAAAAAAGTGAATGGTAATTTTAATTTGAACAATTACAAAATGGCTACCATTGGAGAATTGGGCATTGGATCGGTTAGGCTTTACGGCGCTTATAGCATGACCAATTTGTTTGATAAAAACTTAACTTACTTTGACATGGCTCCCATTGTCATAGGAATAAGATTTAGTAAATTTTAATATTCTATATTAATTTTTCTGCCCCAAAATAAGATTGCAAAACTTTAGGAAGTGCAATACCCGCTTCGGTTTGGTAGTTCTCTACAAGTGCTGCAAAAATTCTTGGCAGGGCCAATGAACTTCCATTTAATGAATGTGCAAATTGTATTTTACCAGCCCCATCTTTAAAACGGCATTTCATTCTATAGGTTTGATAAGCTGCAAAATTGGAAACACTGCTTACTTCCAACCATCTTTCTTGCGCAGCACTGTAAACTTCAAAATCATAGGTAATGGCAGAAGCAAATCCCATATCACCACCACACAATCTTAAAATACGATATGGCAAACCTAAACTCACCAATAATTTTTCGACGTGTACCACCATCTCATTTAACACTTCATCACTTTTATCGGGATGTACAATTTGTATAATTTCTACTTTCTCAAATTGGTGTACTCTATTTAATCCACGCACATCTTTGCCAAAACTTCCTGCTTCTCTTCTAAAGCAAGGAGAATACGCAGTCATTTGTATAGGTAAATCCGTTTCTTTCAATACCACATCGCGAAAAACATTGGTCACAGGTACTTCTGCAGTAGGAATTAAATAAAAATCATCTTCGGTGGCATGATACATCTGTCCTTCTTTATCAGGCAATTGACCTGTAGCAAATGCTGAAGCCGCATTCACCATAAAAGGAGGCAAGTATTCGGTATACCCTGCAGCAGTATTAAAATCTAAAAAATATTGAACCAGTGCTCTTTGAAATTTAGCGCCCTTGCCTATGTACAAAGGAAATCCACTGCCTGTGATTTTTGCACCCGTTTCAAAATCAACCAAATTGTATTTTTTAATTAAGTCCCAATGCGCTTCGGCACCAGGATGTAATTTAGGTGTCACCCCTCCTTCTCTTACCAATACATTTTCTTCCGGACTTTTTCCCAAGGGCACTAAGTCATGAGGCAAATTGGGAAATTGAACCAACACATTTTGCAAATCTATTTCCACCTGCGCCATCTTTTCTTTCAAGGGCTCTAATTGTTTTTTCCATTCACCCACATCCGTTTTAGTGGCTTCCGCTTTTTCCTTATCCCCCTTGGCCATCAAAGCACCAATTTCTTTGGAAGCACTGTTCACTTTGGCCTGCGTTTCATCAAAAGAAGCTTGTAATTGCTTTCTTTCATCGTCTAAATCTATAACCGTATCCACCAAATTGGGTTGAGCAAAATGCTTGATAGCCAATTTCTTTTTAGCTAAATCCCTGTTTTGGCGTAAAAAACTCACTTGTAGCATCGGATCAAATTTTAGCAAAGATAATCAAAGCATCCTACTACGCCTAGATATCCCCTACCTTTGCTTCACAAATTGAAAAAGGCAGTTATGGCATCGATAAAAGATGATTTTCAGACCAGATGGTGGGATTTAGAGAAAAAATTGATGGATCGATTCGGCAAAAAGCCGGACACCGAATCTATCTTATTCCTTATTGGGCTTCAAGAAACCGGATTTTTGGTAGAAAAAATTAGCAAGGAACAGAAGCAAGACCTCATGCATGTGGCCATTTGCTCCATCTTGGCTGCCAGTGGGTTTTACTTATTAGAAGGACAGGATGAAGAAGGCTGGCCTCACTTTAAGCAATTGAAGGCCCTTCCAACCATGGACCTGATGGAACAAGAAAGCTTTTTAAAAGACCATATTCTACTCTATTTTGAAAACAATAGTTTCTAGCTCATTGTTTTTTTAGTGTTTTTTATGAATCTTTGCAACAATAAAAAATAAACTATGCAATTCCCAGCAGACTTACGTTACACGAAAGACCACGAATGGATTAAATTAGAAGGAAACACCGCCACCATTGGCATTACCGATTTCGCACAAGGCGAATTGGGGGATATTGTATACATAGATATTAATACCGTAGGTAAGATGCTTTCCGCTGAAGCCGTTTTTGGAACAGTGGAAGCAGTAAAAACAGTAAGCGATTTGTTTTTGCCAGTAGCGGGTACACTATTAGAAGTCAACCCAGCATTAACTGCCCAACCAGAACTAGTCAATACAGATCCTTATGGAGCAGGATGGATGGTAAAAGTAACCGTTGTCAATGTTGCTGATGTGGAAGCCTTATTGACCAGTGAAGCTTATGCACAGTTGGTTCATTAAACCAACCTTTATCATGAAAAGTTTAGTTTGGGTCATCAGCGAAATCATCTTGGTTTTTGTTTTATTAAGTATGCCAGGAGGTAATTTTCATGACCCTAATAGCTTGATAGCAATGATCATGTCACTTCCCTTGGCAGACAAAGTAATTCACATGGCTTTGTTTGGCTCTTTGGCCTTGTCCTTTTTTGTACACTATGAAGTTTCTAGTAAACATTTCTTGAAATCCATCAGAGCAAAGGCATACACTTTAATTTTTTGTATTTTGTATGGAATTGGGATGGAATACTACCAAAAGTATTATGTTCCTAGTAGGAGTTTTGAGGTAGCGGATATGCTCGCAGATGCCATTGGCGCTATATTGGCATTGCCTTTTTTCGGAATCGTAAGAAAAAGATATTTTAAGTAGCTTTAGATAATCAATGGGAATAGAAAAAGACATACAACAACCAGCTTTCAGAAATGAATACCAAAAAATGGGTATCAATATCATTTATACGGCCAATTGGTTGAATGAGAGAATTGGACAAATTTTGAGTCAGGAAAAAATCACTCAACAGCAATACAATATTCTAAGAATTTTACGTGGAAGCGAAGCGCCTTTAAGTACTTTAAAAATAAGAGAACGCATGTTGGACAAGATGAGTGATACCAGTAGAATTGTAGATAGATTGATTGCAAAAGAATTGGTTGCAAAATCGGCTTGCCAAAAAGATAAAAGATTGGTAGACATTACCCTTTCCAAAAAAGGATTACAATTGTTAGAAAAATTAGACCATTTTAATGATCAGATTGACGACCTTTTAAAAGGCATCAATGAAAAGGAAGCTGTTGCCATCAATCAAATTCTTGATAAGTTGAGAGAAACAGCTAGTATAAAATAATTAAAACTTTATGAAGCGATTTACGCTTGGTCTATTGATAGTCATAGCCTTTCATGCTACACAGGCTCAACCCAATTTAGCCGATAAACATGTTTTTGAATTTAGAGGCGTATGGGTAGCTACCATTGAAAATATTGATTGGCCCAGTAAAAAAGGATTGAGCAATGAAGAACAAAAGGCAGAATACATTGCCCTTTTAGATTTGCATCAAAAAAATGGGATGAACGCTATTATAATGCAAGTACGTCCTGCTGGTGATGCCCTGTATCCCTCTACTTTAGAACCCTGGAGTGAATACTTAATGGGTAAACAAGGATTGCCTCCCAGTCCTTTTTATGATCCATTGGCATTTATGATTAAGGAAACGCATAAAAGAGGTATGGAATTCCATGCTTGGATCAACCCCTATAGAGCTGTTTTTAGTAACAAAAAATCCAGTATTGCGCCAAGTCATATTACACGCTTACATCCCGATTGGTTTTTAACTTACGGCGATAAAAAATATTTTAACCCGGGCTTGCCCCAGGTATGGCAACACACCAATCGCGTGGTAAGAGATTTGGTAAGCAGGTATGATATTGATGCCATTCATATGGATGATTATTTTTATCCTTATCGTATTGCTGGGAAAGAATTTCCAGATGAGAAAACCTATCAGAAAAATAAAAGAGGCCTGTCTAAAGAGGATTGGAGAAGAAGCAACTGTGATACCATTGTCAAACAATTGTATGCAACAATTCATCAAATAAAACCTGATGTACAGTTTGGCATTAGTCCATTTGGTATTTGGCGCAATAAATCAAAAGACCCAAGAGGTAGCGAAACCAAAGCAGGGCAAACCAATTACGACGATTTGTATGCCGACATATTATTGTGGTTAGAAAAAGGATGGGTCGATTATATAGCCCCTCAAATTTATTGGGAGCACGGACATCCATTAGCCAATTACGATACCATTATTGATTGGTGGAATCAACACAGTTTTGGAAAAAATTTATACATCGGACATGGTATGTACAAAGCAGGCACCAATACGCCATGGCGAAACAAAGACGAACTCCCGTATCAAATTAAAAGAGAAAGAGAAGAAGAAAATACCAGAGGCAGTATTTATTTTAGCAGTAGTAGTTTTAAAAATAATCCCAACAATTGGAATGATAGTTTACAACAACACTATTATCAAAAACCAGCCTTATTGCCTGCTATCCCTTGGTTGGTTCAATATGAGGTTGCCGCTCCCAGCGTGGTAAAAAAATCAGACAACACCTACCAAATCAATCAAAGTCAAGGAAACAAGGTAAAGCAATTAGCAGTTTTACAAGGCAGTGAAAAACATTTTACGGTAGCTGCTGTATTATCGGGCGATACCAAATTCATTAATTTAAACGCATTGGGTATTGATAAAAACAATACCCAGCCCTATTGGATCATTGCCATTGGAAAGCAAAATCAAATAAGTAAATTAGTAGCCCTTCCTTAATTTAATCGTAGGATCTTTTTAGCGGAATGTTCTCATTGGCCTTAATAATCAATGGCACATGTTCTACAATGGTCATGTCATTGTCCAATCCAAAGGCTTTTTGATCACTTTGTGACAACTGTTTGATATTGAAATACACGTCCATGATAAAGTCTTCTCTAATAGAAAGCTCGTTTTCAATGGAGAAGAAACTTTCTATGATAACATAAGTAATATCGGTATGGAAATCCTTGCTTTTTAAAGATTCGTATTTACTATAAATGCCCAACTCCTGTGATTCATTTAATTCTTGCATCACTTTTTTGAAACAAATATTAACACGAGGTTGAATTCTAAATCCTAATTTAAAATCAACACGCATCACTTTGTCGTCCACCAATTCTCGAATGGTGTATTCCATACCATAAGGCGAGTCGGTACGATCAATGTGTAAAAACCAGTAGATATCGGCACGCTTTGGTTTTCTGTTTAAAATAGAATCTATAATACGATGCTCGATCTCTCTATGGTTATTGGCCTTTGTTAAGTAGACCAAATGGGTGGCATATTTGGGAATGTCTTTATCTGCACTCAATTCAGAAAGTGGCTCTAAATAATCTTTCAATTTCACAAAATCTAAATAACGATTGGCAATTTTTCGAGCTCGATGCCAAATCATCATTACAAAAATCATACTTAAAGAAAATAGGAAAGTGATATACGCTTCTTTGATTTTAACAAAGTTGGCTACGAAAAAAGATATTTCAACGATGCTAAAAATTAGAATTATCACCGCGACAATAGATTGACTCCATCTTTTCACATTCAACATATAAAAATTCATAAGCATGGTGGTCATGATCATACAAATGATAATAGAAAAACCATAAGCCGCTTGCATGCTTTCGCTTTTCTTAAAATACAATAACATGGTTACACAGCCCACCCATAAAATGAAATTTAAACTTGGAATATAAATTTGCCCTTTTTGATCGGTAGGAAATTTAATGGTTACCCTTGGCCAAAAATTTAAACTAATGGCTTCAGAAATTAAGGTAAAAGAGCCGCTGATTAAAGCTTGACTAGCAATAATGGTAGCCAAAGTTGCAATTCCAATGCCAATGATCAAAAACCAGTGTGGCATGATATTGAAGAAAGGATTCATGCCATTGTCATTTTGACCAATAAAGTCTAATAAGTAAGCACCTTGGCCCATATAACTCATCACCAAAGCTACTTTTACAAACATCCAACTCACTTGAATGTTTTGACGACCGCAATGCCCCAAATCGCTGTACAAAGCTTCCGCTCCCGTGGTACAAAGGAAAACGGCACCCAAAAGCCAGAACCCGTTGGGATAATGTACCAACAAGTCATAGGCATAATAAGGGTTCAAAGCACTCAAAATACCTGCATGATGCACTACTTGAGAAAGTCCCAAAATCAAAATCATAGAAAACCAAATAAGCATGATGGGCCCAAAAGCAAAGCCTATAATTTTAGTGCCAAAACGTTGAAAGAAAAATAATAAAGAGATGATGGCAAGTACAATACCCACCGTTAAATTATTGCCAGGTACAAATACTTTTTCCAATCCATTTACACCAGCTAAACCTTCAATTGCAGAAGAAACAGAAATGGGTGGAGTGATCATACCATCTGCCAACAACATCGCAGCGCCAATGATAGCAGGCACATAGATCCATTTAACATATCGTCTAACCAATGCAAAAAGAGAAAAAATTCCACCTTCGCCTCTGTTGTCTGCACGAAGTGTTAAAAAAACATATTTAAAAGTAGTCTGTAAGGTCAAGGTCCAAAACACACAAGAGATGGCACCGTAAACCAATTGTGCAGTAATTATTTTGTGATTAATAATAGCCCCAAAAACATACAAAGGAGAAGTCCCAATATCACCGTAAATAATTCCTAGCGTTACAATTAAACCTGCTACCGAAAGTTTGTGTGCGTGATTACCACTAGATGATTGTCCCATGTATTAAAGTAAGTTGAGCACAAAGTTTATAAAAATTAAATAAAGAAATGGCTTAATAGGGTAAGTATTTTATAAAAATCTTTATTTAGATAACTAAGGCTTGTAAGCACCCCATTTTTTTTCCACCGCTTTAAAACGAAAATCAAAAATTCCTTGGAGTTGCTTTTTCACAAACAAGACCTGTGCGATATCACCTAAAAAGCCCAATGGAATTTTATAATGAACAATGTCCTCCATTTTCACCCCTCCTTTCACTTCCGTAAAATGATGTTGGTGATGCCAAAGTAAATAAGGTCCAAAACGTTGCTCATCTATAAAATAAGCACCTTCTTTGACATGGGTAATTTCAGTCATCCAATACAAAGGCACCCCAAAGAGTGGTTTCACGGTGTATTCAATAATTTGCCCTGGATACATGCTAGCTCCATGGTGTTGGCTGATAATGTTAAAACCCATTTTTTTAGGGGTAATTTTTGCTAAATTGGCTGGGCTACTAAAAAATGCCCAGGCTTCCTGCAGAGAAATTGGGATAAACTGCTCGGTATGGATCGAATAAACTTTTGACATGCTATTACAACAACCCATTGTCGTTTTTGTTGTAATAAATCGACCTAAAGCCATTAATTTTATCCCATGATTAGTAAGGCCGCCCAATTAAAAGCTTTTAACGCCATATATTCAGCGCTAAATGAACAGCAAAAAAAAGCAGTGGACACCATTGAGGGGCCAGTGATGGTGATTGCGGGCCCAGGAACGGGTAAAACACAAATATTGGGTGCCCGTATTGGAAAAATCTTATTAGAGACAGATACTGCTCCTGAAAATATACTTTGTTTAACTTATACCGATGCAGGCGCCATTGCGATGCGCAAAAGATTGGTAGATTTTATTGGCGCCAGTGCCTACAAAGTAACCATTGCCACTTTCCATTCTTTTTGCAATGACATTATTCAGGATAACTTATCCTTGTTTGAAAAGCCAAGTTTAGATCCCATATCCGAATTGGAAAAAATTGAACTGCTAAAAATACTCATCGATCAATTTGACAAGAACAATCCTTTAAAAAGGTACCGTGGCGATGTATATTATGAAATGAGCAATTTAAGTAGATTGTTTAGTGCTATGAAAAAAGAAGGCTGGACCACCAGTTACTTAATGGAACAAATTGATAGCTACATTACCGACATTCCCACTAGAGATGAATTTGTATACAAGAAAAAATACAAACAATTTGAAGCCGGTAGTTTAAAGCAAGGTTTGGTAGATGCTGCATTAGAAAAAATGGAAAAGTTAAAAGCGGCTGTTGCTGCTTTTGACACCTACCAACAGTTGATGAAAGAGCACAGCAGATATGATTTTGACGACATGATCAATTGGGTAATCACTGCATTTAAAGAAAATAAAAACTTATTGGCTCAGTACCAAGAAAAATTCCTGTACATATTGGTAGATGAATTTCAAGATACCAGCGGTACACAAAATGAATTGGTACAATTGCTTGTAAATTATTGGGAACAGCCTAACTTATTTGTGGTAGGCGATGACGACCAAAGTATTTTTAGATTCCAAGGAGCCAACGTCGAAAATATGTTGCACTACCAAAAACAATACGAACAAGATTTGGTAACCATTGTATTGGAAAACAATTACCGATCTACGCAACCCATTTTAGATGCTTCTACTTTATTAATCAACAACAACCAAGAAAGGTTAATTAACAAAGTAAAAGATTTGTCTAAAAATTTAATTGCTTCTTTGCCTGAAAACAAAACCTTACAAAATCCACCCATCATTGCTTGTTACAACGATCCTCAAGAGGAAATGATGGCCATTGCCGAACAAATTAACCAACTCATTTTAAAAGACATTGCTCCAAAAGAAATAGCCGTATTATACAAGGAGAATAAATACGGAGAAGAAATTGCACATTTCTTGCAACAAAAAAACATTCCTATTTACAGCAAAAGAACAGCCAATTTATTTGACCAAGTGCTGATTCAGCAAATTATTAAAATACTAGATTACTTGGCTTGCGAATGGGATCAGCCCAATGAAGGCGCCAACTTATTATTTGAAATATTGCATTTTAAATGGTGGCATATCTCTCCTATTACCATTGCGGTATTAACCACCGAAGCCAATCAATTGAAATACAGTAGTCCAGAAAAATCTTTTCGTCAAATATTAATAGAGAAAACGCAGGATGCACAAACCAATTTATTTGAGCAGGGCGGTATTGCAGCAGTGGGAAAGGCCATGGGTGCATTAGAAGATTTAATAAGTCAAATTCCCAATGTGACCTTGTTAAACTTGTTAGAGCAAATACTACAAAAAACGAGTATTATTCAAGAAGTACTCACGGGTGTAGATAAAAATTATGAATTGGCTTTGGTAAGTCATTTTTTTGATTTTATAAAAGAAGAAACACACCGACACCCAAGCTTGCATTTGACCACATTGGTAGACATGTTAAAGCTCATGCGCAGAGAAGCCATACGATTGCCTTTGCCCATTACCACCGGTAATGAAGCAGGTGTCAATTTATTAACTGCACATGGAAGCAAGGGCTTAGAATTTAAATATGTTTTTTTAGCAGGTACGAACGCACACTATTGGGAGAAAAAAAGAAGTACTGCGAATGCAGGCTACACTTTGCCAGACACGGTATTAAGTAGTTTAGAACACGCCAATGACAAAGAAGAATTAAGAAGATTGTTTTATGTAGCCATTACCAGAGCCAAACAAAATCTCTCTATCTCCTACAGTCAATACAAAACGGATGGCAAGGAAGCAGAACCAAGTCAATTTATTATTGAGGTCATTGAAGGCAAAGAAGCGACCATACAAAAAATAGAACTGCCTACCGCTATAAAAACAGCTTATACCTTACTGCGTCTTCAATCGGCCCCGATGCCAGAGATTCAACAATTGGAAAATGATTTTATTGCGCCTAAGCTAGAAAAGTTTTCAATGAATGTGACGGCACTCAATAATTATTTGAAATGTCCTTTACATTTTTATTACAACAGTTTAATTAGGGTACCTTCTGGTAAATCAGAAGCCACCACTTTTGGATCTGCCGTGCACGACGCCTTAAATAAACTTTTTAAAAAAATGCAGGATGGGAACCAAGTTTTTCCCGATACCCAAACCTTGGTTCAAGACTTTAATTATTACATGAATAGGCATCGTGAAGCTTTTACGAACCAGGAATTCAAAGACAGAAAAGAATTGGGTGAAACAGTCCTAATAAAATATTATGACCGATATGTAAATGAATGGAACAAAGTTGTCACAACAGAATACCGCATCAACAATGTGGTAGTGAAAGACATTCCATTGAAAGGGGCGATAGATAAAATTGAATTCAATGGAAAACAAGTGGTGGTGATAGACTACAAAACAGGGAATATTGAAAATGCAAGAGAAAAACTACAAAGTCCAAATGATAAAAATCCACTAGGGGGAGATTATTGGAGACAGGCCGTATTTTATAAAATATTATTGAACCACCATCCTAAGAACTGGGAAGTAACCAGTGCCGAATTTGATTTTGTGGAACCAAATAAGAAAAAATTGTTTGAAAAAATAGCTTTGACGATCACCGATGCAGATATCACTACTGTAAGCCAACAAATACAAATGGTTTGGGAGAAAATCCAAAATAAGGATTTTTATACCGGATGCGGCAAAGCCGATTGCCATTGGTGTAATTTTGTTAAAACCAATCAATTGGCAGTGGCATTGCACGAAATAAAGAATGAATCAGAATCAGAGGAGGAATAAATAAAGTAAGTTTGCAGGGTATGAATAAAAGCGCTTTAATTAAAATTTTAATGGTTGGCTGTTATGCCTTTGTTACTTCCATGCAAATAACGGGTTGTGCAAATATTGTTCCCCCACTGGGCGGGCCTAGAGATAGCCTTCCTCCTTATTTAGTAGTTGCCAAACCTCATGATTCCTCCGTTAATATTCAACCCAAAGAAATACTTATAGCTTTCAATGAATTCATTAACAGCACTTCTGTTCAAGAAAATTTAATAGTATCGCCTACTTTGAAAAATGTGCCTTTGGTAGACGCTAAATTAAATATGCTTAAAGTAAGAATCATAGATAGCTTACAACCAAATACCACTTATAGTTTAGCATTTGGAAATGCAATAAAAGATGTCAACGAAGGGAATATCGCTGCAAATTTTACGTATGTATTTAGCACCGGTGATCATTTAGATACCGGCACATTTAAAGGAACTGTAACGCTTGCTGAAACTGGAAAAATAGATACTACTTTAATAGTTGTTTTGCAGTCAGCAGAAAAAGATTCTGCTATTTTTAAAGAGAAGCCACTGTATTACACAAAAATAAACGGCAAAGGAAAATTTATATTTCATTTTTTACCGCCCAAAAAATATAATTTATTTGTGCTGCCCAACGATTTTAATAAAAAATACGACGACAGCACTAAATTTTTTGCATTTGCCAATGAGCCCATTGCCATTCAATCCCAGCCCGACTCGATGCATTTGTATGTTTTTCAAGGGGCTAAAAAAGCAGAAAAGAAAAGAGTTTCCAACAACAAAGTTGCCAACAAAGTTAGTGCGGGTTTAAAATACTCAAAAAATTTAGACGGATCTGAACAAGATTTACTAAAACCACTCCTCCTTATTTTTGAGACGCCTGTTCATTTAAATGATAGCTTCCCCATTTTATTGTGTGACACTTTAAACCATAAAATTGCAGGCTACCAACTATTCATAGATAGTGCACACCCAGAAACCATTGTCATTGATTACCCTTGGACAGCTCAAACCAAATTTCGTGTAATCCTACCCAAAGCCAGTATCAAAGATTCTTTGAACAATACGCTTAGCAAAACCGATACCCTTAAATTTGTTACAAAATCAGATGCGTTTTATGGATCTTGTATCATTAGAATCAATGGCTTTGATGAAAAATTAAATCAAATACTACAATTAACACAGGATGATAAAATTAAATACAGTTATCCCATCACTAAGAATACGATCCAAATAGAAAAATTACCTCCGGGTGACTATACATTAAGATTGTTGAATGACACCAATAAAAATGGTATTTGGGATACAGGTAGTTATTATGGCAAGCAAAAAAAACAACCTGAAATAGTTCAATTGCTTGCTACCCCTTTAAATATAAAAGCGAATTGGGAGAATGAATTAATTCTGACTATTAATAAGTAATTTTACATTACTAAAACATGCAATTACCATCTACCTTATTAGAAAACGCAGTAGCAGAATTTGCTAAATTGCCTGGCATTGGCAAAAAAACTGCATTAAGATTGGTATTGCATTTACTCAAACAGGAAAAAGAGGTGACCTCTCATTTTAGCGAAGTCTTACAAAAAATGAGAAAAGAGATTCAATTTTGTCAACGCTGTTACAATATTAGTGATGGGAGTATTTGTTCTATTTGTGCTAATTCTGGTAGAAAAAAAGATACCATCTGTGTAGTAGAAAATATTAGAGATGTCATTGCCATTGAAAATACACAACAATTTAACGGCACTTACCATGTTTTAGGAGGCATTATTTCTCCATTAGATGGTGTGGGGCCCGAACAATTAACCATTGATCCATTGATAGAAAGGGTTACCAAAGACCAAGTCACAGAATTGATCTTTGCCTTAAATCCCAATATTCAAGGAGATACTACCATCTACTACATTCAAAAAAAGCTCTCCCGCTCTGCCTGTCTCATTACCACCATTGCAAGAGGCATCGCCTTTGGAGGAGAGTTAGAATATGCCGATGAAATGACTTTGGGCAAAAGCATTTCCAATCGACAACCAATTCATCAATACATCAAATAGGAAAAATCATCAAAAAGAATTATTTTTGATGTTCAAACATTGAAATATGAAAATATCATTTTGGGCTTTATTGCTGTTGATTGGTTTTGCAAGTCCCTTATTTGCTCAAAAGAAATACAGCACCAACAATGCAGTGATTCATTTTATTTCCACTTCCGATAACGACATAGATGCTGTCAATAAAGAAGGAGTAAGTCGCATAGAAGCCAATGGTGATATGAGTTTCATTCTACTAGTGAAAGATTTTAAGTTTGAAATGGAAACCATGCAAAAACATTTTAATAGTGAATATTTAGAGTCGGATAAATTTCCACGCGCCTTCTTTGCAGGAAAAATAACCAATATCAATACCGTTAATTTTAACAAGGATGGCAAGTACCCCATTGCGGTAACTGGCAACATGCAAGTACATGGCGTAAACAAACCCATTCAAACCAATGGCTTGATTGAAGTGAACAATGGAGTCGTTAAAGCAAGTGCTCAATTTTCAGTCACTTTAAAAGATTTCAAAATTGGGGGGCTTTTAATTAAAATGGTCGCTGATAAAATCAATATAGATATAACGGCCACCTATCTTTAATCATTGCGTTTAGTACAAGGAGCATTATTTGGCTACAATACAATAGTATCTTAACTTTGGCCCGCATTGCAGGTGGATTTGTTTATTGTTCAACCTGCCATCCTTTAGAGGAAAAAGAACTAATAAACGATACAATTATCGAGCTCTCCTTTATAATTTGTATTTTTTAACCCTTCTTCCCTCTTTTGGATACATGCATAAAATATTATTTATGTCAATTCAAGAGGCACTTAAAAAAAGAATTTTGGTCATTGATGGCGCCATGGGTACCATGATTCAACGTCATAAATTAACGGAACAAGATTACCGAGGAACTCGTTTTGCCAACTGGCCATCCGATTTAAAAGGGAACAACGATTTATTATGTATTACGCAGCCTGCGATTATAACAGGCATTCATTTACAATATTTAGAAGCGGGTGCAGATATTATTGAGACCAATACATTTAGTAGTACTTCCATTGCCATGGCCGATTATGATATGCAGGAATTGGCGTATGAGTTAAATGTTGCTGCTGCAAAATGTGTTAGAGATGCAATTGTTCAATACAAATCAAAACATCCCAATGCCAATGAAAAATACATTGCAGGTTCGATAGGCCCTTTAAACAAAACTTTAAGCTTATCACCCGATGTAAATAATCCTGGCTTTCGTGCGGTTACATTTGATGAAGTGGTAACGGCTTATACCGAACAAATTAGAGGTTTGGTAGATGGCGGTGTAGAGGTGATTTTAATAGAAACCATATTTGATACTTTGAATGCCAAAGCGGCCATTTTTGCGGTAAAAGAATTTTTTAGAAAAGCAGGAAAGCCTGAATTGCCCATGATGATAAGTGGTACCATAACAGATGCCTCTGGAAGAAC
Organism: Chitinophagaceae bacterium; assembly: GCA_947380905.1. Taxonomy (GTDB): domain Bacteria; phylum Bacteroidota; class Bacteroidia; order Chitinophagales; family Chitinophagaceae; genus Sediminibacterium. The sequence continues at coordinate 6,822 of CANCSS010000029.1, read as the reverse complement.
CTTAAGTGGACAAACCTTAGCAGCTTTTTATACTTCCATCGAACATGCCAAACCTTTAAGTGTTGGTTTAAACTGTGCCTTAGGTGCTCAAGAGATGCGCAGTCATATTGAAGAACTTGCTCAAATTGCTACCTGTTATACATCGGCTTATCCCAATGCAGGTTTGCCTAACGCCATGGGCGAATACGACGAAGCCCCTCACCAAACAGCCGCATTTATTGAAGAATGGGCAAAAAATAAATTTGTAAATATTGTTGGTGGCTGTTGCGGAACCACCCCCGATCATATCAAACACATGGCAGATCATGTTAAAAATTTAACGCCCAGAGCCTTACCCATTCTAGACCCAACTATTTAAATTATGAGCGACGAAATAATACATATAAAGCCATTTTTGAGATTAGCAGGATTAGAACCCTTGGTAATACGTCCCGAAACCAATTTTGTGAACGTAGGAGAAAGAACCAATGTAACTGGCTCTAAAAAATTTGCACGTTTAATTCGCGACAATAAATATGAAGAGGCTTTGTCTGTAGCACGTCAACAAGTTGAAAGTGGTGCGCAAATTATTGATGTGAACATGGACGATGCTTTATTGGAAGGCGTGAAAGCCATGACCACTTTTTTAAATTTAGTGCAAAGCGAACCTGATATTGCTCGTATTCCAATCATGATTGATAGTTCCAAATTTGAAATTATTGAAGCGGGGTTAAAATGTGTGCAAGGAAAATGTATTGTGAATTCTATTTCCATGAAGGAAGGTGAAGCTAAATTTATTGAACAAGCCCATATCTGTAAAGCTTATGGTGCAGCAGTGATTGTGATGGCTTTTGATGAAGTAGGTCAAGCGGATACCAAAGAAAGAAAAATTGAAATTTGTACACGTGCCTATAAAATATTAGTAGAGCAAGTAGGCTTTGACCCTCAAGATATTATTTTTGACCCGAATATTTTTGCGGTTGCTACTGGTATAGAAGAACATAATAATTATGCCGTTGACTTTATTGAAGCCACTCGTGTGATTAAACAAAGAATGCCTTTAGCCAAAGTAAGTGGCGGTGTTTCAAATGTATCTTTTTCGTTTAGAGGCAATGATACCGTGCGCGAAGCCATCCATGCTGTATTCTTATACCATGCCATTAAAGCGGGTATGGACATGGGTATTGTGAATGCAGGTCAATTGGAAATATACGACGAAATAGATCCTGCTTTGCGTGCTTTATGTGAAGATGTTATATTAAATAGAAACAACAACGAGAATCAAGCCACCGAAGCTTTGATCATTTTTGCAGATACCGTAAAAGCAAAAGATCAAAATGAAGGAGAAGCGACCGAAGAACAAAAGAAAAAATTAGCTTGGCGCAGTGAATCGGTAGAACAAAGATTGGCACATTCTTTAATCAATGGCATCACTGATTTTATTGATGCAGATACCGAAGAAGCAAGATTAAAATACAGCGAACCCTTAGAAGTGATAGAAGGACCTTTGATGGCAGGAATGAATCAAGTGGGTGATTTATTTGGGGCTGGAAAAATGTTTTTGCCACAAGTGGTTAAAAGCGCAAGAGTCATGAAAAAAAGCGTGGCCGTTTTAACGCCTTTTATCGAAGCAGAAAAAGAAAGAAAAAAATTGGCTTCTATCCATCCTAATGGAGCTAGCAAAGGTCCAGCAAAAATATTGTTGGCCACCGTAAAAGGAGATGTACATGATATTGGAAAAAATATCGTGGGGGTAGTTTTGGGTTGCAATGGTTATGAAATTATTGATTTAGGGGTCATGGTACCTGCAGATAAAATTTTAGCCGAAGCACAAAAGCAGGAAGTAGATATCATTGGATTAAGTGGATTGATTACCCCTTCTTTAGACGAGATGGTACATATTTCTAAAGAAATGAAAAGAAGAGGCATGACCATTCCATTAATGATTGGAGGTGCTACCACTTCTCGCATGCATACAGCTGTAAAAATTGCCCCAGAATACGAACTGGGTGTAGTGCATGTATTAGACGCATCAAGAAGCGTAACGGTAGCGGGTTCTCTTTTAAACAAAGATCAAAAAGTCCCTTTTCTTAAAGAATTAGAAGCTGCTTATATTCAATTAAAAGCAGATTTTGACAATAAAAAAACGGTGCGACAATCTTTAACTTATATAGACGCTTTAAAAAATAAAGCAGTGATTGATTGGAGTCAATTCTCCGTAACCACTCCTAGTTTTACTGGAAACAAAGCCATTGAATTAACCGATTTGTCGGTGTTGGTAGATTATATCGACTGGAAACCCTTTTTCATTGCTTGGGAATTGCATGGAAATTTTCCAGCCATCCTTACCGATGAAAAAGTAGGAGAAGTGGCGAGCAAATTATACGAGGACGCAAATAAACTGTTGAATCAAATTATTAAAGAAAATTGGCTCAATGCCAAAGGGGCTGTAGGATTTTGGCCTGCGCAATCAAAAGACGATGATGTGATGGTGACCAACGGAAAAGAAACGGTGTCATTGCATTTTTTAAGACAACAAGCTAAAAAAACTCCTGGACAACCCAACTATTCTTTGGCTGATTTTATTTGCCCTGCTGACCAAAATAAAAAAGATTTCCTAGGTGCTTTTGCGGTTACCATTCATGGTATTGAAAAGCACATCAAGCAATTTGAAGAAAATTTAGACGATTACAATAAAATTATTTTGCAAGCCTTGGCAGATAGATTGGCAGAAGCCTTCGCCGAATACTTGCATGTTAAAACCAGAAAGGAATATTGGGGTTATGCAGCCGATGAGGAATTGACCAATGAATCTTTGATCAGCGAACAATATGTGGGAATACGCCCTGCACCTGGTTATCCAGCTTGTCCAGACCATACCGAAAAATATAGTTTATTTAATTTGTTAGAAGCTGAGAAAAATACGGGAATAAGTTTGACAGAAAGTTTAGCCATGTACCCAGCTTCTAGTGTTTGCGGTTGGTATTTCGCCCATACACAAAGCCAGTATTTTGGATTAGGTAAAATTACCGAAGATCAAGTAATTGATTACGCACAAAGAAAAAACAAACCATTGGAATACATTACCAGGTGGTTGCAACCAGTGATTGACTAATGCTACTTCCCTAAAAAAAAGGAACTTATAATTAAGTTCCTTTTTTTATTTCTTATACCTTCTCCAACAACCACCATAAACGCTTGCGAGGTTTCACAACGTAATTTTTGCGAACATACTTACTAATATGTTCCATCGCCTCTTCTACACTGTCCGTAAACAACATGAATTTTTTATCTTCTGTAGAAATGGTGCCAGCGGAAATCATTTGTTCCATCCAATCTTGAAATGGTTGATAATATTCTTTGCCCATTATAACGATAGGAAAATCATTGATCATTTTGGTTTGTGCCAAGGTCAGGGTTTCAAAAAATTCATCTTGGGTACCAAATCCTCCTGGCATAATGATAAAGGCATAAGAATACTTTACCAATAATACTTTTCGAATAAAAAAATAATTAAAAGTAAGCGAGATTTGGGTGTAGGGATTAATGTGTTGCTCAAAGGGTAATTTAATATTGCACCCAACAGAAGTACCCCCATTTTCAAAAGCGCCTCTATTGGCGGCTTCCATAATACCAGGCCCGCCCCCTGTCATAGTTGTAAAACCAAGCCCAGCAATACGCTTTCCTATTTCCCGAGCTTTGATATAATAAGGATTGTCATCTTTAAACCTTGCAGAACCAAATACAGTTACACTGGGCCCTACAAAATGCAATGTTCGAAACCCTTTTATAAACTGAATAAAAATTTGAAGGGCAAAAAGAAATTCATTGACCCTTGGCTTAGGTCCTTCTAAATCATATTGCTTGGTTGCAGGAATGATTCTATGTTTAATAGTAGAGGACATCGAGAATGGATTAATGTATAATATTCAATTTTATGAAGTTAGAATAAATTAATTTAGTTGAGTACATTAAATTAGTTAAATTTGAAAGGTCTATTTCCTATTGACCATGAAACTCTATCCTACTTTTCTTTGTCTATTCTTACTGCAATTCATTGGCATAAATGGCTTTAGTCAAAATAAAGTAGTACTGGAACAAATTCAAACCTTTTCTACCATTCACCCTACTGCCATTTACTGGCATCAACCTTCAAGCAATGCATCTCTACTAAATGCATTGGATACGGGTATATTTGCCCGTTTACATTTACAGCGGGTAGCCAGTATCGATCCAATAAATAAAATAGTAAGCAAACAAAGCCAGCTAGGTAAAATAGTAGTTGATTGGTCCAAATCTAGAGCTTATGATTATCATGCCTATCTAGAATTGTATGAAATGGATCCTGCATTTGTTTATGAAAACAAGTGGGTAAAAATTCCGGAATCCAGACAAGATAGTATTCATTCCATTTGGTATATCGCATGCAATATTTACAATCAAAAACAAGAGAAACTTTTTGGTAAGACCTTGCTGCTTTCCATATTGCCTATTCATTCTGTAGGGATGGGTTATGAAATCACCACTACCGGAAGTGTTCCCAACAATGTATTTGAAGGCATCTCCAAAGCATTAAGTCTCTTGATTCCCGACATGGAGGACATGGATTATTTAGAAGCAAAAATGCCTGTTGCCTATGCTACAGATAATTACTGGATGCCCCTTGTACACAATCAACCTAGAATTTTATTTGATACTTCTAAACAATTTATTTCATATAGCAATAATGGTAAATTATTGATTTTAAAAATTCCAGAAGCAAGTTTGCGTACCATAAATATAAAAGACAAGTCTTTAGACAATCCATTTAAAGAAATAATTGGCTTGATAAGAAAATCAAAATCCTTTCTTAATTACAATGAATATTACCAGGTGATACAGCCCTTAAGAGACGTGTATGACAATATTGATTATACCTTAGAATCCTACCTTGAATTTAATAGTGAAGCGATCAATAATGGGGTTGAAAAAATAGCTCCAATTTCATTTTTACAAGACAGTGTCCACAAAATATACCAGGACAAGGAACTGATTGGTGGTTTTATGGTAAAAGAAAATAGTGTAGAAAAAAATAAATACTTCTACCCCGACAAAGTTTACAATGGCTATGATTCAACCAAGGTATTCCCTTTGGGTACTTATTATGCCAAACAACCCATTGTGCATGCCAGGGTCATTGAAGGAAAAATATTGGACCATCCATTTTCAATTAAAATTAACTACGTAAATAATTTAAAAACAATAAGCTTAGACGAAAAAATCATTATGGTTTTGGAAGGAAAGAAAAAACCTGCACAAATGGTATTGCTGGATAAAAATATTTCAAATCAACTGGTCAACCTATTATTATTAATAGCCTATAGTGAAATATTCCAAAGCCCTACCTAAATCAAAAAATTAAAATGCGTATTGTAAGTTATAATTTAAACGGAATCAGGGCTGCTATTAAAAAAGGATTGATAGATTGGCTAAAAGAAAACCCCATTGATGTTTTTTGTGTTCAAGAAACCAAAGCTGCAGCAACAGATATCGACATCCAATTATTTACTTCTTTAGGTTATCACGTGGCTTGGTATGCTGCACAAAAAAAAGGGTACAGTGGAGTGGCTATTTTTAGCAAAAAAAAACCTGACTTCATCACCTACGGCAATGGTTATACAATGAGTGATGCAGAAGGACGCCTAGTGCGTATAGACCTAGGCGATATAACGATTGTAAATGCCTATTTCCCTTCCGGGACCAGTGGAGATGAAAGACAAACTTATAAATACCAATGGTTGAAAGAATTTGATACCTTTCTACAAGCACTAAAAAAAACACGTCCCAATATTATAGTAGCAGGAGATTACAATATTGCCCATCAAGCCATCGACATTCACGATCCAAAAGGCAATAAAAAATCTTCTGGATTTTTACCTGAAGAAAGAGCTTGGATGGACCAATTTTTAAGTCAAGGTTGGGTAGATAGCTTTAGACATTTGAATCCAACGACTACGGGGGCTTATTCCTGGTGGAGTCAACGTTTCCCATCCGTAAGATTGCAAAATAAAGGTTGGAGAATAGATTATTTATGTGCTACCGAAACTTTATTGCCAGCCATTAAAACGGCTACCATACTACCTTTGGTAAAACACAGCGACCACTGCCCCATCTTACTAGAATTAAAAAAATAAAGCATGCAGGTATACAATATCAGTTTTCAAGTAAATGAATCCGTTGAAAGTGCCTGGAAAGCATGGATGAAAGAAACTTTTATTCCCATGATTCAAGCAACCGCTTGTTTTGAAGAAATTAAATGGTATCAATTATCCGTAAATTCCGATCAAGAACCCACTTATACCATGCAACTTTTTACCCCCCAACAAGACCAATTGCAAGCCTACCATGAATTACATGCAACCGCTCATTTAAAGGAGGTTCAACAGGCATGGGGCGAAAAATGCTTCTATTTTTGCACCCAAATGCAAATTGTGAATTGATTGTGGATAGTTTAAAATCGGGAAAACCGCCACAGGCCTATATTTCAGCCCTTTATTAATAAAACTCAATGGCAGTAAGACTCTCAAGCGTTTTTACACCACTGCATTAAACTAACAATTTTACCTTTTTTTAATGAAATCCTTACTATTTAAGGGTTTCAAGGGAAAAATAAAAATGAATTTTTAAAAAAAATATTTTTTCAATTGATAAAAGCTAATAAATTTGTTACATCGTTTTAAACTTATAAAAAACACATCTATGAACAAAGCAGAATTGATCGCTCACATTGCTGACAATGCAGAGATCGCAAAAACACAAGCAAATGCAGCAGTTGATGCATTTATCGAAGCAGTTACAAAAGCC
>CANCSS010000028.1 GCA_947380905.1 Chitinophagaceae bacterium | reverse complement strand
GTTTACAAAGGGGTGATGAATATCCAAAACAACAATGCATTAGGTACCACTGATATGCCAACGACCGTATTAACCAATGGCGCATTGCAAATACAAAATAATATTACAGTACCCGAAGCAACAATTTACATAACAGGAACAGGAATAAGCAGTGATGGTGCCATCAGAAATATGTCAGGCGCGAACGCATTAAGTGGTACCATAAGTTTAACTGGTGCTTCAAGAATTAATTCAGATGCTGGCACATTATCCATGACCAATAATAGTTCATCCATAAGTATGGGCACCTACAATTTAAATATTGGTGGACTTGGTTCAGGAATTGTATCTGTAAGTGGTGTAATTGGAAGTGCAGCATCAGGCGCAGGTACATTAACCAAAGATGGCTCAACTAATAATAATTTGTATTTAAGTGGCAACAATACTTATACTGGTAATATAGTGATTAGCAATGGGGTGATTAATGTTCAAAATGCCAAAGCTTTAGGAACAATAGCAGGATCTACTTCAGTTTCATCTGCTGCGGCATTAGAAATTCAAGGAGGCATTACTTTAGATGCAGAGCCTATCACCTTATCTAGTACTGGTATATCCACAACCACTGGAGGAATTAGAAATATTTCTGGAGACAACAATATTACAGGTACCATCACATCCGCTGCTGCTTCAAGAATTAATTCAGATGCAGGAACTTTGACTTTAAACAACAATACCAATGCACTTATATTAAATGGAACTACCATTATAGGTGGAACAAGTAGCACTACTATAACAGGAAAAATATCTGGATCAAGTTATACTAATACTTTAACAATGGATGGTACTGGTGTTTTATCGCTTAGTTCAAACTCTAATGATTATACTGGACAAACATTGGTTACTTCAGGAATGGTTAAAATTAATTATGAGAATTCATTAGGGTCTACCTCTGATGTTACTAAAAATAATACAGTAGTTAGTGGAACGGGTACTATTTATATAGATGCTAATGGAAAAAGTTTTGCTGAAGCGTTTACCATAAGTGGAACGGGAACGACCGTTGGAGGAGTTGTTCAAGGAGCCATTCGCAATCCAAGTGGGGTTAATACGCTTGCAGGGCTTATTACTTTAACTGGAAATGCATCAATAGTTTCTACAGGAACAGGTACCACCGATTCCTTATTAATTACAGGTAATATTGCTACTGGTACTTCTACATCAAGTTCTAATATTTTAACTTTTGATGTAACAAAAGGAATGCGTGTAGCCAATCTTATTTCTGGTACGGGTGGTTTTATAAAAAATAGTTCCGATACATTATTATTATACAATACCGCCGAAAATACATATTCAGGTATTACTACCATCAATGCAGGGGTGGTTAGAATAAATACCAATACTGCCTTTGGAAATGCATCAAGTACAACTAATTCGCATACTATTATTAATGGAGGAACCTTATTGGTGGACAAAACTGGGTTTGCCATTGCAGAACCATTTACCATTTCTGGAGATGGAATTACAGTTGCTGGTGTTGCTCAAGGAGCTATCAATACATTGTTTGGAAAAAATACTTTATCTGGGCAAATAACTTTAGGTGCCAATGCAAGAATAGTCAGTGGTACCTTATCTGGAACCACTGCAGATTCTTTATTATTGGGCCCTATCGTTACTACAAGTCCTAACTTTCTTACTTTATATACCAATGTGGGTACTAAAGCGACTGGAATAATTTCTGGATCGGGTTCACTTATCAAAGAAGGTTTGGATACTTTATTACTAAGTGCGGCTAATACTTATACTGGCTCTACAAAAGTTACCTCAGGTTGTTTATTAGCAGGTGTTACTAATGCATTGTCAAACGGAAGTGAATTTATTTTTAATGGAGGAACCTATAGTTCTGGAGGTTTTACAAATACCTTAGGGAAATTAAGTATACTAGATAATTCAAAAATTAATATCAAATTCCTACCAATTCATGGGATTACTTTTACTGATAAAGCTTCCTTTGTATCGGGTAAAAATTTAATCATATATGGTTGGTCCGGTTTAACAGCACCAGGCGTGTCAAAAACAGGAGCACTAATTTCAAGCAATCCAGATCAACTATCTATTTATTTAAGACCTACTGGAGACAATGGTAAATCTAAGTCTGGAGGTTTGACTAAATATGGTCAGGTAGTTTCTGCTTCTATCGGAGCTGACTTTAATGGTAGAATTTATTTTCCAAGTACCACTACATTATCTCAGTTCCAATTAAACAGAATAAGATTTTGGGTAGATGCTTCACCAGATTATACGAGCGATTATCATTATTTCACTTCAACCCAAAATGGTTCTACTAAAGAATTATTAGCAAATGACACATTGAAATCGGAGCCAGTAGATCCAATTTCAACCACTTTAGTTACTTCAATTACGTCGTCAACCGCCACAAGTGGGGGTGTTATAAGTGCTACATTGGTTGATGCAGTTACAGCAAGTGGCGTAGTATGGTCCACATCAATCAACCCAACTGTGGATTTAGTTACCAAAACAAGTAATGGTGCTGGATTCACGACTTTTACAAGTAATATTACTGGTCTTGCTCCTGGTACAACCTATTATGTTAGGGCCTATGCAACTTATAGTACTGGCACCAACTATGGCCAGGTTGTAAGCTTTACAACACCTTAGAGATAAGTATTTTTCTATCTTTTACCCCTCAAAAAAGCCCAAAATTCCTTAGATTACATTCATAAATTTTGAATTACTATGAATGCATTACTAGGCGTACTTTTTCATTTTATAGGCGGCTTTGCATCGGGCAGTTTTTACATGCCTTTTAAAAAAGTAAAAGGCTGGAATTGGGAAAGCTTTTGGATTGTGGGCGGTTTATTTTCTTGGCTCATTGTGCCACCACTTGCTGCTTATTTAACCATACCTGGTTTTGTAGAAATTATTAAAAGCACCGGCGGTGCAGTTATCGGAGTCACTTACTTTTTTGGAGTTTTATGGGGCATTGGCGGTTTAACCTACGGTTTAGGCGTACGCTATTTAGGTGTATCACTAGGTAGTAGTATTATTCTTGGTTTGTGCATGGTATTTGGTGCAGTGATTCCTGCTATTTATTACGATTTTCATCCTGTAGCTGGCAAAGATACATTTAGTGGAATGTTGCATTCAGGTTGGGGCATCACAGTATTAATAGGTCTATTAATTTGTATTGTAGGAATTATAGTAAGTGGTAAAGCGGGTGTGATGAAAGAACGTGAGTTAACCAAAGAAGCGGCAAGTGCTTCTAATACCGAATATAAATTTGCCTTAGGCATGTTGGTGTCAATAGTTTCGGGAGTTTTAAGTGCTTGTTTTAATTTTGGATTAGAAGCAGGGCAAGTGATGGGTACGGTTGCCAATGAGGCATGGAAATTAGCGCATCCAGGGCAAGGTGAATTTTTATACCGCAACAATGTCATTTATGTCGTGTTGTTGTGGGGTGGGTTAACTACTAATTTTATTTGGTGTATGATTTTAAATGCACGCAATAAAACTTTTGGTGATTATACCAATAAACAATCTCCTCTGTTAAAAAATTATATTTTTTCTGCCTTGGCAGGGACCACTTGGTTTTTACAATTTTTCTTTTATGGCATGGGAGAAAGTAAATTAGGCAATGGGCCAAGTTCTTGGATATTGCATATGGCATTTATTATTTTAGTTGCCAATATGTGGGGCTTGGTATTAAAAGAATGGAAGGGCGTAAGCAAAAAAACAAATACAACTATTATTGCGGGTATTGCTATCATTATTATTTCGGTATTGGTAGTAGGCTATGGCAATAACAATCATCATTAATATAAAAGAAAAAGAAGGAATGGAAAAAAAGTTTAAGCATGTAAGTTATTTATGGGACGAACAAAAAGCAGCAGCACTTAAAGGAGACGAAGTGGCTTTGTTGGTATACCGTTCTAATTTATTAGGCGCCGATTTGCGTTTGACCAATTATGGTGGAGGCAATACTTCTTGCAAAGCCATGGCCAAAGATCCTTTAACAGGAGCGGAGGTAGAAGTAATGTGGGTAAAAGGAAGTGGAGGTGATTTAGGTACGATGCAAAGAAGTGGATTGGCTGCATTGTATGTGGATAGATTGCGTAGTTTAAAAAACAGATACAAAGGTTTGGCACAGGAAGATGAAATGGTAGAATTGTTTAATCATTGTATTTATGATTTAGCTTCTAAGGCACCAAGTATTGATACAGCCTTGCATGGCTTTTTACCTTTCAAACATATCGATCATTTGCATCCAGATGCAGCCATATCAATAGCAGCAGCAAAAGAGGGCGAAAAAATCACCAAAGAATTGTTTGGTGGAAAAATAGGATGGGTACCCTGGCAAAAACCAGGATTTGATTTGGGCTTACAATTAAAAGAATGTTTGGATAAGAATCCGGGCATCATTGGTATCATGTTGGGATCCCATGGATTGTTTACTTGGGGCGATACTGCTTATGAGAGTTATGTGAATACTTTAGAAGTAATAGAAAAATGTGCCGACTATATTAATACCCATGTCGCTAAAAAAGGAAATGTATTTGCAGGACAAAAAATAAAATCGGCAGATGCTTCGCATAGATTACATCAAGCAGCAGCATTGGCGCCTATCTTAAGAGGATTTTGCAGTTCGGCTACCAAGATGATTGGTCATTTCACCGATGATGAGCGTGTATTGGAATTTATCAACTCCAAGGATTTAGATCGGCTTGCGCCATTGGGCACCAGCTGCCCAGATCATTTTTTAAGAACCAAAATTTCACCTTTGGTATTGAACTTATCTGCCACCGAAGAGGTAACGGATGTAAAAGACATTAAAGAAAAAATAGAACCTTTGTTTGTGGCCTACAGAAAAATGTATGCCGATTATTATACTACTTGCAAGCATGCTAATAGTCCAGCGATGCGTGATGCGAATCCGGTAATTATATTGTACCCAGGCATTGGAATGTTTAGTTTTGCAAAAGACAAACAAACAGCAAGAGTCGCTTCTGAATTTTATATCAATGCGATTAATGTAATGAAAGGGGCAGAAGCCATTTCTTCTTATACATCTTTACCTCGACAAGAGGCTTTTAATATTGAATATTGGTTGTTGGAAGAAGCTAAATTACAAAGAATGCCTAAGCCCAAAGCTTTAAGTGGAAAAGTTGCTTTGGTAACAGGAAGTGGCGGAGGAATAGGAAAGGCCATTGCTAAAAAGTTTGCAACAGAAGGGGCTTGTGTGGTATTGTCAGACAACCATGCCGAAAGATTGGAAGAAGCCAAGCAAGAATTTATACAATTATTTGGGAAGGATGTTGTAGCTGCCTGTATATTAGATGTAACGAGTGCAGCAACCATTCAGGAAACAGCCAAGCAAGCCGCAATCCATTTTGGTGGACTTGATATTATTGTAAACAATGCAGGTTTGTCTATTTCAAAAACCATTGAAGACCATACCGAACAAGATTGGGACTTATTGTACGATGTTTTGGTCAAAGGGCAAATGTTGGTAACTCAAAGTGCAGTAGGCATCATGAGAAAACAAAATATGGGCGGTGATATTTTAAACATCGTAAGTAAAAATGCATTGGTGAGTGGCCCCAACAATGCAGGGTATGGTTCGGCCAAAGCAGCGCAATTGCATTTAAGCCGTTTAAATGCCGCAGAATTGGGCAAGGATAAAATAAGAGTAAATGTAATTAATCCTGATGCGGTCATTGCAGGTAGCAATATATGGAGTGGGGGTTGGGCCGAAGGGCGTGCGAAAGCTTATGGCATTAAAATAGAGGAATTGCCTGCTTATTATGCAGGAAGAACTTTGTTAAATGAAATTATTTTACCCGAAGACATTGCCAATGCATGCTTTGCTTATGTGGGTGGTTTATTGAATAAATCTACCGGCAATGCGATTAATGTAGATGGTGGGATTGCTGCTTCTTTTGTTAGATAAGTATCAAATTATAAATATGAAACAGATTGCATTTGAAATGAAATTGATAGCGGGCAATGAGGTAGAATATAAAAAACGTCATGATGAAATTTGGCCCGAGCTAGCTGCTTTGTTAAAAACCACAGGAATCAGTGAGTATGCTATTTATTTAAATGAAGATACGGGCAGTTTGTTTGGAGTGATGAAAGTGCAGGATGAAATAGCCTTAGAAGCGTTGCCTCAACAACCCATTATGCAAAAGTGGTGGACCTATATGAAAGATTTGATGTTGACGCATCCCAATCATTCACCCATTTCTATTCCCTTAACCAAGATATTTTATTTGCCATGAGAATTGATAAAAAACAAATAGACCAACACAATAGCGATTTGCAAAAAACGCATCAAAAAAGATTTGATTTTGCCAAGTCCGAAATACCCAATGCAGAATCCATCATCCAAAAGTTAATGGATTTTAATGTTGCCATTCCAAGTTGGGCATTGGGCACTGGGGGTACACGTTTTGCAAGATTCTCTGGAGCAGGTGAACCAGGCACTTTAGAACAAAAAATGGAAGATGTGGCAGTGTTACATGCATTGAATAATTCAAGCGGCGCCATTTCTTTACACATACCTTGGGACATCCCCTCTGATTATTCTTCTATAAAAAAATTGGCTACCGAATTGAATTTGAAATTTGATGCGATGAATTCCAATACTTTTCAAGATCAAAAAGGACAAGCATTAAGTTATAAGTTTGGATCTCTTCAAAATACCAATAAGGACATTCGTCAACAAGCCATACAACACAATATTAAAGTGATTCAACATGGGGTAGAATTAGGTTCCAAAGCCTTAACCGTTTGGTTGAGCGATGGTAGTTGTTTTCCGGGCCAATTGAATTTTAGAAAAGCTTTTCAAAATACATTAGAAGGTTTGCAAGAAATTTATGCAGCCCTGCCATCAGATTGGAAAGTGTTTGTCGAATACAAAGCCTTTGAACCCAATTTTTATTCCATGACGGTGGGTGATTGGGGTCAGTCCTTATTGTATGCCAATAAGCTAGGCCCCAAAGCCCTTACCCTGGTGGATTTGGGACATCATCTACCCAATGCCAATATTGAACAAATTGTAGCTTTATTAATGATGGAGCAAAAATTGGCAGGCTTTCATTTTAACGACAGCAAATACGGGGACGACGATTTAACCGTAGGAAGCATCAAGCCTTATCAATTGTTTTTAATATTTAATGAATTGGTAGAAGGCATGGACGCAAGAGGCATGAACCATGCAACCGACCTAGGATGGATGATTGATGCCAGCCACAATGTAAAAGATCCTTTAGAAGATTTATTGCAATCGGTGGAAGCCATTATGATTTCTTATGCACAAGCCCTGTTGGTGGATAGACCAGCTTTAAACAAAGCCCAAGTCAACAACGATGTGGTGGCAGCGCAGGAAATTTTACAGCATACTTTTAGAACGGATGTTAGAGCCATTGTTGCAGAAGCCAGATTAAGGGCAAGGGGTGCATTGGATCCGATTACTTTTTATAGAAACAATAAGGTAAGGGCGTCTTTAATCAAAGAAAGAGGTGTCCATGCCATTGCCACTGGATTATAATTTATGCATATGAATTCCACTTCAGTTGTTTTAATATTTGATATAGGTAAAACCAATAAAAAGCTTTTTTTATTCAATGAAGCATATCAGTTGGTGCATGAAATTTCGGATCAATTTGCTGAAATACTAGATGAGGATGGTTTTACATGCGAAGATTTGATTGCCTTATCGGATTGGATTCAAGCATCTATTGTTTCCATTCAGCAAAACCAAGCATTCAATATCAAAGGGATACATTATTCGGCTTATGGTGCCAGTTTTGTTTATTTAGATCAAGATAAAAAGCCCATTCTCCCTTTGTACAATTATTTAAAACCTTTAAAGGCATCCACGCAAGAACAATTTGAATTAAAGTATGGATCTATGGAGCAAATGTCTTTGGCCACGGCTTCGCCTTTCTTAGGCAATTTGAATTCAGGTTTGCAATTGTATAGAATGAAAGTAGAGCAACCTGAAAAATTTAGCAAGATAAAATGGGCTTTGCACTTGCCTCAATACATTCATTTTTTAATCACGGGTCAATTGGCAAGCGATATTACCAGTATTGGCTGCCATACGATGTTGTGGAATTTTACTGAAAACAAATACCATGATTGGGTAATACAAGAAGGATTGGATCAAATATTGCCATCAACACAATCTGAAGTGGGCTTGCACGATAGCTCCTCTGCATTGATACCTTATTTGAGTTCTTTTGCTGAACCTTTTGTACTTATTTCTACAGGTACCTGGTGTATTAGTTTAAACCCATTTAATGATTCTATTTTAACCACCGATGAATTGAAGCAGGATACTTTGTGCTTTTTGTCTTATACCGGCAAACCTGTGAAAGCATCTCGTTTATTTAGTGGAAAAGAACACGAACAAGCCGTATTGCTTTTAAACAAACATTTTAATAAACCAGACAACTATTATACAAAAGTAAAATACGATGCAAGTATTCCTTTAGACCTGGTAGCCAATTCCTTTGTCCCTAGTAATTATTCCGATTTTGAAACAGCTTACCATTGTTTAGTAGCCCGGCTTGTAAAAAAACAAATCAGTAGTACGAACCTCCTCATTGCCACTACCAAAGTAAACCGAATTTTTGTAGATGGGGGCTTTAGCCACAACGAGCTATTTATGAATTTACTTGCTAAAGCCTATAGTGAGTACGAAGTTTTTGCTGCAGCCATACCTCAGGCTTCTGCTTTGGGGGCAGCCTTGGCAGTACATCACAAATGGAATACCAAGTCTATTCCCAATAATTTAATTTCACTGCAATATTATTCAACTAGAAATTAGTGTACTATTTTGATTTCTTGTTGCTAAAAATAAAAAGGCCCCGATTGCTCGAGGCCTTTTAGATAAATACTATTCCAACTATTTTTTATTCATTCAAGTTTAATACAAACGCATAGTTGCCAAAGTAGCCAGGATACACACCTCCTATTTTTATATTGGGAGAAGTAGCTTTTTTCAAAGCTTCATAAAATTCTTCTACCGTTTTAACAGGTTCTTCATTTACGTGGGTAATTACAAATCCTTTTTCTACTCTACTTTTTCCAAGTATACCTGTTCCTAAATCTTTAATAACAACACCCCCTTCTAAATCATTTTTTTCTGCTGTGGCTTTGTCCAAGGTTTCTAGTTTGCCACCTAATTTTTCCGCAGCAGAACTACTCTTGGCTAAGTCGGTATTGCCAATTTTTGCTTTAAAAGTAACTTCTAAGGTCATTTCCTTTCCTGCACGTTTTACAATGAAATTAATTTTATCACCTGGTTTGTACCTGGCCATTTGTTCTTGTAATTCTGGAGCGCTCTTTACATTTACGCCATTCATCTTTACAATTATATCTCCTTTCTTGATGCCTGCCACTTTTGCAGCACCTCCATCCAGTACATCAGTTACGATAATGCCATCCCCATCTTTAAATTTGGTATTTAAATCTTCTTCTAACTTTTTGATTTGCTCGTCAGACAATCCGTCTTTTGGATAACTGATGCCTAAAAAAGCTCTTTGAACGGTACCGTATTTTACAATATCGGTCACTACTTTTTTTACAATGTTAACAGGTATGGCATACGCATAACCTGCATAAGAACCAGTAGGAGAGGCAATGGCCGAATTAATACCTACCAATTCGCCACTGGTATTTACTAAGGCACCACCACTGTTTCCTTGATTCACTGCGGCATCTGTTTGTAAGAAAGATTCAACAGGTTTATCACTTTGTCTTGAATTAATATCAATGGATCTATTTTTTGCACTAATAATGCCTGCAGTAATAGTTACCTCTAAATTTAAAGGATAACCAATAGCTAAAACCCATTGGCCTAATTTAATTTCATCGCTGTTGCCATATACTAAATAAGGCAAACTAGATGCATCAATTTTAATTACGGCAAGATCACTACTTGCATCTACGCCAATCACTTTTGCTTTGTAGGTTTTCTTATTGGTTAAAGTGACATTAATTTCATCTGCACCATTCACTACGTGATTATTAGTTACGATATATCCATCTGCAGTAATCAATACACCACTTCCACTTGCTCTTTGTTCTGGTTGCATTCTTGGGCCACCAAAAAAATCTCCAAACATGTCTTCGTCACCAAATAAATCCGAGAAAGGATTTCTTTGTTTTCGTTGATTGGATTCCACTTTTTTGGCATTGGTTTTTGTTTTGATATGCACCACGGCAGGAGAAGCTGCATTTGCTGCAGGGGTAAAGTCGACCGTTGTGCTTGGCGCAGTTCCGTTAAAAAAGCTGGCATAATTAGACGGCAATTTGCCATCGTTTTCAAAATAGGAATTTGTTTTAGACAATTTGCCATAACTCCACATACTCGTGATAGTAGTTAAAGCACTAATGCCAATAATGGCTAACACATTTTTTAAGTTCCAATTCATAATTGTATTTTTTATGTTTAACTAATAGTTCAAATTTAATGCAACAAATTTTGTGCCAAATCTGACACAAAATAACGAACCTGCAATTAGGGCACAAAATGATTTTTAGGCTTTAACAAAAAATTTACGAAATCATTCGTGTACCTTATAATTTGCTTAAAAAATCAAGGGTATCCACGCCGTCCGCATACTGAATCAAGCTGGGTGTTTGGGGGCTGCCAAAAGGTACGCCTGTTTTACCAACAATACATTGCACTTCGGTAGGGTCGATGCTTGGCAAAGTGCCAGGTGTGTAAAATTGGTAATGTATTTGAGAAATGGCAGCAAAGGGAGATGGGTTTTCGCTCAGTAAAATGCCTCCCGAATCCATGTAAAATTGTCTGTTCAACATTAAAAGGGCCAATTGGTAATCGTAATTGTGTTTGTATTTGTGCTCATCACCCAAATAATTGTATTTTTTTAAAGCATTGAGGAGTGGGATAAAGTCATATTCCAAAGGAACCCAAATTTGAGTAATGTTCCGGCAACCCATTCCAAAATAGAGCATCATATCGTCGGCCAATAAGGCTAGCTCACTTTCGGTTTCTTTTCCGTCCAAAATGGCTACCGATGTTTTATTTTTTCTAATAATGTGTGGGTATTTGCCAAAATATTGTTCAAAATACCTGCCCGTATTATTGCTGCCAGTTGCGATGTAGGCGTCGCAATTTTTAAGTTGCTCTTGTATTATTATCAAATCTTTAAAAGCAGGATCTATTTTTTGCAAGGAGGCGATCACATATTCCATTAAAACAGTGTCTTTGGAAGAAAACTTTACTATCGCTATGTGTCCAGCTATTAAAGTGCTAAGTAAATCATGAAATCCCACCAAGGGGATATTGCCTGCCATCACAATACCTACTTTTTTCCCAGTAGAGGTATTGGCAATACTGGGATAGGCGGCTGTCCAGGACTTAAGCAGATCCAAGGCCAAGTATTGTTGATTTATTTGTGCAACTGCATGATCAATAAAATGGGGCAAAAACCATGAATTTTGCTGATAGGCATTGTTTTTTACCGCTTCGAATGGGGGGTTTCCTGGGGTTAAAAAGGAATCTCCTAAAGTAAAAAAATGCGATATTCTTGCTTGTAAGTTCATGCTTGTTCTTTATATTTGTAGGGCAAAATTACGTTACTAATTATTTAAATAATTTATTATGGCTATCAAAATTACGGATGAGTGTATTAACTGCGGTGCTTGCGAACCAGAATGTCCAAATAACGCTATTTACGAAGGTGGAGTGGAGTGGGCAGTTGCCGATGGAACTACTGTAAAAGGTGCATTCACCTTATTAGATGGAAGTTCAGTAGATGCTGGTCAAAGAATTGCACCAGTAGCTGCAGATACCTATTATATCACACCCAATAAGTGTACTGAGTGTCAAGGTTTTCATGAAGAACCACAATGCGCTGCAGTATGTCCTGTAGATTGTTGCATACCAGATGAATTGTATGTAGAAACAGTCGAAGTGTTACTGGCCAAAAAGGATAGATTACACAGCTAGATCATATTTTAAAAAAGGGAAATGATTTTCCCTTTTTTTATGCCTTGTATTAAGTAAGTTTGAGGTATCAATTACTGTTCATGAAAAAAAAAGTAGCACTTGTTACTGGGGGATTAAGTTCCGAAGCACAAATAAGTTATAAAAGTGCCCAAACCGTTTTCAATGCCCTTGATAAAACCAAGTATGATGTTTATATGATTGACATTCATCCTACAGGTTGGTGGTATGAAAATAAACAAGCAGAAGAAGTAGCGGTTGATAAATCTGATTTTAGCATCATGGAAGCGGGTGTTAAAATTAAATTTGACATGGCCTTAATGTGCATTCATGGAACACCCGGGGAAGATGGAAAAATGCAAGGCTATTTTGATGTGATAGGATTGCCCTATACGAGTTGCAATACTGCGACTTCTGCCATTACTTTTAATAAAAGATACACCGTTGCCGTGGCCGGATTTGGCGGAGTACATGTGGCCAAGTCTTTACATTTATTTAAGGATAAAAATACTAGCCCCGATCAAATATTGTCCGAAGTAGCGTTGCCTGTATTTGTTAAACCAAACAATGGAGGAAGCAGTTTTGGGATTAGTAAAGTAAACACCAAGGACCAATTGGCACCAGCTTTAGAAAAAGCATTTAAAGAAGACACACAAGTATTGGTAGAAGAATTTATAAGTGGAAGAGAATTTACCATTGGCGTATTTAAATCCAAAGGCATCACAACGGTATTGCCCATTACAGAAATCAAAACCGAAAATGAATTTTTTGATTTTGCAGCCAAATACGAAGGCAAAAGCGAAGAAATTACGCCAGCTAAGATAACAGCATCTATGTTGAAGGATTTGTCGGAGGCTGCTGAAAAAGTATACAATATTTTCAATTGCAGTGGGGTGGTTAGAATAGATTTTATTTACCATGAAACTTTGCAGAAGGCTTATTTATTAGAAGTGAATACCGTGCCAGGGCAAAGTGAGGCAAGTATTATTCCGCAACAAGTAAAAGCCATGGGTTGGAGCTTAACCGATTTCTACGGAACCATTATTGAAGACAGCTTAGCTTCCAAATAACACAATTAAAATTATTATTTTGGAATTCATTGATAAATTATTAAAAAAGCCTTTGTGGGTAAATGTATTGGCAGGCATTGGGGCTGTATTATTCCTTATCATACTTTTTTTCTTTTCTTTAGGATGGATAACAGGAAATGGCAAAACTGAGAAAGTGCCTAATGTGGTTGGATTGGATGTAGTGGCTGCTCAAAAAAATATTAAAGCATTGGGTTTTGATGTTGTGTTACAGGATTCTATTTATGTAGATACTTTGGCAAGAAATGGAGTATTAAGACAGACGCCCGAAGCAGATGAAGTCGTAAAAAAAGGAAGGACTATTTATTTAACCATTAATAGAGTCATTGCGCCACAAGTAGAAATGCCTAATTTAATTGGCTTCTCTTTAAAAAGTGCCCAAACTTATTTAAAAGTATTGGGTTTAAGAATGGGTTCCATCAATTTAGTCACCAATCGAAATAAAAATGTGATTGTTGATCAATTGGTAGGAGCCAACCCCATTGCACCAGGTATTAAAATTTCTTCAGGTACCATGATTAATTTTACGGTGGGCGATGGGGGAAATGGCGTTGGTATTGAAGTACCAGATTTGATTGGGATGACGGTGGAAATGGCTAAATCAACCATCTCAGGCTTAGGTTTGCTCTTAGGAAATATTATTTCATCAGCTGTAATACAGGATACCGCCAATGCATTTGTGATTCAGCAAACGCCCAATCCTTTTTCAGCTCAATTGGATTCATTAGGAATGCCTATCAGAAATTCAACCATACAAGGGGGCTCGATTGATTTAATTATAGATAAAGTAGCGCCCATTGTAACAAAAAAAGATTCCATTAAGTAAAAGTCGAAATGGCAAATTCATATTTTTACACAATTTATTAAACACATCATATGCAAACCATTACAGTAGAGGCTTTAAAAGCCAAATTAGACGCAGGAGAAAAAATTAATTTAGTAGACGTACGCGAGCCGCATGAGCATGCTGCTTTTAATATAGGTGGTATCTTATTGCCATTGGGTCAAGTACAAATGATGCAATTAGACGATATCGAAGACTTAAAAGAAGAAATCGTATATGTGTATTGTCGCAGTGGCAACAGAAGCGGACAAGCTTGTTTAATGCTAGAACCTTATGGTTTTAAAAATGTGATCAATGTAGCAGGTGGCATGTTGGATTGGCAGGCCAAGTTTCCAGGCTAATTTATGAACGCTATTTTATTTCCTATTTATTTTTAAACTTATCCAAAAGTTAGTACCTGCCATTGGGTAATAATTGTTAGAGGTGGTTATTTCACCTCCTGACAAATAACTATAAGTAAATCCATTGGGTTCATACAATTTATTGAATATATTATTTACAAACAATTGCAATTGTGCATTCCATTTTTGTTTTGTAAATAGGGTATAGGAAGTATTGATATCTTGCAAAAAATAAGCTTTTAATACCCTGGTATCATTTTGAGTATTGTCCAAATATTGTTTAGAAACAAATTTGCTTGTAAAATTAAGCTGCCATTTTTTATTTAATTGAAAATTGAGTAAATGAGCTGCAGTGAGGTTAGGCGATAAAGTGATATCGGTATTTTTATGTGTGATGGCCAATTGACCACCATAATCATAGTCGTCAACGTATTCTGTAAAAGCATCTATTTTATTTTGGCTAAAAGTAATATTGCCTGCACTTGTGATGAATGCGTTTATTTTCCAATTTTCTTCCAATTCTATACCTGCTCTATGGCTATTGGGTACATTGGTTCGGGTATAGGCACCAATGTCATTAATTTTTCCAGTAAGTACCAACTGATCTTTGTAATTCATAAAATATACATTTGCACCCCATTCAAAAGGCCCTTGCTTATTTTTAAAACCCAGTTCCATGTCCGTCATTATTTCTTGTTTGGGTTGTTGATTTTTAGCTGCTTCAAAATCATCTCTATTGGGTTCTTTGTGCGCAACAGCAATACTAGCATAGAAACTAGTTTGAGCGGTTTTATAAAACAAACCTGCTTTTGGGTTTAAAAAATCAAAATCTCTTTTTACAATTAAATCAGGGTTGTGATCAAAACCATACATATTGTGGGTTACTTTTCGATACTGTACATCTACAAAGCTGCTTAATTGTGGTGTCAATTGATGGTTCCATTTCACATAAGTGTTGAAGTCGTTTTTAATGGCATTGTTAAAATAATAATTCAAATTCGGGGTTATCCCGAATGAATTTAGGTAGGGTAGTTGGCCATAATGCAATCCATCATAAGTATTCCAAGCGCCTCCAATAGTAAATTTATTTTTACCTTCTTCATATACCAAAGATCCAATTTGCCCATAGAAATGGTTGTCTAACCATTTTCTTCTAACCAAATCAAGTGTTTTTGTTGGTGCAGTTTCAATATAATCAGACAATACTGCGCCGCCTTTGTATTCTTCATAATAACCCTTGCCTCTGGTTAAGAATACAGCAGTACTCCATTGCCAATTGGTATTGATGGTTTTATTGTAAAACAATTGGTAATGGGTTTGTTGGTAATTGTCTGTTTGATTGGCATAGGGGGCATCCATTTTTTCCATGCCTGCGGGGTTATAAGTTCTTTGTGTAGCCAATAATTCTTCTGGAACTCCATACCATGCTTGATACGTTTTTTCCCATCCTGAAAATACATTGAATCTTAAAGAAGATTGATTTCCCCAATAAGTGCTACTCACATAAAAAGATTTTAAATTGGAGGCAGCTCTGTCTATATAACCATCACTTGTTATATTACTTACCCTTCCATCTATTGTAAAATGATTGTTAAGTAAGCCTGTCCCTAGTTGCAATGTGTTTTTGAAAGTATTGAAAGATCCAGCGCTAGATTGTAATGAAAAATATTTTTCTGGATGGTAATCATTGGTGGCTAAATTAATGGTAGCTCCAAAAGCACCTGCGCCATTGGTGGAAGTGCCTACACCTCTTTGTATTTGAATGCTGTTTAAACTAGAACTAAAGTCTGGTAGGTCTACAAAATACGTAATCATACTTTCTGCATCATTGTAGGGGATGCCATTTAGTGTTACATTAATTCTAGTACCATCGGTTCCTCTTATTCTAATGCCGGTATAACCCACACCCGTACCTGCATCTGAATTCACTATCACCGAAGGTGTATTTTGGATCAAAAAGGGCAGGTCCTGTCCATAATTAATTTGTTGAATGGCGGCTTTATTGACATTGGTTAGTGCGAAAGGACTGTTTTCACTTGCTCTTACCGATCTTACTTCTAAAGGAGGTAGGTTTCGAATGCTGTCCGAAAAATATTGAGCACTGTCTTTTTTCTTTAGGTTAGATAAAGCGTTTGTTTGAGCCATACCAGTGGCTAAAATAAAAATAGAGGCAAGGGTTCCCAATAACTTAGTCATTACTAAAGTTTACTTGTTAAAAAATGATACTGGAAACAGGGGTATAGCTATGAGAAGCAGCGCATGAAGCGACGACCTTCCCTTCGCAGGCATTACCCTGTTCAGGTTCAACGGGTTTTTTCTCAGCTTTTTACAGCACCCCGAGGACGAAGCAAAAATAAGCAGGAAATTGATACCAATGGCTGTAACTTTAATTTATTATTTACGTTTTAAGTAATAAATCACCTACTTATGAAGAAGATATTATTAGGCATTATTTTAATAACGGGTTGTAATCTTAGTGCACAAAACAAAACCGCAGTTGTTTATGACAACCATGCACAAGTAAGAAAAGTACCTAGCTTTACTGCTATCAGTGTATCAAGTGCGATTGATTTATACTTAACACAATCTAACACCAACGATGTGGCAGTGAGTGCTTCAGAAGAGGAAATAAGAGACCATATTGTAACCGAAGTAGTAGGAGGCACTTTAATTATTCGTTTGGGAGAAAACGGTTCTTGGTTTAGTTGGAAAAAATGGGGCAATTATAAAACCAAGGCGTATGTAAGTATGAAAGATATTAATGCCCTTACTGCCTCAGGCGCTAGTAATATTCATTTAGTGAATACCATTGAGTCCCCTAAAATTGTAATCAAGTTAACAGGGGCTTCCGATTTTCATGGCGACATCAAAGCAGGAACGCTTGACTATAGATTATCTGGGGCTTGTGATTACAAAGGACAAGTAACTGCTAATACGATTTTAATTGATGGCAGCGGGGCTTCCAATATTGAATTAGAAGGCACCGTAGATGATTTGTCTGTAGAAGTTTCAGGTGCCAGTGATGCTAAACTATATGGGCTTTCTACAAAAGGGGCTGTGGTGCATGCTTCTGGCGCCAGTCATGCAAAAGTAAATGTGAGCGAAATTTTAAAAGCAGAAGCAAATGGGGCTAGTAATATTGATTACAAAGGAAATCCCAATGTAAAAGAATCCAATACTTCAGGAGCTTCTAGTATTAAACATAGAAATTAGTAAGCTTATATTATAGTAAGTATAAAAAAGGAAACCCACTATAGGTTTCCTTTTTTTAATTCGCTTACTGCATAGTCAGCTGCTCTTGCAGTTAATGCCATATATGTTAAAGATGGATTTTGACAAGCAGAAGAAGCCATAGCAGAACCATCTGTAATAAATACATTTTTTGCTTCGTGCATTTGATTCCATTTATTCAGCACAGAAGTCTTTGGATCTTTGCCCATACGAGCAGTACCCATTTCATGAATACAAAAACCTGGAGCAGGCATATTGTCGTAAGGCTTTACATTTTTCAGTCCAGCTGCTTCTAACATTTCTACTGCACTATTTTTCATATCAACTCTCATCTTCATTTCATTTTCCTTAAACTCACAATCAATATTTAAAGTAGGCAATCCCCATTTGTCTTTTTTATTTTTATCCAGTGTAACTTTATTTTCATAATAAGGAAGATGCTCACCCCAAGAGCCCCAACCCATAGACCAATTTCCTGGTTCAGTAATATTTTCTTTTAATTCAATACCAATGCCATCCGAAGGACCTCTTCCTCTGGAAGCACCTCCTTGATATCCAAAGCCTCTTAAATAACCAGCCGAAGAACCACCGTCTAAATTTCTAAATCGAGGCACGTAGATGCCATTGGGACGGCGACCATAAGTATATTTATCTAAAAACATGCCATCCAGTTGAGCATTGGCACCTACACCATAATGATGATCCATTAAATTGTGTCCCACTTGTTGGCTGCTGTTTCCAAAACCATTAGGAAAAACATCAGAAACTGAATTCAATAAAATATGTGCAGTACCCAATGTGGATGCGTTTAAGAAAATTATTTTAGCAAAATATTCTTCTGTTTTATTGGTATTGGCATCTAATATGCGAACACCTTTGGCGCGGCCAGTTTCCTTATCGTATAAAATTTCTGTAGTAATGGCATCGGGTCGCAATGTTAAATTTCCGGTTGCAGCGGCTGCAGGAAGTGTTGCCGAATTGGAACTAAAATAACCACCAAAAGGACAACCTTGTTGACATTTGTTTCTAAATTGACAAGGACCTCTTGTTCCAATTTTTGCGGTATGATTGGCCGATCTACCAATAATCATTGGCCTGCCCATTTTTGTTTTAAGTTGCTCCGCTACCATTTTTTCCACGCAGTTCATTTCCATGGCGGGTTGAAATTCACCATCGGGTAAATTAGGTATACCATCTCTATTGCCACTGATGCCTGCAAATTTTTCTACATAACTATACCAAGGAGCAAGATCGCTATAACGAATAGGCCAATCGGTTCCATAGCCGTCTTTTGCATTGGCTTCAAAATCTAAATCACTCCAACGATAACTTTGACGACCCCACATTAAGGAGCGCCCACCTACATGATTTCCTCTAATCCAATCAAAAGGTTTAGTAGGGGTATATGGATTTTCAAGATCGTTTACAAAGAACTTTTTAGACACTTCATCAAAAGCATAGCACTTACTTTGGATAGGTGATTTTCGTTTATCTTCCAGGGTAAGCCCATTGTGGTGTTGTAATTCCCAAGGATTTTTTTCCGTGCCTTCATAATCCTTTATGTGTTCTACATTACGCCCTCTCTCCAACAATAAAGTTTTTAGTCCTTTTTCAGTTAATTCTTTTGCAGCCCAGCCTCCCGAAATTCCAGAGCCTACTACAATGGCGTCAAAATGGTTTGATGATGGCATTTTAAATTGGTTTATATGAGTGATTCAAATGCACCTTCAATTTACATAAAATGTAATTATTTGGTATAAAAATGATGATTTAGCTTCTTTTATCCCATTCTTCCCTAATCCCAGTTCCACCCCAATAAACTTGGTTAGGAAGGAATATTGGCGTAACTTTGCCGTCCAAACATCGCGAGGTAGAGCAGCGGTAGCTCGTCGGGCTCATAATGATTTTATTTAATATGTTTTTTTAGTTTAAAATATTGATAATGAACCACTTGAATTAAATTTTAGGTGGTTTTTTCGTTCTGCGCTAGGTTGTTGCGCTAACTTTTTACCCAAAGATTTTTACATTTAATGCAGCAATTTCAATAGCATCTATGATGGTTGGGTCAAGGTAGTGATCTTTCAAAACTTGCATAGAAGAGTGTGAAGAAAGTTTGTTGGTTCTTTCCCCCATGGTTTGTTTAACCCAGGTTAAATATGTTTTGCGAAGGTGTTTTAATGTAAAGTTCTTTTCAATACCCGCAGATCTTCTATAATGGGTGAATGCATCGGATAATTTTTCCTTTAAGGTATTATTGGTAAAAAGGTTTTCGGGGTCAATTAACTTATCATCGGTGTTCTTCTTTTGCTCATATCCCATTTCAATAAGTAAATCCATTAGGTCAACTCCAATAGGAGCATATTTCATCTCAACATCCTCGTCTTTAAGCATCCTTTCAACTTTTAGGTTCCTAATAATAAATAATTTAGTGCCTTGGTCAGTTTCATAGACATCAGACCACCTCAAATTTAAAATTTCTTCTCGTCTGCCACCAATATGAAGGAATAATCTAAAAGCATGTTTTAACCATGGGTAATATACATTATCCATTCTTCCTTTATGTGTGGTTTTATATTTCGGTGGTGCTGTATCTATTGCTGATAAAATCTCATCAAATTCTGTTTTACTTATTGTGATTGACTTTCTTTTCGGTATGGGTTTTCTGATACAGTTTTTAAAATGGTTTTTCAGTAATAAATCTTCTACATCAATTAAAAAATTGAAAAAGGAGGTAAGGCTTGTGAAACTTTTATTAAATGCGTGATTGCCATATTTCTCCTCCATTAGAACAAAGAAATTTGCTACATCACCTTTGGATACATCACTAGGTTTGTAGGTATTGAGGTTGTGTTTGGGTTTTAAACTCTCACAGAATTGAACACAATACCCAATGGTTTCCGTTCTGTGTTTTCTACTTACTTTGTTTTTGAGGTGTTTATATTCACCATCTGCTTGGAGGTAAAGGTCAAATTTAAGGATTGCTTCTGCTAGGGTATAATTGTTCCCTATTGATTGAACTTCTGATTTTTTCCTTAAACTTGGTTTTCTTTGAAGTTCCTTCTTAAATTCAATAGTTTGTTTTACAGCGTCGTCATAATTTATTGCTGTTAACATTTTACTACTATGTTTGCCAGTGATGGGGTTAATCACATTAGCACGATAACATTTACTATCCTCATGCTTGCACCCTGTATTGTTCTGTCTACATTTACGACACCAAATTTTAAGTCCGTTGAATGGTTTTGGCGGTAGTTTTAGTTTTTTCATTGAAGCAACCTTTTTATTATGTCTTTTTGAAATGAACTGGTTGGTTTTACTCTTATTGTTGGATAGGGGGTAGGTTCACTCCCAATTTCAAGGAGCAGTAAGTTAAAGAGTTCATTTTCACCGCCACATATAACTGATATTCGTTGTTTCCAATCATTAGGATACTTGGACTTGTATTCCATAGCAAGGGGTTTTATGTTGTACAAATCAACCTCCACCTTATACACATATTTTCTTGTGTCCTTATGTATCTTAATTTGGTTTTCATCCAACCAGTTTATTATTGATTTTCTGTCTTTACGATTAATTATGCAACCAACTTTCATAATTGGTAATCTTGAAAATTCTTTCATCTTACACCATCTCCCTGTTCTCTGTTTTTTACGGGAGTGAGAATTATTATCTATTAAAATATAAATAAAAAATCGTGTAAATAAAAATCCTGAGGGGTCTTTGTTGAAAGTTTTATTTTATCTGGAAGTTAGTGATGATATTAACTACGAAGTGCTAGTATTGATATATACGGGGCTGCCTGCCCCCCTGTTTGGTATCAAACCTTAATATAGCGTCCTGCCACCGTTCACCAGAGGGTCATAATAATCCATGAGAAATTGTTTGGCGTAAAAAGTTATGATGGAAAAAATATCCAAAAATCACGATTAAAAATTCCGGTAAAAAATTGAGATATTCTAACAAATACACTTTACAATCAACTTTATTGTATTTATATTATACAAGTGTTGGTAATGATGGTGGTTATTACCGGTTATACACCTAAAATATTTTTAGATACCCCTTAAAGTATGTGCCACCACACAGAAATTTGGGGTCTTTTATTTTAATGTTATTCCCAATTTATGTTAAGGGTATCAAGAACACCCAACTAGACAGATACATTACATTTGAAGAACTCCACCAACTCATTCAAAATGGTTCTCACAAGGGTCATGTTGAAACCATAAGATTACTCAAGTCCAATGGTGATGATTACTACAAATCATTAAAGGAAACACTACCCTACATTACGCCCCATGTAAAAGTGAAGCAGCGTAATTTAAGTGATGAGGAATTTGACAAGAACTTCATTTGTACAACAGGTTTTATGTACTTTGATATTGATAATGTACCTGATATACTAAATGAGAAACAAAGGATAATCAACAGGTATTGTAATCAAGTATCATTGGTTTGTATATCTCCCTCTGGCGCAGGACTAACCTTGTTATTTAGGGTAACCAATGATATTACAAGGTATAATTTCCAACAGGTATGGAACACCATTAGAACTACCATACTTAAAGATGAGAAGATTGATACTTACGCCAAGGGATTAATCAGACCCATGTTTATTTCCCATGACGAGGAGGTATATGTGAACTACAATAATATTATAACAGTAGAACTAGTTGATAAAAAGATAGGGGTTGACCCTATTACTATTTCTTCCTATAATAAGGTCAAACCATACTTTTCTGGGACAACTGAAACTACTAGTACCCAGAACAAGTACCATATCTATTCTATAGATGAGGTTCTATCTATTATCAAAACAAAGACAATCGTAGCAGTAAACAATCCTGTTGTTGAATTTAGAGAAGAGATGGTACTAGAGCCATATATTCCTAATATGATTGTAGATGGTAAGAAACATAAAACCTACTACACTTTATTACATCAGTGGTATTACTTAAACCAAGATGTTCCATTGGACTATATCTTCTCATATTTGTTTTACATAAATAATACCCGTGCCAAACCAAAAATGGACATGAAGGAACTGCGTAGAATGTTTAACTCGGTTATTGATAAGATAAAGGAGACTGGAGTGTTTCATATTGAACCCAAACTTAGAAGGGTACATTGGAACCTTAATAACAAGGAACTGACCGGTAAAATCAAAGAAACCATTGCAAAGTCATTAAACGGTGCTTTTGAAAGACACACTACCATAAGTAAAATTCAACAGGCAAAGAAACAGT
This sequence comes from Chitinophagaceae bacterium, assembly GCA_947380905.1. GTDB lineage: Bacteria > Bacteroidota > Bacteroidia > Chitinophagales > Chitinophagaceae > Sediminibacterium. Next base: position 4,489 of record CANCSS010000028.1, on the reverse strand, counting down.
TGGAATTAGAGGGTAAGAAAATAACAAACCGAGCAATAGCCAAGATGATTGAAATGGATGTGAGCACAGTTGGTAAGAGAATAAAAGATGAACCGGTGGATATGGATTATGAGGTATCACTATGGAATTAGGGGTTACCCTATTACAATAAATTTAAGGGGACTAAATTTCTTTAAGCGCTTTAAATTTTGTAAATTAGCATAGTGAAAAACAAGAAACAAATAGGATTAGATGTTGATTTTATTGGGGGAGATATGCCGTTAACCGATAAAGAAGAGAAACAGCTTAGTGATTATTTCATTAAAAGTAAACCACTCACAGAAGCAGATAGAAAAGTGATAAGTAAGTATATTTTACAAAATAAGAGTAATAATATTAAAGGTATTTTAACCAAAAAGAAAGTTGTTAGTCCAAAGAAATAATTAGTGCATTCTTGATTTCAAATATTCAAATAGATCAACTTAACTGGAATTACCAGATAAGTTAAGGCCATCAAATTCAATTACCTCCTCAGGTACTACCTGAAATAAAGAAATCTCCGGTAGTTTCGGAGATATTCTGCACCTTTTCTGTTTTCGGTAAAAGTAAAATTCATTTTCAACCTTGTCTTGTTTCAGTAAAGGTGAAATGGGGACTAGTGATTTATTTTGGTACCTAACTTCCTGCCAAGTGTCAGGAAGTTCCTTGCAGAACTACCCTCAAAATAAAATTTATTTGTCGTGAGAAGTTGGGAGACCTATAATAAGGTCAAAACCCATCTTTTTGGTATGGGTGTAATACTATCCCAAATAATACTAGCGTTTAAGTGTTTTTGCTAGTTATGAAAATACTATCCCTTTCGTGAATAAACCCCATTTATTCTTAAAATAAGACGACTGGCGGGACTTTCTTACATGGGTTGGGTGTATTTATTATTAAAGATATTTTATGAAATTAAGATCGCTTGTACAAGACAGTCCAAACAGGAAACTGAAGATGATTATTAGTGAAACACAATTTAAAGCCCTATCTAATAATGTACTAACCCTCCAAGAGGAAAAAGAAATAAAGAACACCCATTTAATCAAAACAAACACCCATGCACAGAAGAAGAAATAGACCAGAAACCAAGTACCCTGAAATTGCAGTGTTTGTATTATCCAAAGGTTCTCAAATGAATGATAATATCCATAAAAGTGATTGCTACTATTATATGCTAGACAAGATTGAGCAAATGATGAGGATGAATAATGTTGAGAGTGATAAGTTTGGAATATCTGGGTACAAAGAAGATGTTGCTGCGTATCTTTCATTTTACTTGGAGGTATATCTTTTCAAAGACCTTGAGATAAATTTATTGGATGATATTAATGAATATGACCCTGATATTATGCCAAACAACTATCGCTAGGGATCCTAAATTTATTCTTAACACATAACAGCAAGTAATCCAATTATTTGTGCATTGCCAATAAATATTCAATCCTGATCACTGTGGAGAAATTGTACCGCATATGTGTTTGTGACCTCTTCACAACTGTCAGGAGGTTCTTTTTTTTACCATGTCCGTTAATCCTATTAAGAGACATGCATCTAGTTGATATTCAACGATAGTCTGGTTTTAGCACGATTTTATGACTTAAAATGAGTTAAAAGGCTGGTTTTACGACTTTACGGCTCTACATTAGCCAGAAACATTTTATATGACAACAACTATTGAAAAAACCAGTGATTATTTAACCACCGATGAATTGAAAAGATTGAACAGGTATTTCCAAAAGGAACAGAACTATCAAATGGCGTTATTAATAGAGTTCGGATTTCGGACACTGCTTCGTTATTCTGACATATCAAGGTTTACTTGGGAGAATGTATTAAACAAAGACGAACTCGTCCTAAATGAAAAAAAAACGGGTAAGAAACGGAGTATTAAAGTGGGAGCCGTATTAAAATCATTACTACTTGAATATTATGAATTAATTCAGCAGCCAGAATTACAAAGTACCATCTTCAATTATAGCCTTCGACATACAAATAGATTATTGCAGTTTGGTGCACGTTTTGTTGGAATTAGAAAGAAGCGAGTGTCTTCGCATTCGCTAAGGAAGTCGGGAGCTCGCTTCTTGTATGAGGAGAACCACAGGTCAGAGGATGTATTCTTGAAAATTTCAATGATACTTAATCACTCAAGCACACAAGTTTCAAGGCGCTATTTAGGCATTACAAAAGAGGAGATTTCAGATGTATTTGCGGGATTTGACTTTGTACTATAAAATCCCGGTCTCGCTACATGAAAATCAAGGATTTTAGTTAAATCGTGGGTCCTTTGTTGTTTCATGAAAACATCACTTTTTATCTTGAAACACATGCTATTATTGGGTTTTATTGCGTGAGGAATTGAGTTAGTTTTTATCACTTCTTTGTCTATCAGTGTGTTAGGCTAGTTGCATCTTTTTGGTACAATCAATCAAATTTTTTTTCAGTTAATTATTCTTAAACTATTTATTTTCATTAGTGTCCAATGAGTTTTTACTTTAAATTGTAATTAATTTAATTCAACATGCGATTACTGATAAATATTTTTACAATTTCTATCTTACTTTTTTCTTGTAAAAAAGAGGATACTAAAATTTTATCAGTTGATAAACCAAGTGAGCAGAAAACCATTAACTTGACAATTGATGGAACTGATAGAAGTTTTATAATTTATTTACCAACTGGGTATAACAATGCTGGTAAAATGCCTTTAATCTTTGCCATTCACGGCGGAAGTGGTACTCCAGAAGGTATGATAAACATAGCCAATTTTAAACCTATCGCAGAAAGGGACAAGGTTATATTGGTTTATCCAGCAGGAATTCAAAAAAATTGGAATGATGGACGACCCACAACACCCAATCAATTAGAAATAAATGATGTTAGTTTCTTTAATCAACTCTGTGAGTACATGATTACAAATTATTCAGTTGATGGTACTAAAATTTATGCTACTGGAATATCTAATGGTGGGTTTATGTCCTCACGTTTAGGTTGCGAATTGAGTAACAGAATTGCTGCCATTGCAGTAGATGCTGCTACAATAGAAGCAACAACAATTGCACCCAATTGCAATCCAGGTCGTCCAGTACCAGCTTTATATATACATGGTACAGCTGACCCTCTTGTTCCATTCACGGGTGGTCTAATGACCGCAGGTGGTACCGCAGGAGGAACGGTTTTGTCTCATTTTCAAGCTATAGACAAATGGGTAACTATTAATGGTTGTAATCCTACACCAACTGTAACTGATTTACCAGACATTTCAAATGATGGAACAACCATAAAGCAAAGAGTTTATCCCGCAGGAACAAATGGTAGTGAAGTTGTAAGTTATGTAGTTTTAAATGGTGGGCATACTTGGCCACAAGGCTATCAATATCTTAATGAAGCCATTATTGGAAAGACAAGTCAAGATATGAACGCCTGTGAAGTAATTTGGACTTTTTTCAAGCGATTTAAAAGGTAACAGAAATATGAAAAAACTATACATATTATCATTTTTTTTCCTATTAACAAATATTGTTTTTGGTCAAATTGATTACTCCAAAAATGGACAGTATTTAGTAAATGTTTTGGAATTTAAAAACAATTCAGATGTAAGTCGTAATCGAAATATTCCAATAAAAGTTCATTATCCTTTAGAAAATGGTGTGTATCCATTAATAATAATTTCGCATGGTGCAGGAGGTGATTGGGATACACATTTTGCATTAGCTCATCATTTGGCCACGCATGGATTTATTGTTTTTTGCCTTGAACATATTGGAAGCAATACCAAAATGCTAAAACGAAGCATTCGGATTTTTAAGAACCTAAACGACATGATTCATGATGGTGAAGAAGTGTTAGGACGACCTAAAGATGTAAGCTATGCAATCAATCAAGCAATAATTTGGAATCAATCCAACGAGTCATTAAAAAACAAAGTTGATTTACAAAATATTGGTGTTTTAGGTCATTCCTTTGGAGCATTTACAAGTATGGTAATTGCAGGAATGAAACCGGCTTTGGATTGGTTAGAACCAAGAACTAATTTTGGGAAAGGACTTGGTGATGATATGAAAGACAAAAGAGTAAAGGCTTGTATTGCATTGTCGCCACAGGGAGTAGGAGAACCATTTTTTGTTAAAGAGAGTTTTTCTACTCTAAGCACTCCCTTGCTCGGTATTTCAGGGACAGAAGATAAACAACAAGGAGGGTTACCTCCTATTAGTAGATATAATGCTTTTGATTATTGGAGCAGTAATGGAAACAATATTTTTGTTTGGTTATCCAATGCACATCATTTGGATTTTACCGATAGTGAAGGAGGAGAAACCCATGGAATAAATTCAAAAAACAGAAAAGAAGTTGAAAAAATTGTAAGAGTAACAACTTTATTGTATTTCAACAAATATTTAAAAAACGACATTACGGCCTTAGCCTTAATTTCCAACGATGGTTTAAAACCCTATTTAAGCGGAGAAGTAAA
>CANCSS010000027.1:0-27445 GCA_947380905.1 Chitinophagaceae bacterium | reverse complement strand
TAAGCCACTAGTTCAGTGACAATATTTTCGAGTGTTTTTCCATGTAAAGGATCCTTGGACGCTTGTTGCATATGCAATATTAAGTAATTTGCTGCTATGCAGCCACAACGATATTTTGTAGTTTACAAGCCAGTAAACATGGTTTCTCAATTTGTGAGTACCCATCAAGTGAATTTATTACATCAATTGGATTTTACATTTCCAGAGGGAACGCATGCAATTGGCCGCCTCGATCAAAATTCGGAGGGGATATTGTTACTTACCACCAATAAAAAAATCACCAAACTTTTATTCCAAGGAGCAGTGCCTCATCTTCGCACTTATTTAGTACAAGTAAAAAACAAAGTAGAACCAGACACCATTAAAAGGTTAGCCAATGGTATTGAAATTAGTGCTACCAATGGCAGTATTTTTAAAACAACACCCTGCTTGGTAAAATTGGTCAATCAACCTATGGCTTTATCTGAAGTGGAAAAACCATTGCACGCAAATGTGCAAACCACCTGGTTGCAACTCACTTTGACCGAAGGTAGGTTTCATCAAGTACGAAAGATGGTAGCAGCTGTCAATCACAAATGCATCCGACTTATAAGAACTTCTATTGAAGAAATAGAAATAGGACATATGAAGCCTGGCGAAGTGCTTGAATTAGAGGAAGAAAATTTCTTTAAGTTATTACATCTAAATAAAAGCTAGCATCATAATTAAGGCAATCTCCATCCTTTTAATTAGTTATTAAACAGCTTTTTTTGATTTAAAAAGTTTAATTTGTAATCAGGTTCAAGCATCATCAACACTCAAATCTTTTTTAACTAACTTTCCCATAGGATTAAAATAATTTTATATGAAAAAATATCTTTTATTATGCTGTACTTCATTGGCATTATTTTTCGGACTTAGTATTCCTGCAATTAGTCAACAAATTGATTATAATAAAGTAGATGCTATTATCAACAATTTAGTTGCCAAAGATAAATTCAGTGGGGTAGTTCTTATTGCCGAAAACGGGAAAGCAAAATTTGAAAAAGCGTATGGTTACATTGAATATAAAAATCATACGCCTTTAAAAACCAATACTATTTTTGAATTGGCTTCGGTGAGTAAACAGTTTACTGCCATGACTATTATGATGTTGCAAGAAAAAGGCCTGTTAAATTATGATGACTTGGTCGAAAAATACATCCATCTACCTTACAAAGGTATTTCCATCAGGCAATTACTAACTCATACCAGCGGGCTGCCCGATTATCAAGCTATTATGGATGAACATTGGGACAAGTCCAAAGTCGCCAACAACAATGATATCATCGAGTACCTGAATCAATATGCACCTCCAAAATTATTTGAACCAGGCACACAATATTTATACAGCAATACTGGGTTTGTTATTTTAGCAAGTATTGCAGAAAAAGTAAGCGGTAGAGATTTTATTGAGTTCTGTAACACAGAAATTTTTCATAAGTTAGGCATGAAAAGTACAGACATCAGGACTTTGGATGCTAAAGCAGCAATTAAAAATTTTGCTTTAGGTCATGTATTTGTTGCTGAAAGAAATGCATACATAAGAGCAGACTCTTTCCCTTCCTCTAATTATACTATTTGGTTAGGTAATCGCAAAGGTCCAGGAAGAATTAGTTCCACTGTAGAAGATTTATTAAAATGGGATCAGGCTTTGTATACCAATAAATTAATTAGCCAAACTACTTTAGCAGCTGCCTTTACACCCATGCCATTAAGCAATGGCACTATTTCCAATTATGGATTTGGTTGGGAACTAAGACCAAAAGAAAATATAGTATGGCACAATGGAGATAATCCAGGGTACAAAACTATCATCATTCGGTTTTTAAAATCAAAAGAAACATTAATTATACTTTGTAACAATGCTACCAGTGAGTTTGAAAATTTAACAGCTGCTTTAAAAGGATGTATGCTTCCTTAAATTGCTAAGCTTCTTATATTTTATTTCCCCAATACAGGCAATTGAATTACAGAAGCATCATGATAAATACGGATCGTAGCTTTTTTGAAATCACTATCCTTGGCTTCGTAAATGTTCATGAATTGTTGCGGATTTCTGTCTACCAATGGGAACCAGCTACTTTGAATTTGAATCATCATGCGATGACCCTTTTTGAAAGTATGCGCAATATCTGGCAAAGTAAACTTTACAGCTGTAGGCTTATTAGGAACAAATGCTTCTGGTTTTTCAAAACTATTCCTATACTTACCTCTCATTATTTCACCTCTTACTAATTGTTGGTAACCACTCATTAAATAATCTTTAGTATTGGTTGTATATTCAAAATTATCGGGATATACATCTATTAACTTCACTACAAAATCGGCATCGGTACCACTCATCGCTACCATCAAGTCGGCCACTACTGGCCCGCCTAAGGTAAGATCATTGGTTAAGATTGGTGTTTTATACACGAGCACATCTGTTCTTCTTGAAGTAAATTTTTGATCATCATCCATGTATTCTCTGTAATGTCTTGCTGGCTTACTTTTCATCATGTAATTATCAGAGATATATGGAACCGGTTTGGCTGGGTCGCTTATATATTCTTCATAACCGGAAAGGGCAGTGGCTTTTTTGCCTGCTTTCAAATTTCCGTGATCGCTTAAAAGGTAAGCCTCCATTTTCATATTGGCTGCTGGCCAAGTGGGCAATTGTCTCCATTCGTTACTTCCAGAGAAAAATATATTGGCCTCTTTAATTTGATCAATGCTTCCTTTGTTTTTTAAATAATAATTAAAGAAAGGAAGTTCTATAGTTTGTCCAAACCATTCGCTGGTATTGCTTCCAAATTGAACATTGCCTAAATGAGTACCATCGTTGGAAGCCCATTGACCATGGTACCAAGGGCCCATCACCAATTTATTATTATTTTTTGCTTTTGTTTCAATGGCTTTGTATAAATTCCATGCTCCAAAACAATCTTCTGCATCATACAAACCACCTACGATAAGCGTTGCAATATTTGGGTTGATGTCTTCTACATGTTTTCTTGTATTTCTTACTTGCCAAAATTCGTCGTAGTTAGGATGCGCCATTAAATCTTTCCAGAATTGTATACTATCGCCCATCAATTTGGTAAAATTAGGAATGGCACCAGTTTGCAAGTAAAAATCAAAATTATCTGGATTGGTGAAATTAAATCCTGCTGGTCCAACCGTGGTTGGCTTGGGTCTTGGCTTTCCAAATCCTGAATAAAAAGCAAAACCATCTGCTAACATAAATGCACCGTTGTGGTGAAAGTCGTCACCAATAAACCATTCAGTTACGGGTGCTTGTGGGCTTACCGCTTTTAAAGCAGGATGATTACTTAGCGTTGCTAAAGTTGCATAGAAACCTGGATAAGATATTCCAAACACACCTACATTGCCATTGTTATTGCTTACATTTTTTACCATCCAGTCAATGGCGTCATAGGTATCCGTTGCTTCATCAACTTGGCCAGCTTTCTTATTGGGCACATAGGGTCTAATATCTTCAAAGTTTCCTTCACTCATCCAACGACCTCGTACATCTTGTATAATGAGAATATAGTTTTCCTTTAAAAAATATTTTCTTGGCGAGTTCCAGTAACTTTTAAAAATATTTTTACCATAGGGTGCACAAGAATAGGGCGTTCTTTCTAATAAAATCGGATGTTTCTCTGTATTGTCTTTTGGTGCATAAATGGTGGTAAATAGCTTGGTACCATCTCGCATGGGAACCATGAGTTCTGTTTTGGTATAGTTGTTTACTATCCAAGTAGAATCGGTTGCTTGTGCAAAGGACAAAAAAGGGAAGAATGATAATAATAGAAAAAAATACTTTTTCATGCAATGTATATTTAGGTTACCTAAATATACAAAAATTAAGATTCAACCATGTCATATAAATGATGAATTAAACCGTCGGCAAGGCCAATTTTAGGTACATATATTTCATTAATATCCCCCCATTTACAAATAGCATTGTAAATACTTAAGGCAGGAACAATTACTTCTGCTCTATCTTCCTTAAGCGTATAAGTATGCATTCTTTCATCCACAGAGAGCGGCTCCATTTCCTTATACACCTCCTTTAAATTATCCGCACTTATAAACTTCCCATTCTTATTTCCATTTAACGACAATAATTTATTGATATTTCCACCAGAACCAATTCCAATTATATTATTGTATTTTTTGGACAAATCTTTTAAAGTATCCTTAAGTTCTTCCCAAGTTTCGTCTTTCACTTTTTTTGTGAGTATACGAACTGTGCCAATATTAAAAGATTTTTGAAGTACCACGTTTGATTTGTGGTACAAGGTTAGTTCGGTACTTCCACCCCCTACATCAATATATAAGTAGCTCTTATCTTTATCTAACAATTCTGCAATGTGGTTCTCGTAAATAATTTCGGCTTCTAGTTCGCCGGTAATGACTTCAATTTCAATGCTTGTTTCAGTTTTGATTTCTTTGATGATCTCTTTTGCATTTTCTGCGTCTCTCATGGCACTTGTGGCACAAGCCATATAATGGTCCACTTCGTATACTTTCATTAAATTATTGAAAGCCTTGATGGTATTAATAAGCATTTTCTTTTTTTGACCACCAATTTGTCCTTTTTCAAATACATCAAAACCCAAACGTACAGGAATTCTTAAAAGACATAATTTATTAAATTCAACATCTTTTCCTTTTTTAACCACCGCACAAATAAGCAATCTTACTGCGTTGCTACCAATATCTATTGCTGCGAGTACCAATTTTTATAATTTTTTTCTATTAAGTAATGATAAGTTTCTACTTGCGATTTGTAGGTTTTCTTTCTTACGGAAGGTACATAATTATTGTTTAAATGCTCGTCTAAAATTCTGGCTTTATTATTGTCTTTCAATTGAATGTTAATAATGTCAATAAGTTCTTTTTTCAAACGTGTATCTAATATAGGAGTAGCCACTTCTATTCGATGATCTAGGTTTCTAACCATCCAGTCGGCACTTGAAATATATACTTTTTCGTTTCCTTTATTGTGAAATACCATTACCCGAGCATGCTCGAGGTATTGGTCTACGATACTAATCGCATTTAATTTAGTATTCAACTTTTCACTTTCTTTTTTTAATGTTAAAATACCTCTGATAATTAAATGAACTTCTACCCCAGCTTTCAAGGCCTTGTATAAATGATCTATCAGTAAATGGTCGCTTAAGGAGTTTAATTTCACAATAATTTTAGCTGGCTTGCCTAGTTTAGCGAATTTTATTTCATTGTTGATTAACTGAATAATGGTATTGCGCATGTTGATGGGAGAGATTAACAAGTTTTTGGTTTTACCAATAGGCTTGTCACCCATTTGCCAACTTTCTAAATAGGTAAATACTTTATTTACTTCCATTAGCAAAGGCCTTGAAGCAGTCAATAAGCAATGATCGGCATATATTCTCGCTGTTTTCTCATTCAAATTCCCTGTGCTTATAAAGCCATATTGCACCAATCTAGCATCTATTCTTTTCTGAATGACACAGATTTTTGCGTGTACTTTCACATTCGGGATACCCACCAATACGCGAACGCCTTCCTCTTCCATGGCAGTTTTCCATTCTAAATTGGCTTCTTCGTCAAAACGGGCTTTTAGCTCTAAAAACACAGTTACTTTTTTTCCATTTCGAGCTGCATTAATCAATGCATTAATAACTTTAGAGTTGCTTGCTAGTCGATAGGCTGTAATTTTTATGGAAATAACGTCATCATCCATAGCTGCTTCTCTTAGCATATCAATAACCGGGTCGAAACTATGATAAGGGAAATGCAATAAGACATCTTTTTGCAAAACAATTTCTGAAATTTGATTAAATTTTTTAAAAGCAGGATGTGTGAATGGTTTTGGTCTTTCCTGTTTTTCTACCAACACATCAGGAAAATCCATGAAGTGCCTAAAATTATGAATATGGCCTCCTGGTATGATGCTACTTTTTCTAGTAAGGTGTAATTTTTGAATTAAAAAGTCAAGCAATTCAGCATTCATGTCTTTGTCATATACAAAACGAACGGGCTTGCCCTTCCTTCTATTTTTAATCCCCTTAGAAATTTTTTCTACAAAGTTGATGCCCACTTCTTGATCGATATCAATTTCAGCATCTTTGGTTATTTTAAATACATGGGCATCAAACTTGTTAAACTTGAAATGTGAAAAAATAATAGGAAGATTAAATTTGATAATATCTTCTAATAAAATAATTGATTTTGTTCCCGGACTAGAAGGTAGTATAATGAAGCGGCCAATGGATTTAGAAGGAATTTCAATTAAAGAAAACTTTTCATGATAGGCATCCAATTTGTTTCTCATCACAATGGCCAAATACAAACTCTTATCTCTTAAGTAAGGCAGGTCAGGTAAATTTTCAATCATCAATGGAATAATGTAGGGACGAACTACATTGTCAAAATATTCTCTAACAAATAACTTTTGCTCCGTATTTAATTTTCGATCATTAATGATTAGGATCTTTCTTTTTATTAACTCTCTATTGATATTATTCCAAATACGATTGAATTCGCTTTGTTGTTTTAAAACTACTTTCTGAATCTCATCTAAAATTATTTGAGGAGAATCGATGATGTCAATGTTTAAACTTTTCTTTTTTTCAATAATTTCCACCATGCGCTTTAAAGTAGCTACTCGAACTCTAAAAAATTCATCTAGATTGTTGGAGAAAATGCCTAAAAATCGGATCCTGTCTTTTAGCGCAACGGACTTGTCATTGGCTTCTTGTAAAACCCTGGCATTAAAGCTAAGCCAGCTGATGTCTCTTGGTATATAGTTGTTCTTCATGGAGTTAAAATTCATTGTAAAATTACAAAACTTGACCTAAGTAATATTCTGGTCACAATTTATTAATGTTAAGTTAATAGTGAGGATATATTCTAGTTATATGCCTATACGTTATTTACACAAAATACTAGCCATGGATAAGAGACCTATGGAAATATGCATTATAAGTGACCTGCATTTAGGCACTTTTGGTTGTCAAGCAAAAGAAGCTTTGAACTATTTAAAGAGTATTAAACCAAAAACGCTCATTTTAAATGGAGATATCATTGATATTTGGCAGTTTAACAAGCGCTATTTTCCTGCGAGTCATATGGCAGTCATCAAGCAAATTTTTAGTATGGCCAGCAAGGATACTAAAGTAATTTATATTACAGGGAATCATGATGAGGCCTTGCGCAAATATGCCGATTTTGAAATGGGCAATATTCAATTAACGGATAAAATTGTATTTGAAATAAATGGAGAAAAGAACTGGGTATTTCATGGAGATGTATTTGATAGAACTACGAAAGGTGGAGCCAAGTTTATTGCTAAATTAGGTGGATACGGATATGATTTATTAATCCTTATTAATAGCATTCTTAATTGGGGAATGAAGTTGATGGGCAAAGAAAAAATGAGTTTTAGCAAGAAGGTTAAAAATGGAGTAAAAAAAGCAGTTTCTTGGGTTAATAATTTTGAACAAATTGCTGCCGAATTGGCGATAGAAAACAAATACCAATATGTAATATGTGGTCATATTCATCAGCCACAACAACGTGTTATTACCACTGATAAGGGATCTGTAACTTATTTAAATAGTGGGGATTGGATTGAAAATTTAACTTCATTAGAATATTATGACAATGCATGGACTTTGTATCATTACGATCCTAAGCAATTTGAAAATGATAAAATAAGCAAGAATAAAATTATTAATTTGAAAGAAGAGCTAAGTGTATTAACCAACGAGGTTGCTTTTCAAGTTTCTATGTAATTTATTGTGCTATGAAAATATTTTATGCGATACAAGGTACAGGAAATGGTCATTTAAGTAGGGCAGAACAATTGTACCCCCATTTACAAAAATATGGAGATGTTGAATTCTTTTTAAGTGGCTCCAACGCGCAATTAAATACAACCTTGCCTATTAAATACAAGAGCAATGGTGTAAGCCTTCATTATAAAAGTACTGGAGGAATGGATTACGGAAAAATTTCTAAATCGCTGGGCTTGAATATATATAAAGAAGCCAAAGCATTACCCATTGAAAAATACGATGTTATTATTAATGATTTTGAATTTATTACATCGCTTGCATGTAGCTTTAAAAAGAAAAAAAGCGTTCAATTTGGTCATCAAGCAAGCTTCCAAAGCAAATTGACACCTAGGGCATCTACTTTTAATCCCATTGGAAATTTAGTCTTAGATAGATTTGTAAAAAGCACCCATTATTTAGGATTACATTTTGAATCCTATGATAAAAATATTTACAATCCCATTATTAAAGAGGAAATAGTTCAAGCTAAAGTGATCGATGAAGGCCATATTGCTGTTTATTTACCACAATATGCTATCGAATTTGTAACCCCTTATTTTTTGGCATTCCCTACATTTAATTTTGAAGTTTTCACAAAAGAAGTGAAACAAGTCACTATCAATAAAAACATTACATTTTATCCCATTGACAACAAGGCATTTACGGATCGTTTAATTAGATGCCATGGAATTATTACAGCTGGTGGTTTTGAAACCCCTGCAGAAGCCATGTATCTAAAAAAGAAAGTACTTAGCATACCCATTCTAAATCATTTTGAACAAGAATGCAATGGCGAAGCGATGAAAAAGTTAGGTGTAAAAGTGATTAAAAAAATAGATTCCAATTTCAATCAAGTATTCTCTGAGTGGGTAAACGGGGATAATAAAATTAATTTCAAACATACGCATTCTACCGCAGCTATCGTGGATATATTAATGAATAATATTCCCATCAATACTTTGTAATCTTACCATCATTTATTAACAAGTCTCCAATATGTATATAATTCAAAATCAGAAGCAAGAAACGGTAGCCTATATTCAAAACATGATGATATTGGATGTCAATCAAGAACAGGTTATTGGCATTTTAATAGGGGACTGTTTTTTTGGGAAAAATAAAAAAGTGGTGGGTAAGATATTTAATAAAACTGCTTATTTGTTAAATGGAGAAATAGTGGGTAAAATTGAACTCAATAAAAACTATAAGAATACAGCTATTAAGAAAAGTTTAATGGCTCAGGCATGGGACATTCTCATGCATGTAACAGAACATACTGGTGCTTGGATCATAGAAACAAAAAAATGGAGCAAACTAGATCTTGCTCAAAATTTAGAAGCATAAAAAAGCCATTGTAAATATTTAATCTACAATGGCCTTCGTTTTTTAAGCTTTTTTATTTTAACATACTACCATAAATAATTCGTTCAATTTTACCTGTTAATTCCCCATGTGAATTGGGTTTGTGTTGTGTCATTACTAGTACAATTAGATGCTCTTTTGGATCGGCAAAATAACTCGTACCAAAATAGCCTCCCCAAGAAAAGGAACCTTTGCTTCTTGGATATAAATTGGCCGATTTTTCTGAAGCCAAGCCAAAGCCTAAACCAAAATCATCTAAGCCATTGTATTTAAAATCAAGTTGAGGACTTATCATGATGGCAGCTGTGCGGGGAGATAAAATTTGTTTGCCATTGTACATCCCGCCATTTAATATCATTTGTAAAAAGATGGCGTAATCATATGCGGTAGAAGACAATCCTGCACCACCAGAAAAATAACTTTTCTGAGTCAATGGATAATTTGGATCTATATTATTGAGTGTTGGCCCCCATTCTATAATTTTTTGAGCTGCATTTTCGGTATATACCGTTGGCATTCTATCGGCTTTGGAGGTAGGCAAATTAAAATAGCTGTCCTTCATCCCCATGGGATCAAAAATATATTTTTGAAAATATTTTTCTAAAGAAAGACCACTTACTACTTCAACAATACAACCTAATAAGTCGGTGTTCAATCCATAAGTATGTTTTTCCCCTGGTTGATGTGCTAAAGGTAATTTTCCAAGGATCGTCATTTTTTCAAGTAAGCTCGCATTAAAATTTCCTAAACCAGATGGTACACCTGCTTTGGTGTATATGGCATTCATGATTGGACTGCCAATATCGGTGTAATCAATCCCAGAAGTATGCGTTAATAAATCACGAATATTTACTTCTCTTTTTGCAGGTATAGTTGTATAAGTAGTATCGTTGGTATTTAGATGAGCAAGCACTTTTGGATTTTTAAAAGTAGCAATGAAATCAGACACATGTTGATCCAAATCTATTTTTCCTTGATCTACCAATTGCAATATGGCTAAACTAGTGATGGCTTTGGTTTGGCTCATGATACGGTAAATAGCATTAGGGGGCATGGGCTTTTTTGCAGCTTCGTTGGCATAACCAAAACCTTTGTAATAAACTACTTTATTGTCTTTTACAATGATCACGGTCGATCCTACCAGCCAATGATTACTAATGTATTTGTTGACGGTGGAATCTATCAATGCTAATTTGCCATAATCAAATCGGGCACTTTTGGTAACAGCCATGGAAAGCACTTGACCAAAACTGGCTGTAGTAAAAAATAAAACAATCGCAGATGTTAGTGTCAAATAGGATAAGCTTTTTTTAAAATATTTTTTCATAGGTTTTTATTTTTTATTTAATGGCGGGAAACCAGGTTCCAAATTTAGTTAAATCAACATTGCCGCCTGATAAAATAATGCCCACTTTTTTTCCTTTGAATAAGGGCGCATTTTTAATCGCTGCAGCAAAAGGTACCACGCAGCTTGGCTCCACAATTATTTTCATTCTTTCGTATACTAATTTTAAAGCGGCAATAATTTCAGTGTCTGAAACCAATAATATATCTGTGACATGTTCTTTAATGATGCCAAGGGTTTGTTCACTTAAGGTAGTTAATAAGCCATCTGCAATAGTAGCTACATATGGGGCTTTTTCTACCTTACCCGATTTCAAACTTAATACAGCATCAGCTGCACCTTCCGGTTCGCCTGCATACACTTTTAAACCAGGTTTGAAAAAATGAGCGCCTAAGCAAGTGCCTGAAAGTAAACCGCCCCCTCCCACAGGTGTAATAACTACGTCCAAGTCCGGAACTTCTTCGATCAGTTCTTTTACACATGTAGCTTGTCCAGTAATAACTCGATAATCGTCATAAGGATGAATAAATTCAGCGCCAGTTTCTAAAACCACTTTGGCTAAAGCAGTTTCTCTTGCTGCTTGATTGGCTTCGCAAATAATTACTTCAGCACCATATCCTCTTACTGCATCCACTTTCACTTGCGGAGAAGATTTTGGCATGACGATGTAGGCTTTGATGCCCAATGTTTTCGCAGCATAAGCCAATGCTTGTGCATGGTTGCCCGAAGAATGCGTGGCAATTCCGTTTTTTAATTGGGTTGCATTTAAACTAAGAGCGGCATTCATTCCGCCACGAATTTTAAAGGCGCCAATTTTTTGAAAGTTTTCACATTTAAAATAAAAATCAATCCCAGTCATTTCGTTTATGCTCTTGTTGGTGAGCACGGGTGTACGATGAATGTAGGGCTTGATTGTTTTTTCTGCTAATTCAATGGCTTCTTTAGTAATCTTCATTTTTCGCTTTTACTCCCCCAATTTAAATAAAAAATCAAGTATCTACTAATTTGTGTCTTTAACTTTAATATATTTATACACCCAGAAAGCGATATTAAATAAGCCCATTATGTCAAAATTCTTTTTAACGCCAGAACAAGTAGCGGCCTATCATAAAGATGGCTATGTGATTGTAAAAAATTTTTGTTCAAAACCCGAAGTAGATAAGTTGTATGCTACTGCTTTGCAAGACAATGCAATGGCTAAAAATGCCCTCGACTTAAACGACCAAACAGGTAAAAAAACCAAACTTTCCTTGTGGTTTACACCCGGCAATGATATTTTTGGTTATTTAACCAGGAGTGAAAAATTGGTCAATGGCGTGGCTCAGCTATTAGATAGTGAGGCGCCGGTTTGTCATTTTCATTCTAAGTTGATGCAAAAAGAACCCAAAGTGGGGGGTGCTTGGGAATGGCATCAAGACTATGGCTATTGGTACAAAAATCAGTTTATGTTCCCAGATCAATTAGTAAGTGTCATGGTAGCTTTAACCCCTGCAAATAAACAAAATGGCTGTATTCAGGTAATCAAAGGGTCTCATAAATTGGGTCGCGTAAACCATGGTTTTGCTGGCGAACAGGTAGGAGCTGATCCAATTATGGTGGACAATGCATTGAAAACCATGGACTTAGTATATGTAGAAATTGAAGCAGGGGATGCTTTATTTTTTCATAGCAATATTTTACACCGTTCCGAAGCCAATGTATCGGATAGCCCAAGATGGTCCATTATTTCCTGCTATTGTGCTCAATCCAATCTGGCTTATAATGAAACCTCTACTTCCTGGAAAACGCCTATTGTTTCGGTTCCCAATGAGGCCATTTTAGAGTGGAAGGCAGACTCGCTTTCTCAGGCTGATTTTTTAAAGAAAGAAAATGACCCAGCGTTGAAAGATACGGGATGGGAAAAATAATTACTACTCATTTATTTCTTAGTTTTAGCGACAGCAAATGCTCATTGATTAGCGCTGCTGATATTAAAGTATAACAACGTATGTATTTATTAGGAATAGACATAGGCACTTCTTTTATTAAGTTGTCATTGGTAGATGCAGCAACGCAAAAAAATATTGTTACAGTACAATATCCTGATACCGAAAATGCCATTATTTCAAAACAAACTGGTTGGGCCGAACAATCTCCTAATGCCTGGTGGGAGCAAGTGCAAAAAGGCGCTTTACAACTTCATGCAGCAGCAACAAAAGTAAATGCAAGCTACGATTCAAAAGCGATTGCAGCCATTGGCATTGCTTATCAAATGCATGGCTTGGTATTAGTAGATAAAAATCAAAATGTTTTAAGAGATAGTATTATTTGGTGTGATAGTCGTGCGGTGGATTATGGAAACAAAGCTTTCGATACCATTGGCCATGAAAAATGTTTGGCTCATTTATTAAATTCTCCAGGAAATTTTACTGCAGCAAAATTAGCATGGGTCAAAGAAAACGAGCCAGCCATCTATCATCAAATTCATAAAATAATGTTGCCTGGTGATTTTATCTCCATGAAATTAACCGGCGAAATCACCACTACCATTTCGGCATTATCAGAAGGTATTTTTTGGGATTTTAAAAACAAAGAAATTTCTAAATCGGTACTGGACCATTTTGGATTTGACGCTTCTTTTTTTCCAGCCATTCAAGATGTATTTAGCCATCATGGTATTTTGCAAGTAACTGTTGCAAATGCGTTGCAATTAAAAGCGGGCATTCCTTTAACTTATAAAGCAGGGGATCAACCCAACAATGCACTTTCTTTAAATGTGTTGTCTCCTGGTGAAGTAGCAGCTACAGCAGGCACTTCGGGTGTTATCTATGGCGTGGGAGATACCTTATCTTATGACCAACAATCCAGAGTCAATAGTTTTGCGCATGTAAATCATACTTCGGACAGCAATAGAATTGGAATGTTGTTGTGTATTAATGGAACTGGCATTTTAAATAGTTGGGTGAAAAAAATGGTAGGCGTGAATTATGATTACAATCAAATGAATCAAGCGGCTTCCACCATTGAAGCGGGCAGTGAGGGGTTAAAAATATTTCCATTTGGAAATGGAGCAGAACGAATTTTTAATAATAAAATTTTAGGTGCTCAGTTTTCTGGCATCGATTTAAACAAACATTCTGCAGCACATATTTTTAATGCTGCACAAGAAGGTATTGCATTTGCTTTTAGATATGGATTAGACATTATGCGGGAAAATAATTTACAGCCTAATATTATCAGAGTGGGACATGCCAATTTGTTTTTAAGTAAAGTATTTACCAATGCTTTTGTGAATGCTACAGGAGTGCCTGTTGCACTGTATCATGCAGATGGAAGTGTTGGCGCTGCTTTAGGTGCAGGCATAGGATCGGGTATTTATAAAAATGCAAAGGAAGCATTTTCAGATTTCAAACCAATTCAAATTATCGAGCCAACTAAGACAAAACAATACGACGCACTTTATGTTGACTGGAAAGCACAATTAAAAAATTATATTTAATTAAGAACTAAAAAATAAATGACATGTCTGTACTACTAGGGAAAAAGGAATTTTTTAAAGGCATTGGTGCCGTAAAATTCGAAGGTTTAAATAGTGATAATCCATTAAGTTACCGTTGGTATGATGAAAATAAAGTGATTGCAGGAAAAACCATGAAAGAGTGGTTGCGTTTTGCAGTGGCCTACTGGCACAGCTTTGTGGGCAATGGTGCAGATCCTTTTGGAGAACCTTCGCTTATTTATCCATGGAATGAAAATAGCGATGCAGTTGCGCGTGCCAAAGACAAAGCGGATGCTGCTTTTGAATTTATTACCAAATTAGGATTGCCTTATTATTGCTTTCACGATGTGGATGTAGTAGATTATACCAATGACGTAAATGAAAATGACAAACGCTTACAAGCCATTACTGCATATTTAAAAGAAAAGCAGGATGCAAGTGGGGTTAAATTATTATGGGGTACTGCCAATGTGTTTAGCAATAAGCGATACATGAATGGCGCATCTACCAATCCAGATTTTCATGTATTAACACATGCTGCTGCACAAGTAAAAGGCGCTTTGGATGCAACCATTGCATTGGGTGGAGAAAATTATGTTTTTTGGGGTGGACGTGAAGGATACATGTCTTTGTTGAATACCAATATGAAAAGAGAGAAAGAACATTTGGCTAAATTTTTGCATACTGCAAAAGACTATGCAAGAAAAAATGGGTTTAAAGGCACTTTCTTTATTGAGCCTAAACCATGTGAGCCCACCAAGCATCAATATGATTATGATAGCGAAACAGTCATTGGTTTCTTGCGTCAATATGATTTATTAAATGATTTCAAATTAAACATCGAAGTAAACCATGCTACTTTAGCAGGGCATACTTTCCAACACGAATTGCAAGTGGCCGTGGATGCGGGGATGTTAGGAAGTATGGATGCCAACAGAGGTGATTATCAAAATGGTTGGGATACCGATCAGTTTCCTACCAACATCAATGAACTAGTAGAATCAATGTTGATTATTGTAGAAGCAGGTGGATTCCAAGGCGGAGGAATTAATTTTGATGCCAAGCGCAGAAGAAATTCAACCGACCCTGCCGATTTATTTCATGCACATATCGGAGGCATAGATACTTTTGCACGCGCTTTAGTAACTGCAGATGCCATTTTAGAAAAGTCGGACTATAAAAAAATTCGTTCGAATAGATATGCTTCTTTTGATACTGGAAAAGGAAAAGAGTTTGAACAAGGAAAACTAAGCTTGGAAGATTTAAAAGCCTATGCTATTGATAAAGGAGAGCCTGGTGCTGTTAGTGGACAGCAAGAGTTGCTTGAAAATATTGTTAACCGATTTATTTAGTGAAATCAACAGCAGACGATAAGCTAGGCTTGTGGACAAGCACTTCATTGGTAGTGGGCAATATGATTGGCGCTGGTGTTTTTATGATGCCTGCTACTTTAGCTGGCTTTGGAGGCATTAGTTTAATTGGATGGGTTTGTTCTGCCATAGGTGCTTTTTTAATTTCAAAAGTATTTGCTCATTTAAGTAAAATGTTGCCTGGAGCAGATGGTGGTCCATTTGCTTATTCACAAAAAGGCTTAGGTGATTTTGCAGGTTTTTTAGTGGCCTGGGGTTATTTGGTTTCGGTATGGTGCACCAATGCAGCCATTACGGTTTCTTTTATTAGTGCACTGAGTACTTTTATTCCTGCCTTGGCTACAAATGCAGTATTGGCTATTACTACTGGGTTGGCTACCATTTGGTTTTTAACCTGGGTCAACTCATTGGGCATTTTAACTTCAGGAATAGTTCAATTGATTTCTACTATTTTAAAAATTGTTCCTATTGTTTTGATTGGAGTGGTTGGATTATTTTACATTCATTGGGAAAATTTCTTACCCTTTAATACAAGTGGCACTTCCACCATTGCAGCCATCACTGCTACCACTACTTTAACTTTTTTTGCTTTTTTAGGAATTGAATGTGCCACCATTCCATCGGGTAGTGTGGCCAATTCAGCTACTACGGTGGCGAAGGCAACCACATTAGGAACACTCATTGCTACCATCGTTTATATATTAAGTACCGTGAGTATCATGGGTATGATTCCAGCTGCGCAATTAAAACATAGTGTGACCCCTTTTGCAGATGCGGCAGTTTTAATTTGGGGGCATGGCGCACAGTATTGGGTGAGTGCAGGGGTTGCCATTGCTGCGTTTGGTGCCTTGAATGGATATATATTGATTCAAGGACAATTGCCTTATGCCATTGCAAAAGATCAATTATTTCCTGCTATTTTTACTCGAAAAAATAAAAAAGGAGTGCCAGTGTTAGGGGTTATTATTTCAAGTGTATTTGTTTCTGTTTTAATGAGTATGAATTATACCAAAGGATTGGTAGAGCAATTTAAATTTTTGATGCTCATGACTACGTCTACTATTTTAATACCTTACTTTTTTTGCACTGCTTCCTATATGATTATGCGATTCAAGCTACCATTTAAATCAAGTAAATATGTTGCGCTGGCTATTTTATTGGCTGCACTTACTTTTATATTTTGTTTATGGTTGATGATCGGTTTAGGAGCAGAAACTGTTTTCTGGGGCTTTTTTCTAACGATGACTTCGGTACCTATTTATGTTTTCGCAGTTTGGAAAAGAGATAAAATTTAATTCAATAATTAACAATACATGAGTGCACATTCAGAATCGGGAAAACTAAGTTCTTTATTTATCAAAAAAGCCACAGCTGCTTTTATTGATGATGCTCATGTCTCTATGTATTGGGAAGCATTAAATTATTTAGGCAAACCTGCCATTGAAAAAGCAATTAATGAATACAAAGCCTTTGAAAAAATTTTAAAAGACCATGGCGCGCAAGTGTATTATTTTCCTGAAGATAGTTCGGTGAATATGGATTCTATTTATTGCAGAGATGCGGCTATTGCAACCAGTCGGGGCATGATAATTTGTAACATGGGTAAAGCGGGACGCAAAAACGAACCTGCAGCGCAACAAAAAGCATATGAGGCCAATGGTATTAAGGTTCTTGGCGTTATTACAGCACCTGGCACCATTGAAGGAGGAGATGTGGCTTGGTTGGATTCGAAAACCTTGGCGGTTGGCCATACTTATAGAACCAATGAGGAGGGCATCAAACAAGTAACTGCTTTATTAAAACCATTAGGCGTAAATGTGATCACTGTTCCTATGCCACATTACAAAGGGCCTTCAGATGTATTTCATTTGATGTCGGTGTTAAGTCCAGTGGCGGATAATATAGCGGTTGTTTATTCTCCTTTAATTCCCATTGTTTTTAGAAATGAATTAATGGCACGTGGATTTGAATTGGTAGAAGTGCCAGAGGAGGAATTTGACAGTATGGGTTGCAATGTATTGGCATTGGCACCTCGAACTTGTTTAATGGTAAAGGGAAATCCCATCACTAAATCTCGATTAGAAGCTTCCGGGTGTAGAGTAATTGAATATGAAGGTGCAGAAATTAGTGTGAAAGGAGGAGGTGGTCCAACTTGTTTGACAAGACCCGTAACACGTGATTAATAAGTTACTGAAATAATTTATTTCAGTAACTATTTTTTATTCCAATCCCATAGTAAGATGTCCCAAGGAATTCCACCATATCCAATGGTATGCATAATTTGAAAGCCTGTTTTTATATGTGCTTTCAGCGATCTTGGGTTGTCTTGTGCTACATCGGTAATTAAGTATTCATATTCTTTGCTTAAACATTGTTGATAATAACAATACATTTTTTGAACCAGTCCTATGCCACGATAAGCTTTTCCTACACAAAGTTGACCTACTAAAATATAATTCGATTTTTTTAAGGAGGCGCCATCGTAACTTAATAAATCAATCGAATCAAATAGACCATCTAATAAAGGATGTTGCCCATAACTATTTTTATCTGTTACAATTACATAGCCTACAACAGCATCTCCATCTTTGGCAATGATCGAAGGCTGAAACTGATGCATGTGTTGTAAGGTTTCTGTTGAATATTCTGCAGTTACAAAACCTTCTCTACTCGCTTCTGCTTCACCAATAAGTCGTCTTAGATTTGCTCTTTGCAGCAAACGAATACCCGCTAATTCAATTTCATTGGAAACACGAACAATTTCAACCATGTCTATAATTTATTTGTAATTATTTTTTACTTATCTCATTTACAATCTTCGACTCTTGCTTATAAAATTATACAATTCATATTTTGCACCCGTCTTAAGCTGTGCGTTATAAATTCCATGAATGCCTGATGTAAAATAAGCAACGATACTTGCGATACCAATAAAGACACCTGCTTCCATTCCAAAAAGCTCAATGCCTAAGACAATAGAAGCGATAGAACAATGAGTAGCCCCTGCAAATACAGCTACAAAGCCCATTCCAGCCAATAGCGCCATGGGAAGTGGAATAAACCAAATGAGGATATTGCCTAAAGTAGCACCTATAAAAAACAGAGGAGTTACCTCTCCACCTTTGAAGCCTGCACTTAAGGTAAAACTGGTGACTAAAATTTTAATGGCAAAATCAAAATTTCCAGCAGGGGTTAAAAATGCATTTATGATAGTTGGTATGCCGAGTCCGATGTATTTTGTTGAATCGGACAACACAATAAATAAAGCAATAAATATTCCGCCCACAAAAGGACGCCAAGGAGCAAATTTTATTTTTGAAAACCAGCCTTCAAATAATTTGCTCGAATAAATAAATGCAAAAGCAGCCATTCCAAAAATAAGTCCAGCCAGGATGGACCAGGATAAACTACTTAATGAAATACCAGGAATGCTTGGGATGATGTATACTGTATGTTTTACTTGCCAAGCCAAACAAATAGCATGAGCTATATAAGCGGTAAAAAAACTAGGCAGCACATCTGCCAATTTTATTCTTTTAAATGACATTATTTCTAAAGCAAAAATAGCACCCGCCAAAGGTGTTCCAAAAACAGCAGCAAAACCTGCGCTAATACCAATAATTAGAATGGTCTTTCTTTCTTCGCTATTTAATCTGAACCTGCGTGTAAATTGATCAGCGATTGCACCGCCCATTTGAACTGCAGTACCTTCTCTACCTGCAGAACCACCCGCTACATGTGTTAGTAGTGTACTAATAAAAACCAGTGGTGCCATGACTAAAGGAATGGGCTTGGAATTATTATCAGTGCCGGTGGATTGATGTGTTTCTAAAATTAAATTATTTCCTTTTTTGCTTTCATCCCCATAATAGTGATAAGCGAAGCCAATGGCCAAACCTACAAAGGGTAAAAAATTAACAATCCAAATATGATAGGAACGCCAAAGGGTAACTCGATCCAATGAAATTAAAAACAGGGCAGTAGCTGATCCAACGATACTTCCAACTAGGACACAAATAGCGATCCATTTCAGGACCAATAAAAAGCCTTTTTTTAATTTTTTATCTTGCATGGTAAAAGCAACTATTTCAATGATGTATTATCCTCATCTGTATTTTGAATCTTCTTTTTACTTAACATCACAATGGCAATAATCACCCAAATAATATTCACCAGCATCGAAGGATACGCTTGATGATAATAAGTGTTTAACACAAAAAATAGGCCACCTACCATATTCGCAATCACATAGGTTTTGCTTTTGGCGGATAGTTTTCCGGTAATGTTTAAGGCATAGGATCCTACAATTAAAACAGAGGCTATCCAGCCCAAACATTCAATTAGTATACTCATGTAATGAATTAAGTTAAATATAATGAAATTAAGTTAAATAGCATAAAAAGGGCGCATTAATGAGGTCTAAACTTCCAACAAAATCCAAAATATTGCCTAATTTTAATCTTGTATGGAAAAATCGTATAAAAAATTATTAGAAAATAATAAGAAGTGGGTGGCAGACCAAATGGCTTTGGATCCAGGCTACTTTCAAAAATTAGCCAACAGCCAACATCCTGAATATTTATGGATAGGTTGTTCTGATAGTCGCGTTCCTGCCAATCAAATTACGGGTACTTTACCGGGGGATATTTTTGTACATCGCAATATTGCCAATATGGTCATCCATAGCGATATGAATATGCTAAGTGTTTTGTCCTATGCGGTGGAAGTGTTAAAAGTTAAACATATTATTGTTTGTGGGCATTATGGTTGTGGTGGTGTATTGGCCGCTATGGAAAACAAGCAGTTTGGATTAATTGACAACTGGCTTAGACATATCAAAGATGTATATCGTTTACATTTTAAAGAATTAGATGCTTTAACAGATACAAAAGAAAGAGCCAATAGATTGGTAGAACTAAACGTTATAGAGCAAGTGCAAGATTTAGGAAAAACATCTATCGTTCAAAATGCTTGGAAAAGAGAACAGCCCTTGCATTTACATGGCTGGGTATACGATGTTAAAGACGGCGTCATTAAAGATCTAGATGTCAATTTCAAAGGCACCAGCGACTTACATAGTGTATATCATTTAGATTAATTAACCTTGTTGTTGCTATAAATTTTTTATAAAAATTTTTACTATGAAAAAGAATCTCTTATTCATTTTGTGTTTTATTGTGTTCGCATCACAAGCGCAAACCTATACGCCTACTAAAACAAACTTAGCTGCTAGAACCGCTTTTCAAGACAGTAAGTTTGGTATGTTTATACATTGGGGAGATTTTAGTGTATTAGGCGATGGGGAATGGGTGATGGAAAACAAAGGCATTAATAAAACAGATTATAAAAAATTAATCAAATTATTTAATCCAGTTGATTTTGATGCAGCTAAATGGGTAAGCACTGCAAAAAATGCAGGCATGAAATACATTGTACTTATTACAAGACATCATGATGGATTTTCCAATTGGGATACGAAACAATCTGATTGGAAAATTACCAATACACGGTACAAAAATGACCCGTTAAAATTATTGGCCGTAGAATGTCAAAAGCAAGGCATTAAACTTGGTTTGTATTATTCTTTATTGGATTGGACCAGAGACGACTATCCACATGAAACAGGAAGAACAGGACAAAAATCGGGAAGGACTGCAAAAAGCAATTATGATTCCTATTTGAAATTCATGAAAGGCCAATTAACAGAACTACTTACCAATTATGGGACTATTTCTTGTATTTGGTTTGATGGTCATTGGGATCAAACCAATCCAGAAGGAGCAGCAGATAGAAGCTCACGTATTAATTGGAAGTACGATGAAATTTATAGTTTAATTCACAAGCTACAACCTGCTTGTATGATTGGCAACAACCATCACTTGGATCCCATCCCAGGGGAAGATTTTCAAATGTTTGAACAAGATTTGCCAGGTCAAAACAATGCTGGTTTAAGCTTTCAAACAGCCTCTGCTTTGCCTTTGGAATCATGTATCACCATGAATGATGCATGGGGTTTCAAAATCAATGATCACAACTATAAATCTTTTAACAATATCATTCATACTTTAGTAGGAGCGGCAGGCCGCAATTCTAATTTATTATTAAATATTGGGCCCATGGCCAATGGGGAAATCCAACAAGAATTTAGAGATACATTGGCCTTGGTAGGCAAGTGGGTGAAGCAATATGGTGCCAGTATTTATGGAACCAGGGGTGGACCATTGGCGCCACAAAACTGGGGAGTGACAACACAAGACGCGAAGCATGTGTATGTACATATTTTAGCAGCCCAAAAAAGGGGAGCTTTGTTTATTCCAGGTGTAATGAAACCAACAAAAATTACTTTGATGGGCACTAGTACCAACCTTCCCTATAGCATCAGACCAAATGGGTTATTAATTGATATTCATGGAATAGCTGCTAAGGGCCCGGATACGGTTATTGAAATTCAATAATCGCTTTAATTATTTTCAAAATTTATTGTATAGATTTCCAAATTTTAAACAGTAGTAACAATTTGGTAACATTGCACTTAACAATTTGGTAACATAGATTTTTTCAGTCTATTTGAACTGCTATTTACCTTCAAAAATGCTTAAGGTAATAATTTCTTAACATTGAAATTACCTATTTATTTTCCTATTTCAGCTAGGTTTGCCCCTTAATAAACCTAACTATTTTTGAACAAGATTTTAACTACAATTTTACTCTCTTTTTTAGCATTTAATGTTTTTTCACAAACTGTAATATTAAATGGTAAATTATTTGATAGTGATAATAATACTGCTATAGCCGGAGCTATTATCAAAGTAAATAATGGTAAAAAATTATATACTACAGATGTTGAGGGTCGCTTCATAATTTCTCTTGAGTTAGGTAAATCTTATACTATTACTTGCTCTAGTTTAGGATATACTACAAAAGAAATTTCGGATATTACCTCAGATAAGAACTCTACTATTGAAATTGGCTTGTTAAGAGCAAAGAACAAGCAATTGGCAGATGTGGTGGTAAAAAGTTCTTCAAAAAAGGAAACTGCGGCTTCTATTTTCGCAATGCAAAAAAATAGCTCTTCTATTTCTGATGGTATTTCATCTGAGACCATCAAAAAATCACCTGATAAAAATATAGGTGATGTTTTAAAAAGAGTATCTGGAGCATCTGTTCAAGACAATAAATTTGTAATTGTTAGAGGTTTAAATGAAAGATATAATACAGCTTTATTGAATAATTCAATATTGCCAAGCACTGAGCCCGATAAAAGAGCTTTCTCATTTGATATTATTCCTAGTTCATTAATAGATAACTTGCTTATTTTCAAATCTTCTACACCTGATTTGCCAGGAGATTTTTCAGGAGGGGCAATTAAAATTACCACAAAGGATTACCCATCACAAAAAATTTCAGAATTTTCGGTTTCTACTAGTTACAATGACAATACTACTTTCAAAAATTTCTATGGTGGATTGCCTAATGATGCAAATGAAGCTTCTGGATTTTTAAGTAATTCTAGAAATTTACCTGGTGCTTATAAAAGTGTAGGTTCAAAATTAATTGTTCAAACTGCAGCCACAAAAAGCGCCATTACAAATTCTTTCCCTAACGCTTTTGGCCAAGAGATCTTAAATAAAGCAATTCCAAGTACTAGTTATAATTACTTAGGTGGCAACACAAAAGTTCTTGACAATGGAAATAAATTAGGATACATATATTCAATATCCTATAACAATAGCTATAAAACTTTTGATAGAGACCGTGGAGATTATCAAGTTTATAATTACTTATTGAATCAAAGCCATACCACTAACTATGAACAAAAAAATGGGATAAGTGCCTTGTTAAACGTAACCTACTCTTTTAAAAAGTCGAAATTATCTTTTAAAAATATTTTCAATAATGATTTAGTTAGATCTTTCTCTAGTAGAACTGGTAAAGATGTGGCAAATGCTCCAGATTATTTTTTAATTAAAAGTCAAAACTCTGAAGCACAACAAGCTGGATTATACAACTCCGTTATTGAAGGAGTTCATAACTTAAATCAAAACTGGATATTAGATTGGAATACCAACTTTAGTACTACTTATAGATATCAACCTGATCAAAAAATTCTAACCTTTAGAACACCTTATAATAATGATAAAGATTATTATTTGAAATTGGGAAATGAAAATTCACCTGAAATTAGAAATGCAGGTCGTGTATATACCGATTTAACTGAAAATATATATGGAGGGAATTTTAATCTTACAAAAAACTTTCAATATTTAGGCAATTCTCAGAAATTAAAATTTGGATCAACCGTTTATTATAGAGAAAGAACAGTAAAAGTAAATGCATTAGGATATGCCTCTACTAATGCATTTGGTTCGACTGTACCTGAAACAAGCAGTTCAACATTTAATAATATTTTTAGTTCCACGAATATTGATAAGTATAGTTTGACATTGGCAGATATTGCGACCAACTCTGTAGGATATGATGCCAATGCTTTAATGTCATCAGGTTATGCGATGTATGACGGGAAAATTTCAAATAAGATAAAATTAACAGCGGGAGCAAGAGTAGAAAGCTATACTCAAATTTTAAATACATTAAATCAAAAAGAGATCAATTTAAATAATTTTGATGTTTTGCCATCTGCATTATTGACTTATTCACTCACCGATAAATCTAACTTTAGAATAGGTGCTTCAGAAACTGTTAATAGACCAGAATTTAGAGAATTAGCTAATTATAGTGTATATGATTATGAAAATAACGTTGTAATAAGAGGAAATCCAGGATTGGTAAGAAGTCAGGTAACCAATTTTGATATACGCTATGAGTACTTCCCAAGTTCAGGCGAGATTGTTTCATTTAGTACATTTTATAAAAATTTCAATAATCCAATAGAGCAAGTTAATAAGGGCAATGATGTATATAGTTATAATAATGTTGCATCTGCTAATGCTTATGGTTTTGAAGTTGAATTAAGAAAGCGCCTAGATTTTATTAATACGTCTTTCTTTAAAAAGTTAACTTTTTATTCCAACTTCGCAATCATTGATGGTACAGTTCAATTTGGCAGCATAAATTACAAATCACCTTTGCAAGGGCAATCCCCTTATTTACTTAATGGAGGACTTACCTATACGACAACCGATGATAGGTTTTCATTCAATATTCTATACAATCAAATTGGTTCAAGACTTAAATATAGATCTGTTACCAATGGCGGTATGAATATTTATGAAAAACCAAGAGACTTAATTGACTTACAATTAAGTCAAAAAATTTACAAGGACAAGCTTGAAATAAAACTTTCAATTAGTGATATTTTAGCCCAACCATTTGTATGGTATTATAAATTCGAGTCAAATCCATCAGCTATAAGTTATGAAGCTAGTAAGGATAGAATTATTAATTCTGGAACCTATGGTACGACTAGCACTTTATCATTAAAATGGAAACTATAATTCTCTTAAAAATTCTAATAAAAAACAAACAACAAAAATCAAAAAAATGAAAAAGCAATTTTTTTATTTGTTGGGTCTGGTAATAGTTATGTTTGCGTCATCTTGTAGCAAGTCTGACACAACACCAACTCCAACACCAACACCAACTCCAACACCAACAGTGTTTGATCCAAACATTCGTGGGATCATTACCGCTAACAGGACTTTGAAAAAAGACAGCGTATACATACTTAGAGGTTATGTATATGTTGCAACTGGCGTAACATTAACGATCGAAGCCGGAACTAAAATCACTTCTAAAAGAGACTCAGCAGGTGTATTAGTAGTTTACAGAGGAGCCAAGATTATGGCCGAAGGTACTGCTGCAGCGCCTATCGTTTTCACTTCTGCTGAATCAGCTCCAGTTTCAGGAGATTTTGGGGGCGTTGTAATTGTTGGACAAGCACCAGGTAATAATAACCACTCAGTAGTAGAAGGCGGTGTTGATGCTGCTTTTAGTGCATTTGGCGGAACAAACCCTGCAGATAATTCTGGTACTTTAAAATATGTAAGAATTGAATATGGTGGAAAAGCGGTTAATCCAGGTGATGAGATTAATGGTTTATCATTATATGGTGTAGGAAGTGGTACTACTATTGATTATGTAGAAGTATTACGTGGTTATGATGACGCATTTGAATTTTTTGGTGGAACAGTAAATTGTAAGCACCTTATTGCATACAATTGTGCTGATGATGATTATGATATGGATGATGGTTATTCTGGAAAAATTCAATTTGCTTTATCTATCAGAGATCCAAAATTCACTGACCCTAAAGGAACTACAGGTGACGTTTCAAACAACTTTGAAGTAGATAACGTAAACCCAGCGAATGGATTTCTATTAACAAGATCTCCAATCTCTTTCCCTGTTTTATCAAATTTCACTGCAGTGGGACCCAATTCCGCCCCAGGTGCTACCGCATCAAATGGTACAATTGGTTCTGGAACTTCAGCTGATTATGGCTGGGGAATGCGTTGGAGAAGAGGTACTAAGTTTATCTTAGCGAACTCTGCTGTGATTGGTGGTTCTAAAGGCGGTTTACGTCTACAAGAAGATTCTACCATTCAATATTTTGTAAGAGGTGTAAGTGGATTTTATAATAGCTATGTACATGTTGCAAATGGTTTGGCAGTTGATGTTCAAACTGGTTTAGCATTGTCATCTCCTTATATTTATGATGCTGCTTCTATCTTAGCATTAGTAACTGGTTCAAATAAATCTACAGTAGTTACAGATGTAACCACTTTGAAATTAGGAGATCCATTTAATAATGCGGCTCCAAATTTAAAACCACTGGCTGGCTCTCCTATGCTTACTGGTGCGTTATTTGATTTTGGTGGACTAACTGATGCTTTCTTTGAGAAAGTGGCTTACAAAGGGGCATTTGATGGTACAACAGATTGGACCACAGGTTGGGCAGTTTGGAATAAATAATTTTTTAAAAAATAATTATATTTTAAAAGTAGCCTTATGAAAATAAGGCTACTTTTTTTAATTGTTAACCATGGATAGAAGTGAGTTTTTTTCTAAAATTGGAATTTTATATGGGGTTGCTTTGGCCACAAGTTGTTTACAATCTTGCAATCATGAACTAGCTAAAGTCACTTATCCAGTAGATTTTACTATTAATTTAGAGGACCCTAAATATTTAAGTTTAAAAACACCCGCCAATTTTGCTTTTGTTAATGAAATCATTGTAGCCTATACTATTCATAAAACTTATATTGCTTTGGCAGCAAGGTGTACCCATCAAGCTAGTTTAATTGCTTATTACGATTCAGATATATTTTTTTGTAGCAAACATGGCGCCACTTTTAATACAAATGGTGAAGTGACCAATGGGCCAGCTACTCAAAATTTAATTGTTTATAAAACATCACTTATTAAAAGTGATTTACGTATCCACTCCTAGTGTAAATTCTCTACTACAAATTCTTCGCAATAAACTTTGATCATTTCTCTCACTATTCTAAACTGTTCAAATATTTCATCTTCTGTACCAATAGCTTTGGCTGGGTCGGGGAAATTATAATGTAGTTTAACTGCCTTGGTAGGGAAATATGGGCAACGCTCCTTAGCATTGTCGCATACGGTAATAACGTAATCAAAATCAACCCCAAAGTACTCAGTGATATTGTTTGAAGTATAGTGCGCAATGTCAATGCCTATTTCTTTCATGATCGCTATCGCCTTTGGATTTAAGCCATGTGTCTCCACTCCCGCAGAATATACATTTGCTTTGCCAGCTGTCATAGCTGCTAAAAATCCATGGGCAATTTGACTTCTGCAACTATTGCCTGTACATAATACTAAAATATTTTTCATAGTCATCTTTTTTGAAAACAGCTGAATCAAAATTACTTCATTTTATATGATTTTGAAGTGACTTTGCACACCTATAACAATGATTTGTGTCGTCCTAAATAAACGATACGGGTTTTAAAGATTAAAAATACCTAATTAAACCGAAGCAAGGAGCTCCTTGCTTCGGTTTTTTGTTTTGTAGGTCTTCATGGTGACCTTGTTTTGTTGATGCATTTGACTTGGGGTTAACATA
>CANCSS010000026.1 GCA_947380905.1 Chitinophagaceae bacterium | reverse complement strand
AGTTTTTTACCCATTAAAATGCCCTTATTATCTATTAGATAAAATATGGGATTAGTAAAAGCGTCGTAACTTTTTCTAATTTCTACATTGGCGCCCAAGTTTACATGGACATAGTTATTGGTAAGACTATATTTATTAATAAAGTCCTTCCAGACAGTTAAAGGCATATTTGGTTCATTACAAACAGCATACCTACCTATTTTGATATTGTACTTTGCGTTTAATAAATTTAACACACTATCCATCTTTGGTAATTCTACTTTACAATGTTCACAAGTAGGATCATAGAACATAATTACCGTAAAACTAAATTGTTTTGCAAACTCCTGTAAATTCTGTTCAAAATTATTTGTATCTTTTAAAATCATATTCACACAGGTATCCTGCAAACTAAGTATACTTATATTGGCTATCTCTTCTTTATAAGTGGTTTTTTCTTTAGCATCCAAGACCTTGCATTTATCATTCAATAAATAAGACTGAACAAATTTCTTATACACTTCAGTATTATTTACAATTTCTCTATTCTTTAATAATTTTGTTAAATAATCAACTACATACTTGGCCATAAACATTTTGCAATCCAAACCCTTCATGACTGTATCAACCCCTTTACTTATTGAATCGGCTTGTAAGGGATAGTAGGAGAAGTATTCAGTAAGCACTAATCTTAGATTCGGTGTGAATAAGAGTTTCGGCGATTTAAAATCGAATTGTTTTATAAATTCGTCTCTAGCCGCATAGTTCTTTTTACTGGGCACCGACTCATCTAATAGGTTCAATGCATTAAAATGCAAGTAAAGCGCATCCGTCTTTTTCATTTGCTCCATGGCATTGGTTCTAAAATAAACTAATTGATTTATTTTTAATTTAAAAAAAGCCGCTTTTTGAGCCAAATTAAATTTCTTGCCTTGGGCTAACTCTTTAGCAAAAAGCGAATCATAATTAGATAATTTTTTCTCTAATTGTTGATACTCGATAAAGGTTTTATTCTTTGAATTGCTAAAGCTTATAAAATCTAAATAATTAGCGCCGGTAATCTCCACCTTTAGACTGTCTTTATTTTCTAAGGAAAAATAAATTTTTGATTTTGTTTTAGGAAAATAGAAAAAATAAATGCCCCCAAGTATTGGCTTTTTTGAACTAATTGTAAAACTACCTTTCGATAAATTAATAGTATCTTTTGGAATAAAATTTTTCTCATCAAATACCGTACCTCTAAAATAGACAACTGTATCTAAAGTGTTAACAGCTTTGATTTTAATTTGGTATTGTGCATTGGTTAAATGAGAAATTCCAATCAAGAAAAATAAAATATAAAATAGACGTTGTATCATTCTCATTATTTACAATAAGTTGCAATGTACTTATCAATGTCTGGATAATTCTTTTTCTTTGCCGCTTGCAACTCAGTACAAGCTAAATCATTCTTACCCAATGATACCAAAGACATGGCTTTATAAAATTCTGATTTCCCCGTATTGTTTTGCGGAAAAGCGATTGACTTGTCAAAATAACCAATGCTCTTTTCATAACTTTTATTGGAGTAGTAACAAACTGCAATGTTTTCATAATGGGTATAGTTGTTAGGTTCTACCATACTGGCCTTTATATACAACTTTGCTGCACCAACAAAATTCCGCTTCCCAAATAAAGCAGCTGCTTCTGCAGCGTATAGGTTAACATTGCTTACTGCTTGCTGATTACCCATCATTCCTCTGTACAATAAATTCTTTGTTCCAGTTAATAAAACAGAGTCCCCAGGAAAATGAACAAGGGCAGAATCTAAAGTGTTTAACATGTATTTATCTGATCCTCCTTTTACTTCATACATGGCCAATAAGTACTGATTCACTGCCTCCCCTCCATTTCTAAATCTTTTATACAAATTATAAGCTTTGGTAATCTCAAGGGTATCTTTCTTTTTAGCTGCTCCAAACAATACATTTTTATAATAACTAGTTGCTCTTGGCCAATTGTAAAAAGCACGTTTTGAATAAAAAGAAACACTGTCAAAATTTTGTTGCGCTGCAAAAATGGCTGTTTTGATAAAATCATTGTAATGCAATGCAGGATTCACCGATTCACTTTCTCTTAATAACTTCATTGACTCCTCATATTTCTTATCCCTAAAATAATACCTTGCTACCAATGCTTTAATGGGCAAGGTGGAAGTCGACAAATTAGGGAACATAGGAAATGCATTTTTTACTTCGTCTAATGGCATTTTAGGATCACTGTCAATCTCCCCCATCACAAATTTTTGCACTTTTAAAGATTCATACACTTGGTTGTTAATGAAAATGGCACCTCCTAATAATAAAATTCCAGTGATAAAATATAGAGTGGGTAATGATCTCCATTTTTTTGCAAGTTCCTTGTTTTGCGCACTTAACAGATAAGAAGGTGCAAATAATAAAGCAGCAGTTAACGTTAACATGGTCTGCATGGAGGTTCTTTCTGTAGGAAAATTCAAAAGCGCATCAAAAAAATAACAGGTCAAAGCCATGAAACTAATGGTCGCAAAAAATCGATACGTCTTGTATTTTTCCTTTAACCAAACTTGAACCGTAAAAATAAAAGCAATTACAAAAAGCCCCAAATAGGCCAAACCACCAACGATGCCTAAATCGGCAGCAGCCTCTAAAAAATCATTGTGTGAATGATAAGGAACAAACAAATCGTTGGTGAATTCTTTTTCATAAGGAATGGAAGCCAATTTCCAATTACCATACCCATCACCTATAAATGGATGCTTTAAAAAATAATCAATCGCTCCCTGCCATAAATGCAATCTACCTGAAGAACCTTCATTGTTTAACTGTATAGATTGAATTCTTGAAGTAACCGCACCAGTAGCATTACTTGACACCTCATTTAAACTATTCAATGCCATATTAGAAAAAAAGAATGCAATAACAACAGGTACCAAAAAATAAGCAATGGAAATCAAGGAACTTTTTAATTCGGACTTCTTTCTAAAATACAAAGTCGTGGCTGCAAAAATAATTAGAATAGCAAAAAGAGAGACAAAGGTAGACCTAGTACTTAAAATAAAAATAGCAAAGGAACCAATAAATAAAGTGATTACTCCTAAAATTTTACCTAATAGCTTCGTATTTAAAATTAGGTACAAACAAAAAGGGAATTTAATGATTAAACTGGCTGCCATTACATTCTTATTTCCATTATTGCCGGTTACTGCAGTTGGAACAAAAACGGCCCCTTCCGTATTAGCCACTTCCTTAAATGCATTCACTACATACAAACCATCATAAAATAAAACTACCGTTATTAGAAAAGCTATTGGTAAATAATAAGATTGAATATCTTTCTTATACAATAGTATAGCCAAATTGGTATACACAAAAAATGTACTTATCAATCGCGCCAAGCAAACAATGCTTTCGTTTACATTCATCGCATAGGCAATGGAAGCAAATGCCCAAAGCACATAAAAAATATACAATAAAGAAAATTGATTCCTTAATACCGCACTAATGGCTTCGCCATATACTTTTCTATTCCAAATCAAATAACCCAATAAAGTCAAATCCACCAAGCTGGTATACAACCATTGCGCCCCCATTACATCGGCGCCGCCTAAGTCGGGAATAAAATGTACAATTAAATAAAGTGCTGTGAAAAATAATAAGATATAATCAGTTCCTTTTTTCATATTATAAAACTACTATATTTAATTGATTTCAACTACCCTGTATTTTAGTTTATTTCTTGGTAACTTCTTCGATTTTTTCCACCACCATTAAATCTTCCACCTCAATATTCATGGGCAACTGCCCCACTTTTACAATGGCTCTTTTTCCTTTAAATCCTATCACTTCGCCCACTTGGTAATTCTTTTTCAATTTCACCATCGATCCTAATACAATGGGAGCAGCCAATTCTTTATAATGTTTGTCTACTTTTTTAGCCAATTTATTTATAACAATCTTGTCATTTTTCTTAAACAACAAATTGTATAAATTTTTCATTACCTCCTCCTTCTTGTCCGATTTTTTCCAGTCCAAAGCAATTTGCTTTATTTTTCTTTCCATGTCCTTTAAATAAGTAAACTTTTCTTCGGCTACCCTATTCTGCTCCTTCAACAATTCAATTTGTTGCACATGCTTTTCTTTGTCCAAAGTTTTTTTAAGTTCAGACTGAAGTACTTCGTTCTCTTTTTGTTTTTTATGCAAATCACGTCGCTCCTGTTGTACCAATTGCAAATCCTGCTCCGTTCTATTTAATAATTTATCTAATTCAAAATGATGGCTGTCCACTAACTTTCTGGCGCGATTGATTAAATTTTTAGGCAAGCCAATTCTTTCGGCAATCGCAAATGTATAAGAACTACCCGGCTTGCCTATCACCAATTGATACAAGGGTTCTAGTTTTACTTCGTCAAATTGCATAGCGCCATTGATGATGCCTTTATTGTGATTGGCCATGACTTTTAAATTCAAATAATGCGTGGTCACAATGCCTTGCGCATGACGATGTGATAATTCTTCCAATATTACTTCGGCAAAAGCGCCTCCCAAATGGGGATCACTTCCACTTCCCAACTCATCTATAAAAAACAAAGTTTTGCCATTGGCATTTTCTATAAAATGCTTCATGTGCAATAAGTGACTCGAATACGTACTTAATTCAAAAGCCAAGTTTTGGGTATCCCCCAATTGAATAAACAATTGCTTGTAAATACCCATTTGCGAAGTTGCACTCATTGGAACCAATAAACCACTTTGTAGCATTACCTGATTCAAACCCAAGGTTTTCATGGAAACCGTTTTACCTCCTGCATTGGGTCCACTTATAATCAATATCCTGGCTTCATCATCCAATTCTAAATTTACTGGAATGGTTTTTTTACCCGAGGTCTTATTATAGATATACAATAAAGGATGATAGGCTTCTATTAAATGCGTGATGGCTTTGTTATTAACCATGGGCCTATTTGCATTCATATCAATGGCAAGTATTGCCTTGGCTCTGATAAAATCAAAATTGCCCACTATTTGCGCATAACTTAAAAGCAAAGCAGAATAAGGCGCCAACTGCGCGGTCAATGCTCTTAGAATTTTTTGTACCTCTTTTAATTCATCCTGTTCTAAGCCATACAATTCATTATTCAATTCAATGGTTTCCTCTGGTTCAATAAATGCCGTTTTACGACTATCACTTTCTCCATGTAAAAAACCTTTCACTTGTCTTTTGTATTCGGAAAAAACAGCCACCACCCTACGTCCATTGCTAAAGCTTTCGTCAATGTCGGCGGTATAACCCGACTTCGCTAAACGATGTACTACTTTTTCAAAAATGCGTCTTAGCTCCTGTCTTTTTTTAAACAATTGCTGTCTAATTTTTGCTAAATCCTCTGATGCATTGTCTTTGACACTGCCCCTATCATCTATAATTAAATCAATACCTTCCACAATGGCTTTTTCATAATAAGAATTTTTAACCACTTCATACAAATTGGAATAAGCCATTTGCCTTTCCGCATCAAACCATTTAAACACTTGGTGCAGATGATCCGACAATCGTCTCACCAACAACCACTGCTCCCCCGTTAATTGTGCGCCAGGGATGCCCAATAATTTTAAATCCTTTCTTATATCCAACACAAAGTCGGTGGGAAAGTATTGATTGGCCAATTTAATAAACTTGTATTCCTCTGTTTGCCTTAGCGCTTCCTCAATATATTTTTGATGGGTGTGAATACGCATTTCATTCACTTGCTCCACTCCCATATTGGTTTGGCAATAGTTTAATAAAATAGTGGTTATTTTATCAAATTCTAATTGAGTAAGGGCATTTTCGGGGCATACGCGCATAGGGTCTAAATAGAGCACGAAATTACTTAAATAAACATTAACTAAATGAGAACAAATGGAAGCTATATTTGTTATAATTTACAGCGAATTTAAATACGCCTGTTAACCTTTAAATAACGGCCAACAATTATGAAACTATTCAACAAAACCAGTTTACTGCTCCTTTCCCTGGTCTACTTATCGGCTTGCGCACAACCATCGAAACAAAAAACCAATAAAAAAATTAATATGACCAATACAGAAACAATTATTCTAGGTTCGGGTTGCTTTTGGTGCACCGAAGCCATTTACCAAAGATTAGAAGGCGTAGTAAAAGTAACCAGCGGTTACAGTGGTGGTTTTGTGGACAATCCTACTTACGAACAAGTTTGTGATAAAAATACTGGGCATGCCGAAGTATGTCAGATTATATTTGATACCACCAAAATTAGCTTGGATGATATTTTAGCTGTGTATTGGAAAACGCATGATCCTACCACCCCCAACCAGCAAGGCAATGATATTGGGCCTCAATACCGCAGTGTTATTTTTTACCAGAATGACCATCAAAAAGATATCGCAGAAAAATACAAACAACAATTAACCGAAGCAAAAGCCTGGGACAAACCCATCGTGACTACGATAGAAGCTTTCAAAAACTTTTATGCTGCCGAAAATTACCATCAAAATTATTACAACAACAATACCGGTCAAGGCTATTGCAGGTATGTAATTGGGCCTAAGTTGGAAAAATTTGAAAAAGTATTTAAGAATAAATTAAAAAAAGAAGGGGAATAAATAAATTTCAACGCATGAAAAAATCAATACTTGCTATTTTACTTTTAGGAATTACCAGTTGGGGCATTGCTCAACCAATTTTCACGAAAGCCGATACCCTCCGAGGCAGTTTGAATGACCAACGTGATTGGTTTGACATTATGAAATATGATATTACAGTGCAACCTTTCTTTGAAACTAAAAGTATTAAAGGGAATGTCACCTGGACAGCCAAAGTAATTAAAGCGAGTAATGACATTCAAATAGATTTACAGCAGCCTTTAATTATTGATAGTATTGTTTATAGCGCTAATAACTCAAATCAAAAAAACAGTAGCCTTAGTTTTACGAGAGACAACAACATTGCTATTGCTAACTTAACCGATCATCCTGCAATCAATACCAGTTTTAAATTAATGATTTATTACCATGGCGTTCCTATTGAAGCCATCAGACCTCCTTGGGATGGTGGCTGGATTTGGACAAAAGATGCCAATGGAAAACCATGGATGACGGTGGCTTGCCAAGGCATTGGTGCTTCTGCTTGGTATCCCTGCAAAGACATTCAATCGGACGAACCCAATCATGGCGCAAGCTTAACCATGATTGTTCCAGACACTTTAATGGCAATAGGAAATGGTCGATTAAAAAAGCAAACCAAAATGAATGGACTTGCAAGTTTTACTTGGGAAGTAGTCAATCCCATTAATAATTATACCATCATCCCTTACATTGGCGATTATGTTGGATGGAATGAAAAATACCCAGGATTAAAAGGCGATTTAGATGTACATTATTGGGTACTTAGAGAAAGTGAAGCCAAAGCAAAAAGTCAATTTAATCAAGTGCCATTGATGCTTAAAGCTTTTGAATATTGGATGGGGCCCTATCCATTTTATGAAGATGGGTATCAATTAATTCAAAGTTCACACTTAGGCATGGAGCATCAATCGGCAGTGGCTTATGGCAATAAATTTGGAAATGGTTATTTAGGCAGAGACTTATCTGGTTCCGGCTGGGGGAAAAATTGGGATTATATTATTGTTCATGAAAGTGGACATGAGTGGTTTGCCAACAATATTACTACCAATGACATTGCAGATATGTGGGTGCATGAAGGCTTTACGAATTATTCGGAAGTATTGTATGTAGATTATTATTATGGAGCGAAAGCAGGAAATGAATATACTAACGGCATTAGAAGAGGCATACAAAACAAATTTCCCATCATCTCCCACTACGGCGTAAATGAAAAAGGAAATGGCGACATGTATGCGAAGGGTGCCAATATTTTACAAACCATAAGACATGCTATTAATAATGACAGCCTTTTCAGAACTATTTTGATTGGATTGAATAAAGATTTTTATCATCAAACCGTTTCTACCAAACAAATTGAAAATTACATCTCCAATAAATCAAATTTTAACTTTACAAAAGTATTTGATCAATACTTAAGAAATCCTCAAATGCCAACCTTCAATTACAATTACGATAGCACACAAAAAATATTAACCTACCAATATAAAAACTGTGTAGTTGGATTTAATTTACCCATCAATGTTTCATACAATAATTCGAACATCACTTTATTGCCCATGGATTATGAAAGCAAAAAACGACTAATTAATATGGACAATTTTAATGTAAAGGAATTCGTAAAATTGATTCAAGACAACTATTATGTAAAAATGGAAGAAGGCAAGTTTTAATTTTGAGCTGCTACCCTTCCTAAACTGTACAATCTTCTTTGCCAATAAGGATCGGCCAAGTCACTAATGGTGACCCCTTGACTGGTAGAAGCATGAGCAAATTTATTGTTGGTTAAATAAATGCCCACGTGTGAAATATTTCTGCGTCCTTCTGCTTTAAAAAATATCAAATCTCCTTCTTTCAAATTATTCCATTCAATTTTGGAACTTTGTTCGTACTGCTCTGCCGCTGTTCTTTTTAAATTTACTTTGTACACTTCTTTCATCACATCCAAAGTAAAATAAGAACAATCCACCCCATTCTTGGTACTGCCGCCTAAACTATAAGGGGTGCCCCACCACTCATCAATTTTTTCTAGGAGCGGAATATTTTTTATGGATTCCACTGCAACATCCATCCTCAATGAATATTTTAATTGTAACCAATTGAGCTTCTCCCCCTCTGACAAATTAGAAGGCATGGCATCGTACTTCGTTACCATGTTGTTTTTCTTTTCAGACACTGTTTTTTCAGCACCATTTTTTATAAAATTATTTCCTGGTGTTACAGAAATGTTTTCTAAAAAATCAATGGAATTGGTATCTGAGGTTGAAATTTGACTGTACGGTAAGTTTTGCTGTGCTGACAGGCCTTTATTAAAAGATGTTTTAATATTAGAGGATACATTTTTTAGTGTAGTACAACTACCCAACATCAATCCCATTGCAAATAGGTATAATGGATATTTTTGTTGCTTTTTTATCATCGAAGGCAAGTTAAGTCAAGTACTTCAAAAATTTTGGAAAATAGCCCTTTAAAACCATTTTTTGTGGAAAATTAAGCCACTTGAAGCTCCTGTTTTTAACGATATTTGTACCCACAGTCCCAAAGCCCAATGCCTACTTTTTCACATTTACATGTCCATACTCAATACTCACTTTTAGACGGCGCTGCCTCTATTGAAGGCTTGTATGAAAAAGCCATTAGCGACAATATGCCGGCTTTGGCCATTACCGATCACGGCAACATGTTTGGTGCTTTTAAATTTGTAAGTCAGGCTTGGAAAAAAACAAAAGTCATTGGGAAAGACAAGGAAGGCAAAGATATTTTAGCACCCATTGTTAAACCCATTGTGGGTTGTGAATTTTATGTAGTCAAAGACAGGCATGCCAAACAATTCACGAAAGAAGCCAAAGACCAACGTTTTCATCAAGTATTGTTGGCTAAGAATGCGATTGGCTATCAAAATTTAATCAAACTCACTTCACTAGGTTATATCGAAGGGATGTACAGCAAGTACCCCCGTATTGACAAAGAATTAATTCTTAAATACCACGAAGGTATTATTGCTACTACCTGTTGTATTGGTGCCTATGTGCCTCAAACCATTTTAAAACAAGACGAGGCAGCAGCAGAAAAAGAATTTAAATGGTGGTTGGATATTTTTGGAGAAGATTATTACATCGAAATTCAAAGACATCAAATTCCAGAGCAAGAAATTATCAATGCGCAACTATTAAAATTTGCTAAAAAGTATAAAGTAAATATTATCGCCACCAACGATAGTCATTACATCAACGAAGACGACGCGAATGCACACGATATCTTATTGTGTATTAATACAGGAGAGAAACAGGCCACTCCAGGTTTTGACGATTTTGTGAACGACGAGATTCAAATAAAAAATAGAAGATTTAAATTCCCCAATAACGAATTTTATTTTAAGACCCAGGAGCAAATGACTGCTTTGTTTAGCGATTTGCCTGAGTCTATTGATAATACCAATGCCATTGTAGACAAAGTAGATGTATTGAATTTAAAAAAAGACATCTTACTTCCCGCCTTCCCTATTCCAAAGGAATTTCAAATTCACAAGGAAGCCAATATGAACCAATGGGAATTGTTAAAACATATTACCTGGGAAGGCGCGCATAAAAGATATCCTGAAATCACGACCGAATTACAAGAACGCATCGACTTTGAATTGTTCACCATTCGTACCATGGGTTTTGCAGGCTACTTTTTAATTGTAAGTGATTTTATTCAAGCGGGTCGAAACATGGGTGTGTTTGTTGGGCCAGGCAGAGGATCTGCTGCAGGCAGTGTGGTCGCATTTTGTATAGGCATTACTAATATTGATCCCATCAAATATCAATTGCTGTTTGAACGTTTCTTAAATCCAGATCGTAAGAGCATGCCCGATATTGATACTGACTTTGACGACGAAGGCCGTCAAAAGGTGATTGATTATGTGGTAGACAAATATGGAAAGGAACAAGTTGCACAAATTGTTACCTATGGCACCATGGCTGCCAAAAGTAGTATTAAAGATGTAGCGCGTGTCATGGATTTACCATTGTCTGAAAGTAACTTATTGGCAAAATTAGTTCCTGATAAACCAGGCACCGAATTAAATAGATGTTTACATGCACCCCTCACAGTGAAAGAAGGTGAAAAATCATTGGCAGAAAGAGAAGGCTATCAACCAGAAGATATTGACAACGTAAAAAAATTACGTGAAATATACAAAGGCAATGATTTGCGTGCCGCCGTTTTACATGAAGCAGAACGTTTAGAAGGTTCCATTAGAAACACAGGCATACATGCGGCAGGTATTATTATTGCACCAAGCGATTTAACCGAGATCATGCCAGTGGCCACAGCGAAGGATTCTACTTTATGGGTTACACAAATTGAAGGCAGTGTGATTGAAGAAGCTGGTGTACTTAAAATGGACTTCTTGGGATTAAAAACACTTTCTATTTTAAAAACTGCTTTAGAATTAATCAAACAAAATCATGATGTCACCATTGATTTAGATTTGATTCCACTGGACGACGCTAAAACTTTTACACTATACCAACGCGGCGAAACCAATGCCACTTTCCAATTTGAAAGTGTGGGTATGCAAAAACATTTACGCGATTTAAAACCAGATAAATTTGCCGATTTAATTGCCATGAACGCCTTGTACCGTCCAGGCCCTATGGCCTATATCCCTAATTTCATTGAACGTAAACATGGCAGGGAACTAATTAAATATGATTTACCGGTGATGGAAGAAATTTTGTCCGACACTTATGGCATTACCGTGTATCAAGAGCAAGTTATGTTGCTCAGTCAAAAAATTGCAGGCTTTACAAAAGGCGATGCGGATGTATTAAGAAAAGCCATGGGTAAAAAGCAAAAGTCGGTATTGGATAAAATGAAAGCGCAGTTTGTATCAGGTGCTGTAAAAAATGGTCATCCCGAAAATGTGTT
This sequence comes from Chitinophagaceae bacterium, assembly GCA_947380905.1. Lineage (GTDB taxonomy): Bacteria > Bacteroidota > Bacteroidia > Chitinophagales > Chitinophagaceae > Sediminibacterium. The sequence continues at coordinate 16,773 of CANCSS010000026.1, read as the reverse complement.
AGAAAAAGTGTGGACCGATTGGGAAGCTTTTGCGCAATACGCCTTTAATAAATCACACTCTACTTGTTATGCTTACTTAGCATATCAAACCGCATATTTAAAAGCACACTACCCTGGCGAATACATGTCGGCCGTTTTAAACCATGCAGGAAGTATTGATAAGATTACTTTTTTCATGGAAGAATGTAAAAGAATGGCCATAAAAGTACTTGGACCTGATGTGAATGAATCGCTCAATGGATTTTCGGTGAATACCAAAGGAGAAATTAGATTTGGCTTAGGTGGCTTAAAAGGCGTAGGCGAAGCTGCCATTGATACTATTATTACGGAAAGAACCAAAGCAGGCGCTTTTATAGACATGGTGGACTTTATGAAAAGAGTGCTTTCAAGATCTGTCAATAAAAAATCATTGGAAAGTTTGGCTTACTCAGGCTCCTTTGATTGTTTCCCCGAGTACCACCGAGCGCAATATTTTAACATCGCCGATGGGGATAGAACCAATGGGTTGGAAAAATTAATTAGCTATGCCCAGGCATTGCAGTCCATTAATATAGGAAGTACCAATACCCTTTTTGGCGATTTACCCTCGGCCATGCAAGTACCGGTACCTAAAATGGCCCTCTGTGATGAGTGGACTTTGACCGAGAAATTAGACCATGAAAAAGACATTACGGGTATGTTTATGAGTGGCCATCCACTAGATCATTTTGGCTTTGAAATGCGTCATTATCAATTTACTCCTATTAATTCTTTTAATGAGGTAAGAGATAGTTTAAGTATGTATCCCAATCAGTTAGGTAGACAATTTAAATTGGCAGGTTTAATTACCGACGTGCAACATCGGGTTACTAAAACGGGTAAGAATTTTGGGTCTTTTGTGATTGAGGATTTCACCGGCAAAACCGACTTTTTACTCTGGAGTGAGGATTATGTCAAGTTCCAAAACTACCTCGAAGTAGGGCAAAAGATATTCATCAATGGATCCTTCAGAACCAGGTACAATCAATCCAATCAATTCGAATTTAAAATAGTTCAAATGTCCTTATTGGAAACGGTAAAGCAGGTTCAAACCAGGTCTATTGAAATTAGCTTACACCCAGCCAACCTCCATGCTGGAATGATTCAGTTTTTTGAAAAAAACTTGAAACAAAACCCAGGTAAGTCCTCCTTTAAAATGACTTTCGTTGAACCCATTGAGCAATTGGCCTTTAGTTTGCTCACTTTTGAAAAAGGCTTTTTAATGAACGATGATTTGGTTCAATACTTAGACAGCAACCCCGAGTTGAATGTGCAAGTGAATTTGGTGACCTAGCCGTCAATTAGTTCGACGCTTTGTCCGACTGCCTGCCAAACAATTTGTCCCCAAAGGCCATTTCATAAAGTGGAAAAGTCAAAAGGGCAGTTCTTAGACTTTGGAACTATTTTTGAGCTTCTAACAATAGAAGTAATAAAACAATCAAAATAAAAAATATGAGTTTAGAATTTACAGATGCCAATTTCCAAACCACCGTAATGGAAAGTGATAAATTAACTGTTATTGATTTTTGGGCAGAATGGTGTGGACCCTGCAGAGCCATTGGACCAGTTATTGAAGAATTGGCTACACAGTATGAAGGCAAAGTAAATATTGGTAAAGTAAATGTGGATGTGAATCCTACCTTAAGTATGAACTTTGGAATTACTTCTATACCAGCTATCTTGTTTGTAAAAGGCGGTCAAGTAGTTGACAAACAAATTGGCGCCGTACCTAAAGCAGTGCTTGATAAGAAGATACAGTCCCATTTGTAGTGCAGGATTGACTTTTGATAAAATATTAAAATAGGCAACTTTGCCTATTTTTTTTTATCTTCCTATTTCAAATCAAAGCTATGGAAAGATTTCAAGGACTTATTGGTATCGTTGTTATTTTGATGATTGCTTTTTTGTTCTCTAATAACAAAAAACGCATCAATTACCGATTGGTGGCAAGCGGACTCGCTTTGCAATTAACCATCGGTTTTTTAATATTAAAAATCCCAGTGGTCACCAGCTTTTTTCAATTATTAGGCAGAGGCATGGGCAAAATTGAACAATTTGCGCGTTCAGGTGCAGCATTTGTATACAGTGGTGTTGCTGCCACTACGCCAACAGGTGTAACCGATTTTGCCAACGGAGGATTTGTGTTTGCTTTTAATGTAACTGCGACTATTATATTGGTTTGTGTGTTGGTGGCTTTATTTTATCACTTTGGTATCATGCAAAGAATTGTGGCAGTGGTGGCCAAAGCCATGAATTTTATCATGCGTGTAAGTGGTGCCGAAGCATTAAGCAATGTGGCCAGTGCATTTGTAGGACAAGTGGAAGCACAAATTATGATACGTCCTTATTTGGCCACCATGACCAAAAGTGAAATATTAGCCAGCATGAGTGGTAGCTTAGCTTGTATTGCTGGAGGTATATTAATAGTATACGCCAATATGGGTGCGCAAGCAGGAATCGATTTAGCCCCTAAATTAATTACTGCGAGTTTAATGGCAGCACCGGGTGCATTGGTCATTGCTAAAATTATTTTTCCTGAAACCGAAGTTTCTCAAACCATGGGAAAAGTTACACTGCAAGTAAAAAGTCAATACAGCAATACCATTGACGCCATCACGCATGGTGCAGGAGATGGCTTTAAATTGGCCATGAATGTAATTGCCATGTTGATTGGATTTATTGCTTTGATTGCCATGATTGATTGGTGCATGCTTACTGTTGGACATTTGTTTAATCCCAACTTGCACTTAAGCTTGAATTTTCTATTTGGTAAATTATTTTACCCAATGGCTTGGGCCATGGGCATACCTAGTGCCGACATTCAAAATGCAGCCACCTTATTAGGACAAAAGTTAACCATCAATGAATTTGTTGCTTTTAAAAGTTTAACCAGTAAAGTAGTTCCTATTATTACTGAAAAAGGTTTATTAATAGTGAGTATCGCCATTTGTGGCTTTGCCAATTTTAGCAGCGTGGGTATGTTAATTGGTGGTATTAGTGAATTGGCTCCAAATCGCAGGAAAGATTTAGCGGAATTGGGATTGAAAGCGCTTTTATGTGGTACCCTAGCCTCCTATTTGTCGGCAAGTATTGCTGGCATTCTGATAGGATAACCAACTTGCATAAATGATTTTTATTAGCTGTTTTTAAAAGGCTATTTATTAAGATTATTGGTAACTTTGTGCTCTAAATAAAGTGGACTATGGGTAAAGGTAACATTGAAATCATTATAGCAGCAGAAAAAGACCAACTCTTACAAAAAATAGGAAATAAAATTATTCACAATGAACGCATCAGCTTTGAGGATGGCGTTTATTTATTTGAGAAAGCCCCCCTTCCCTATGTAGGTAGTTTGGCCAATTGGAAAAGAGAATCCTTACACGGCGATACTACTTACTTTAATAAAAACTTTCATATTGAGCCTACCAATGTTTGCGTTTTCTCTTGCAAATTTTGTTCTTACTCTAAATTGTATGCACATAAAGAAGAAGGTTGGGAATTGACCATTGATCAAATGATGGACATTGTAAAATCTTATGATGGCAAACCTGTTACCGAAGTACATATTGTAGGTGGCGTACATCCTAAATTAACTTTAGATTTTTTCATCACTTTGTTAAAAGCCATCAAAGCGCATCGCCCCAATTTGCACATCAAAGGTTTCACCCCTGTAGAATTGGATTATATGTTCCGAAAAGCAAAGTTAACTACGGAGGAAGGAATGAAATTAGCGTATGAAGCAGGATTGGATTCATTGCCAGGTGGAGGTGCAGAAATTTTTCATCCAGAAATTAGAACAGTCATTTGTGCAGACAAAGCCACTGCAGAAGAATGGTTGCACATTCATAAAACAGCACATCATTTAGGAATGCACAGCAATGCTACTTTATTGTATGGGCATATCGAAAAAGCGAAACATCGCATTGATCATATGGAAAGATTAAGACAGTTGCAAGATGAAACCAAAGGATTCAACACTTTCATTCCATTAAAATTTAGAAACAAGGACAATGACATGCATGATGTTCCAGAATCTACCATGTTGAATGATTTAAAAATGTATGCAATTTCACGATTGTACTTAGACAATTTCCCACATATAAAAGCCTACTGGCCAATGCTGGGTCGTGAAGTGGCACAACTTACTTTAAGCTATGGCGTGAATGACATTGATGGCACTATTGACGATACCACTAAAATATATTCCATGGCGGGCAGCGAAGAACAAACCCCTGCCATGACTACCGAAGAATTGGTTCGTTTAATTAAGCAAGCCCACCGCAAGCCAGTGGAAAGAGGCACCTTGTATAATGTCATCCAAGACTATTCATTGGTTGAGATGGATTAATGTAACTGAGTTTTAATACATTTGAGTATGAAACGCAGCGTCTTATTATTATCCCTCACCCTATTTGTGCTAAACTCACAGGCGCAAGTTGGCAATAATTTATTGCAAGAATTGATGCAACAAAAACCTGCTCAGTTTGGCACTATTTTAGCACACCCTAACGACTACCATCTTCAAATCATTTACACTCAAATCAATCGAGATAAAAATAACCTTCCTCATTTTAAGGAATATACTTACCGACTAAACCCAAAAGAATATTTTTATCCAGCCAGCACGGTTAAAATGCCATTGGCTTTTTTAGCCTTAGAAAAAATAAACAATTTAAAAGTCAAAGGCTTGACAAAATCTACCTTGATGACTTATGACAGTGTCACCGCAAGACAAGAACCCATCTACAACAACCCCTATGCAATCGATGGCACACAAAATATCGAACAAGCCATTAAAGAAATATTTTTAGTGAGTGACAACAATGCCGCCAACAGATTGTTTGAATTTGTAACTCCACACACCGTTCATGAAAAGTTAGCAGCCAAAGGGTATCAAGATGTATACATTAGAAATAGATTGGAATTGGGGCGAACCGCAGTTGAAAATAGAAACACCCAAGCCATTGATTTTTACAATGACCAAGGAAAAATTATTTATCACCAACCTGCCCAATTGAATAAAGACAGCCTGCCTAATTACCATGCTTATATTGGAAACGCTTATTTAAACAACCAAGACTCCTTAATCAAAGGCCCATTGAATTTTTCAGAAAAAAATAGAATTTATTTAAGCGACCTTACTCATATTTTAAAATCAGTGCTGTTTTTTGATCAAACACCCAAAAAGCAACAATTTAATTTAACCAAAGAAGATCGTAATTTTTTATTGCATTGGATGCATACTTTACCTACCGAATCGCAATACCCTACTTATGATACGGCCAATTATTGGCCAGCCTATTGTAAATTCTTATACACCGGTTCGGCCAAAGGCCCCTTTCCTAGTAATATTAAAATATTTAATAAAGTGGGCGATGCTTATGGATTCTTATTAGACATTGCTTATGTGATGGACCCCGAAAAGAAGATTGAATTTATGTTAAGTGCTGTTATTTATTGCAATAGCGATGGCATACTCAATGATAGCAAATATGACTATGATACCGTAGGCTACCCTTTTTATAAAAACTTTGGTCAGTTGATTTACGACTATGAATTAAAGCGTAAAAAAGAATTTTTACCCAATTTTGACGCGCTCCTGAATGCAGCAAAGTAGATATTAACAAATAGGGAATAATTAATCTCCCAACTTACTGTAAAACTTACGGCTGTTTGCGATTTATTTGCGAAATTTGTAACTCAAATTAGCAAACATGATTTTATCCTCTTTATTAAACAGATTCAGTGAGCCAGAAACTTTAAAAATGGCCAAATTAGGCCGTGAATTAAGAGCCCAAGGCAAAGACGTTATTGACTTAAGTTTGGGCGAGCCCGACTTTGATACTCCTCAACATATTAAAGATGCCGCTATCAAAGCCATCAATGACAATTGGAGTCACTATACTCCTGTAGCAGGTTTTGCCGATTTAAGAGAAGCCGTTTGCAGCAAATTAAAACGCGACAATAATTTAGACTATAAACCCGAAAACATTGTTACTTCTACAGGAGCCAAACAAAGTTTAGCCAATGCAATTTTAGCTTTGGTAGACGATGGCGATGAAGTAATTATTCCTACTCCATATTGGGTTACTTATTCTGAACTGGTAAAAATTGCACGTGGTAAAGTAGTTGAAATAAGAAGTACCGTAGCAGATGGATTTAAAGTAAGTCCTGCTCAAGTAGAAGCTGCCATTACTTCCAAGACCAAAGTATTTATGTTCTCTTCTCCTTGTAATCCTTCTGGTGCTGTATATAGCAAAGAGGAATTAGCTGCTTTGGCTAATCTTTTTAAAAAGTATCCAGGCATTACCATTTTGTCTGATGAAATATACGAATACATCAATTTTATTGGCAAGCATGAAAGCATTGCGCAATTTGCGGATATCAAAGACCAAGTAATTGTGATCAATGGTTTAAGCAAAGGTTTTGCAATGACCGGATGGCGTTTGGGTTACACTGCATCCAATGTAGAAGTAGCCAAAGCCATGGAAAAATTACAAGGACAATTTACTTCTGGCACATCTAGTATTACCCAAAAAGCGGCAGTGACTGCCTTGGTTGGAGATTTAAAACCCTCCATTGCAATGACCGAAGAATTTACGCGTCGTCGTGAAAAAACATTGGCCTTGGTCAACGACCTTCCAGGTTTCAAATGCTTTGCACCCCAAGGCGCTTTTTATGTTTTTCCTGATGTCAGTGCTTACTATGGCAAATCAGACGGCACTACTACCATTACCAATGCGCCCGACTTTAGCATGTATATTTTAAATGAAGCCAATGTGTCTTCCGTAATGGGAGATGCTTTTGGAGAACCCAATTGTGTACGTTTCTCTTTTGCCAATAACATGGCCAATATAGAAAAAGCCTGGGCTAGAATTAAGGTAGCATTGGCTAAATTAAAATAGTGACACCCGAGAAATTACAAATGTTTGAAAATCGATTGCTTAAGAATTACAAGCATCGAATAAAACAAGCCAAACGACAAAACATAAGTTGTTGGCGTTTGTACGATCATGATTTGCCCGAATACCCTATCTGCGTCGAAATTTACGAGGACTATATTTATATTGCCGAATACAACCGTCGTCATGCATTAACCGATGAAGAACATGACATTTGGTTGGCAGATACCAAAACGATCATTACCGCCATTACTGGTATTGCAATCGATCATATGTATTTAAGAGTACGAAAAAGAATGGACCACAAGGAAGAGCAATATGAAAAAGACGAAGCCATCCCCGAATCTAAAATCATCACCGTTCAAGAAAATGGATTACAATTTTTGGTAAACCTAACCGATTATTTAGACAGTGGTTTATTTTTAGACCATCGATTGACGCGTCAAATGGTGCAAGCCGAAGCCAAGGATACCGAATTCTTAAATTTATTTTCTTATACCAGTTCCTTTTCGGTGTATGCCGCAGCTGCGGGCGCTAAAACAGTGACATCGGTGGACTTATCAAAAACCTATTTAAGTTGGAGTGAGGAAAATTTTGCACTCAATCAATTAAAAAATATAGTCGCTTTCCAATTTGTGCACGCCGATGTAAAACAATATTTAAAAACTTTGCCCAGCAACAAATACGATCTGGTGGTAATGGATCCACCCACTTTTAGCAATAGTAAAAGAATGAAATCTGTGCTAGACATTCAACTAGACCATGTCGAACTCATCAATGATGTTTTAAGAGCCATGAAACCTGGAGGCATTATGTATTTTAGCACCAACTACTCTAAATTTATTTTGGAAGCAGATCAAATTCATTCAAAACAAATCAAGGACATTACCAAAGCCACTACCCCATTTGATTTTGAAGGAAGATTAAAACGATGGTGTTATAAAATTATAAAGTAGCCAACTTGGCCAAAATGGCTTCCTGTATTTTAAGTACTTGCGGGATCATTAAATCTTGATCGTTGTTTTCAATTACCCAATCGCATAATTTTAATTTAATAGCATCACTTATTTGATTGTGCATTCTTTGCTCTACTTCTATTTTGGTACAAGCATCGCGCTGCATCACTCTTTGAATGCGTAAATTGATTGGAGCAGCTACTCCAATAACAGCAGTCATCCCTTCTGCTGCAGCCGATTCAAATAGCAAGGCTGCTTCTTTAATAACATAAGGAGTTGTTTGTGTTGCCGCCCAATCCTTAGCTGCCTGAATGGTCACCGGATGTACAATGGCATTTAACAATTCCAATTGATAAGCATCTTTAAAAACAAGTCCAGCTAAATAAGTTTTATCTAATTCGCCAGTGGCTGCATACACTTTGTCCCCAAATGTGGCAATAAGTTGTGCTTTAATGATGGGACTATTTTGCATTAATTGTTTCGCTACTACATCGGCATTGAAAACAGGGATGCCCAAGGTCTTAAATACCTGCGCCACGGTTGTTTTTCCCGCCCCAATGCCTCCTGTTAATCCAATAATTGCTGCCATAATGAAATAAAAAATCCGAAATGAGTTGTCTCAATTTCGGATTCTAATTTTATTTAAACAAATGTTTTATTTGTTGATTGCCTGAGACCACTCTAAACTAATAGAAGATCTTTCAATTTTCAAGTAGCTTCCTGGGCTTACTTCCAATTGAATGGTATTGTCTTCGTTTACTTTATTAACTACACCATGAATACCTGCAATGGTGACTACTTTGTCTCCTTTCTGCATTGTATCAATGAATTTTTTTTGCTCTTTGGCTTTTTTAGCTTGTGGACGAATCATGAAAAACCAGAATACCAATACAATACCACCTAACATTACCAATTGAAAAGTTCCACCACCTGGAGGAGGCGCTTGTAATAAAATTTGTGTCATTTTAATTTATTTGATTGTTTATTTATTGTTTGTTCTACTGTTATTTTTAAAATAGCGTTTTTAAAAACAGCTCTTGCAAATATAATACTAAACCTTATAACCGGTTTATAGAATTTGATAGACTTACTTTTTGGGTTCTTTTGTTTTGTGACTTATTTTTTGAATTTTACCCGACCCCACCAACTCTTTATGTATATTATCCAATATGCCATTTACAAAATGACCACTTTGTTCGGTACTGTATTCTTTGGCTAAATCAATGTATTCATTGATGGTCACCTTAGTTGGAATGGTATCAAAATACAATAATTCACAAACGCCCAAACGAAGTAATATCATGTCTATCACGGCAATACGCTCCATATCCCAATTGTTCAACTTTGGCTTAATAACTTCTTCGGTGTATTCCTTTTTATCCATGGCGGTTTGCAACAAATCATTGGCAAATTTCATTTTTTCGGCCCCTACTAAATCCATAAAATCAATGGACCCTGGTTTTTGTAAATAATTCAATACAAAACCAATCATCATATCGCCCTCATCTTCCCAATTGCTAAAATGCTCATCAATATATTCCAACGTACTTTCCGATTCTATGATCATGGTACCAAAAATGTATTTAAGTATTTCTTTCTCTTTGGCTTTGTCTCTGCTTTCTTCTAAAATATAGCTTTTGTACAGGTCCGATTCGGACAAATTTCTAAAAATTGTTTTCACCAAATCGCCTTCCAACCATTGCTGAGGTTTGACCAAGGCCAAGGCCTTTTTAAAGGATTCAGATTCAATGGTTTGCCAAACAATACTATTGCCTGCCACTTTGATATTCACCGACAAATCGGCTTGATCGGGTAAATTTTTGGAAGATCTTTGTTGAGATTCTACTTCGGCATACAAGGCTACTTGGTGTAGCAAATGAACCAGGAATAGAAACAAATTACGGGTTTTGTCAAATTCCTTTTGGAGTAAAGCATTGGGATTGCCTTGATTTTGGGTTTCCACCATGTACAAGACCTGCATTACTTTAATTCTAATATTTCTTCGGTTCATCATATGTATAAGAGCTAAGCGGCTGCAAATCTATCCAAATAATTGGTAAAAACTGCCATTTTTTACCATAAACCTTTGCAAATCATGCAATTTTAGGCATAGATTTGCTTCCCTTACGCAGAAAAAACCTTAAAACTGAAAATTTGACCTATTGTGGCTGTAAATTTTTCAGTGGCACGGTTATCGATGTAATGGAATTACAATATTTATTAATAAACAAAAAACGATAAAGTATGGCTAAGAAATTAAACATTACTCCTCTGCATGACAGAGTAATTGTTAAGCCTGCCGCTGCAGAAGAAAAAACAGCTGGAGGAATCATCATCCCTGATACTGCAAAAGAAAAACCACAACGTGGTGTCATTGTAGCAGCTGGTACAGGCAAGAAAGACGAACCTGTAACTGTAAAAGTAGGCGATACCGTTTTATACGGCAAGTATGCTGGAACAGAAATCCAAATTGAAGGTCAAGATTTATTGATCATGCGCGAAAGCGATATTTTGGCAATTGTATAATTGTTAGAAGCAGATTTATTAATTAACGAAATAAAATAAGTTTATATGTCTAAAATGATTTTTTTCGACTTAGAAGCGAGAAATAAAATGAAAAAAGGAGTTGACACTTTAGCCAACGCCGTAAAAGTAACCTTAGGACCAAAAGGTCGTAACGTTGTTATTGAAAAGAAATTTGGATCACCTTCTATTACTAAAGATGGTGTTTCTGTTGCAAAAGAAATTGACTTAGAAGACCCTATCGAAAACATAGGTGCTCAAATGGTTAAAGAAGTAGCAAGCAAAACCGCTGATCAAGCTGGTGATGGTACTACTACTGCTACTGTTTTAGCACAAGCTATCATTGGTGAAGGTTTAAGAAACGTTACTGCTGGTGCCAATCCAATGGATTTGAAACGCGGTATTGACAAAGCAGTTGAAAAAGTAGTAGCTAGTTTAAAGTCACAATCTCAAGCAGTTGGAAACGACGCTAAAAAGATTGAGCAAGTAGCTTCTATTTCTGCTAACAACGATAATGAAATTGGTAAGTTGATTGCTCTTGCAATGAGCAAAGTGGGTAAAGAAGGTGTTATCACTGTTGAAGAAGCAAAAGGTACTGATACTACAGTAGATGTAGTAGAAGGTATGCAATTTGACCGTGGATATGTTTCTCCTTACTTCGTTACCAATAGCGAAAAGATGGAAGCAGAAATGCAAAATCCTTACATCTTAATTTATGACAAGAAGATTTCAGCAATGAAAGACATCTTACATATTTTAGAGAAAGTAGCACAAACAAGTCGTCCATTGGTAATCATCGCTGAAGATTTAGAAGGCGAAGCAATGGCTACTTTGGTGGTAAATAAATTACGTGGCACTATTAAAGTTGCTGCAGTAAAAGCACCTGGTTTTGGTGATCGCAGAAAAGAAATGTTGAATGACATTGCTATCTTAACTGCAGGAACTGTGATCAGCGAAGAACAAGGTTTCAAATTAGAAAATGCCGACTTAACTTATTTAGGTCAAGCAAGTTCTATTACTATAGACAAAGACAATACCGTTATCGTTGGTGGTAAAGGTAAAAAAGCAGACATCACTGCTCGTGTAAATCAAATTAAAGCGCAAATTGAAAATACTACTTCCGATTACGATCGTGAGAAATTACAAGAGCGTTTGGCTAAATTAAGTGGTGGAGTTGCCGTACTATATGTTGGAGCAGCTACTGAAACTGAAATGAAAGAAAAGAAAGATCGTGTAGACGATGCTTTACATGCAACACGTGCTGCAGTAGAAGAAGGAATCGTACCAGGTGGTGGGGTTGCTTACATTCGCGCCGTAGCAAGTTTAGAAAAATTAAAAGGTGCCAACGAAGATGAAAATACTGGTATTCAAATTGTGCGTCGTGCGATTGAAGAACCGCTTCGTCAAATTGTTAAGAATAGTGGTATCGAAGGTTCTATTGTTGTTCAAAGAATCAAAGAAGGAAAAGATGACTTTGGATTTAATGCAAGAACAGAAGTTTTCGAAAACTTATTCAAAGCAGGCGTTATCGACCCTACTAAAGTAACAAGAGTTGCTTTAGAGAATGCAGCTTCTATTGCTTCTATGTTGTTAACAACAGAGTGTGTGATTGCTGACAAACCAGCTCCTGCAGCTGCTCCACAAGGCGGTGGACATGCTCCTGACATGGGTGGTATGGGTTACTAATATTGACCGCGATTTTTCGCATCATGATATAAAAAAAACCTCACCCCGATACTCGGGGGGAGGTTTTTTTATGCTTCTTAGTATTAGAATTTTATTCCGCAGTAGCCTTTGTTGTAAAATACAATTGAAACCCTTTGACCAATAAAAACTGTGCCAATCCATACGTAATCATAATAACCAATCCGATATTTTCAACAGGTGCATTTCTAGACCAATCAAATTTATTAAATGCCAATATAGAATCCGATGCTAAAAAAAATAACATGCCTGGTATCCAAAAGTTATTGGCAATAATTTTAGTAGGCTTATTGTTAGACACATGTATCGCCATAAGTGCCGCCGAAGAAATAAGTGCCATGTATACTAGTATAGGGTAAATTAATTTTCCCATTCCTCCACTTAATTGTAAATACATAAACACACAAAAGCTACCCAATAAAAATACAGCTGCATATAAAATAGTAGCCTTTGGCTTTTTGGTGCTATATATTTTGCTAAAAAATAAAATATTACATACATGGGTCATCATAAAGGCAATCATCCCAGGAATAAAAAGTGATTTTGAAATCAAAAACACATCCCCTAAAAAAGAGCCCACCAATCCAATCATCACCAAGCCTTTACCGGGCTTATTGGAAACATTGGGTTGTACATACAAATACATGATTAAAGTTGGTAAAAACAGTGCCTTACTAATTCCTTCTATCAACTTATATTCTTCCCCAAACAATTGAGCTAAAAAGTGAATGGTAATTACAACCAAACTAACTGTAAGCCCCCATTTTGTAAAAAAAGATTTCATACGCAATTTTTAATATTTTGTTAATCCATTTCGTTTAAAAATTAAATGTAAGGAATGAATGTCTAATTTAACAATCAAAGCATAAATTTGCCCTATGATTAGCCCGGAGGAGGAAAAATTTTACTTACAATGGGAAAAAGATCGAGTCTTGCCCCATTTTAAACGCAAACCCTTTTTAAAAGGATTAAGTTTGAGTTTACTCTTTGGAATACTCATTTTGATCCTTACCGAGCTAGGCTGGTATGAAAGAGCCAATATGATAGCCAATAGAAGTGGCAATGGAATTTGGATGTTAATTGCCATAGTTATCTTCTCTTTTGGCTTTGCTTGGATCTATCAACAATTTACCTTTGAAATGAATGAACAAAGGTTCCATGAAATCAAAAATTTAAAAAACAAAAAATGACCCATTTTACCCCAAAAATCACCAAAAAAGCCTCTTTTCTAGCAATAATTGCCCTTTTTTGCTCCATTTTTGCCCTTTTTTCAATTTCCTCTTGTAGCAAATCCGGAGCTAGTGAACAAGATCAAATGATCACTTATGCCAAGACCAATAATTTAACTTACACGACCGATCCCAGTGGAATATTGTATCAAATTATTACCGCAGGCAATAGCACCCATCCTACTGTAACTAATACAGTTACAGTAACTTATGTAGGCACTTTAATGGATGGCAAGCAATTTGATGCTGGAACCATCACTTATGCATTAAATAGCTTAATTCAAGGCTGGCAAATCGCGGTTCCTAAAATTGGTGTTGGTGGAGAAATCAAAGTGCTTATTCCCTCCTCTTTAGGATATGGATCTAGTGGATCTGGTCCCATTCCAGGGAATGCTCCACTCTATTTTGACATCAAGTTGAGCGCAGTAAAATAATGGCTTTTTAGCCTTAATTTTGGCCCGTTTCCATTATATTTGCCGACTAAAAATCAGTTAACCACACTATTATGCAACTCAAAGGATTAGTACGCTTTTTTACATTTGCGCTTATTTTAATTTGTCTTTATCAATTGTCATTTACATTGTTTGTAAGAAACCATGAAAAAGCAATGGAAGCCAAAGCCAATACTTGGATAAAAAAGTTCCCAAAAGCAGAGCAAGTTTACCCTGCTAACAAAGAAGAACAATTGTTATACAACGATAGTTTGAATGATATTCAAAAAGTCTACTATAAAAGATTATTGGACAGCACCAAAGACACGAAATTGGCTTTTGGTATGGTCACATATGGTACTGCCAAAGAAAGAGAATTAATGCTAGGCCTTGATTTACAAGGCGGTATGAGTGTAACCATGGAAGTGGGATTGGATGGATTAATAAAATCCTTGGCCAACTTTACCAAGGATCCAACTTTTAATACTGCTTTGAAAAATGCAGTGGCAAAAAAGGCCAACAGCAAAGCTGATCTTATTTCTATTTTTAGAGAAGAATACAGCAGTTTAAACCCTACCGGCAAATTGGCTCCTTTATTTGCTACAAGAAGCAATGGTAAATTAAAATTTGACGCTTCTGATGACGTGGTTGCTACTTATTTAAAAGAACAAGCTACTCAAGCCTTTAACAATACCTATCGAATTTTAAGAACACGTATCGACGGTTTTGGATTGGCTTCTCCTAATATCAATCCTGATGCTACTAAAGGCATTATCAATATTGAATTGGCTGGTGTAACCGATAAAGAGCGTGTTCGTTCTTATTTACAGTCTACTGCCAACTTGCAATTTTTTGAAGTATATACTTTTGAAAATAAAGATTTTCAAAATGGAATCATTGCTGCAGACAAAGCCATTGAAGCTAGTTTGAATGGCATCAAAGATTCTAATGCAGCTGGCAAAGCTGATACTTCAAAATTAAATCCAAACAAAAATCCTTTGTTAAGAACGGTACAGTTTACCCAACCTTACCAAGGAAAGAATGGTCAAAATATATTCCCTGCTGAAATTGGCTACATCTTGAAAAAAGATACTGGTAAATTAAATAGCTATTTGGCTATGGCCGAAGTGAAATCAAAATTCCCATCGAATTTGGTTTTCATGTATGGTAAAATGGAATCAGAAGATGCAAAAACAAAAGACGTGGTTCCTGTGTATGCTATCAAAACATTGGAAAATGGTCAAGCTGAATTAGAAGGCGATCATGTTGCCAATGCTGCACAAGATTTTGATGAAAGAGGTCGTGTTGCCATTAAAATGAACATGGATAAAATGGGTACGGGTATTTGGGCAAGAATGACAGGTAAAAATATTGGCAAACCTATTGCGATTGTTTTAGACAATATCGTTTACTCGGCTCCTAATGTTAATGACGCCATCACTACGGGTAACTCGCAAATATCTGGAAGCTATTCTTTAAAAACAGCACAAGATTTAGCTGAAATTTTAGAGAGTGGTAAATTACCAGCCCCTGCTAAGATTGTACAAGAACAACAAGTGGGTCCTACTTTAGGTAAAGCTTCTATTCAAGGAGGTGCTATGGCATTTGGTATTGCATTTTTAGTCATCTTCTCTTTGATGTTACTTTACTTTAACACGGGAGGTTGGGTTGCCAACATCGCATTAATTTTAAACTTACTTTTTACCATCGGTATATTAAGTGCACTTGGATTTACACTAACTGCACCTGGTATAGCCGGTTTGGTATTGACCATTGGTATGGCGGTAGATACCAACGTAATTATTTTTGAAAGAATAAAAGAGGAATTAACCAAAGGTAAGAGTTATCAATTGGCCGTTACAGATGGTTATAAACGTTCTATGTCTCCTGTATTGGATGCACACGTTACTACCCTTTTAACAGCTTGTATATTGGCTTATTTTGGATTAGGCCCTGTATTAGGCTTTGCTACCACTCAAATCATTGGTATTTTATTGTCTTTGTTCTGCGGAATTTTAGTATCTCGTTTAATAACAGATATCTATACCAGCAAAAACAGACACTTCGAATATTTCACTGGCGTCTCTAGAAAGATTTTCCAACACGCATCTTTTAAATTTATTGAATTTAGAAAGTATGCTTATATGTTATCAGCAGTGGTATTGGTAATGGGTATTGCTAGTTTCTTTAACGGATTTGACCAAGGGGTTGAATTTGCTGGAGGAAGAAGTTATACAATTAAATTCAACAAAGCAGTTAACATTGAATCAGTAAGAGACGATTTGAAAAAAGTATTTGGAGAAGCCCCTATTATTAAAACAATAGATACTAAAAATCAAATCAACATTACTACTTCTTATAAAATTAAAGAACAAGGAAATAATATTGATCAAGAAGTAGAAGGTTTGTTATTTAAAGGATTAAGTAAACAAATACCAGCTGGTACAACTTATAAAGAATTTGAAACCAATTACAAACAAGGTTCTCAAACTGTATTACCAACGATTTCAGAAGATTTAAAAGCAGGTGCGACCAAGGCTACTATTTTTGCCTTAATTGCGATTTGTTTGTACATCTTTATTCGTTTCCGTGATTGGAGATATTCTTTGGGTACCATTTTCTCTTTATTACATGACGTGTTTGTAACATTGATTGTATTTAGCTTCTTAAGAAAAGTGGTTCCATTCCCATTAGAAATTGACCAGCACTTTATTGCAGCCGTATTAACCGTAATTGGATTCTCTATGAACGATACCGTAATTGTTTACGATCGTATTAGAGAAGACAGCCAATTAATGAAAGGCGCAGACAATGCATCTATCATCAATAAAGCGATCAACCAAACCTTAAGTCGTACCATTATGACTTCCTTAACGGTATTCTTAACCATCTTAATCTTATTCATCTTTGGTGGAGAAGTAACAAGAGGTTTTGCATTTGCTATGTTAATTGGGGTAATCACTGGTACCTACTCTTCTATATTTGTAGCAGCTCCAGTATTGGTTGACTT
>CANCSS010000025.1 GCA_947380905.1 Chitinophagaceae bacterium | reverse complement strand
AACCTACTAAAATTTGCCCGAATTTGACCCATTTTAACCCTAAACATTTTTGTCCTTTTTAAATGCTATCTTCACCGCCAATTCAAGTATATGGCAGTTATTAAAGAAGGTTCTAAAGCACCGGCCTTTAAAGGCGTTGATCAGCATGGCAATACCGTTTCGATAGCAGATTTTAAAGGCAAAAAGCTAGTCCTTTATTTTTACCCAAAAGACGATACACCAGGTTGTACCGCACAAGCTTGCAATTTGCGTGACAATTACAAAGCCTTGCTTAAGAAAGGCTTACAGGTGTTAGGCGTGAGCGTGGATTCGGTAAAATCTCATGAAAAATTTATTGCTAAATACGACCTGCCTTTTTCTTTGGTAGCGGATGAAGACAAAAAAATTGTAGACAAATACAATTTATGGGGGCAGAAAAAATTTATGGGCCGCACTTATATGGGCACTTCACGTACTACTTTTTTAATTGATGAAGCGGGTATTGTTAAACATATTATTGATAAACCCGATACGAAAGACCATACCAAAGAAATACTAGCCATTAGTGGCTGGTAATTACATAGACCTTTTGATATATTTGCATATCTATCAATTAATCTTTTAGTATGCCATCCAAGTTTTTTACTGTCGTCGGCTTTTCATTTTTAATAGCAGCTTGTTCTAAAAGCTCAACTACTACTTCCACTACAACCGCTAGTAATCCATCAAGCGCTATGGTACCTGATGTTTACAAAAAAATTTATGGAGCAAGTAGTGTTACTTCAGATGGTACTTTTATTACTATAAAATCTGTTGGTTTACCCGATCACAAAAGTTCCTATTATGCAACTACAAATGCATTGTATGACAATTTCACTGGCACTACTTTTGGTGGATACAATTTTGTAAAAAATCCAAATTCAATTGTAGAAAAGGCCTATGTATTTAAAATTCCTGTAGATCCAAAAATGGCTAGTACGCATGCGCCAACTGCATTAGGAGCTATTGGCGTGTCATTGAATGGCGTTCCATTTTTTAATCAATATGCAGGCCCCAGTCAACCCTTAACTGGTGAGGTAGTTTCTTTTGATAGGTATTGGGGGCATCCAGCGCCAACGGGTCAGTATCATTATCATGTGGAGCCACTTTATTTAACAACTGTAAAAGTTACCAAGTCGTCTTTATTAGGTTTTTTATTAGATGGTTTTCCGGTTTATGGACCTGAAGAAAATGGAGTTGCCATTGACAATTCAAAATTGGATTCATTTCATGGTCATACTTCAGCCACGATGGATTATCCTAATGGTATTTATCATTACCATATAACCGCTACCGATCCATACATCAATGGCCAGGGCTATTATGGAACTCCAGGTACTATTTCACAATAAATGAAAATTATATTTTATAGTATAATTATTATTACTTGTATCTTTTTTCAAGCATGTAATCCTGTAAGTAAAAAGATGGATGTCAATAGTAGCTCTACACCAAATTTAATCATCTCTAGTCAGGATCGTTTTTTACAAATGCATCAAGATACCCTCTTTTTTCATGCCACTAAATTTAGTGGAACCATTTTTAATACCTACCCCAATGGAGATACATCTATGATTGGACATTATTTAAATGGGTTAGAGGAAGGGGCATTTAAAAAATGGTACCCGAATCATCAGCTACTAGAGTGGAGGATTTTTCACTTAGGCAAAAAAGTGAGCAAACAACTTGGTTTTTGGGAAGATGGCAAACCCAGATTTGAATTTTATTTTACCCAGGGTGAACACGATGGCGAAGCCAATGAATGGTATGCCAATGGGCAAGCCTATAAAGCTTTTCATTATAGTATGGGCTTTGAAAATGGGAGTCAAAAAATGTGGTGGGACAATGGGGTCATTCGTGCCAATTATGTAGTTAAGCAAGGGAAAAGATATGGCCTGATTGGATTAAAATTATGCATGACACCTAAGGATTCTTTAGATAATACAATTAAATAAGAGGGATGTTAAAATATAAAAATTTGCTTGTTTTAGTTTTATTTATTTTGATGGCGTGTAATAATTCCACGAATATCAATTCAGATAATAGGCAAGACAGTATCGTAACACTGCCTTATTTTAATCATGCTGATTGGACCCCAGAATGGATCAATAAGGAGGATAGTCAGTACTCCAAAATTCATCGCATTCCCGCTTTTTCTTTTATAGATCAAGATGGAAAGATCATAACTGAAAAGGAGGTAGAAGGGAAAATTTATATTGCTAATTTTTTTTACACCAAGTGTAGGGGTATTTGTCCTAAGATGACAACGAATATGTCTTTATTACAAGCAGCTTTTAAAAATGATTCAATGATACGCTTGCTTTCACATTCGGTTACACCTGAGATGGACGCTGTACCTGTTTTAAAACAATATGCGAACATTCATCAAGTGGACTCCAAAAAATGGCACTTACTCACAGGAGATAAAAATAAAATATACGCATTAGCCAAACAACAATATTTTGCAGGAGATTCGGTGGGGTTTTATCAATCTGGCAATGAATTTTTACACACTGAAAATTTTATTTTAGTAGATCAACATCGTCGTATTAGGGGTGTTTACAATGGCACTGTATCCCTAGAAATTGATCGCATTAAGGAAGATATTTTGATATTAAAATCTGAAATTTCGTCAGTTGTAAAATAATATAATACACTTCTTTATAAGTCAATTTCATTTTTCATTAACTTTGCCTACTATTATGAACATTCAATTTGATAAGTATTTATTTTTTTTAGAAAGAGTTGCAAGCAGGTATTATTTAATTGCCGGGAGTGTTTTTTTATTATTTTATATTATTTTGAAAAATAAAATAATAAAACAAAAAATACAATCACTTTTTCCTAAAAACGCCGATTATTTGCGCGAAATATTTTATAGTACTATTACGATTTTTATTTTCTCATTGATACCTCTTTTTTTTATTGCAAATATTGCAGTAAGGCCTTATACAACATTATACGAAAACATTAGTGATCATGGCTGGCTGTATTATTTTTTAGCTTTCCCTGTCATGTTTATCATGCACGATACTTATTTTTATTGGACCCACAGAATCATGCATCATAAAAGTTTATTTCATATTATGCATTTGGTACATCATAAATCTACCAACCCTTCCCCCTGGGCTGCTTATGCGTTTCATCCATTAGAATCGATTGTTGAAGTGGGCATTTTTGTAGTGTTTTTATTTACCATCCCTATTCACAAATCTCATATTGCAATTTTCTTTTTATTATCTATTTTGTATAATATTTATGGCCACTTGGGTTGGGAATTGTATCCCAAAGGATTTAATAAAAACTTTATTGGCAAATGGGTCAACACCTCTGTCAATCACAATCAACACCATAAATATTTTAAAGGTAATTATGGTTTGTATTTTCTTTTCTGGGATAGAATCATGGGCACCATTCGTACCGATTATGATGAAGCTTTTGAGGAAGTTAAAAATAGATAAGAGCGCATATTCTTTTCTACTTCACTACTACATATACCAACCAGCTCATCATATAAGCGAGTCCTGTCATCATGAAAAACTGAATGGTGGGCCATTTCCAGGTTTGTGTTTCACGTTTTACCACGGCCAAGGTACTCATGCATTGCATGGCCAATACATAAAAAACCATTAAAGACAAGGCGGCAGCTAAACTATAAACAGGTGTGCCATCGGGCCTTACAGCCGCTTTTAATTTTTCTCTCAAGGAACTATTGTCTGACTCTTCCACGCTATATAAAGTTGCCATAGTGCCAACAAAAACTTCTCTTGCTGCAAAGGAGGTAACGAGTGCTATTCCAATTTTCCAATCAAATCCCATAGGTGCAATTACTGGTTCTAATTTTTTCCCTAAAATACCCGCGTAAGAATTTTCTAATTTTTGAGTACGAAATTCTTTTTCAATTTGCATTGCACTAGTAAGATTGGCTGTGGTCCCTGTATTTTTTAACAATGATTTTTGTTGTGTATAATGATCCGTTACTTTTTTCATGGGCTCACTTGGGCCATAGCTACTTAAAAACCACAACAACAAACTGATGACTATAATTACCTTACCTGCATCTCTTACAAAGATGCCTGCTTTTTGAATCATCATAGTAGCTATATTTTTCCAACGTGGAGCTCGGTATACAGGTAACTCTAAAATAAAATAACTTTTCTCTTTTATTTTAATAAACCATTTTAATACAGAACTTGCTAACAAAGCCATCACAATTCCCATGACATACAAGCCCATCATTACTAAACCTTGTAAGCTTAAAAATCCAAAATATATTTTTTGATCTATGACCAATGATGTGAGTATGGTGTATACGGGTAATCTTGCACTACAACTCATAAATGGAGTAACCATGATGGTAAGCAATCGTTCTTTTTTATTTTCAATATTTCTGGCACTCATGATAGCAGGTACTGCACAGGCAAAACCACTAATCATGGGCATGACACTTTTCCCGTTCAGGCCTACTTTACGCATGAGCTTATCACTTAAAAAACTGATGCGTGCCATATATCCTGTATCCTCTAACAAAGTAATTAGCCCAAATAAAATCATGATTTGAGGTACAAATACAACAATGCCTCCAATACCCGCTACCAAACCATTGACCAATAAATCTTCCCACCAAACATTGGGCAGCATGGAGTTTAGGTAGGTAGTTAAATGCGTGAAAATCCATTCTATTCCATCCATAGGGAATTTTGCCATCCAAAATACCGATTGAAATAAAACAAACAACACAGTTAATAAAATAGCATAACCACCTATCCTATGTAAAAAAATATTGTCGAGCTTTTCGGATCTTTTTTTCTTTGCAGATGGGTCTGGTTCTACCACTCGGCTTTTCATGATCTCTTGTATGTGGCCATACCTTTCTAGTATTTCTTGTGCCTGTGTTTTGGTAGGATTAAAATGGTGTTCAATTTTTATTTGTTCAATTGCGGCTTGCATTTCAAGGTCTAAAGGAAATGCTTCGTGATGCATTAAATAATGCAAGGCAGCGTAATCGCTATGAGTTGGGTATAATTGTTTAAAGGCATCAATGGCGGCCGGGGCCAGTTTTTTATTGTCAATAAAACTTTCCTGATTTTTTGAACGCGTTGTTTGAATAATATTTGCCAATGCGTTTTTTAATTCTACCAATCCTTTGTTTTTTCTGGCATCTACGGCAACTACTGGGATGCCCAAATCGTCTTGTAATGCGGCAATGTCAATTTTAATTCCTTTTTTAGCAGCCAAGTCATTCATGGTCAATGCCAATACTACTGGAATTTTTAAATCGATGATCTGACTACAAAAAAGCAAATTTCTTTTTAGGTTACTGGCATCGGCGATCAACAATATTAAATCTGACTTTACATCGGGATCTACGCCCATGAGTACTTTGTAGGCGACCCATTCATCTTCTCTTTTTGGATAAAAACTATACGTTCCTGGTAAATCGATTAAAGTAGTTGGTTGAGCTGCTAGTTCTATTTGCCCCGTTTTTTTGTCAACAGTAACTCCTGGGAAGTTGCCCACTTTTTGGTGCATACCCGTAAGTGCGTTAAAAAGCGAGCTTTTTCCGCTATTGGGGTTGCCTACTAGTGCAATATGTAA
Organism: Chitinophagaceae bacterium; assembly: GCA_947380905.1. Classification (GTDB taxonomy): domain Bacteria; phylum Bacteroidota; class Bacteroidia; order Chitinophagales; family Chitinophagaceae; genus Sediminibacterium. The sequence goes on along the minus strand of CANCSS010000025.1, from coordinate 22,830 downwards.
ACCAGGTTTCATAGAGTGACAAAGCTAACTTTAATGATTGGGTAAAGCTTACGAAATTAGAAATTGAGATAAATGACAATAATCATTCTTATTTTTGCATCTATAAACAGATCACTCATGCGTAAAACACTTGGATTTTTATGGGTTCTTTTGCCAATTTTATCAATGGCACAAAAACTTAAAAAAGCAGACAAACTGCTTATTGAGCATATTCAAAATCATGTTAAGTATTTAGCCAGTGATGCATTAGAGGGGCGTCGTGCTGGATCTGTAGGAGAAAAAAAAGCAGTAGATTATATTGTTGCACAATACCAGACACTTGGCTTACAACCAATGGGTACAGATGGTTTTATTCAGGCCTTTCCCATAGATGAAGGTAAAAGATTAACAGCTGGTTCTTTTTTAAAAATCAATAATGAAGCGTTGGTGTATGAAAAAGAATTTATTCCTTTATCAAATAGTGGACCTGGAAAATTTACTTCTAATGCAGCGATTTCTTTAAATGAATCTAAACAAGTTTGGTTTAAAGATTTAAATGAAGTGTTAGATGCAGCTGTTACCAATCCTCATTTTGATTTGAATCAATGGCTTATAGAATTTACAAATCAAGTAAAACAAAAAGGAGCTATTGCTTTGTTTTTATTCAATAAAGGAACCTTTGTTGACAATATCCAGTTTAATAAATTTGACACAGCAGCCTCTTTCCCTATCCCTGTTATTTACATCACTAAAAATGGTTGGATGAAATATTTTAATGATGACATTGATACCTATAAAATTAATGTCAACATTGAATTTGAACATGCAACGCGTACTGCCCATAATGTAGTTGCTTTTATAGACAACCACGTTGCCAATACGGTGGTGATTGGTGCTCATTTAGATCATCTTGGCTACAATGAAGACCACAATGCATTAGACATCAATACTTCTATTCGAAATGGTGCTGACGACAATGCAAGTGGCACCAGTGCTTTAATTGAATTGGCAAAAATGCTTTCTAAAAATTCACCCAAGAACAACAACTATTTGATCGTGCATTTTTCAGGGGAAGAATTAGGATTGTTTGGTAGCAAATATTGGTTGGCGCATCCTACCTATAAAGGCCATTTAAATTATATGATTAATTTGGATATGGTGGGTAGGTATGATACGGCACGCAAATTAACCGTGGGAGGTTTTGGTACTTCAAGCAAATGGGCTTCTATTTTAACACAAACCAAGACTGCTTTACTGACCAATTTAGACAGTGCTGGAGCGGGCCCTAGCGATCATGCTAGTTTTTATAGAAGTGGGACACCTGTTTTATTTATGTTTACAGGAAGCCACAGTGATTATCATAAAGCGACGGATGATTGGGACAAAATTAATTACGAAGGTGAAGCTGCAATCATTCAATATGTGAATTTGATTATTAAAAACGCTAACAATTTAGGCGCGTTAGATTTTTTAACTACCCGAGAAACATCGATGGGTAAAAGCAATAAATTTTCAGTGAGTTTGGGTGTGATGCCGGACTACGCTTATAGGGGTACAGGTTTGCGTATTGAAGGGGCTACTCCTGGTAAATTGGCCGAGCGTTTGGGATTGAAAGGAGGCGACATTTTACTTCAGTTGGGGGAGTATAAATTTGTGGATGTAATGGCTTATATGGTTACGCTTTCTAAATTTAAAAAAGGAGACAAAACTATTTTAATCTATAAGCGAGGAGAGGTGGAGACCAAATTAAACATTGAATTTTAATGTATTAATATTTGAAGAAGTTTAAATTTATAATGTGAGTAGTAAATTAATCCTAGATCAAGATGCCATTAACGAAAGTGATTTCGAAGGCTCTCGTATTTTAGGCATTACAGCGCCCATTAAGAATTATCAATTTTGTATTTTACTCAATCAATACATGGGTTTTGAATTTAGATTCAATCCCAATCATGAAATTGCTTTAAAAAGAAAAAATAGAACGTATTATTTTTCTATGTATGAAGGCAACGAGCCCAATACTTCTATTCAGCATTTTGTATACCACAATCAATTTGACGGAGAATATTTATTGCCCGAATTAAAGCACATGGATTTTATTTGGTGGATAAGAGGGGAATGGATTGAAGATGAAAAAGTAAATGACATTTTACAAACGGTGCGTTCTATTAAAGGAGTGCAACTGGTAGCGGAGCTTACTCCAGACCAAATCAAAAACAAAGGCCATCTTATTTTTGAATAAGCTACTTTGATGGTATTATACAACTCACTAATCTTTAGTGATATAAATTCTTTTTTCTTTTGCCTTTATGCATAATCCAATAGGCTGTGTGTATTCAATGCCCATGGATTGCAAAATGTTTTGTACTTCTTCTAAAGCCTCCGGTGCCACTGCAATTAACAATCCCCCATTGGTTTGTGGATCGGGCAATAATAAAGTAGCTTCTTGTTCATCTATTTCTGCTCCGAAAGCAACGCCTGCACTGCAGGAACTCCAATTTCTTGCAGTAGCGCCTGGGATTGTTTTTTGGGCAATGTAATTTCTTACTGCTGGAATAATTGGAATTTTATTGTAACTAATTTCGGCTGTCAAATTACTTCCTTCCATCATTTCTGTTAAATGCCCAAGTAAACCAAATCCTGTCACATCGGTCATGGCATGCACTTGTTTTATTTTTCCCAAGGGTTCTCCTGCTTTATTAATGGTAGTGAGTTGGTTGACTAAAAAGGACAAATCCGTTTCTGTTAAAACCCCTCTTTTTTGCGCCGTCGCCATAATGCCTACGCCCAATGGTTTGGTTAAAATAAGTAAGTCACCTGCTTGTGCTGTATCGTTTCTTTTTAAATTTTCTATGGGTACTAAACCATTTACTACCAATCCAAAAATGGGATCCTGACTATCAATGCTATGTCCACCTGCAATCACGATACCTGCTTCTGTACAGGTTTTGCGAGCACCCTCCATTACTTTTGCTGCTTCACTTGCTGGCAGATTGGACAAAGGCCATCCTAAAACTGCTAAAGCAAATATAGGTTTACCACCCATGGCATACACATCACTGATGGCATTGGCTGCCGCTATTTGCCCAAAGGAAAATGCATCATCTACAATCGGCATAAAAAAATCGGTGGTACTTATCATTGCAGTAGTATCATCAATTTGATACACTGCTGCATCGTCTCTGCTATCGTTGCCTACCAATAATTGAGGCACTTTATTTTTTGCGCCTACATTGTGCGCTGCTAAAATTTCAGAAAGTACGGCCGGTGAAATTTTGCATCCGCATCCGCCGCCTTTGGAATGTTGTGTTAATTTGATACTCATGTTTTCAAAATTATTGTTTTACTTTTTTAGGACGATACATTGTGCCTCCATTTTTTCTAAAGTTGCTGCTTCTCCTATCTTTATCCAATCGATCAAAGCAGTTTTTAAAGAGGACGACAATGCTTTTTGCAATTCATTCAGGTCGAAGTTTTGTTGGGTGATTTGTTTCAATGAAATGGGATAAGCGCCTTCCTGTGAGAACAGCTCTTGATTGATATTGATGCCAATGCCAACTACAGACCATGTCCAAACCTGCCCTCTTACTACATTTTCAATCAAAATACCCCCTGCCTTTCTGTCACCCCAATAAATATCATTCGGCTTTTTTATTTTCGTTTCTGGGCCTGCATATCCCTCAAAAAAGGATTGGACCCCTAAGGCCACAGCTGCTGAAAAGCCAATTTGATCGACCGGGGTCCAAATTTTAACAGGATTTAACTGTTTTAACTCTAAAACATAGGAGCAGAGCAGGTTTAAGCCAGCCGAACTTTCCCAGTTTCTACCATGCTGCCCCTTTCCCTGGGTCTGGTAGGCAGCCCTAATGCAACTGCCAGATAAGGCCAAACCCTGGTGCACCAGGTTCATGGCATAAATATTGGTACTATCAATAGAAGCAAGTTCGATGAACGGCTCCCCTAAACTGATATTTGGTGTGGTAGGTAACAAACGAATTGCTATTTTTGTAAAGTTAGTTTAGAATCATTTTAGTCAAATAAAATGTTTTGACGAACAAGCATTTAATCAATAAAATAAAAGCATCATTGGAACCTATTTCTGCGTTGACCGCACTTAAAAATCGACCAAAATCGTCGACCCTTCAAATTACCCGTAGCTCTAAAATTTTCAAAACCATTATTCAGGCTATCCAAGATAAAAAAGGCGAGAACATTCTTAGTCTAGACCTTAAAAAAATTCACGAAGCCACTTCTGATTTTTTTATTATTTGTGAAGCAAGTAATACCACTCAATTAAAAGCCATTGCCGATTTTATAGAATTTGAGGTAAAAACCAAATGTGCCGAAATGCCTTATAAAAGTGAAGGGAAACAAGCGGCTCAGTGGTTGCTCATTGATTACATTAATGTAGTGGTTCATATCATGCACCCAGAAGCAAGAAGATTTTATCAATTGGAAGATATGTGGAGCGATGCAGACATAAAAATGCATGAATTAAAAAACTAATTTTAAAAGTTGTTGTTATAATACACAACATAGATACAATAGAAGCAAATGACACCTGATAAAAATTCAAATAAACAAGGCTCCCCCATGGGACAGGGGCCAAAATTGCCAAAATTCAATCTTTATTGGATTTATGGTTTAATTGCCATCTCCTTATTGTCTGCCCGTTTTTTCCAAATGGCACCAGACATTACCACCACGACCGAACAAGAGTTTAAGCAAGTCATGTTGCTGCATGGGGATGTGGAGCGTTTAGATTTTGTTGACAACAAGCAAACCGTTCGAGTATACATTAAACCTGATAGCATTGAAAAAGATTTTTATGTTCAGAAGTTTAAAACCAAAATGACCAAAGCCAAAGTAAAGGGCGTTCCTTTATTTGAGTTTAGTGTTACCGATTGGAATAGTTTTAACAGCAGGTTGCAAAAATTTTACGAGCAAAATAATATTACAGAGATACCTCAGAACACCATCAAAGAAGGGGAATGGTTTGGGCCTATAGCCAACACTGTTTTTTCATTGGTATTAATTGTTGTGGTTTGGGTTTTATTGATGCGTAAAATGGGCGGTGGCGCTGGTGGTAGCGGTGGTGGCCCAGGTGGCATATTTAATGTAGGTAAATCAAAAGCTACTTTATTTGAAAAAGGAGGCACCAAAGTTAATATCACTTTTGCCGATGTAGCGGGTTTGGAAGAAGCGAAAGAAGAAGTCATGGAGATTGTTGATTTTTTAAAACAACCCAAAAAATATACCGCTTTAGGTGGTAAAATTCCTAAAGGGGCATTGTTAATAGGCCCTCCAGGCACGGGTAAAACTTTATTGGCAAAAGCCATGGCAGGCGAAGCGCAGGTTCCATTTTTTAGTTTGAGTGGGTCTGATTTTGTGGAAATGTTTGTAGGCGTAGGAGCAAGTCGTGTACGTGATTTATTCAAGCAAGCGCGTGAGAAAGCGCCTTGTATTATATTTATTGATGAGATTGATGCGATTGGTCGTGCACGTGGTAAAAACGCCATGATGAGCAACGATGAGCGTGAAAATACACTGAACCAATTATTGGTAGAGATGGATGGATTCGGTGGAGACACAGGAATTATCATATTAGCTGCAACGAATCGACCAGATGTATTAGATTCTGCATTGTTGAGACCAGGTCGTTTTGATCGTCAAATTTCTATTGACCGTCCGGATGTAAAAGGTCGCGAAGAAATATTTAAAGTGCATTTAGGACCTATCAAAGTTTCTGAAAATTTAGACGTTCATAAATTAGCCGAACAAACTCCAGGGTTTGCGGGTGCTGATATTGCGAATGTATGTAATGAAGCAGCTTTGATTGCAGCACGTAAAGGTAAAACGGGTGTGGAGATGAAAGATTTCCAAGATGCCATTGATCGTGTGATTGGTGGTTTGGAAAAGAAAAATAAAATTATTTCTAAAGAAGAAAAAGAAGTGATTGCTTATCACGAAGCTGGTCACGCAATTTGTGGCTGGTTCTTAGAGCATGCTTATCCTTTATTAAAAGTAACCATTGTACCAAGAGGTACGGCTGCTTTGGGTTATGCGCAATACACACCAAAAGAACAATACCTGTATACCATTGAGCAATTAACCGATCAAATGTGTATGACTTTGGGAGGTCGTGCTGCCGAACAAATTTTCTTTGGAAAAATATCTACTGGTGCTTCCAACGATTTGCAACAAATTACCAAAATGGCTTATTCCATGGTAACTACTTATGGCATGAATGAAAAAATTGGCAATGTAAGTTTTTACGATCCTTCTCAAGAAAATACTTTTCAAAAACCATTTAGCGAAGAGACAGGAAAAATTATTGATGAAGAAGTGCGCAAAATGATTGATGCTGCATATCACCGCACCCTTGATTTGTTAACTTTAAGAAAAGCGGAAGTAGAAAAATTAGCCAAAGAATTATTAGACAAAGAGGTATTGCATAAAAGTGATGTGGAAGCTTTAATTGGCATGCGTCCTTATGAAGAAGAGAAGGTAGTTACTTTTGATGTAGAAGAACCTGCTAAGGTGAATGAGACTGCTAAGGAAGATGCAACAAATGAACCTGTTGTCCCTGAAATTACTTTGCCAGAACCCAATGCTTAAGAATTGAATACATTTTGATGGAATCAAATAGTGCTAGAGCAAACATACTAAACAAGATCACCAAGGCTTTAAAAAGCCCTGTAGCCATGCCTTTTCCTGAACAAATTTCAGATAGGCCTGTTTTTATACCTACTGAAAATGAATTGGCCATTGACTTTGCACAAAAATTTACAGAACTCTTAGGTAAATTTATTTACTGCGTAGATGAATCTGAGTTAGTGAACAAACTGGCTCAATTGATTCATGCACAAAAATGGGAGAAAATTTATTCCCTTGAGTCGGGTTGGTTAGAAGACATGAAGGAATTTAGTTTTGACCCCGTGACTACAGATGACTTGGCTGGTTGTGATGCTTCCATTACTTTATGTGAACATTTGATTGCACGCACGGGTACGATTGTATTAAGCGCGCAACAATTAAGTGGAAGAACTAGCAGTGTTTATGCTCCCATTCATATATGCATTGCTTATACGCATCAATTGGTATTTGACATTTCAGATAGTTTGGCTCAATTTAAAAATGAATCAGACATGCTTCCTTCCATGATTAGTTTTGCCACAGGGCCTAGTCGTACTGCTGATATCGAGAAAACCTTGGTAGTAGGGGTACATGGTCCTAAAGAAGTATATTGTTTTTTAGTAGAAAAGCATTTAGATTAGTACTTTTAGTAGATTAATTTTAATTCATCATAACAAATTGCTTCATGGAATTGGCCGCGGGGAAAAAAGTATATTTTTTATCTGACTTTCACTTAGGTGCACCTAATGAAGTAGCCAGTCGTGAACGCGAGGAGCGCTTGGTTCATTTTTTAAATAATGCCAAGCAGGATGCTGCAGCTATTTTTATTGTTGGAGATATCTTTGACTTTTGGTTTGAGTATAAAACGGTGGTCCCAAAGGGTTTTGTTCGGCTGCTAGGCTGTTTGGCCCAGATTTCAGATGCAGGCATTGCATTGCATATTTTTACAGGGAATCATGATTTGTGGATGAAAGACTATTTATGCAAAGAATTAAATGCACAAGTGTACTTTGACCCCCAAATTTTTACCTTGGGTACCAAGCAATTTTTTATTGGACATGGAGATGGCCTAGGCCCAGGGGATAAGGGGTATAAGTGTATGAAAAAAATATTTACGAACTCCATTTGTCAATTTCTTTTTCGATGGATGCATCCTGATTTTGGCATTCAACTAGCCAACTATTTTAGTGGAAAAAGCAGAGCTAAAACGGGCAGTTCTGATGAAGTTTTTTTAGGAGAAGACAAAGAATGGTTGATCATTTATGCAAAAGAAAAGGCCAAGGAAGTAAATGTAGATTATTTTATTTTTGGCCATCGTCATTTTGCCATTGACTTGCCCATCCATGAAAATACACGTTATATTAATTTAGGAGATTGGTTAAGATTGAATACCTATGGTGTTTTTGATGGACAGCAAATGCAATTGTTGGAGTGGAAGGGGTAGAACGTTTTGCTAATTAAATTTTTTATTATGAATTTAGAACAACCATTTTTAAACAATTCACTTCAAACCTATATTATTATTGGGGTTGTATTATTGGCTGCATTTGTATTAAAAAGATTTGTTTCACGTTTTTTTGCTGGCCTCATTTATACTTGGATTGATAAAAAAAATCATTCTGAATTAAGAAAAACACATGTTCACCGATTGGTGGTTCCTATTGAACAATTTTTAATTTATTTGGTGGCGGTGGTTGCTTTGTATGAACTTCATTTTCCAGAAAGCTGGAACATTCATCTATTTAAATTAACCCTTCAACAAGTGATAGAATCGGGAGTTAAGTTTTTCCTGATTCTTTTATTTATTCGAGTTTGTTTGCGTACGCTTGAATTTATTGCTATTGTATTAGAACAAAAGGCAAAGCTTACAAAAGATCAAACTGATGATCAATTGGTTTTATTTTTTAGAGATTTTTTTAAAGTCATACTTTATATCATTGGCTTTTTACTGATTTTACATTACGTATTTAACGAAAACATTGGCAATTTAGTTACCAGCTTAAGTATCGTAGGAGCCGCAGTGGCATTGTCTATGAGAGAAAGTCTTGAAAATATTATTGCTTCTTTTATTATATTTTTTGACAAACCTTTTACCGTAGGCGATTTAGTGAAAGTAAATAACTTTACAGGCAGCATCGAAAAAATTGGCTTACGTAGTACCCGCATTCGTACCCAAGACAAAACCTATATTTCGGTACCCAATAAACAAATGGTAGATACCATTGTTGACAACATTAGTTTAAGAACGGAACGAAAAATTGAAATGGATTTGCAATTGAGTGTTTTAACTTCTGCCGACAAGTTGGCTCATTTTACTCAATTTTTAAGAGCAGAGATTTCAAAAGAAACAAGTGTATTAAATCAATTTGTATTTGTATCAGAGTCGGGAAAACAATTTCATGTGATTCATGTGGAATGTTATGTTTCTATGCAAAGCAGTTTGCTCGAATTTCAAATGCTAAGAGAAAAATTAAATTTAGCAGCCATCACCTATGCAGGCAATCATCAAATTAATTTTGCAGAAAAAGGTTAGTTAGAAGCAATGAGCATGGAGTTACAAAGACGCTTTCAAAGAAATCAAGAAGGATTTAATATCTTTTAAACTATTTAACAAAGAAATGTCTTTGTCTGCTTTTTCTTTATTGTTCTTTAAATAATTTTTTGCTCCTTCTATAGAATATTTCTTTTCTCTAAGTAGATAATAAATTTGTTTTAAAAATTCAATGTCTTGTGCGCGAAACAATCGATCCCCCTTTCTTGTTTTTCTGGGTTGCAATTGTTTAAATTCCTTTTCCCAATATCTTATAAGGGATGTATTTACATTGAACCAATCTGCTACTTCTCCAATGGGGTAGTATAATTTTTTCACCAATTCTTCTGAGGCTGGAATATGGAGGTTGTTGATTTCTGCATCCATAGAAGCAAATGATTTTCTACCCCTTTTATGCAAGCTTGCATTTTTGCTTAATGACATGGGGGCTCTTGATACGGTAGGCAAGGCCTCTTCCTTTAGTTCTTGGTTGCTTGTAATTACTGGTGCTTTGTATACCGTTAAATGCTCCTTGGGTGCTTTAATGGTAACGGGCGCTGCCGTTTCCACGCCAAATAAATCTAATTGGTGCAAGTGTTTTGCCATAGTCCAAAGTTAGGGCACATTTAATAGCAACTAGGTCTAGTAAATGATTGGTGGATAAATTGTTAAGTATGCAGTAGTTTTGCATATGCGCTTATTCATTTTAACCGAATCCGATTTCATTCAATCCTCCGATATTATATACCAAAAAGTGTTGGATATCATTGAAGTAGGAGCCAAATCGGCCCATTTACATTTTTATATAGTGGGCAATCAAGTGCCGCTGGCGCATCAAGACTTATTCACTACCTATGGCAATGTGACTATTTTAAAAATGCACCAAGCCGAAAAATTAATGGGTGAAGTGACCAATGCCATCGTGATTCATTTTGGAAGCGAGCTAAAGGGGAGTAGTCAATTCCCCCATTATTTTATTCCACTTTCTGCACCTTATTTACATCATAATAGTTCTTTGATAACTAGGTGGAGACAACAGATGGCTTTTAAGAAATACATTAAAAAAGCGGTCTTTACTTTTGGTATCAATGATTGGGCCATCGATAGCCTAAGAAATAAATATCCTTCTTTCAAAACAAAAATGCAAGATGCATGGTTGCCTGTATCCTTATTGCCTAAATTGGAATGGGTGGATTTGTCTGAAACCAGAAACGAATTAACGCAAGGGCATAATTACTTTTTATCTTTTACCCCAATAGACAATCTAATAGCTACTTTAAAAGAGTTCTCTCTTTTTAAAAAATGGCAACTCACCACGATGGTGCTTGTTTTTATACTTGACAACCCTAAACAATTGGCAGAAGCACAACAAATTTTAAAAGGGTATAAGTTCCAAGAAGACATTGTATTGAAAACATTGGATCAATTGGAAATTGAATGGTTGGCTGCAGCCTATGCTGTTGTAATGGATGGGATTGATTTTGATAAAACCAGTTTAATCGAATGGGCGGTGCATTATGACATCCCCTTACTTTTGAATGAAAATAATTTGCAGCCTGCTTCTTGGCTAAAGGCAGGAGATGTTTTTTTATTTTCTGAAAAGAATGCCCTTTTCAATCATCTTAAATTGTATTATAAAGATGAAATGTACAGGCAAGCCCGCGCAAAATTGGGGAAAGAGTGGCTGGTAGAATTGACTGAACAAAGGAATTTGAATCATTTTGTAAAAATTCCACTGGACTTAAAGAGTTAGCCCTTTTTTATTTAATTAAATTGTATTTTTGCCATTCAAATTTTTACCATGCATCAATCAAGTATTCAGGTTGAAATAGGCCTTGACGAACAAAAAATTCCACAAAATATAAAATGGTCTGCTTCGGACAGTACGGCTACGGAGGCACAAGAAGCCCGTGCAATGATGCTTACTTTTTGGGACCCGACCGATAAAACAGCATTGCGCATAGACTTATGGACCAAAGAAATGATGGTAGATGAAATGGCAGATTTCTTTTATCAAAATTTAATGGGCATGAGTGAAGCTTATTTAAGAGCAACACAGGATCAAGCGCTGTCCGATGAGTTCAAAGAGTTTGCAAAAACATTTTATAATAAATTTAGAGCCAATCAACTTTCACAAAATTCAAAATAATCTACTATGAGTTTAGAAACCGATGTAATGTCTTTATTGAAAGACGCCATGAGAAATAAAGACGAAGCCTTACTACGTGGCTTAAGAGCCATTAAAGCTGAAATTATAAAAGCCAAAACAGAACCAGGGGCCAACGGCGAAATTTCGGTAGATACGGAATTAAAACTTTTACAAAAATTAGTCAAACAACGTAAAGATTCTTTGACCATATTTGAACAACAAAATAGAGCCGATTTGGCTGCTAAAGAAGCGGAAGAAATTGCGATCATTGAAAAATTCTTGCCTGCTCAAATGAGTGAAGAAGATGTGAAAGCTGCTGTACAAGCTATTATTACACAAGTAGGTGCCGCTGGCCCGCAAGACTTAGGAAAAGTAATGGGTGCTGCAACCAAGCAATTGGCTGGACAAGCCGATGGAAAAGTAATTTCTGCCATTGCAAAAACTTTATTAAGTAACTAGTATGTGGTTAGACATTTTTACTGGTACTATTTTAATTATTGCAATTTTAAAAGGGTATAAGAATGGCTTTATTAGAGCATTGATATCTTTTTTCTCTTTATTTATTGGGTTGGTTTTAGCATTTCAATTTGCTGGATGGGTTGCTGGTCAATTAAAAGAACATACTAAAATAGCTTCTCATTGGCTGCCTTTTATTTCTTTCTTAATTGTCCTAATTTTAGTTTTAATAGTTTTAAAATGGACAGCTAGTTTATTACAACAAACAGCCGAATGGCTTATGCTTGGTTGGTTAAATAAATTTTTAGGTATTATTTTATACGGGTTTATCTATTTTACCATGCTAAGTGCGGTGGTGTATTTTTTACAAGTGTTAGGTGTGATAGAAGTTGAAAAAATGAAAGCTACTTATGCATATCCTTGGCTTCAAAAATGGTGGCCCTATTGTATGGAAAAAATGGGGTTGTGGCTTCCTTCTATTAAAAGCACTTTAGCGACTTTTTCCAATCCATTTAAGCTGTAGTTTTTACCTTGAATCTATTGATTTTGAATAAATTACTAAATTGTTAAGGTTTTAGTGAAATATCCAAGCACACCACACCTAAGCTATTTTTTTAACCTGAATTAAGTATCTTTAACTGAATGGGAAGACCTGCTATATCAGTTTTTTTAGTAAGGATGGTTTCAAAGCGATAAAGATTATGGAATACGAAATAAAAAAAGACGGGAAATTTGAATTTTTAGAAGTCGGCGAAGGAGAGACCCTGATGCTTTTTCATGGTTTGTTTGGGGCCTTGAGCAATTTCTCAGATTTAATAGAAAAATTTAGGACTACCCATAAAGTTGTAGTGCCTTTATTGCCTTTGTTTGATTTAGATATTTTACATACCAGTGTTTCTGGTTTAGCCAAACATGTTACCCAGTTTATAGAACACAAAGGATATACCCAAATACATTTACTTGGAAATTCCTTAGGGGGACATGTTGCCTTAGTGTATGTTTTAAAAAATCCTGAAAAAGTGAAATCATTAATATTAACAGGTAGCAGTGGGTTGTTTGAAAACGCAATGGGCGACTCTTATCCCAAACGCGGAGATTATGAGTATATAAAAAACAAAACAGCACAAACTTTTTATGATCCAGCAATGGCTACTCCTGCCTTGGTGGATGAAGTGTTTGAAATTACACGAAATAGAATTAAAGTAATTAAAATAATTTCATTGGCTAAAAGTGCTATCAGAAATAATTTAGGGGAAGAGTTGAATCAAATTCAACAACCTACTTTATTGATTTGGGGTAAAAATGATATCGTTACACCCCCCTTTGTTGCAGAAGAGTTTAAAAAATTAATTCCAAATAGCGAATTAACCTTTATTGATAAATGTGGTCATGCACCCATGATGGAAGTGCCCGATACTTTCAATCTTATTTTAGAAAAATTTCTTAATGCTTTACCAAAATAATTAATGGAATGCTAGCCAAAGACATTGCTATAGAAGGTTTTCCTATGCTTCGTTTAGAAGATACAGCAGCATTTGTATTAAAGTGTATGGATGATTTTGAAGTACAACATTTGCCTGTAGTCAAAGACGATTATTTCGTTGGCTTAGTAAGCAAGGAGGCTATTTTAGATATTGACGCAAAACAAACCATTGCACAATTAATAGATCCTTTGTTGCGATTTGGGATTAATGCTTCCGCCCATTTTTTAACAGCGTTGCAATTATTTTCAAAGCATCAATTAAGCTTATTACCTGTTTTAAATGAACAACAGGAATGTATTGGTGTGATTCCACAAAAAAATCTTAATGACCAATTGGCACAATTTTTAGGACTAGGACAACCTGGTGCGATCATCGTATTGTCCATTTCTCCTTTACAATATTCATTGGCTGAAATGAGTAGATTGGTAGAAACCAACAATGCTCAAATTGTTCAATTAAATTCCTATTTTGACGAAACCAATGGCAGTATGGTGATTACCATTAAGTTAAATAAAGAAGAAGCTTCTTCGATCATTGCTACTTTTCAGCGTTATGATTATCAAGTACTTCATTATTTTGGAAGTTCGCCATTGAATAATGATATAGAGGATCATTATCTTCATCTAATGAATTATCTAGATGTTTAAAAAAAGGAAACATTTTTTTTTCTTAGTCATTCTTTTTCTTTTTTTTGTAGAATGTATCAACGCGCAATTAACCATTAGTACCATTACCATTGAGGGGAATAAAAAAACGAAAAATTATATTATTCTAAGAGAATTGCCCTATCATGTTGGTGATTTGATTGTCAAAGACTCCTTGCTATATTACAATACCATTGCGCAACAACAAATATTCAATACTTCTTTGTTTATGGAGGTGGTGGTCACTTCAACCAGCGCTGATAGCCTTCATTGTAATATTAAAATTCAATTAAAAGAAAGATGGTACCTATTTCCTTTGCCAGCCTTTAAATTGGTGGATAGAAATTTTAGTCAATGGTGGAACGAAGAAAACCGAAGTTTAGCAAGGATAAACTATGGTATTAATTTTAGGCAAACCAATTTTACTGGAAATAAAGACAATCTAAGTATAAGTTTGATTGGAGGGTATACGCAACAAGCAATTGTAAGATATCAGTTTCCGTATTTTGATAAAAAAATGCACTATGGAATTGGATTTGGCGTACAGTACTTTACGCAAAAAGAAATCAACACTTCTACTTTTGAGGACAAACAAGTTTTTTCTAAAACAGTAGACATTATTCAAAAAGGGGATCGTTCTTATATTAATTTATTTCATCGACCTAATTTATATGAAAGACAAAATTTTCAAATAGGCGTGGGTCACAATGAAATATCGGATTCTGCTTTTTTAATGCAGCCTGCTTTTTTGCCTAATTTAAGCACATCATTTTCCTACATAGATTTTCTTTATTCTTATTCAAAAATAAAATTTGATTACAATGCTTATCCAACCAATGGGTCTGCAACAGAGTTTACCGCCTATCATCGGTTTTCAGATAGGAGTGATTTAAGCTCCATTCAATTTAGAGAAATAGTTGCACGCCCCTTGTCTGCCAATAATTTTCTTTTGTTTGAGTCCAATACCAGTTTCAAGTTTTTACCCAATCATAATTATACCGATGCTAAATTGATGGGGTATGGCAATTTGCAATTAAATGGTTTGGATTATTATGTCATTGATGGTAATGCAGGAACTTTATTTAGGGCCGAATGGCACCATGCCCTAGGAAGCTTTACAGTGAAAAATTTAATTGCTAAAAAGGCAATACCAGAAGTAAAGTATCGGTTTTGGTTAAAAGCTTTTACTAATTTGGGCTATGTGTATGCAGACCGACCCATCAATAATACCAAACTTTCTAATACCCTTTTAAGAACCGCTGGGATAGGATTGGACATTCTTAGTATCTATGATTTTGTCTTAAAAATTGATTATAGCTTGAATCAGCTTGGGGACAAAGGAGTATATTTGCATTTTGGTTTTTATTATTAATTTGTAGTACAATGAAAGTAGCTATTTATAGCAGGGGGGTAGATTTAGATCAACAACAATCTTTAAACGCATTGTTGTTGGAGTTGAATCGTTATGATATTACCATTTATATCTATGCAGATCTCATTCAAAAATTTAATTTAACCGCTGCTGCTGGAAAAGAGGCACTCATTCCATTTACGTCAATTTTAGATTTACATGATCAAGTAGATTGTTTGATTAGTTTAGGAGGGGATGGTACTGTTTTAGATGCGGTAACGATGGTGGGCGATACCCATATACCTATTTTGGGAATCAATTATGGTCGCTTGGGATTTTTAGCCACTATTTCCAAAGACGAATTAAGCATCATGGTAGATGCTTTGGTGAACAGATCTTATGTGATTGAAAAAAGATCGCTACTTCATCTAGATGCCAACCTGTCCATTTTTGGAACGGCACCATATGCATTGAATGAATTTTCAATTCACAAAAGAGATACTTCACCTATGATAAAAATTCATACTTATTTAAATGGTGAATTTTTAAATTCTTATTGGGCAGATGGAATTATAGTTGCCACGCCTACTGGATCTACAGGATACAATATGAGTTGCAATGGCCCTATTCTTTTTCCGGATTCTGCAAGCTTTGTAATTACGCCTGTGGCCCCACATAATTTAAATGTAAGATCTATTGTTGTTCCAGATTCTTCTGTCATTTCTTTTGAAGTGGAAGGAAGAACAGAAGAATTAATTTGTGCCATGGATGCACGAAAAGAAATTGTCCCAAAAAATATTCAACTGGCTGTTAAAAAAGAAAATTTCATGGTCCACTTTATAAGACTGAATGAGAATAGCTATTTATCTACACTCAGAACAAAGTTAACATGGGGTTTGGACAAAAGAAATTAGTCAATGCGAACACGATTACTCCTTTTATTTTTTTCACTCATCTTTACTTTTACAGCAAGTGCTCAATATTTGCAATTGATGGAAAATAGAGGCGAAATAGGCGTGTTTCAAGGCATGGCAAGTTACAGAGGAGATATTTCTCCTGACTATTATAAATTAAATCCAAGTTATGGAGGGTTTTATAAAAAGTTAATAAACGATTACATTGGCATCAGACTTAATTATGAAAAAATAACTTTACAAGGCTTTGATAACTTATCTCCTAATTTGTATGTTAATCCCAGAAATCCTCCGGTCACTTCTCATCCAACATTGTCAAGAAATTTAAGTTTTGAAAGAGCTGGGCATGATATAAGTTTTATGTTGGAATTGTATTTTTTAAAATTTATTGATGGAAACAATCATTATCGTTTCTCTCCTTATTTAAGTTTTGGAGCGGGTAGCTTTCAAACCACAAGTGCTAAACTTAATAATGCAACTATCAAAAGCCAATTGTTAGATAGTGCTATAACTATTTCTTATCCAATGAATTTAGGATTCAAATACAATGTAATTGGCCCTTTTAATATTTTTGGAGAAGCCACTTATCGTTTTACCAATTCTGATCGGATTGATTATTTTAGCGACAATGAAATGAAAAATAGTTTCCAATCCAGTACTTCAGGAAAGGATCAGTATTTTAGTTTTAAAATGGGTCTATCTTACAATTTGCTAAAAATTTATGGGCCGGATAAGCAATTAAATGAAAAGAAAAAGAAACGCTTTGGCGCCGAAAAAACGGATGAAAAAACAACCTCGAAAAAAGGGTTGTTAAATTTATTTAAACGTAAATAACCTGTTTATTTTCTTAATTTCACATCATGGAAAATTTGGATGTAAATAAACTGCCTAAACATGTGGCTATTATCATGGATGGCAATGGTAGATGGGCGCAAGAACATGGGCAGGATCGTTTATTTGGACATTATGAGGGGGTAGTTAGTGTTAGGAAAGTGGTAGAAGCTGCAACTGAAATAGGCATCCAATACCTTACTTTATATGCTTTTAGCACAGAGAATTGGGATCGACCTGCCACCGAAGTCAATGGATTGATGAGCTTATTTGTAGACACCATTGCTAAAGAAGTGCCTGATTTACACAAAAATAACATCCAACTGCACTTTATTGGCAATCTAGCCCAGCTTCCACCAGAGGCGCAAAAGGCCTTAGAAGCCGGGAGGCATCAAACCGCCCAAAATACGGGCTTAAAATTGATTATAGCATTGAGTTATAGCAGTAGATGGGAGCTTACGGAAGCGGCAAAAAAAATAGCCATTCAAGTTCAAGCTGGTGAACTAAGTGTAGACCAAATCAATGAAGCTACATTGTCTAAAAACCTTACTACCAGTGATTTTCCAGATCCAGAATTAATGATTCGCACCAGTGGTGAATACAGAATAAGTAACTTTTTATTGTACCAATTGGCCTATGCCGAATTCTATTTCACCAATACCCGTTGGCCCAATTTTCGTAAAAAAGACTTGGTAGATGCCCTCCTAGATTATCAATCCAGAGAGCGAAGATTTGGCAAAACCAGTCAGCAAGTGAGTCCAAATTAAAAAAATAAATAATATGTTTATTTTTAGGTTTTAACAAAGACTTTGAAATATTACGAGTAATTTGCAGCTCTTTTAAAATTATAAAGTTTAGTCCCACAGCAGATGCAGAATTTTCGCCAATTATTAATAGGTTCACTATCAGCGCTTTTAATTACTTTGACTTCTTATGGACAGGATGCACCTGCTAAAGATTCTATTACTCAAATTAATGTAAAGTTGCTTGGAATTTTCAGTTCCAAAGTACCTACCAAATACAAAATTCGCAGCATTAAAGTGGCAGGTAATGTCAATTTTGATGAGAACCTTTTACTTTCTTTATCTACATTGAATATTGGAGACGAAGTGACTTTGCCTGGGGGAGATAATTTTGCCAAGTCCATTCATAAATTAATGGATCAAAATTATTTTAGTGATGTGAGTATCTATTTAACCGACTTACACGAAAAAGAAATTGATGTTGAAATTGATGTTGTGGAACGTCCTCGTTTGTCTAAGTTTTCATTTATTGGAGTGCGCAAATCGGACAACGACGAATTGTCTGGTAAAACAGGATTGACCCCTAACAGAGTCATTACTGAAAATATGAAAATTACGGCGGTGGACGGTATTAAGAAATACTATGCCGAAAAAGGTTTTCAAGATGTAAAAGTGAGTATTAAAGAAAGAAAAGATGCAACTAGAAAGAATAATTTATTATTAGATTTTGTGGTGGATAAAGGACCTAAAGTGCGCATCAACAATATCAATTTTGGGGGCAATAAAATCGAAGAAGGGAAGTTGAAAAAAAGTTTAAAAGAAGTCCACGAAAAATCGAGACTCACTTTATATCCTATCAATGATAAACCCGTTATTGTTAAAACTACGCCTTATACCTTTGATGATTACATGAAAGAAAAAGGGTTTTTAACTTTTACAAAGACCAGAAAAATATTAAATCCTTACGCTAGAATTAGTTTTTCATCCTCAAAATTTAATATTAAAAAGTACGATGAAAGCAAAGACAATCTATTAAATTATTACAACTCTTTAGGTTTTAGAGATGCCATTATTGAAAAAGATACTGTTTACCACAATGCGGCTGGGAACCTGAATATAGATATCCAAGTAAAAGAAGGCCGTAAGTACTTTTTTGGAGGCATCACTTGGAGAGGAAATACAAAGTATCCAGACTCTTTATTGGCTTCTATCTTGAATATTAAAAGAGGCAATATTTACAATCGTGAAATTTTATTCAATAAATTGGGGAAGATACAAACTCCTGAAGGAGGCGATATAAGTGGATTGTACCAAGACGATGGTTATTTATTTTTTAGAGTAGATCCTATTGAAACAGCCGTTTACAATGATACCATTGATTTTGAAATCAGAATGGTTGAAGGGCCTCAAGCCACTATCAAAACGGTTAGAATTGCAGGCAATGAAAAAACAAAAGATTTTGTAATTCGTCGTGAAATTAGAACCTTGCCGGGAGACAAATTTAGCCGTAGTTTATTGGTTCGTTCTCAACGTGAAATTTCACAATTGAATTTCTTTGATGCAGAAAAAATTAAAATAGATCCCATACCCAATCCAGAAGATGGCACGGTGGATATTAATTATGGTGTAGAAGAAAAGTCAAGCGATCAATTGGAATTAAGTGCAGGATGGGGTGGGTATATTGGTTTAACAGGAACCATCGGAGTAAGTTTTAATAATTTTTCTTCTAAAAATTTATTTCGCAAATCCGCTTGGGATCCGCTTCCTATGGGGGATGGTCAAAAATTAAGTTTGAGAGTTCAAAGCAATGGAAAGGCATTTAGATCTTCCAATCTAACTTTTACAGAACCTTGGTTTGGAGGCATTAAAAGAAATACACTTACCGTAAGTGTTTACAATACCAAATATGGACAAACCATTGATCCAGTGACGGGTCAGTATGATTTAAGTATTGCGGATTCTAGGTATATTTCTACCACAGGAGCCACTGTTTCTTTTGGTAGACAATTGGCCTGGCCAGATGATTATTTTTCTTTAAGTATGGGTTTGAACTATACACGTTATTATTTAAGCAATTATGCGATTGATCCTTATAACTTACCCAATTTCAGCAATGGGACAGTGAACAATGTAAACTTTAGAATTTCATTACAACGTACTTCTATTGATCAGCCTTTGTTTCCAAGATCAGGTTCTACTTTTTTATTAAGCGCTCAATTGACACCGCCTTATTCATTGGTCATGCCAAATGTAAACAGTGCTTCCAATCCATTTGAATTGCTGGAGTACCATAAATGGAGATTCAATGGGGAATGGTTTGTGCCACTGGGTAAACCAGCAGGAGAAGATCACAACAAACAATTTGTATTACGCTTTGCTGCAAAATATGGATTTTTGGGTGCTTACAATAGCAATTTAAAAGTATCTCCTTTTGAACGTTTCCAATTGGGAGATGCAGGGTTGAGCAATCAGTTTGCATTGTTGGGTTATGACATTATTGCGCAAAGAGGTTATCCAGTATATCAAACTTCTAATCCAAAAATTAATCCTGACCAACAAACAGCAACACAGCATTTTACGATGTTTAATAAGTATGCCGTAGAAGTTAGATATCCTTTAAGCTTAGCTGCTAGTAGCACCATTTATGCTTTGGGATTTTTTGAAGCGGCGAATGGTTGGTACAGCATGAAGGAATTTGATCCATTCAATTTGAGACGTTCTGTTGGACTTGGTATGCGTTTTTACTTGCCTATGTTTGGCCTATTGGGCTTTGACTATGGTATTGGTTTGGATAGATTAAATGGAACTAATAGCTTAAAAGACGCAGGAAGATTTACCTTTATGTTAGGCTTTGAGCCAGAATAAACTAAAATTCGTTCATACTAAAAAGTAGGTATATGAAATTTAATAAGCATTTTTTTATCCTTTTTTTAAGCTTGTTGGCATTTGGCTCCACACAGGCACAAAGTAAATATGCAGTCATTAATACCAAATATATTTTGGACAAAATTCCAGCATACAAAGAGGCCGATAAAAAATTAAAAATTTTGGGCGATCAATGGCAACAAGAAATTGATGAAAAGCAAATAGTGCTTGACAAAATGTACAAGAATTATGAAGGAGAGCAGTTTATGCTTTCGGAAGACCTAAGAAAAAAGCGTGAGGATGAGCTATTTGCGAAAGAAAAAGAACTTAGAGACATTCAAAAAAAACGCTTTGGCTATGAGGGAGATTTGTTCAAAGAAAGACAAAAACTGGTTAAGCCCATCCAAGATAAAGTGTACAATGCAGTACAAAAAATGGCTTCTGCCCGCTCTTATGACTTCATTTTGGACAAAAGTGAAGGAATTACCATTATATTTGCAGACCCAAAATTGGATAAAAGCGACGATGTTTTAAAAGAGTTAGGGATCAATAATTAGTCCTTACAAATAATAAATAGTAAAAATAAAAAAATAAGTTATGAAAAAAGGTTTCCTATTTGCTGCCATTTTGTTAGTAGCAATATCATTTACCAACCGTGCTTCTGCACAAACGAAAATCGGATATTTCGATGATCAAAGCGTCATTGCTTTATTCCCTGGAATACAAGAAAAATTAGATACAGTTCTTAAGTCTTACGCTCAAGATACTTTACAAGAAGAGTACAATTACACCTTGAAAGACTATCAAGTGAAAGACAGTATTTATAAAAGAGATTCAGCTAGTTTGTCAAAAAGACCAAAAGCGCTTGAAATGGCTACTGCTGATTTGAATAAATTAAAATACAAATTGATTAACTGGCAACAATACCAACAACAATCAATGCAACAAAAAGAGGAAACTCTTTTATTGCCATACAGACAAAAAGTAGCCGCTGCATTAAGTGAAGTGGTTGCAGAAAACAAATACACTTTGGTATTGAAAGCGGAATCTTTATCTCCTTATGCACAACCCTCTATTGCGGACAATTTAACCATTAGAGTTGCTATTAAGTTGAAGTTGAATTTGCCTAAGGAAGTGCTAGAAGCATTTAAAACTGCTACAGGCGGTGGTGCTCCAGCAACTGCTGCACCTGCTAAGGCTGCTCCAGGTAAAAAAGGATAATATTTTAGAAAATATTTTATAATAAGAACCTCGTTGTTATGCAACGAGGTTCTTAGTTTTACAGCTGTAACATTAAATTTTTATTATGCCTGCACCCATTGGTGTTTTTGATAGTGGATATGGAGGATTGACCATATTAAAAGAATTAAAAAAACAATTGCCTCACTACGATTATATTTATTTAGGTGACAATGCGCGTGCCCCCTATGGAACTAGATCTTTTGAAACAGTCTATCAATATACACTAGAAGCAGTCAATTGGTTTTTTGGACAAGGTTGCGAATTGGTTATTTTGGCCTGCAATACGGCTTCTGCAAAAGCCCTGCGAAATATCCAACAACTTAATTTACCGACGATTGATCCCAATAAAAGAGTACTGGGCGTGATTAGACCAACCACCGAAGTGTTGGGGAATTTTACCACTACACAAAAAGTAGGCATTATGGGAACGCTTGGCACGGTTCAAAGCAATAGTTATCCCATAGAATTGGCTCATTTTTTTCCTGGTTTAGAAGTGTACCAACAAGCTTGCCCAATGTGGGTTCCTTTGATTGAAAATGGAGAATTTGATCAACCCGGTGCCGACTATTTTGTTAAGCAATACATGGAGGCTCTTTTTAAACAGGCTGCCGACATCGACACCATTTTACTTGCCTGTACGCATTATCCATTATTAGAGGCTAAAATAAGGTCCTTTTTACCTGCTGGAGTGCAGCTGGTACAACAAGGAGATATTGTAGCCGCCAGCTTGGCTAAATACCTTGTTATGCATCCAGATATGGCCCAAAAATGCAGTCAAAATGGGCATTTGGCCTTTTTCACGACCGATGAGCCTGCCCCCTTTGAAAAGCAGGCCAGTCTGTTTTTTGGACAAAAAGTTGAGGCAAAACATACAGATTTAGCTTAAAAAATGAAAAAATACCCTATTTTTGCCGTCCTTTCACAGGTAGTGGTATGGTGACTGCTATTGGATGTGGAATTTTTTTTAAGAAACTAAGCAAGTAAAAGACATCAAATGAAACGTACA
>CANCSS010000024.1 GCA_947380905.1 Chitinophagaceae bacterium | reverse complement strand
ATCCAATCCCATAGAAGTTTTTAAAAAAGAATTGGCCCCTTATAAAACCTCCAAAGGCAGCATTCAACTACCTATAGACAAGCCTTTACCCATTAAGTTAATTCAAGCCATTGTAAAATTTAGAGTGGCTCAAAATAAAGACAAGGCTATCTTGAAATTGAAAAAGCAATAGCCCTATTTGCGCACTCCCATTTTCCTCCTTCTGTATTCTACAAAATTTTGTTAAAGAAAAATATTTCTATTAAACCAGCAATAAAGTTTCTTGTCCTAAGCCAAACTTAAGCTTTAATAAAATAATTTATTAAGACTTTATTAGCGTTTTTATAAAATTGTTAAACAAAATAATTAATCATTAAACTATATGTTATGAAGAAACCAATTCAGGTCATTTTTACATGTGTACTTATTATTGGCTTTGTAGTGAGTTGCTCGAAAAAAGATATCTCAACAACCTTAAATGCAAATAATTTAATAGATAGTAGTATTGCGGGTAATAAGCCTATCGCAATGGCAGTTATAGACCCATTTGCTTTTACCAAATTGGCATTTGGAAACAATATCGACCCTGCCAATTTGCTCAATTATGCAAATCAAACTAAGCCTACTTATGTTTTAAAAGATAATACCGGCGCAAATACAATTACCAATCCAAAAGCAACTTTAGGCAGAGTTCTTTTTTACGATAAAAACTTAAGTACTACTAATACGATTTCATGCAGTAGTTGCCATAAACAAAATTTTGCTTTTAGTGACACCGCATTAGTTAGCAATGGAGTTGAAGGCGGATTAACTGCAAGACATTCGATACGTTTAATTAATACTCGATTTGCAAAAGAAACTAAATTCTTCTGGAATGAACGTGCAGCTTCTTTAGAAATACAAACTACCATGCCCATTCAAGATCATTTAGAAATGGGTTATAGTGGACTAAATGGAAGAGGCAATATAGCCAGTTTATTGTCTAAGCTATCCAAAATCAATTATTACAAAGAGCTTTTCAAATTTGTTTATGGAGATACCGTAGTAACAGAACCTAGACTACAAGAAACATTGGCTCAGTTTGTAAGAAGCATTCAATCCTTTGATTCAAAATATGATGTTGGAAGAGCACAAGCAAGAAACGACAATGATCCATTTCCTAATTTTACAAGCATCGAAAACACAGGAAAAAATCTTTATATGACACCCCCGGTTTTTAATACGAGTGGATTAAGGATTACAGGTGGTTTAGGATGCAATGGATGTCATAATGCACCTGAATTTGATATCGATCCCAATTCTAGAAATAATGGAATAATAGGTATCATTGGAAGTAATGACATAGAACTTAATGACACCAGGGCTCCTTCCTTAAGAGATCTCACAAAAACGGATGGTACTATTAACAGTCGAATGATGCACACGGGGGCTTTTAATAGTTTAAGAGCGGTTTTGGGGCATTATAATTCAATTCCCTCAAATCCTAGAAACACCAACTTAGATCCTAGGTTAAAGCCAAATAATAATGGACAACAATTAAATTTAACACCAGATGAAACTGATGCCGTTATTGCATTTATAAAAACACTATCAGGCACAAATGTGTATTTAGATAAGAAATGGGGTAACCCTTTTTTAATACCTTAACGATTTAATTAATATAAAAACAATTTAGGGTGTTTTGTAAATACCTACTTAACTTTGGCACTCAAAATAAACATCATGCCCAATACAAAATCATACGCAGCATTAAGTGCTACCTCAGCTTTAGAAGCTTATTCCTTTGACAGAAGAACGCTTGGGGAGAATGACGTTCAAGTAGAAATTTTATATTGCGGGGTATGTCATAGTGATTTACACCAAGCAAAAAACGAATGGGGTGGTTCTGTATACCCGATGGTACCAGGACATGAAATTGTTGGAAAAGTAAGTGCTGTAGGCTCCAAAGTAAGTAAATTTAAAGTGGGCGATTTAGCAGGTGTGGGTGTAATGGTAGACAGTTGTAGGACATGTAAGAATTGCCAAGAAAGTTTAGAACAATATTGTGCCGAAGGAATGACAGGAACATACAATGCGAAAGAAAGAAACGGATCTGGAATCACGATGGGTGGATACTCCACACAAATAGTAGTAGACCAAAGATATACCTTGCATGTTTCGCCTAAATTAGATTTAGCTGCTGTTGCTCCTTTATTGTGTGCAGGCATTACCACTTATTCTCCATTGGTATTTGCTGGTGTTAAAAAAGGAATGAAAGTAGCCATAGTAGGATTGGGTGGACTAGGCCATATGGGTGTAAAATTTGCAGTTTCCTTTGGAGCTGAGGTTACCGTTATCAGTACATCTCCTTCCAAAGAAGCAGACGCCAAAAAATTAGGTGCTACCCATTTTTTATTAAGTACCGACGCCGAAGCAATGAAAAAATACAACAGTTATTTTGATGTGATCTTAGATGCTATTTCTGCGAATCACGATTATACAAGCTATTTGAATTTATTGGCTACCAACGGAAAATTGATGGTGGTTGGACTTCCTATAGAATCGCCTAAAGTGCAACCTTTCTCATTGGTTACCAACAGAAGAAGTGTAATAGGTTCTTGTATTGGTGGTATGCAAGAAACACAAGAGATGCTAGATTATTGTGCCGAACATAATATTGTTTCAGACATTGAAATCATAAAAATGCAAGGCATCAACGAAGCGTATACAAGAATGCTCAAAGGGGATGTAAAATATCGATTCGTAATTGACTTAGCCAGTTTAAAAAGTTAACAACCCTTTTTTTGTCCATCCCCTTTTTCGAATAGTAAGTATTAAACCGTCTTTTTAGGAGGAAGTGCAAAGGCAGTTGCTTCATGCGTGAAATTGCCATTGTGTGCGCCATCGCAAAAAGGTTTGTTTTTGCTTAAGCCACAACGGCACAACCCAATCACTTCGCGACCTGCTAAATCGTACTCATTTCCAGAGCGATCTTCAATGGTAAAATCCCCTTCAATTTTCAAAGATCCATTATTGTTAATGGTAATTTTGGTAGCCATAATTTTTTATTTTAGGACTCAAAAATAGGGCTTCTTGGCTTATCCAGAGGGTTTGTTTTTAAAATGACTAGCCCTGCTTTACTGACCTTAAACAAATTGCTCAAAAATGGGTTTTTACAAGTAAATTTACACCCGCCTATTTGCGAAAACAATGAAAGGATTTCACTTTAAAACATACGAAGCCCCAGATCAATCACCCTTTGATAGATTGTTTGAGATATTCAAGGAATTGATTGTGCATACCTCTGGTGATTTTGACGAAACCATTAGTTGGATGAGAGAACTAGATGTGGAATATAAATTGACCGACGAGAAATATACTATTGACGATTTTATTGAAGATTTAAAAAAG
The DNA here is from genome assembly GCA_947380905.1 of Chitinophagaceae bacterium. Lineage (GTDB taxonomy): Bacteria > Bacteroidota > Bacteroidia > Chitinophagales > Chitinophagaceae > Sediminibacterium. Next base: position 25,716 of record CANCSS010000024.1, on the reverse strand, counting down.
AAAGGATACATCAAAGAAGAAATAAAGCAAGACGGCAATGGAGAAACAAAAATTACTTCTAAAACAGAAAGAGCTATAAGACAACAAGCATTAAACAATATTTTTGGAAACTTGCAAAAAGCAGGGAAAGGAAATCACAAAACAAAAACATTAGGACAAGGGGATGAACGCAATGGAGAATTTAGAGCATTTAATTTTGGCGATAATATTGAAAATATTTCATTAACAGAAAGTATTAAGAATGCACAAATTAATCATGGCATAGATTCTTTTAATTTAACAGAAAACGATTTAGTGCTTGAAGAGACAGAGCAAAAGTCACAAATGAGTACGGTGTTGATGATTGATATTAGTCATAGCATGATTTTATATGGAGAAGACAGAATCACACCAGCTAAAAAAGTGGCGATGGCTTTTGCCGAGTTAATCACCACCCGATATCCAAAAGACACGATTGATATTTTAGTATTTGGTGATGACGCCTGGACCATTAGTATTCAAGAATTGCCTTATTTAAAAGTGGGCCCCTATCATACCAATACGGTAGCGGGTTTGCAGTTGGCCATGGATATTTTAAGAAGAAAAAGAAATACCAATAAACAAATTTTTATGATCACCGATGGCAAGCCAAGTTGTATTAAAGAGCCAGACGGAAATTACTATATGAACAGCAATGGCTTAGATCAATACATTGTAGAAAAATGTTACAATCAAGCAAAAATTGCACGCAAATTACATATACCTATTACCACCTTCATGATTGCCCAGGATCCATACCTACAAAAATTTGTGAATGCATTTACCGAAGCCAATCAAGGAAAAGCCTTTTATACAGGCTTGAAGGGCTTGGGCGAAATAATATTTGAAGACTACGAAACCAATAGAAAAAAGAAACTTAAATAAATAGTTTAACTACCTCCTTATGAAAATTGAAAAAATAAAGACCTTAGGCGATTTAAAAAAACAAGGCTACCAAACTAAAAGTATAAAAGACGAATTAAGAGACAATCTAATTCTTAAAATTAAAGAAGGCATCCCTGCATTCGAAGGCATTCACGGTTTTGAAGAAACCGTTATTCCAGAAATTGAAAGAGCCATCTTATCCAAACACAATATTAATTTATTGGGCTTGAGAGGCCAGGCCAAAACAAAATTGGCTAGATTAATGATACAGTTATTGGATGAATACATCCCATTTGTAGCTGGATCTGAAATTAACGATGATCCATTACAACCCATCTCCCGATTCGCAAAGGACTTGATTGGTGAAAAAGGAGATGCAACCCCTATAGAATGGCTACACCGCAACGAGCGTTTCTTTGAAAAACTAGCTACCCCAGATGTTACCATTGCTGATATTATTGGCGATGTGGATCCTATTAAAGCAGCCAATCTAAAATTATCATATGCAGATGAGCGTGTGATTCATTTCGGAATGATACCGAGAGCCAACAGAAGCATCTTTGTAATTAATGAACTACCCGATTTACAAGCCAGGATACAAGTGGCATTATTTAATATTTTACAAGAAGGCGATATTCAAATTAGAGGATTTAAACTTAGAATGAATTTAGACATTCAATTTATTTTTACTGCCAACCCCGAAGATTATACCAATCGAGGAAGCATTGTAACCCCATTGAAAGACAGAATAGGTTCTCAAATTTTAACGCATTACCCTAAAAATATAGCCGTAGCTAAAAAAATTACAGAGCAGGAAGCTAAAATCAATGCGGTGCAATCCGAATTGGTGTATGTACCTAATTTAGCCAAAGACATTATTGAACAGATAAGTTTTGAAGCCAGAACAAGTGAATTCATAGATGCCAAAAGTGGCGTGAGTGCTAGAATGACCATCAGTGCCATGGAGAATTTGATTAGTGCTGCAGAAAGAAGAGCCTTAAAAAATGGTTTAACAAAAACGGCAGTTCGCTTATCTGATTTTATGGGCATCGTTCCTGCCATTACTGGAAAAATTGAATTGGTGTATGAAGGAGAGCAAGAAGGCGCAGAAGTCATTGCCATTCATCTAATTGAGAAGGCCATTAATACCTTGTTTAAATTTCAATTTCCAAAAATTAGTAAAATAGAAAAGCAAAATGAAAGAAATGCTTATTCTGATTTGCTAGATTGGTTTATAGCAGAAGGTGGTTTTGAATTGTATGAAGATTTTGATGAAAAGCAATATAAAAAAGTCTTAGACGAGGTAAAACCTTTGGATGCCCTTATGAAAAAATATGCACCAGATACCAGCAAGGAAGATACCTATTTTATGAAAGAGTTTATTTTATGGGCCTTGGTTGAAAATAAGAAGCTGAATAAAGAAAAATTGACTGAAGGTTTTTCATTCAAAGACATCTTAGGGCACTTGATTAATAAGTTATAGGGAAGTAACAAAGAATGTATCTTTGCATACATTCATGAAAAACAGACTACTCCCATTTATTGAAAATTATGTAAAAGCAACGCTTGCGCTGGCCATCACATTAATGATGATAAGAGCTTACGAGTACTTTTTTATAGCCTATAAATCATTTATAAAACACGCGCTATTGTTTGAATTAGCAGGTTGGCTGTATGATATTTGGCTGTGCCTGATGTATGCCCTACTACTAGCCCTCCCCTTTCTCTTATTGGCCTTCATCAATAAGCGTTTTTCGATGGTGTTATTTCATGTATTGAACGTCCTAATGATTGTAGCTAATATATCATTGATTTTGGTTTTTTCGGAGCGCAATACCCCCTTTGACCATGAAATCATTACCAGAAGCATCAACGAATCATGGACCACCGCTAAACAAATGATGACCAGTGGGATAAAAGTATTTTTGCCGTTTGTTTTTTACATAGGCTTGTACTTTATTGTAAATTTTATTTTGAACAAGCGAAATAAACTTCAAAACAAACAAATCGCATTTACTAGTATAACGGCTTTCATAAGTTTACTATTTATTTCTTTTGCCAATCCAAGCGAAGATAAATTTGATGAGAATAAAGCTTTCTACTTTACGAGCAATAAAATTTCCTATTTGGTCGAAGATGTTTATCAGTTTATAAGCAACAAGCGTCGATTTGATTCTAGTAAATTAAGTACCGAAGAATTAAAAAAAGCAATAGAATTTTATCAAAAAAATCAACCTTTTGATTTTTCTAATACCACGTATCCGCTTCTGCACAAAAATAACGACCCCGATGTTTTAGGCAATTTTTTCAACCTAGATAAAAATAACCCTCCTAATATTGTGATGCTGGTAGTAGAAGGCTTGTCGAGAGACTTTAGTGGCGACAAAGCTTATGCTGGAAGTTTTACCCCCTTTTTAGACAAGCTTTCAAAGAAAAGCTTGGTATGGGATAATTTTTTAAGTACTGCTCCAGGAACCTTTGCTGCACAGCCTGCCCTTACTGGTTCAGTACCTTATGGCGACCGAGGTTTTTCATTGATCAATGTAATGCCCAATCATTTGTCTCTAATTAAATTATTGCGCTCCAATGGATATCATTCAAAATTTCTAATAGGCTTTAATCCCGATTTCGACAACATGGGTGGCTATATGCGATTACAAGGAACAGATATGATACTAATGAAATATGGCTCTAAATATAAAATGATGGGAATAGGTGCAGAGGGTTGGACCATGGGGTATCCCGACGATGCATTATACAATAGAAGTTTTGAAGTATTAGATTCTATCAAAAACACCCCCTATTTAGATATTTACCATACTGGCACTACCCATATGCCTTATCTATTTGATCAACAAAAAGAATATGGTATTTTATTTGATAAGAAAATGGAGCTCATTCCCGAGTCCTCTCCTATTAAAAAAACTTTAAAGGAAACAAAACAAGTATTAATCACTTATATGTTTTCGGATGATTGTATCAAGGACTTTTTTGACAAGTACGCGAAGCGACCAGAGTATAAAAACACCATCTTCTTTATCACAGGAGACCATCATATTGGATCCTTCCCCTCTACTTGTGGAATAGACGATTACCATGTACCATTAATTGTTTATTCTCCCATGCTAAAAGGGCCTAAGAAATTTTATTCAGTCAATTCTCATAATAATATTGCACCAACTATCAGTGCGCTTATTATGAATAATTACCCTAATTTAAAAAACAGACCAGCAAAAGTGGCCTGGATGGGAGGAGTGATGGATACCAGTGTTCAATTTAGAAATATTCAATCGATGCCCTTTATGGAATGGAGCAGAGAGATGAAAGATTATATTTACAAAGACTATTACTTATCCGGAAATCAACTGTATAAGCTTACACCAGACTTATTAGAAGTGAAAGTAAAAAACGATTCTGTGAAGAATCATATGATCAACTTACTCAACAACTTTAAAATCATCAATAATTTAGTTTGTACAAAAGATTTACTTTATCCAAGTAATATGCTTTCTGGAATACAAAAAAATGAATTGCTATTAGACTACTTTAATCCTAAAGTTCAATCTGTGGTTACCAAAGAACCAGATACCACACTCATTCCCGAAATAACCATCCCAAAAAATAACAAGTCTATTTATGTAGAAGTTTCCGCGGATATTAATTTCATGTCCCCTGGCACCAACGATCAACCTGCATTTAGATTGGCTTTGGTAGACACGACCAATAGAGGCAGAGATTTTCTTTTTTGGGCCAATCACGACATTGTACAAATGACCAAGAAGGATTATATTGAAAAACAATGGAATAACGCTTCCATTATCGACCAATTTACCATTGGGGATTATAAAAAATCAAAAAGTTTACTTTTTAATTTGTCTTTTTACTGTGGTGTTAGACCCATTGATTTGCAAATGAAAAATTTACGCGTTAAAATATATGGTATCAAATAATTATATTTTGAAAAATATTTTCTTTTGATATAGGAAATAGCAGATCCCCCATTCAAGACTAAAAATAACTAAGGAAGAAATTATTTGATTTAACAGTGTGGCTGTTGAAAAAAGGGAAAGCAATCCATTGCTTATATGACCAATGTATTCATTAAACCATCTGGCTCCTACAATTTCAAAAAATAGATAAATAAAAAGCGAATTCATTCCTACAACCCTAAAAAATAATAAGAATTTTCTATGATTCAGTAAGTCTATCCACCAATAGCAAAAACACAAGCCCAGTATACACCACCCCAAAGAGGCTGCTGTAAAAGAACTGGTTGCAATTCTCTTAATGATGGGCGTAATGCCTATGCCGTCTAAACCATAGCCAATCAATAAGCAGATGAAGGCTGCTGCAAACAATTGCTTAACAATCCCCTTTTGTTCTGCTAAAAATAATTTTCCAACCATAGCGCCAGCTATGGTATGTACTGCAGTTGGAATACAATTAATAGCTACCCATCCACCTTTGTTTATTTGATGCATTAAAATGGTGTCTATATAATTTCCAAAGTTATGTTGATCCACAAATGCTTGATCAAACCCAGGCACCTGTGTAAAACGATACAAATATTCCGTTAAAACTAATAAACCAATACAAAAAAATATTTGATAAATGGTTTTCCATTCAAAAACTAAAAAGGCAACCAAGGTAGTAAAAGACAATTGAGTAAGCACATCCCATAATTCAAAAGACAAGCCCTTTGGTCTAACTGCATAATCCAATACGCCCCAAAAGAACAACCAGCCACATCTTTTTAAAGTTTTTAAAAAAGATTGGTTCCAGGACAGCCCTGCTTGTTTTTGTTGATGTAAAGAATAAGCCATCGCCACACCCGCCATAAACATAAATGCAGGTTGAATTAAATCCCAAAAACGAAGCCCATTCCAAGGGTGATGAAAAAATTGTAAAAAGAAATTATTTAAAAAATTATTTTCACTGGCTTTAAATAAATGCTCAAATAAGCCTGTACTTTCCAAAGCCAATAAAACCATTATAAACCCGCGCATAAAATCAAGCGATTGGAGTCGTTTCATAGTCTAGCATTTAAATAATTGAATATTTAAATATAGCAAATATTTCATAGTTGGACTTTGGAACAAGCGTTGAAATTTAAACTAGCTCTCACCTAGGCACAAAAACAATCAACTACTTAAAAAAGTAGTTGATTTTCTCAGTAAGCCCTTATAATTAATAGCCTCTTGGTCCAGCTGGTCTTGGTTTTGGCAACTCGTTGCGAGGAAGCTTTTGGTCTCTTTGTGCAGCATCAAAAACAAAGGTAGCAACAACGGTTGCAACTTGTTTTAAATCATCTTCGCTAACATGATCGTATACATCCATATTGCTATGGTGCGTGCGCGTATCATATTCCATTGGATCTTGTATAAATTGAAAACCAGGTAAGCCAACACCATCAAATGATTGATGATCTGTACCTCCTGTATTGCTTATGGTAATGGTACCATTGGTGATGTCTTTTAATGGAGTAAACCACTGAGCAAAAATATCTTTGCAAGCAGCATTGCTTTGTAAATAGATACCACGGACTTTACCTGTACCATTGTCTATATTAAAATAAGATGAAAATTTCTCATGAGCTGGTAATAATAACATAGTTGATGGATCTGCGAAAGTTTTTTTAACATACCCTTTTGAACCCAATAAACCTTGCTCTTCACCACTCCATAATCCAATTCGAATGGTTCTTTTATTGTTGACTCCAATGGTTTTTAAAATGCGCAATACCTCCATCATGACAGCACTGCCCGATGCATTGTCTGTTGCTCCCGTTCCAGTATGCCATGAATCTAAGTGTGCACCAATCATTACAATTTCATTTTTTAACACAGGGTCCGTACCCGGTATTTCAGCAATTACATTGTACCCTTGTAAATCTTTGTTGTAAAACTTGGTTTTTACATCCGCATCAAGCTTTACAGTTTTACCTGCTTTAACCAATCTTAAAATAGTATTGTAATCTTCAATACCAATTGCGATATCTAAAAAATTCTCTGGGTCGGTTGCTTTATAACCACCGCCACCTTGAGAAAAAATAGTTCCATCATGAAAACGTGGACTGCTTGTAAGCATGGCAACAGCTCCTTCGCTAATGGCCATGGCTTTTAATACATTCAATACATTACCACTACCGCGCATTTCTCTAAATCTTCTCATCATCGCTGTATCAGGTGCTCCTCTTTGTCCACGTGGTTGCGCAACTTCATTCGCCAATTTTTCTAATTCCTCGTCTGTATAACGAGTCGCATCTGCTTTAAAGCTTTGCTTGTATGCCTCTAGCTTATCAATGATGATAATTTTACCTTTTAAATTACCACGATATTGATCCAAACTAGCAGAATCTTTTAGGACAACTGCGATTACTTCAGCATTTTTTAAACCGTTGGTTCCGCCACACCATGCTTTTGGATAATTTTGTATTGCTTTAAAATAAGGTGCTGTAATAGATAAGTATGATTTTTCTAATTCCCAACCTTTGCCAAATTCTCCCCAAGGATCTAAGGTAGCATTAGATACTCCCATGGATATCAATTTGTCTTTTGCATAATTGGCAGCACGAAAATAACCAGGTGAATTGGTTAATCTATTGCCACTCGCATCGGTTAAGTTAAATAAGATGTCCATTACTTGAGAATGCTTAAGGCCTTCTTCTTTAATTTTATCTATCGTAGAAATGTCTAATTTTTCTTGTGCAAAAATGGCATTAGAAATAATTAACATGAAAAATAGAATTAGGATTTTAGAATTTTTCATTTTGATATTTTATTGATATTTTAATTTTAAAAATTATAACTGAAGTATTAAAGTTATGAATAAAATAATTAAAATGATCATTAAAGAGCAAGCTTATTGTCAAAATAAATCTATTCGTTTTTATGCTACTGTAATGATTATCAGTATTTTATGGAATACTAAAAAATAGATGCGCCGTTTTAGACTGAAAAATCCTTTAACTGATTAAACTTACTACTTTTCCATAGTTGCGTTCTAAAAATATTCAACTACCTTGCCTTTCAACTTTAAAGGCATTAACAAATTGCTAAAAATAGCATAAAATAAATAATATGAAAATAGCAATTTTAGGAGCAGGGATGGTAGGTCGCGCTATGGCCATAGACCTTGCAAAAAATAATCAAGTTACATCGTTTGATATAAGTAACATCTCTTTGCAAATATTAGCAGAGAAAAATAAAAATGTAAAAACAGTCCAATCCGATTTAAGCGATTATAAAAATTATAGTAAATTATTAGCTGATTTTAATTTTGTGATTACTGCAGTTCCTGGCTTTATGGGATATCAAACTTTGGAAGCAGTTATTAGCGCTAAAAAAAATGTGGTTGATATTTCATTCTTCCCAGAGGATGCTTTGCAATTAGACGCATTGGCAAAACAAAACAATGTAACTGCTATAGTAGATTGTGGCGTGGCACCTGGTATGAGTAATTTTATAATTGGCTACCACAATGCAAGAATGAAAATTGAAAATTTTGAATGTATGGTAGGAGGTTTGCCAAAAAAAAGGACTCAGCCATTTGAATATAAAGCCCCTTTTTCACCTATAGATGTACTAGAAGAATATACCCGTCCGGCTCGTTATGTTGAAAACAGTTGTATTGTAACCAAGCCAGCACTAAGTGATACCGAGTTAATAGATTTTGACCAGGTTGGTACATTGGAAGCTTTTAATACCGATGGATTAAGAAGTATATTATTTACGATGGGGCACATACCCAATATGAAAGAAAAAACGTTAAGATATCCTGGGCATATTGATTTAATGAAAAAACTCATTAATGCTGGATTTTTAAATACTGCACCAATTCAATACAAAGGGCAGGAAATTTCTCCATTAGACTTTACTTCTAGCTTGTTATTTGATCAATGGAAATTAGGACCCACCGAACCAGAATTCACCATCATGACCATTAAGGTAAGTGGAGAAGGAAAAATAATTTGTTATTCATTGTATGACGAATATGATACAGTTTCAGAAACAAGTAGTATGAGTCGAACTACTGGATATACTTGTACAGCAGCATTAAATATGCTTGCTAATAATTTATTTAGTGAAAAAGGTGTTTTCCCGCCAGAGCTAGTAGGTAAAGATGAAGCTTGTTTTAATTTTATATTAAACTACTTAAGTGAGCGAAATGTGCACTATATAAAAACCATTGCTTAGTTTTTAATACTTGCTCCTTGCCCGAAAAGTAATTTAGCTTGTATTAAAGTTGCTAATATTTGTATACTACCCATGGTTATAAACAAAGCTTGAAAGGAGACATAATTAGCAATTAACCCGCCAATGGCAATAGCAATACCAGAAACAAAATGAGTATGTCCTGTAGCCAAACTCCAATGAAATGTATTTTCATTGTCTTCCAAATTAGTTGCAAACAAGGAATCCCAAATAGGCGTACTAACCGCTTCTGCAATGCCTAATCCAACTTGCAATAAAAAAAGTTGTTGTGTATTGTGAACAAAAATATAGCCAAAAGTAAGCAACGCATTTAATCCGTAACCGAAAACCATTAAATGCCTTTTAAATTTTGACCTGGTAAACAATTTACCAATAATGGCGTAAAATAAGCCTGTAGCAATGAGATAGATAGCCCAAGCCCAAGTAATATCTAATAAATCTCCTCCAATTTTTTCGGCATAAATAGCAAACAAGGGGCCAAATAAGCCCTCTCCAAAGTACCATAAGCTGGAAGCAATCAATAAAATTTTACTTGCTCTGTTTAATCCCATTTTAAAATTTATAGTTAAGCCCTATTTGGAAATAAAATTGATTGCCTAAGTTTTTTTCGGAATATGGTGTAGAATCGAATGTATTTGAACTGGAACTTCCATTGGGTAAGGTAGTACTATTAACTGTTGTTGTATGAATTGGATGAAATGGAATAGCTAAAGTGGGTGTTAAAATAATAGACCATGCGCCTTTTTGATAACTTATGGGTAAGCTACATTCCATATCTAGTAACTTGATACCTTTATCAGTTATGGTAGTCGCACTTTGTACATTAGCAGCGGCTGGATTGTTTTTTTGATTCTTTAATGCATTTAAACGTCTTGTCAAGGTGCTCTCATAATAATTTAAAGAACTAAATACAGAATAAATGCCTGGAGTTATTTCCCATTTAGAATTGGTTTCACCAAATTCAAAACTTTTTTCGATTCCAGGCATGAATTGAAAATCAGATTTGCCAGAAAAAAATAGGTCTAATGTATTGTTAAATTGTAGGAATCCTAAATCATAATTCAATGTGGCTCCAAAATCACTTGTGATATCACCATTCAACAAATTACTTTGATTGGAATAAAAATATTTTGAACCATATATTTCTCCAGTAATATTTTGTCCTAATTTATATTCATAGCCTACATCTAATTGGAAAAAATCAAACCTTTTGTCGTTGGGAGTAAGTAAATAATTGGCTATAAAATTAGCATAAATACCATTTCCAAAATTTACAGTCGCCGTAGTAATTTGATAAGGCGCTTTAACAGAATCGGCGCGGCCATTGTATACATAGTTACTCAAATAATCTAGCTGTAGCTTAAAACTTGGCTTACCTGAGGTATCCTGCTTAGAAATGGATTGTGCATTTATAGTATTGATACTTAAAATTAAAAAAGCTGTAAGTGAAGCAAAATATTTGAACAAGTGCATATTGGAATGATTTTCATTTTCTAAGATACAATATTTTTAGTTTTTTAAGCATTTAGTGAAAATGGATGAATCATCTCCATGATAGCCAAGATATAAAGTAATTATAATATTTTTTGGGTTCGCCTTGTATGTAAGCGCATTGGGATATAAAAAGGATTCCACCCATATGGAAAAATATATTTATATTTGGAGTATAAAAAGACAACTATGGGATTCCATATTAATAAGAAAGTAGCTGCAAAAAGCGCAGCTACAAGTACAAAAGCTACCTTTCAAGCGGGTAGCTCTAAATTTATTGCTAAAGCAAATACCAAGTCTACTGGTGCTACTAAAAAGCCAATTAAAACTGGTGGTTCTAGAGGTAGTTGATCCTATCTAGATTTTTGTTAATTAAAAATTACTTTACTAAAGTAGGTGCTATTATTTTTTGCCATATCTGGTAACCTTTGGCATTCATGTGCAAATTATCTGCTACAAAAATATCTTTATATACTTGCCCATTTGCATCAAGCATAGGCGTATGCACATCTAAAAAAATCACATTTTTTTGAGTAACAATATATTCCTTGATCAATTGGTTCGCCTTAACAATACGATCTTCCATATTCCATCTAGCAATACTGGCCTTAAGGGAAACAAATACAACCGGCACCGAAGTATTTAAATTGGTTCTAATGATTGTATACAAATCTTTAAATCGGTTCAAAACCATTTCAGGTGTAATGGAATCACTGGCAGCAATATCATTTTCGCCACAATAAATATAAATTTGCTTTGGATGGTACTTTAGAATTGTTTCTTTTGAATAATATATAACATCAGATAAGACAGCACCGCCAAAACCTCTATTAATAATGGGATACCCAGGGAACGATTCGTTTATGTTTTTCCACAATCTAAAGGAAGAGCTGCCCACAAATAAAATACTGTTTTCGATAGCAGCATGTAAACTATCTGCTTTAGCAAATGCATTTATTTCATCTTGAAAAACATGTGGAGTAGCATTTTGTGCTAAAGAAAAATAGTTGACGCCCAAAAGTAAACTAAAACTTAAAATATATTTCTTCATAAAATAAAGTTGATGCTAAATTGATTTTCTCAAATATTTAGTAAGTAGGACAATGGTTTGATCATTTACTTTCCCTTCAATTTGTTCAGGATTGTCGGCTACTAAATGAATTTTCTTAACAATGGTTCCCTTAGGTGCCATGAAATTAGCTCCCTTCACATTTAAACCTTGTATAAGTACCACTGTGTCTCCATTTAGTAATTCAGTTCCATTGCTATCCACGTGAATGGGAGATTTAACAAAAGCACTCAAGGCCCAGGTAATAATAGGTTCCTCTAATTCCACAGAAGTTAAAAGCTCATTGGCCCAGTCATTGTCTTTGAGTTCATAAAGTAAACGATAACTTAATGCCTGCACACTGGGCTCGGTATTCCATATACTACCTGCCAAACACTGCCAATGGTTACCTGCTTCTTTGCCTTCAATGATTTGCAAACAATTGTCACAAAGTGCTACTTCATTTTCAATAGCATCATTGTTTTTGGGGCTTACTGCAAAGGCAGTACTAGCTTGTTCGGTAGTGCAAAGTTCACACAATCCTTCGGCACGTTGTTTTAATTTTTCTGAAATTTTCATTGGTAGGTATTAAATAGGAACTAAAATTTTCAACTTATCTTCTGCGAACAAATTTCTTGCCCCCACTTTGTTTGGGTGCATAATTAGGTGTAGGGCCAAACATGTCTGGCACTTTCCCTTTTAAAACGGGTGCGCCTAAAAGTGTTTCAATTTCCAAAAATTTGCTTTGTTCTTTTTCTCCCACTAAGGTAAAGGCAGTACCAGAAGTTGCAGCACGAGCGGTTCTTCCTATTCTGTGTATATAATCTTCGCCATCATTGGGTACGTCATAGTTAATAACCAAATCAATATCATCAATATCAATACCTCTACTTAAAATATCCGTAGCCACTAAAATATTGGTTTTTTGATTTCTGAAATCCTGTAAAAATTGTTCTCTGCTTTTTTGATCTAAATCGGAATGTATTTCGGCAACAGAAAGTTTTGCATGCATTAATTTATTCGCCAGCTGTTTTACATTTATTTTCTTGGAACAGAAAACAATCACTTTAGAATAGCGTTTTGAACTTAACATATCTATTATCACAGGCACTTTTTGTGCATCATAAACAATAAACGCTTTTTGTATAATTTGTTCAGGTGGCTTTGAAATGGCAATATTAATTTCGACAGGTTGATGTAATATTTTTTTGGCAAGCTCTCTCATTTTCGAAGGCATGGTCGCTGAAAACAATAAGTTTTGTCGAACTGCAGGTAAAAAAGTAATGATTTTGGCAATGTCATCGCTAAAACCCATATCCAACATCCTATCTGCTTCATCTAATACTAAATACTTAAGCCCTTTTAATTTTACATAGCCCATATTTAAATGTGCAATCATTCTTCCAGGTGTACATACTACAATATCAACGCCGCTGGTTAAGGCCTTTTTTTCTGTTACAAAAGAATTGCCATCGCCACCACCATATACTGCAATAGAACTTACGTCCGTAAAATAAGAAAGGCCTTCGATGCTTTCGGCAATTTGAATGGCCAATTCACGCGTAGGAACAATGATAAGCGCATTGATGTCGCCTGCATGGTGTGATACGGTAAGCAATCGATGTAATAAGGGCAATAGAAATGCAGCGGTTTTGCCTGTTCCTGTTTGTGCTGCAGCAATAATGTCTTTCCCTTCTAAAATAGGAACCATCACTTGTTGCTGAACTGGTGTTGCTGTTTCATAACCCATAGCATCAATGCCATCTAAAATCCGCTGGTCTAATCCTAAATCTATAAACTTCAAAATAAGGTCTTTTAATAATTGGTAGTGGTAAAGGTACGACTATTAAAGCATTGCTCCTCTTGTCTTTAAAACGAGGGGAAGAGTGGATTAAGGGGAAATCTAAGAATAGCTAGTACTGGCTATTAATGAATGTAAACACTTCTTGTGATACTAGGCAATTTTAAATCATTGCCAATGGTTAATTTTCCAAATCGATAGGTATAGGTTGTGCCGTCAGAAAAATCAAAAATAAAATTGAACAACCCAATAAAATCGTCACTAGATCTTGAATTAAAAAGAAAAGCCAATTTTGAATTAAAAAAAGTAGACTTAGGTACTTTTTTATTTAATAAGTCCATTTGCATTGTTCTTTGTTCCCCAATTTCTAAACTTCCAAATAAGGTTTGACTGGCAAACTTTTCAGCACCCGAACTTGCTTTGAATACAATATCTATAGAGGAAGCAAACAACAAAGCATCATTGATTTCACTTACTTCAATAGTGATATTGCTTACGTAAGGATCTTTTATGGTAGTATCTTTTTGGGCATGAGCATGTAAACCAAACATTACAAATAATATACACGATAAAATTAAACGCTTCATAATTAAAGTTACTTTTAAAAAACCAAGTGGTGTCAGTTATTTTGGAAATAGGAAAACCTTATTTTAATTCGTATTTCATAAGCAAATCCGTTTGTTCATCCTTCCCAAGCTTAAAAATATGCTTGTCAAACTCCACAAAACCATTTCTTTTATAAAATTGTAATGCTCTTTCATTTTTTTCCCAAACACCAAGCCATATATAATCTAGATCTAATTCCTTGGCCACTGACAATGCCTTTTCATACAAAGCCAACCCTACCTTTTGACCTAAATGAGATTTAAGTACATATATTCTTTCTATTTCTAAGGCTGTTGAATCCTTTAATTCTGATTGCGCATTGCCCCAATTAATTTTTAAATACCCTACAATGTTTTGTCCATCATATGCAAAATAAAATTTAGAATAGCTATTTTCTAATTCAGTTTGTAGGGTAGTTAAATTGAAACTGGATGCTAAGTACAACTTCATATCCTCTTCCGAATTATGGGCTAAAAAGGTTTCAGAAAAGGTTTGTGTACTTATGGTCTGAAGCGGTACAACTTGATTTATATTAATTTCAGTAATGGTGATCGAATTCATTTTAATTATTATTCTATTATACTAAAGGCAAATGAAATGCATTACAACTTAAAAAATCCTGCATCATTGAAAAATGAAATAGTGAGTAAATGAGATTATTTTAAATTTAGTTTAAACACCAAAGCCTCCGTTGTGCTGGGTGATTTTTTAACATCAATTGAAAACTGAATCGCGTTTTTATCTTGAGCAAATTTAATTTTTTGAGCAGACCCAAGCAATTGAACATCTTTTACCATTATGCCTTGTGGAATAGATACACTATAATTACTTGGCACTACTTCGTTTTCAGCTAATTGATAAATAGCATAAATACATTTGTCTTTTTTTGTAAATACCCATTTGCCTTGTCTAGCTAATTTGGGATCTGCTTCGGCATTGTAAATAGCATCGCTATTTATGGCCATCCATTTGCCAATTTCTTCTAATCTAGCATAAGCATTTGCATCCCATTCCCCATCTGGCCCTGGCCCAATATTTAAAAGCAAATTACCATTTTTAGAAACTATATCCGTAAGCAGATGAATTACTTTTCTTGAAGATTTGTATTGATCGTTGGGCACATAGGACCAGGAATTACCCAATGTCATGCAGCTTTCCCAAGGATAAGGCAAATAGCCTGCAGGTACTTGCTGCTCGGGAGTTACATAATTTTCATATTCACCATGCACCGTTCTATCTACTACCAATAAACCTGGTTGATGGGTTCTAGCCATGGCGGCAATATTAGGCATATCAATGTCTTGATTGTGTGTGATGGTTCTTTGCCATTCAATGGAAGTATCAATGGAACTAAAAGGACGAACCCAACCTCCATCCAACCATAATATATCCATCTTCCCATAATCGGTCATTAATTCCTCAATTTGATTGTACGTAAATTTCTTAAACGCATTCCAGCGATCTGGATATTTTTTAGGGTCATAAGAAACATTTCGATCTTTTGGAGGAAAATATTTCCACCAATAATCGGGGGTATTCCAATCTGGTTTTGAGAAGTAAGCACCTGTCATAAAACCTTCATTTCTGAATGCGTTAAAAACTTCTTTGGCAACATTGGCACGAGGATTGGAAGAAAAAGGCGATTTTTTACTTGTGATTTTATAATCAGATTGTTTGGTATCAAACATGTTAAATCCATCATGATGCTTGGTGGTAAATACCACGTATTTCATTCCGGCGTCTTTGGCCGCTTTCGCCCAACGTTCAGGATTAAATTTGACAGGATTAAAAGTGGTTTGTAAATTTTCATAAGCAGTCTTATATGTAAACCAATCACTTGCATAAGGACCTCTGCGTTGTGTCCATCCTTCATCTTCGGGACATAAACTCCAGCTTTCTACTACACCCCATTGACTATAGGTACCCCAATGCATTAACAATCCAAATTTAACTTTACCCCATTCGCTTAGTTTGGCTCTAACCAATGGATCAGAAGGAACAGTATATTCCAAACTTGCATTGTGTTCTTGTGCATGCAAGGAAATAGAAAGCACGGTAATAAAAAGTAGTAAATATTTTTTCATAAGAAAGTTTTGAAAATGAAGTTATTTAAAATAAATTTTTAACAATTAATACCACCACTTACTTCAATTCTTTGCCCGTTGATCCACTTAGCATCCTCAGAACATAAAAAAGAAATTACACCCCCTAAATCATCTGCAGCACCCACTCTTCCTAAAGGGGACATATTACCAAGCATGGTTTTAAATTGTGGATTGTTTCTGATAGCTGCATTGTTAAAGTCGGTTTCCACAGGCCCTGGTGCAACTATATTAGATCTAATTCCTCTCGCCCCTAATTCTTTGGCCAAATATTTGGTTAATATTTCCATGGCTCCTTTCATAGAAGCATAAACGGAATACCCTGGATTGCTAAAACGAGTGGTGCCGGAAGAAATATTTATAATACTTCCACCGTCATTCATTTGCTTTAATAATTTTTGGGTTAAAAAATAAACACCTTTAAAATGTACATTTAAAAAATCGTCAAAAACATCTTCAGTCACGTCAACAAATGGAACGGTTTTACCCATACCTGCGTTGTTAATTAAAAAGTCAAAATGAGTAGCTTTAAAATGGTCTTTTAAAATAGATTGCACATTTTCAACAAACCCATCCAAACTGTTAAATGCACTCATGTTTAAATGCGCTATCGCCGCTTTAGCACCCAAAGATTCAATTTCTTTTACCGCATCCATGGCCATTTCTTTATTGGTATTATAAGTAACTATAACATCCATATTTTTCTTTGCTAAACTCAAAGCCATGTCTTTTCCCAAACCCCTACTTCCTCCAGTTACAATAGCAATTTTATTTTTCATTTTTTTGATTTTGGATTAAAATATACTGCGCAATTTAAACAAATTTAATCACCAAAATATTCAAAAAATATATAAATAAAATCTAATAAAACTTAAGCTCCTGTCAATTGTCCAAGAAGCAGTGAAAATCAATTACGGATAAAGGAAATATTATGAATTAAGGTGTTTTTTGTATAAGCGGTGGCTTTACTTAATACACTTATAGTAAATTTGCCATCTAATCATAATATCAGGCATGTTTAAACTTTTCTCTTCTCTCTTATTATTCATCTTTTGCATCTCCCTGCAAGCTCAAAAACTGGAGCTGCCCACTGGGAAAGGTCAACTATATGGCTTGGTCGTGGATGCCGAAACCAAAGTTCCAATCGAATACGCCACCATCATTATTTATAAAAATGGAAGTACTAAAGCAATTAATGGGGCTACCACAAATAAACAAGGTCAATTTTCAGTAAAAGAATTAGAATTAGGATCTTATAAAATTGATGTTGAATTTATTGGTTTCAAAACAATCATCTTAAATGATGTAAACATCGACAACACTCATTTAAAAATAAATGTAAATACGGTTGCCTTACAAAAGTCTAAAAGTACCCTTGAAGCTGTAACCGTAACTAGTTCGGCAAGAACCATCGAAAACAAAATAGACAAGATGGTATTTAATGCCGAAAAAGACATTAGCTCACAAAGTGGAGTGGCCACTGATTTGTTAAAAAAAATACCCATGGTTTCAGTAGACATTGATGGGAATGTACAATTGGCTGGCGCTTCCAGTATTCGCTTTTTAATAAATGGAAAACCAAGTATTGCTTATGGTTCTAATATCACCGATGTACTACAATCTATTCCTGCAAGTGAAATAAAATCAGTAGAAGTAATTACCAACCCTGGCGCAAAGTATGATGCAGATGGATTAGGAGGAATTATCAATATCATATTAAAGCAAAATAAAACCAGAGGTTACAATGGAAATATCAATACAAGTATTGGAACACGTATTGAAAATGGCTCTTTAAATTTAGCAGTAAGAAATAAAAATTTTGGAGCGGGCTTATTTGTAGCCTACAATGAAAGACTACTTGCCGCTTCCCCTAGAACTTTAAACAGAACAACCGTTGATTCGACCAATCATACCAATAATTTTATTAGCCAAGATGGAAGTAGTGATGTGAAACGCAATGGCGGACATTCTGGATTGAATTTAGATTGGACCTATTTAAAGAAAAATAGCTTTAGTGCCTCAGTAAGTAGTTATGATTACGGATATGAATCTTCGGGTTACAACGACCAAATACTATCAAGCCAGTTGTTTGGGGCTGGCATTGTACAAAATTCATTGCTTCATAACATAACATCTGGTTCTTATTTAGGTAAAGGGGTTAATTACAATGCTAATTACAAACGTAGTTTTGACAAAGCAGATAGAAGCTTAGAAATAGCATTCAATGATGCAAATTCCAACAACAGCAACCATTCTAGCGCATTACAATACCTCATGCCAGCGAAAATCTTAAACTATGGTAGTAGAAGCGCTATGGCATCCACTGTTAATGAATCTGAATTAAAATTGGATTATGCAGAACCCATTTCAGATAAAGTAAAATTTAATGCGGGAGGAAAACTAGTGGGAATGGATATTAATAGTGGTACCGATGTGTTTACTCAATCAAATTCACAAGCCAGTAGATTAAATACTAGCTTATCAAATACATTGGCCTATCATCAAAAAGTAGTAGCCATTTATTCTGAAATAGAATTCCCGATAGTTAATTGGATAGATGTTAAACTAGGAGGAAGATGGGAACAAACAAACATAGATGCCATTTACTCTACATCCAACAAAAAAATCAATCCAAGCTATAATAATTTTGTCCCCTCTATTTTTTTTAAACGTAAACTAGGCGAAGACAATAGTATTAAATTAAGTTATTCAAAAAGAATAAATAGACCTCGCTATGATGAGTTAAATCCATATATCAACACAACAGACCCAAAAAACATGAGCGAGGGCAATCCGTTTTTACTTCCTGAATTAGGCGAGCGTATCGAATTAAGCTATAGTCAACAGCTTGGCGAAAAGGGTTCTCTTATGTTATCATTATTCCAACGAAATTCAGATCAAGACATTCAACCCTATGTTACTTATTACCCTAGCTTGCAAGTAGGAGATAGTTTGTATTACAATGTTAATGTAAGTAAAAGTCAAAACATTGGTTTAGAAAAAAATACTGGTCTAAATATTTTTAGTGATATTAAAATTTCAGGCGCTTTTAGTGTGCGATCAAATATGTCATATTATTATAGAAAAATACTTAATAGCATAGATCATAATTACAATGCCACCAGTCAAAACTGGAAAGTAAATGTGAATTTAGTATATGAGTTTTCTAAAACATTGGTCAGTGAATGCTTTGGTGATTTCAATTCTGCAAGAAATGAGTTGCAAGGAAAATATCCTGCCAATCTCACATACAGCTTAGCTATCCGTAAAAGATTTTGGAACAATAAAGGCAGTTTAGGATTGGTAGCCAATAATCCTTTTGCAGAATATGTAAAACAAGAGACGCTCATCAATGGACCTAACTTTAGTTCTAATTCTATCAGGTATGAGCCTAGCAGATCCTTTGGTTTAAGTTTTAACTGGCGCTTTGGTAAACTTGAATTTTTGAAAGAGAAGAAGGAAGAAGGTGGAATGGAAGACAATGGCAACTAAATAAATCAGCCATTTTTTAATTCTTAATTGTATATTGTAGAGGCCAAGTATTATTACTGGAATTTAAAAATATACGAATTATGCACAAGCCTTTTCAAAGTTTGACAAAGAGAATGGTATTAGTTTCAATTACTTGTTTATGCTTTATATATAATTATGCACAAAGCTTTAGTGCAACTGAAATTAAAAATTGGAAAGCACAAACAGATCGCATTACTATTATAAGAGACAATTGGGGCGTGCCGCATGTGTATGCCAAAACTGATGCCGACGCAGTTTTTGGAATGATGTATGTACAGTGCGAATCGTATTTTAAAAATGTAGAATCTAATATTATTAGCAGACTTGGCAGGGAGGCAGAAATTTCAGGAAAAAAATCATTGTACAAGGATCTATTTGCAAGAATGTATATAGATACGATAAAGGCCAAAGGTTTTTACAACCAATGTACCCCCTACATGCAAAAACTTTGTGATGCTTATGCTGCAGGGATTAACTTTTATATCTACATGCATCCGAATGAGAAGCCACAGTTGTTAAATAGAATTCAACCATGGGTGCCCCTGTTAAATAATATCCCTGGGATGGAAAATTTAAATCTTTCTGAAGCAGATGTAAGAGCGATGTATCCCTTACCCATCAATGCTTCCATTGCTTACGAACCTCTTAAAATACAAGAAGAAAATCAAGCTGGATCCAATGGCTGGGCCATTGATGGCAAACATACTTTTAACAAAGCCCCTATCCTATTAATAAACCCACACTCTGAATTTTACAATAGAATCGAAATTCAATTGGTAAGTGAAGAGGGTTTAAATGTGTATGGTGCACCCTTTTTAGGAGAGTTTCATATTTGGCAAGGGTTTAATGAATTTTGTGGATGGATGCATACCGTTACACTTTCTGATGCCAAAGATTTATACGCAGAGCAAGTAGAATTAAGAGACCATAAAAGAATGTACGCTTATGACAACCAATGGAAAGCGGTTGATTCAAGTAAAATAGAATTATCATACAAAGAAGGAGATAAATTAGAAAAAGTAAATTTTACTATTTATAGAACCCATCATGGACCAGTGGTGGGAAAGAAGAACAATCAATGGATCAGTGCTAAAACAATGAATGAAAATGTAGAATTGCTATCGGTGCACTGGAATATTACAAAGAGTAAAACCAATAAAGAGTTTGTATACTGGTTAAACAAGCGAGTGATGACGGGCACCAATACCATCTATGCAGATCAGGCAGGCAATATTGGATACTGGCATGGCAATTTTGTTCCACTTAGAGACACCAGCTATGATTGGACAAGAGTGGTACCAGGCAATACTTCAAAAACAGAATGGCAAAGGGCTCATACCTTAAACGAGCTACCACATTATTTTAATCCCATCAATGGTTGGGTTCAAAATTGTAATTCTAGCCCCATTTATGGTGCAGGTAACTTTGATACCCTTATTAGTAAAAAACCAAGTTACATGCACCCAGATGGCCATACTCCAAGAGCCATGAATGCCGTGCGTTTGTTAAAGCAAATTAAAAAAGTAAATATAGATTCTGTAATCAATTTGGCCAATGACAATTATTTAATGTCCGGGCAAAGATTTATTCCTGCATTAATCAAAGCATATCAAAACTGTACAACAGATTCTATTCTAGCCCAACTTAAACAGCCCATTGACGTCTTGAAAAAATGGAACTACCGAACAGATACCAACAGTATTGCCACGACATTAACTGTTTTATGGGTAGAACGACTTATTTTCTTAAACATAGAAAAATTAAAAAAGCCATTTACAATTGAAAACCAATATGGAGTTGCCAATGGATCAACCATCTCCACCGATTCTATACCCAATCAAAAATTATTGACAACAATGATTTTGGTTTTAAATGATTTGAAAAAAGATTGGGGTACCTGGGAAGTTACTTGGGGCAGTATTAATAGATATCAAAGAAATACTGCAAAAAAAGACCCTAGTGATAATTTATTTAGTTACGCTGTGCCTGCCACACCCGGTTTTATGGGATCTACCAATGCATTTGTAAGTAAAAAAGGCAAAGACACCAAAAAGAGATACGGAGTTTCAGGAAATACTTTTGTAGCAGCGGTTTCTTTTGGAAATAAACTAGAAGCAAAATCGATATTAACCGGAGGAAGCAGTAGCAATGAAAATTCAAAGCATTTTACCGATCAAGCAAAGGGATACATCAATCACGAATACAAGACCGTTCATTTTTACAAATCAGATGTGTTAAAAAACAAAGAACTTTCGTATCACCCTGGCGCAGAACCAGAAATAAAAGAAGTTAAAACCCATTGATTATTTGTTGCGCTAGTTGCTTAGACCAAGCTACATAGATTAATTTAGAAGGATGCAAGCCATCTATGGCTAAATAATTGGTTTTAAACCCTTGTAGCCGGTAGTCATCAGTAATATTGATAAAATTAGCACCATATAATTTAGCATATTTAGCACAAATGGTATTGTAGGCATCAATCTCAGTAGCAATTTCTTGCTTATCCAATCCAGCTGCAAAGGGAGTGATGCCCCAATCGGGCAAACTAAAAACAAAAACTTTTTTGGGCACATTCCCAGTCAAAACAATTGCCGACGCAAGCAAGGATTGAAAATTGGATTCGAATTCAACCATGGATCTTCCTTGGTATTGATTGTTAACCCCTATCAGTAAGCTCACCACCTGATAAGTGTTCCGTTTTTCTGTTGTATTTAAAGCGTTTATTAAATCCAAAGAAGTCCACCCATTTTTTGCAATAATTTGAGGAACTGCCATTTTAAAACCAGCCCCAGTTAAATTTTGAAAGGTCTGATTGGGATAATTATCTGACGGATCAATGGATGTTCCAATGGTATAAGAATCACCTAAGGCTAAATAATAAATAGAATCAATAGCGTTAATTGCTGTATTAGAGAACATTAATTGGTCACTTTTCTTAGAACAAGAAAATTGCAAAAAGATTGTACTACATAATAACAAGAATAACTTCATAGGTAAATAAAAATATTAAAACCCAGCTTTGATCATCCATTGATGAATGTAGACTAAAACTTCAGGTTCCATTGTCGTTTCTAGTTCACCATATTCAGGAACGGTGCATTTAGTACACTTTTGAAATAAATGATTCATCCCTTCAAATTTCTTAGTAGTAAAATTTTTGTTGCCAGCATTGTTTAAAGCTATTTCAATGCCATTTAAATTGGCGGTTGCTGGCACTTGAATGTCTTGCGAACCATTGATGGCTAGCACTGGACATTTAATTTTTTGTAAAGCTAGTTGAGGATTGTAGGAGGCAAAATATTTCCACCACTTAGTAGAGAGGGTTTCAGCCATAAGAGCGGCAAACTTATTAATGTCGGTCTCTGAGCTAATATTGGTAGTTGTTTTTACCAAATTCTTATCTGTACGATTATACCATGCTTTGACAATTTCCATTGATTGAGCAGTAGCGTCTTTTGCATTGTCTACTGCTATAATTGTTTTCATCAAATTGGTATACAAGGGTAGATAAGCATTGATGGCCTCTTGTGAAATTCCGGCCGATTTTAAAACCATTTCATTTTGCAAAGCCATTAATTGGGTTATAGGGATTCCAGGACCTGCCAATAAAATAACAAAGGCAACCGATTTGTTTCTGGCAGCCACCATAGGCGCAATAAGCCCGCCTTCGCTGTGACCAAGCAAACCGATTTTGTTGGTATCAATCATCGGTAAACTTTTTACATAACGAATATGCTCTTCCACATCAAGTGCAAAATCGGCTGTGGTGCTATTGCTAAAATCACCGGTTGATTTACCAGCCCCTCTATCATCTACACGCAATACCGCATAACCTTTTTTAGTAAGATAATCGGCTACAACGGCAAAGGGTTTGTGGTCGAAAATGGTTTCGTCTCTGTCTTGTTTTCCACTTCCTGTAATTAATATGATTAAAGGATGCTTGACTTGGTCAGTTGGATAAGTTAATGTAGCACCATAACTAAGTTTCGTATCCAATCCCTCATAAACAAAGTCCTTTACCGAATAAGAGTAGGGTGCTTGCGGTGTTTGTGGCTTTACAACCATTTTTTCTACCTGCCCCACTTTGAAAGGTTCCATATTCAATGGAAAGTTCATACCAGATTGTGTCCAAGTTCCTTCCATTTTATCACCAGTTGCGTTTAAAACAGCAGCATACCCTCCGCCAATCATTTTAATTTCGATAGCTAACTGGTTGTTTAGTAATTCCGTTTTAGAGGAAGCAAGTCCCTTAATTTTTTGAGCAGGGATATCCCAATTCGACTGAAAGGTCTTATCTGTATTCTGGACGATGTTTAATACCAATTCAATTTTTCTACCGCCTGCATTCAATACGCCAGACCATTTATTAATTAACACTTGGCTGTTTGCTAAAATGCTATTTATTCCCAATAAAAATAAAAGAAATACTTTTTTCATTAAATTATTTTAAACATGTACTAGTAGGTTGATGAATACTATCTCAATTTAGAAGTATCTACTCTTGTAGGCGTATCTTTTCCAGAAACAATGGTTTTAGAACTCAAAGCAATTGCTTTGATAATTTCGGTCATGTTATCCATGTCTAAGGTAGCAAACTCGTCACTGGCCTTATGATAATTAGGCTCACTGTCCATTTTAGAAGTAGAAATAGTGTGTGCCGGAACGCCCAATCTAGCCAATGTGGCATTGTCTGAACGATAAAATAAGTTTTGATCTGTATAAGGATCTGGGTAAAACTTGAAAGTAGAACTTGCTAAATTTTTTTGTAAAATTTCTCCCATACTAGATTTTTCATAGCCTGTTATATAGGCGCTATTTCTACCCCATTTACTTTCAGTGCCAATCATTTCTAAATTAAACATAGCTTTTACGCTGATGGGGTCAAATTGTTTTGAAAAATATTGAGCTCCAAAACCACCCATTTCTTCAGCTGTAAATGCAACAAAAATTAAAGTTCGTTCGTTGTTGTTAAGCTTTTTAAAATACTTTGACAACATAATCATGGCAGTTGTTCCTGCAGCGTCGTCATTGGCGCCATTAAAGATGGAATCAGTGCCAATGGCCTTGGCACTGTTAATACCTAAATGATCATAATGCCCTGAAAAAATCACATATTCATTGGGGAGCGACTTCCCAGGAATAACAGCCATCACATTGCTTAAGAATTGTTCTTCTATTTTATGTTCTGCTTCAATAGTAAATTTAGTAGGCGTTTTATTATTTAAAATAAAAACTACTGTTTTTTGTTGTGCAGTAATACCTCCTTTTATTTGCATCAATCTTGGGAACATAGCAGCAAAGCTCTCATCCACTAAAATGATGTAATTTTTATTTGCAGTCATGTATTTTCTAGCAGCCTGAATTAAATTATCTTCTTTACTAATTTTTACTGCCTCATAACCACTTGTTTCGCTGATAGAGACATTTGTTTGAGTAGTTACTACTATAATATCTTTAGCCTCAAGCGGAACCTCATCAAAGAATCCTTTCACAGAAACAAACTTGGCATTTAATCTAGAAAATTTTTGCAAATAAGTACCACTATTGTTCAAAGTGGCCAATCCTGTTTGCTTAAATTCATTAGCAATAAAATCGGCAGCTTTGTCAATCCCTTTTGAATAAGTTCTTCTTCCTTCTAGTTCATCAGAAGATAAGAACTTCTCAATTCTTTCAGTTTCTGCTTTATTGATAATTAGGTTGGCATCTTGCGCAAACAATTGAATACTAGTAATTGATCCAATTAATAATAGTCCTAGGGTGTATTTTTTCATAATGCCAAACTAGTAATTATTACAATAAAAACCACTTATATTTTATCTAAATAATGATTCTGTTTACCCCTAACTCACTAATAACCAATAAAAAAGCCCTGCAAAATGCAAGGCTTTTCTTTTGTGCTCCCCTTTTGCAACAAACTTGCAACACTTGGAAATTTAATATTAAACTAAAGGAGCAATGTCCTTAAGGCTTTCTTGTTGTCTTGCTCTTTCCCAATTATCCATTAATTCATTTTGATGAATGGCTGTCCACTCTGAGACT
>CANCSS010000023.1 GCA_947380905.1 Chitinophagaceae bacterium | reverse complement strand
AAAATGAAAAAATACCCTATTTTTGCCGTCCTTTCACAGGTAGTGGTATGGTGACTGCTATTGGATGTGGAATTTTTTTTAAGAAACTAAGCAAGTAAAAGACATCAAATGAAACGTACATTTCAACCCCATAAACGTCGTCGTAAATCTGTTCACGGTTTCCGTAAACGTATGGAATCTGCTAACGGTCGTAAAGTATTAGCTAGCCGACGCAAGAAAGGACGCAAAAAACTAACTGTATCTAGTGAGAAAGGATTAAAGAAAAATTAATCTAGGAAATATCCCTTTCTAACTATTACAAATAAATTCAATAATTTTAAAGTCCTTCCCGTTATTCGGGAGGGACTTTTTTCATAAGGGTACTTGATAAAAATTAAGCAGCTTGCCTAAAGTATTTACATATAAAAAACAGGACAAACTAAAAAGCAGAAAACAAACGCAACATTTGTTTTCAAAGGGCCAATCTATTCATGCTGCTCCTATTAAATTAATTTTTACATTAGAAGCAGTGGAAATGAATGTGAACCAAGTAGCAACAGAGCAAGATGGCATTGTACAAGCCGGGGTGGGTGCGCCCAGTAGAACCTTTCGCAAGGCAGTGCAAAGAAATCGTGTAAAAAGATTGTTACGAGAAGCCTACCGATTAGAGAAGCCTCATTTTATAGAGCAACTGTCTATAGCCAACAAACGTTTAAACTTATTTTTTTTATACACTGATGCACAGGTGTTAGCTCAATTGGAGATTCAAGCCAAAGTGAAAGAAGCACTTACACTTCTTGTAAAAAGAATTAAATAACATTATCCCATTGCACTTTTTAAAAAAAATAATATCCTTTCCTTTTATTGTATTGATTCGTTTTTATCAATATGTACTTTCTCCTTGGCTAGGGGTAAGCAAGTGCAGATTTACGCCTACTTGTTCTCATTATACGATTCAAGCCATCCAAAAATATGGTCCGTTGAAAGGCATTTACTTAGGCCTGGTTAGGTTAAGCAAATGCAGGCCTGGCGGAGGTCATGGGTACGATCCAGTGCCTTAATAATTTTTTTATTACAGATCGTGCACAAAAAAACCTGCACTTTGTAGTACAGGTTTTTAAAATTTGTTACCAGCTCCATTTATTTTGCAGCAGCAAAACGTTCAGCCACTAGCGTCCAGTTGACTACATTCCAAAACGCGGCTAAATAATCTGCTCTTCTATTTTGATATTTTAAATAATATGCATGTTCCCAAACATCGGCTCCTAAAATAGGGTGGCCTTTTACTTCTGCTACATCCATCAAAGGATTGTCTTGATTGGGTGTTGAGCTTACTTCTAATTTTCCGTCTTTTACCAATAACCAAGCCCAGCCACTTCCAAAACGTGTCATGCCTGCAGCGGCAAATTTTTCTTTGAATGCATCAAAACTTCCAAAAGCAGCAGTGATGGCATCTGCCAATGCACCTGATGGAGCACCACCCGCATTGGGTGCTAAACTAGTCCAAAAGAAACTATGGTTCCAATGACCACCGCCATTGTTACGTACCGCTGGACTTATGGTTCCAGCCACTTTTACGATCTCTTCTAAACTCTTTCCTTCATTAGGAGTACCTGCAATCGCTTTATTTAAATTGTCTACATACGCTTGATGGTGTTTGCCATGATGAATTTGCATGGTCAAGGTATCAAAATGGGGTTCTAAGGCTTCGTGTGCGTAGGGTAACGCTGGTAAAGTAAATGACATATTTTTTATTTAATATTTTTTGAATAAACCCAAAATTACAATGCTTTCCCCTGATTTAAGCGAAGGCAACACTTTTTTTCCTTAAATAGAAAAGAAAACGAAGCTTTTATTGAATGTGTAGGTCATTTAAATCCATCTTAGATATCTATTTCTTGTCTCTCACTGCGCGTGCTCGAATGTTGGACTCGAAATAATATGTAGGATTACGTAGGAAAGCTATTTTTTAAAAAGCTAATAGGTATTAATTATATTAACGCTTGGCTTTAAAAAAAGCTTGCATGAGTGCGGCGCATTCATCTTGTAAAATTCCACCCACGAGGGTAGTGGCAGGATGAAAAGGATTTTTTTCTGTGACGCGACGATAACTATTTTTTTCATCATAAGCACCAAAAACAATGTGTCCGATTTTATTCCAATACAAAGCCCCCGCGCACATTAAGCAGGGTTCAATGGTAACGTATAAAGTAGCTTCTGGTAAATATTTGGCTTGCAAACTTTCGCAGGCACTGGTGATGGCTAAGATTTCTGCATGCGCTGTAACATCCTTTAAAAGTTGTACTTGGTTGTAAGCTTTAGCTATGATTTTATCATGCATAACCAATACAGCACCTACTGGCACTTCGTCCATGTCAAAGGCCCTCTGTGCTTGCACGAGGGCCTGACGCATGTAGTTTTCATGAATAGTTTGCACTATTATGAATTATAATTTTTGGATTCTAATATTTCTATAAGAAACTTTATCGCCATGATCTTGTAAGGCAATATGGCCAGAAAAAATCTTTCCAAAATCAGGAGATTCTCCTTTTGCAAATTTGGATCTTCTTATCAACTCTTTCCATCCATCATCTCCTAAATGCGTGCTCACTATGGTTACACCATTTAGTATTAAATCTAATTTGCCTTTAACAGAAATGATGTCTACTTTGTTCCATTCGTCAAATGGCTTTACAACGCCTTCTTTACCCACAATTAAATCATACAAATCACCAGCTCTATGGCTAATCAATTTTCCATCGGGGTGACCTTCGTTGTCTAAGACTTGCATTTCAGGCCCTGTATGCCAAGTGTTTTTGTATTTGATGGGATCGTCTTGAACAAAAAATATAATACCGCTGTTTCCGTTTTTTGAAATTTTCCATTCAAGTTGTAAATGAAAGTCGTTAAAGCTTTCATTGGTCACAATATCACCCCCTTCTTTGCCTGCTTTTTTAGCAGCCGGGTCAAATACGATAACGCCATTTTCTACAGCCCAAGCTTCGCCAGCAGTGGTTTTACCAAAACTATGCCAACCTTTGGTTGTTTTACCGTCAAATAAAGAGATCCATTTTTGCGCATTTACTTGCACGCCAACAAAAAGTATCGCAATAACTAGGAGTAATTTTTTCATGATCATTGTTTAATTAAAAAGAAATATAATTTTATACTAACCGAATTTACTTCTTTAAAAGTAATACATATTTTACCATCGCTTCCACGTCTTCTTGCTTCAATTGTGGATGAGGAGACATAGGGATAGCACCCCAATTGCCACTTCCGCCTTTCATTACTTTTTCGGCCAACATTTTTACATTGGCTTCAGTATTCTCATACTTTGCTGCTACATCTTTGTATGCAGGCCCAATATTTTTCTCGCTTGTTTTGTGACAAGTTAAGCAATCACTGCCAGCTACCAAGGCCAAGCCTTTTTGGTAATCGGGATTGTCTGATAATGAATTGGACGCTACTACTGCTTTTGCGGTATCTGTAGTTTTCCCCGCCTCTGTTGTTCCGTTGCTACAAGCCATTGCAAAAATAGTCGTAGTCAAAATAAATAAAACCTTCTTCATAGTGCTTCTTTTTTTAAATGTTTAAATGCCTAAAATTTTCTTATTGAAAGATTCGTCCGAACCGGTATTGGCAAAATCATCAAATGCTTTCTCGGTTACTTTAATAATATTTTTTTGAATAAATTCCGCCCCTTCTGCTGCACCCACTTCTGGATGTTTGATAGCACATTCCCATTCCATAACCGCCCAACCTTTGTAGTTGTAAGCAGCTAGTTTGCTAAAGATACTTTTAAAATCTACTTGGCCATCGCCTAAAGATCTAAATCGGCCTGCACGGTCAATCCAATTTTGATAACCACCATACACGCCTTGCTTTGCAGTGGGGTTGAATTCTGCATCTTTCACATGAAACATTTTAATGCGCTCATGAAAAGCATCTATGTAACCTAAATAATCCATGCATTGCAAAACAAAGTGAGAAGGATCGTATAACAAACAAGCACGTGGATGTTGTTTTACTTTGTCTAAAAACATTTCATAGGTGACACCATCATGTAAATCTTCCCCCGGATGAATTTCATAACAAAGATCAACACCTACTTTATCAAATTCATTTAGTATTGGCAACCATCTTTTTGCCAATTCAGTAAATCCGGTTTCGACTAAGCCTGCGGGTCTTTGTGGCCAAGGATATACGGTATGCCATAATAATGCACCGCTAAAAGTAGCGTGTGCATTCAATCCTAAATTTTGTGATGCCAACGCTGCATATTTTAATTGTTCTACAGCCCAGGCGGTTCTTGCTTTTGAATTGCCATGTACTTCTTTGGGTGCAAAGCCGTCGAACTGTGCATCATAAGCTGGGTGCACTGCTATTAATTGTCCTTGCAAGTGCGTGGACAATTCTGTTATTTCCATTCCTGCTTTAGCTACTATTGCTTTTATTTCATCTGCATAAGTTTTGCTTTCAGCTGCTTTTTTTAAATCAATACATCTTGGGTCCCAAGTTGGAATTTGCACTCCCTTGAAACCTAATCCAGCAGCCCATTTACAAATACTTTCTAAAGTATTAAACGGAGCCGTGTCACCCATAAACTGTGCTAAAAAAATAGCAGGTCCTTTTATTGTTGTCATAATTATATTTTAAATACTATTAGGCGTCCATTTTTTATCGGACAAAGAGGAAGCTACCACGTTATCAATAAATGCCATACCTCTTATACCATCTTCAATGCCTGGAAAATCTAACATTTCTGCGGTGGGTTGCGTACCATCTATTCTACACCCAAGGGTCAATGCAAAATTGCGGTAAATATTTGCAAAGGCTTCTAAATATCCTTCAGGATGTCCACCTGGAGTTCTTGAATTGTGAATGGCGGTGGCCGATAAATGTGCACCATAGTTTCCACCCGCTCTTAAAATTTGTGTAGGTTGATCTAACCATTTAACAAGTAAAGTATTGGGTTCATGTTGCGCCCATTCTATACCACCTTTTTCTCCGTAGACCCTTATTTTTAAAGCATTTTCTTCACCAGCCGCTACTTGAGATGCCATTAAAACACCTTTGGCGCCATTGTCAAACTTTAACAGCACGGCTCCATCATCATCTAGCTGACGACCTTCTACCATGGTATTTAATTCGGCACATACATCCGTGATTTTTCCACCAGTAATGTATTCTGCTAAGTGTGCTGCATGCGTACCAATATCTCCCATCACCGAACTCTTTCCCGATTTTTTGGGATCAGTTCTCCATGCTGCTTGTGCATTGCCGTCTTTTTCCGATAAGGTACTTAACCAACCTTGTGGATATTCTACCCATACCTTTCTAATTTTTCCAAGTTTGCCTTCTTTCACCATCGCTTTTGCTTGCTTTACCAATGGATAGCCAGCATAGGTATGCGTTAAACAAAGTAGTAAACCTGTTTCCGCTAATTTTTTCTTTAGTTGTTTGGCTTCGTCCAATGAAAAAGTAATGGGTTTTTCAAGAACTACATGAAATCCATGTTCTAAAGCCATCATGGCAGGCGCAAAGTGGGCAAAGTTGGGTGTTACAATGGTTACAAAATCCATCCGCTCGGAAGCTGGTAAACTGGCTTCCTTCTTCATCATTTCTTCATACGTGAGGTAAGTTCTTTCTTTGGGAAGAAACAAGTCTTTGCCGGAGGCTACTGCTTTCTCAGGATGGCTACTTAATGCGCCGCAACTCATCTCTATTAATCCATCCATATTGGCGGCTATTCTATGAATGGCCCCTATAAAAGCATCTCTGCCACCGCCTACCATTCCCATGCGTAATTTTCTGTTCATTTTTGATTCTTTTTTGCCTTAAAAATCGATTGATAAAGTCAATGTAAAATTGACGAAGTATTTCACTAGCAATTTCCATATTATTTTGCACATAACCCCCTTTTTTAACTAAAAACTTTGTAAAAAACAGGAAATAAAAATTATATTTATCATATCATTTAATCCTACTTTGCCATGTCATCAAAAGTCAACAGACGTAAGCTTATTAAACAAGTTTTAACTGGGTCCGCCGCATTTGCTTCCGGCATGGTATTGCCCACAAAAATTTTAGCAGCTGTGAAAAACAATTCATCCACCGATGCCCTAAAAGGAAACATCAATCATTCTGCTTGCAGATGGTGTTACAGTAAAATTCCTACATTAACATTGGCCCAAAATTTTAAAAAAATGGGATTGGTTGGTATGGACTTAGTAGGTCCTTCCGAATGGAAAATATTAAAAGACAATCAGCTAATTTCTACCATGTGCAACGGTGCTGAAATTAGTTTAACAGAAGGCTTTAATACCTTGCAATACCATGATAAATTAGTCAAAAGTTATTTAGATCATATCAATTATGTGGCGGATGCTGGGTATACCAATTTAATTTGTTTTTCGGGGAGTAGAAGAGGCATGGATGATGAAACTGGATTAAACAATTGCGTTACTGGGTTAAAAAAAATTATGGCATTGGCTGAAAAAAGAGGCGTCATGATTCAAATGGAATTATTAAATTCTAGAGTAGATCATAAAGATTATATGTGTGATAGATCCACTTGGGGTATTGAATTGTGTAAGCGATTGGGCTCGCCTAATTTTAAATTGCTTTTTGATATTTATCATATGCAAATTGATGAAGGTGACATTATTCATTCTATCCAAACCAACCATTCCTATTATGGGCATTATCATACTGGCGGGGTACCAGGTAGAAATGAAATTGATGAAAGGCAAGAACTCTATTATCCTGCCATTATGCGTGCCATCGTAGCCACTGGATTTAAAGGATACGTAGCACAAGAGTTTATTCCGGCCGATCAAGATCCCATGGCTTCATTGGCATCCGCTGTTAAAATTTGTGATGTATAATTTAAACATAGACTTAAAAAATTTAAATACAATTTTATGATGAATAGAAGAGAAGCCTTATCAAGAGTTGCCCTCATTATGGGGGGAACCGTTTTAGGAGCAGAAGCTTTCTTATCGGGTTGTACCACAGGTGCACCTGGTATAAGTTTTTCAAAAACGGACATTGCATTTCTTAATGAAATTGCAGAAACAATTATGCCAGCTACCAACACGCCTGGCGCCAAAGAGGCCAAAGTGGGTGAGTTTATGACAGTCATTGTGAATGATTGTTATGAAACAAAAGACCAAACGACTTTTATGGAGGGATTGAAAAAATTAAACGAAGCGTCCACTAAGGCCAATAGTAAATCCTTTATGGAAGCTACTGCAACGCAACGCCACGATTTATTAGAGGCATTGGATAAAGAAGCAGCAGCCTATCAAAAAGCCAAAAAGAAAGAGGAGCCAAAGCACTATTTTACGATGCTCAAAGAATTAACCTTATGGGGATTCTTTAGTTCTGAATTGGGTGCTACAAAGGTGTTGCGTTATGTAGCAGTGCCTGGAAAATATGAAGGCACTGTGCCTTATAAAAAAGGAGACAAGGCTTGGGCAACTTAATATTGGTATAAAAGAACCTGCTTAGAGGAGCAACTAAATGAAGTAACTTTGGCCCGATCGATATCGTTGGTTAATTTTTTTAAAACTATTTTATGAATCATTCAAGAAGAAATTTTCTTCGCCAAACTGCTTTAGCAGGAGCTGCCATCAGCTTACCCTTTCAGAATCAATTAATGGCCATGTATGGACGAAAAAATCCATTTGCAATTCAATTGTGGACGGTGAAAGAAGCTTTGTACAAAGATACCATAGGAGTATTGACTCATTTATCTAAATGCGGCTACAAGCAGATTGAGGGGTTTGAAGGAACCAAAGGTATTTTTTGGGGAATGAAAAATACGGAGTTGAAAAAAGTGATGGACGATTTAGGCATGAGCTTGGTTTCCTCTCATTGTGAAATTAACATAGACTTTGAACGTAAAGCAGCAGAAGCAGCTGAGATTGGAATGAAGTATTTAATTTGCCCGCACAAAGGGGCACAAACATCCATCGATTTTTTTAAGCGCTTCTCTGATGAGTTTAACGCTTGTGGAGAAATTACCAAGAAAAATGGTTTGCGTTTTGCTTACCACAATCATGATTATTCTTTCAAGGCCATGAATGGAATTGTACCACAGGATGTGATGATGCAATCTACCAACCCTGCTACGGTTGATTTTGAAATGGATATGTATTGGACGGTAGTAGCAGGTGTAGATCCTATTGCATACATGAAAAAATTTCCAAATCGATTTAAATTGGTCCATGTAAAAGATTTAGCCAAAACCGCTACTGGAGAAGAATCTTGTATCATAGGAAAAGGCGCCATCGACTACATGACTTTATTGCCAGAAGCCAATGAACAAGGAGTTCAGTATTATATTGTAGAGCAAGAAGCTTATACCGGCACTAACGAATTAGATTGTGCAAAACAAGATGCTGCGTATTTGAAAACTTTAAAGTGGTAGTAATCGCATTTAAAATCATTTGCAAGCTAACCTAACTCATTATTTTAGTAATTTTGGGAAGTTGAATTTTGAACCATGAAGGAATTGTTGAAAAAACTTGCCAAAACAATCGAAGGAGATCTTTTTTTCGACAAAATGATCAGAACATTGTATGCAACGGACGCCTCTAGTTATAGAGAAATGCCGTTGGCTGTAGCGATACCTAAAACAAAAGAAGATATTTCCAAATTGATTGCATTTGCAGCTGCAAATAACACTTCCTTAATTCCTAGAACAGCAGGCACTTCCTTAGCGGGGCAGGTGGTAGGGAATGGCATCATTGTGGATGTATCCAAACATTTTAATAAAATTTTAGAACTGAATAAAGCAGCAGGTTGGGTGCGTGTGCAACCTGGTGTGATTCGGGATGAATTAAATTTATTTCTACAACCACATGGCTTATTTTTTGGTCCAGAAACCTCTACCGCTAACAGAGCTATGATTGGTGGAATGGTGGGAAATAATTCCTGCGGATCCAATTCGGTAGTATATAGAAGTACGCGTGAACATTTATTGGAAGTAAACGCATTTTTAAGTGATGGATCAGAAGCTGTTTTTACAAGTGTATCTACTGACGATTTTCATGCGAAATGTGATTTGAATACTTTAGAAGGGAATATTTACAAATCCTTGCGTTCTCAACTAAGTAATTATGACAATCAGGTAGAGATAAGAAAAGAGTTTCCTAAAAAATCGGTGGTAAGAAGAAATACGGGTTATGCCATTGATGTGTTAGTGGAGTCAGATCCTTTTACCGCAGGCGGTCCTGATTTTAATTTTTGTAATTTAATTGCAGGATCTGAAGGAACACTGGCTTTTATGACAGAGATAAAATTAAAAGTGGTACCTGCTCCTTTAAAAGAAGTGGGCCTATTGTGTGTGCACTTTAATTCGATTGATGAATCCCTGCATGCGAATTTGATTGGCTTAAAATATCATCCTAGTGCGAGTGAATTGATTGATCATTATATTTTAGAATGCACCAAAGAAAATAGTGAGCAAAGTAAAAATAGATTTTTTGTACAAGGAGATCCGGGTGCGATTTTAGTAATTGAATTTGTAAAAGAAACCAAAGAAGAAATTCTTGCCCTTACCAATCAAGTTGAGGCAGAGATGCGCGCTGCCGGCTTAGGCTATCATTTTCCCGTTTTGTATGGCACGGATGCTAAAAAAATATGGGCATTGAGAAAAGCAGGGCTGGGCTTGTTAAGTAATTTACCTGGTGATGAAAAGGCAGTGCCAGTCATTGAAGATACCGCTGTGGATGTAAATGACTTGCCAAATTATATTCGCGACTTTAATGAAATTTTGAAAAAGCATGGTTTATACTCGGTACACTATGCCCACGCAGGTTCGGGTGAAATACACCTAAGACCTATCATCAATTTGAAAACCAAAGAAGGCAATCAATTGTTTCGGACCATTGCTGAAGAAGTAGCTACACTCGTTAAAAAATACAATGGATCCTTAAGTGGTGAACATGGAGATGGTCGTTTGCGTGGAGAATTTATCAAGCAAATGGTTGGTGAAAAAAATTATGCTTTGTTGAAACAAGTTAAAAACACTTGGGATCCCAAACATTTATTCAATCCAAATAAAATTGTGGATACGCCTTCCATGAATACCATGTTGAGGTATGAGCCAGGACAACTAACACCTGAGTTTAAAACCATATTTCGTTTTCATCAACAAGACATCTTACAACATGCCGAACAATGCAATGGTTCGGGCGATTGTAGGAAAACGCATCTCTCAGGCGGGACCATGTGCCCTTCCTTTATGGCCACTAGGGATGAGAAAGATACAACAAGAGCTCGTGCCAATATTTTGCGTGAATTTTTAACGCATTCCGATCAACAAAATAGGTATGACCACAAAGAAATTTATGATGTCATGAGTTTGTGTTTAAGTTGTAAGGCTTGTAAAAGTGAATGTCCTTCTAATGTAGATATGGCCAAATTGAAAGCCGAATTTTTGCAACACTATTATGATGCCAATGGAGTTCCTTTTAGATCCAAACTTATTGCCAATTTTACCTCCGCTGCTAAAGTTGGATCTATGGCCCCGCGTTTGTATAATTTATTCATCAACAATATAATTACGGGGTCCTTGGTAAAATTAATTTCAGGTTTTGCTTTGAAGCGCTCTATGCCATCTTTATCGCTTGAAACTTTAGATGCTTGGTATCAAAAAAATTACCAAGCACCCCTGCATCCAACAAAGAAACTGTATTTGTTTTGCGATGAATTTACCAATTACAATGATGCCACCATCGGCATCAAAGCCATTGAATTGTTGACTGCTTTAAATTATGAAGTAATCATTCCTGATCACGAAGAAAGTGGTAGAACTTGGTTGTCGAAAGGGTTGGTAAGAAAGGCCAAAATCATCGCTAATACCAATATTGAAAAATTGAGTTCTTTGGTGAGTGAAGACCATCCGTTGATTGGCCTAGAACCTTCGGCTATATTGACTTTTAGAGATGAATACCCCGATTTAGCTACCGATGAAAATATAGCAGCGGCAAAACATTTAGCCAAGCATAGTTTTTTTATTGATGAATTTATTGCCAATGAAATGGAGCGTGGTGCTATTACAAAAAATCAATTCACAGCAAATTCAAAATCTATTTTATTGCATGGGCATTGTCAACAAAAAGCCCTAGGTGCTATAGCAGATTCTGTTAAAGCACTTTCCTTTCCTACAAATTATAAGGTAGAAACCATTCCTTCTGGATGTTGCGGCATGGCAGGTTCCTTTGGTTATGAAAAAGAACACTATGAAGTGTCAATGAATATTGGCGAGTTGGTATTGTTTCCAAAAGTAAGAGCCAACAAAAATACATGTACCATTGCTGCACCAGGTACCAGTTGCCGTCATCAAATTAAAGATGGCACGGGTGAAAAAGCACTACATACTGTGGAGATATTGTATGAAGCGTTAGCAAAAAAATAATTTATTTTAACAAGACGCCTTCTTTCTTAATCGCCACTAAGGCGTTGTAAAGAATATCTAAATCTGCTACCGAATTAAATCCATTGATAGAATAACGCATGTACACATCGTTCTCTTGTCGCATAATGGGAATTTCAATTTTATATTCGGTATATAATTTTCTTTGTAATTGTTCTGGTTCGCTGGTTGGGATAAGAATACTTATCATCTGCCCAATCCACTCACTGTTCAATGGGCTGATGGGTTGCGTGCCTAACAAAGTATAAAAACGTGGGGCATTGGCCAATACCATATCATGACATTGTTTTGAAACAGCTGGCCAATTATTTTTTTCCATAAATGCCAAAGAGGCTTCTACGGTTAGAAATGCAGAAAAGTCGCGCGTGCCAATCATTTGGTGGTAATCTAAAAAAGTAGAATGTGAAGGTTTTAACGCTTTGTATCCCCAGCTAACTATGAGTGGATCGCACATGGGCTGCACACTTTTATGTGCGTATAAAAAACTACAACCCTTGGCAGCCATCATCCATTTATGACAAGCACCTGTATAAAAATCAACTTCTAATTCTTGGATGTTTAAATCAATATGTGCTGGCACATGCGCGCCGTCTACAATAGTGATCAATCCTTTTGATTTTGCAATAGCACAAATTTCTTTCACCGGGAATATCAAAGCAGTTGCGCTGGTAATATGACTGATGAAAATAGCTTTGGTACGAGGGCTTACCCCCGCAAAAAAATCTTCAATAAATTTTTCTTTGGTAGTAATGGGTAAATTTATTTTTTGCTTGCGGTAAGTGGCTTTGTTTTTTTTACAATAATATTCCCAAGTACGATCACAGGCGCCGTATTCAATATCTGTGGCTAAAATTTCATCCCCTTCTTGTAGTGGAAAATTTTTAGCAATTAAATTCACCGCAAAAGAAGGATTGGTCACCATTACTATATCATCTTTATCTGGACAGCCAATAAATTTGGCCAGCGCTGCTCTGCTATCAGCTAAATAATTCACGCCATCAAAAGCAATAAATTGCACTGGCTCTGCTTCTAACACCCTTTGCCATTTTTGGTAGGCTTCAAAAATGGGTTTGGGTGTAGCACCAAAAGAGCCAAAGTTTAAAAAAGTAATGGCTGGATTCAATAGAAACTGACCGCGTAAGTTTTCCATGGTATAAATTTTACAAGACAAAGATATCTATTTTAAGTGCCTAAAATGAGATGATTCTGGTTATGCAATTAGGCACCCTTGTTAATGAAAAAATCTCGGCCGCCCTTAGGCTGCCGAGATTTTATAATGAGTAAAACGAATTGTAGTTTATACACCCAAGCTCCAACCTTCGCGATAAGTTCTTTTTACAAACTGATTTGCTGCATCGAAATTGGTAATCTTCATATTTGGACCATCCCATAACAATTGAATGTTTCTGCCTGGGTAAGTCATTTTTCCAGCTTTATCAGTACCAGTTATATCATAACTTCTAATGGCTAAATTACCCATCAATACCGATTCAGTTAATGGACCAGCAATATCAAAATTAGAACTCAATGCTTTTGCTTCTTTACTTCCAGCACCAGC
Source organism: Chitinophagaceae bacterium (assembly GCA_947380905.1). Classification (GTDB taxonomy): domain Bacteria; phylum Bacteroidota; class Bacteroidia; order Chitinophagales; family Chitinophagaceae; genus Sediminibacterium. Next base: position 20,072 of record CANCSS010000023.1, on the reverse strand, counting down.
AATACAAGCTTCTACCCATGCAGCATAGTGCCCTGCATCACCGTCTTTCACTCGATCTACTGTTTGAGGTACGCTGGTAGTTTTGGTTAAGTTGGTAGGTAGTAATTGTGGATTGATACCATAAGTACCAGCCATCATTTTTCCTTTGGTTCCTTCAAATATGACACCATTGCCGCCATCTCCCATCATTTCATTAGGTCCTAATTCAGCAGGGCGTTCTGGTTGTATACCACCATCCATCCAATGTAATTTTACATTGGGCTTGCCATTTTTACCTTGGAAGGTTAATGTTATATGAGAACCCATTGGTCCACTGTCTGGCGCATTTAATTTTTGCCATGGTGCTGTGTAACGAGTCGCTACACTACATTCTGCAGCAATAGGATATCCTAAATTGGCCACCGCAAAAGCAGGCGCCATAATATGACATGCCATGTCACCCAAGGCGCCGGTTCCGTAATCCCACCAACCTCTCCAGTTAAATGGCAAGATGCCTTCGAAATAATCTTTTTTAGGTGCCGTACCCAACCATAAGTCAAAATCCAATCCTGCTGGAATAGGAGTTGGGGTGGTTGAAACTGGACGATTTACACCTTGTGGCCAAACCGGTCTGTCGGTATAACAATAAATAGTATGAATGTCTCCAATCAATCCTGCAGTATGCCAATCTTGCAACATACGAACACCATCGCCTGATGCACCTTGGTTTCCCATTTGAGTTACTACATTGTAATCGTGTGCTGCTTTGGTCATGATACGTGCTTCATAAATATCGTGTGCCATTGGTTTTTGCACATACACGTGTTTGCCTAATTGCATGGCTGCCATCGCTTGTACGGCATGCATATGATCGGGTGTAGACACGTTACATGCATCAAAATGCATGTGTTCTTTGTCTAACATTTCTCTATAATCTTTATAGCGTTTTGCCTTTGGATATCTTTCCCAACTTTTGGCACATTGACGATCGTCTACGTCGCATAAAAAAGCTACATCTACTTTTCCTGTTTGGTAAAATGCATATAAATCACTTTCTCCTTTTCCACCGGCACCTATACCAGCAATTTGTAATTTATCACTAGGCGCAGTAAATCCTTTGCCCCCTATAACGTGCCTTGGTAAAATATAAAATCCCCCTAAAGCAAGCGCTGAATTTTTTATAAAATTCCTTCTTGTGTTGTCCGCTTTTCTTTTTGACATAGCAAAACAGTATTTGGTTTTTAATCGTTATTGATAGTGTTAAATTATCAAAAATTTCGGAATTATGGAAAATAATTTGACGAACTGATATAGGACAGCTTAATTTCATGAATATGCTTTAAATTGCTTCCTAATTCAATCTTTATGCCTGCCACTTTCACCCAGCTTCGTACCTATTTTATGACAGGGGCCACCCAGCCATATGAATTTAGATTGCTCCAATTGCAACGCTTAAAAAAAGCAGTTTTAGAGCATGAAAAACAATTGTACAATGCCTTGTATGCCGACCTTAAAAAAACCGACGAAGATGCCTGGGCTACCGAGGTAGGATTCTTCTTAAGTGAATTAAACTATACTATTAAGCATTTACAAGAATGGATGCAACCCAAATCTGTTGCTACCAACTTGGTCAATATGCCTTCTACAAGCTATACCATTCAAGAACCTTTGGGTGTGGTTTGTATTATTGCGCCATGGAATTATCCATTTCAATTATTGTTTACTCCATTAATCGGGGCCATTGCTGGTGGAAATTGTACCGTATTAAAACCAAGTGAATTTGCGCCAGCTACTGCTGCGGTAATGCAAAAAATAATTCATGCTTTGTTTCCAGAAAATTATATCCAGTATCTAGAAGGGGAGGGCGGAGAAGTATTGCCTCCTTTGTTGACGCAAAACAGATTTGACCATATTTTTTATACAGGCAGTACAGCGGTTGGAAAAATTATATATAAATATGCAGCCGAGCAATTGGTGCCAGTTACTTTAGAATTGGGTGGTAAAAGTCCTGCTGTCATTGCTTCTGATGCTAATTTGAGAGTGGCAGCGCGTCGTTTGGCTAGCCCTAAATTTTCCAATTGCGGTCAAATGTGTATTGCACCTGACTATATTTTAGTACCCACTGATTTAAAAGATAAATTAATTAAAGAATTAGTCATCGCCATTCAATCATTTTATGGTGCAGATGCAGCAAGTGCTGAACATTATGGCAAAATCATCAATGACAAACAATGGTTGCGTTTAACCAGTTACATGTCGGAAGGTGAAATTGTATATGGTGGAAAATCAAACAGAGAAAAATTATTTATCGAGCCCACCATTATGACCGGTGTTCATGCAGATGCTAAAATTATGCAGGAGGAGATTTTTGGACCTATCCTACCTATTCTTACTTATGAATCTAAAGAAGAAGCTTTGGCGATCATACAAAAAAATTCAAATCCATTGGCATTTTATGTTTTCACAGAAAACAAAGCAGATGAACAATATTGGTTAACCAATGTTCCTTCGGGGGGTGCCTGTGTAAACAATGCCACCATGCATATTACCAATCATGATTTACCCTTTGGGGGCAGGGGTTTTAGCGGAACAGGCGGTTATCATGGCAAGTTAAGTTTTGACACTTTTACACATACTAAATCGGTATTGAAAACACCTACCTGGATAGATCCTAGTTTTAAATATCCTCCGTATAAAGGAAAGGCTTGGTTATTGAAAAGATTGATTGGATAGATTATTTCATTGTTGAATTAAATTTTGGGTTTGAAAAATAAAAAAAATGTAATGATAAAAATTGCCATCGCTTTAGGTGTTTTGGTTTCCGCTACTTTGTTGATGAAAAAAACGGGCATGTCTTATCGACAATCTGTTTTAAAAACGATGTATCCAGCCATTATGTGGGCTAGTAAGGGGGCAGGTAAAAAACAAATTCAAATCAATAAATCTAATAGTGCCCCCTTGGTTTCTTTTTATACATTAAAAACCAAGGACATCAACGGGAATGATTTTGACTTTGCTTCTTTAAGAGGTAAAAAAGTATTAATTGTTAATACCGCTAGTGATTGTGGCTTTACCGGACAATATGAAGCATTAGAAAAATTAAGCAAATTGTATGTTGATAAATTAGTAATTCTTGGCTTCCCCTCCAATGATTTTAAACAACAGGAAATAGGTGGCAATGAAAACATTATTGCGTTTTGTAAAAAAAATTATGGAGTTAGTTTTCCATTGATGGAAAAGTCAATTGTGATTAAAAAAAATCATCAAAACGAAGTACATAAATGGTTGTCAGACATGATCATTAATGGTTGGTGTCACCAAGAACCTGCTTGGAATTTTTGCAAATATTTGATCAATGAAAATGGAGTGCTTACTCATTATTTTCCCATGACAGTAGATCCTTTAGCCCCTGAAGTGCTTGCTGCGATTAATTAATAGGGCAGTGCTCGTGGTAATTTTCCAACACTATTTTACCTGATTCAATAAGGATGTCTTTGTATTTTTCTTTGATCTCATCTAGTACTGCTTCAATTTCTTTTTGTTCTGTAATGCGTACTAGTTTATTTCTATACTCTTTGATATTGGGCAGCCCTCTTAAATAATTGGCATAGTGTCTTCTCATTTCATTGATGCCTGCAATGGGTCCTTTCCATTCCATGGATTTTATTAAATGTTTTCTGGCCACTTCCACTCTTTCTTCAATGGTAGGATCGGCTCTTCGTTCTCCTGTTTCCACGAAATGTTTTATTTCTCTAAATATCCAAGGATAACCAATGGCAGCGCGTCCAATCATGATGCCATCTACACCGTATTTGTTTTTATATTCCAATGCTTTTTCTGGAGAATTGATATCTCCGTTTCCAAAAATGGGAATATGAATGCGTGGATCATTTTTTATTTCTCCAATCAAAGTCCAATCGGCTTCACCTTTGTACATTTGTGTTCGTGTACGTCCATGAATGGCCAATGCTTTGATGCCTACATCTTGTAAACGTAAGGCTACTTCATGAATATTTTTGGATCCATCATCCCAACCCAATCTTGTTTTTACTGTTACCGGTAGGTTGGTACTTTTAACAACGGCTTCTGTTAAGCGAACCATCAAATCCAAATCTCTTAATACCCCTGCGCCAGCACCCTTTGTTACTACTTTTTTTACTGGACATCCAAAATTGATATCAATTAAATCTGGGTTTACGGTGTCTACAATTTTAGTGCAAAGTGCCATGGCTTCTTCATCTCCTCCAAATATTTGAATGCCTATGGGACGCTCATAATCGAATATGTCTAGTTTTTGTCTACTCTTAATCGCATCCCTAATGAGCCCTTCACTGCTGATAAATTCAGTATACATGAGATCGGCTCCATTTTCCTTACACACCGCTCTAAAGGGCGGATCACTTACATCCTCCATTGGAGCAAGTAATAAAGGGAAATTGGGCAATTGAATAGGACCTATAGAAACCATATGAATTCATTATCTTGCATCTAACCGATACGGTTGCAAATGTACCAATTAATTGCATTTAGATGGAAACCAATCAAAGAAGCCTTTTAAATATGACACCACCCATGCGTTTTGCCCTTTTTTTAGGGGTCACTGGTATCAGTCTAATTTTAGGTGCTTTGATTAGTTTTTCCTTGGTAGCAGCCATGCTTCATATTGGCATCAATGACATACAGAAAATAATCCTCGACCCAGCATATGCTACTACTGCTCAATTTGCCAATGCACTGGCATCTATCATTGCTTTTGGATTGCCAAGTATTGCAGTTGCTTTTGTTACCCAAGGAAATTGGAAACAAAATATGGGATTTTTTCCTGTTAAAACTTTTCATCAAGTAGGTTTGGTTCTGCTGTTGGCATTGGCTGGCTTGGTATTAAGTGGGGCTTTAGGAACGCTCACAGAAAAAATACCCATTGGTGCTTCTTTTAAAAATTGGGCTGATGGGTTAGAAGCACAGTATAAAAAAGCTTTGGTGTCTATGACGCAGATGCATTCCATGTTAGATGTATTATATGCTTTGTTGGCTGTAGCCATTATTCCCGCCATTGTAGAAGAATTGTATTTTAGAGGAGCCCTTCAAAAAATAGTATCCGATTGGACAGGCAAGCCCATTGTAGCCATTTTAATTACCGCTTTGTTTTTTAGTGCCATCCACTTTTCTTATTATGGATTTTTATCTCGCATGGCCTTGGGTATATTATTAGGTTTCATCTATGAGTTTACTAAAACCATTTGGTTGCCCATCTTGCTTCATTTTATGAACAATGGTATTGCTATTGTTACTTTGTATGTTGTCAGAAATGATCCAGCCCGTGTTGAAAAAGCCATGGATGAAAATTTACCTGTCTATTGGGGATTGATTGCGTTGGTAACTATTTATCTTTTATTTGTTAAATTGCAAAAAAATAGCAAGCATGCAGGATTGGAAAAAAGTTTTTAGTAGCCAACAATTAGCACTGGCATCCATGGTAGTGGGGATATTGAATGAAAATGATATTCCAGCGAAGTCCATGAATAAAAAAGATTCTTCCTATGTTTTTTTAGGAGAAGTTGAAGTATATGTGCCTGCTAATTTATACGAGTCCTCTTTACAGCTCATCAATACGCTTGAGTTAAGTAGTACAAACAACTAATTTTATTTTCCATTTTAAATTTTTAACAATATGTCATTTGATTTTAAAGTTTTTAGAGTAAGAGCCCTTTCTGCGATTGTTTTTGCAGGCCTTATGGTAGGTGGTTTATTTTGGAATAAGTGGTCTTTTTTCGCTTTATTTTTTGTGATTCAATTGGGCTGTTTGTATGAATATCAGAAATTGGTTGCTTTAATAAAAGTTAGTTATGCTTCTATTTCCTCTTTGCATAAATATGGACTATTGTTGTTGGGTACTTTAGTGATGATAAGATTTGGGTCGGTTGATATTTCAATAAATGACATTGGATTACCAACCATAGCCAACTGGTGTTTGCCTTTTGTGTTGGGTGCGATGTTGATTTCAGACATAGCCACTAAAAAATTTAAATTGCAAAATTGGGCCTTGTCCATGGCGGGTCTTATATACATCTCATTGAGTTTAGCATTGTTTTTTCAATTAAAGAAAATAATGTCAAGTACTTTTATTGGCGATTGGGGTTTTTCTATTCCACTCATTTTAGTGGCCACCATTTGGGTCAATGATACGTTGGCTTATTTGGTAGGTTCTCTGATTGGTAAAAAGCCTTTATCGTCTATTTCGCCAAATAAAACATGGGAAGGGACCATTGCCGGTGTATTTATTGCTGTTTTATTTGTGTCTAAAATAATGGGCATGTATCTTCCCATTCAAGAAAAATACATTTTAATGATCAGTGTTACAGCTGCCATTGCAGGCACTTTTGGAGATTTATTACAAAGTAAATTGAAGCGATTGGCCCAAGTAAAAGACAGCGGGAAGATGATGCCAGGCCATGGTGGCTTTCTAGATAGATTTGATTCTATCTTATTGGCCAGCCCTTTTGTCTGGTTAATTCTGCAATTATTGTTTTAGATGATTTACCTTTGCTTTTAAATTGACACCATGACCATACATAAAGAAGGGGTTGCAACTATTTCTATTATAGCTTTATTTGTTGGCGTATTGAATATTGCAAATTTCTCTTACGTATTTCCATTGAGCGCAGTGGCTGCTTGGTTGGTTTTTATCATTACCATCGCTTTTTTCTTATTTATCGTTTCTTTCTTTAGAATGCCTAATAGAGTTCTTACGATCAATGATGCGGCTATTATTGCCCCTGCTGATGGCAAGGTAGTGGTGATTGAGGAAGTGCAACCAGATGAATATTATTCGGAAAAAAGAATTCAGTTAAGTGTGTTTATGAGCCCTGCGAATGTGCATGTGAATAGAGTACCTGTGACTGGAAATATTGTATACAATAAATACCATCCTGGTAAATACCTGGTGGCCTGGCATCCAAAATCATCCACCGACAATGAAAGATGGTCAGTGGTAATTGAAAATAGCAAAGGAACTATTTTATGCAAACAAATAGCAGGAGCTTTGGCTAGAAGAATTTGTAATTATACCCATGTGGGCGATGCCTTAAAACAAGGAGCAGAATATGGATTTATAAAATTTGGCAGTAGAGTAGATTTATTATTGCCAGTGAATGCTACCATTCATGCTAAAATTGGAGATACCGTAAAAGGGGGTGTTACGGTACTTGCTTCTTGGTAATTCAGCTACTTTATTTCCTTATAAAATTTGCTCTAACGCTTTCAAGTGGGTAATGGTGTAAGTGGCGGGCACGGTGGGTGTGACTTGTAAATGGTTTACAAACACCGAATCCATACCAGCATTGATGGCGCCTTGAATATCTGCACTTTCATTGTCTCCAATCATAATACTTTGTTCTACACTTGCATTTGACTTTGCCAAAGCGTACTCAAAAATTTCTTTATTCGGTTTTAAACTATTGCTTGCTTCGGAGGTAATGACTTCTATAAAATAGGGCGACAGCTTGGAGTTTTCAATTTTTTTAAACTGTACCGATTCAAAACCATTGGTAATTAAGTGCATTTTATACGCTTTGCGCTTTAAGTATTCTAATATTTCAATGGTATAAGGAAATAGATTTTTTTTAGTAGGGAGGATGTCTAAATAATCGTGAGACATTTCTTTAGCTAAGGCCTCGTCTGCAATTTTATAATCTAGTAAACTTAAATAAATACGTTTCCATCTCAATTCTTCTTGTTTTATAAAGCCTTTAGTATATCGATCCCATAATCTGTGGTTGTGCACGCTGTATTGGCTATAAAAAACATCAAAATCATGAATGCCTTTTGCTTCCAACTCGTATTTAAGATGTAAGTCCCATAAGGTCTCCTTTGAATTTAATTCAAAATCCCAAATAGTATGGTCAAGGTCAAAAAACAAGTCTTTGTAGGGCATCAATCGCTAATTGTATTAGGCGAATTTACAATTTTGATTCCTATCTTTATCTTTTATAGCTAGTATCTAAAAAATATAATTATGAATGTTGTTATCACAGGGGCTTCTCAAGGAATAGGCTATGCAGTGGCAGAGTTATTTGCCAAAGAAGGATACACTTTATTGTTGTGTAGCAAAACACCCGAAAACATTCAAAAAGCCAGTGCAAGCTTACAAGCAAAGTATCCTCAGGCAAGGATCCATTTTATGCCGGCCAACTTATCCAATAAAGAAGGATGCGTTGATTTTGCCAATTGGTGTCTTGGTTTGGGTACACCCAGTATTTTAATCAATAATGCTGGTCATTTTTCACCAGGAAATATTGCCGATGAAGAAGAAGGAAATTTAGAAGCGCAATTGGCCACCAATTTATTTTCTGCCTATCATACTACACGTGCCTTATTGCCCAAAATGCTTCTTGCTAAAACTGGACATATTTTTAATATTTGTTCCATTGCTTCTTTACAAGCCTATGCACAGGGAGGCGCCTATAGCATCAGCAAATTTGCATTACTGGGCTTTTCAAAAAACTTAAGATTGGAATTGCAAAACAAAGGCATTAAAGTAACGGCGGTTTGCCCTGGAGCTACTTATACCAATAGTTGGGCTGGATCTGGCATTGAGGAAAGTAGAATTATGGAGTCGGCTGATATTGCTAAAATGATTTTTGCTGCTGCGCATCTAAGCTCACAAGCGGTGGTGGAAGATATAGTAATGCGCCCGCAATTAGGGGACGTATAAAACACGAATTGTTTATTTTATAGCTTTTCTGCATCGTCTTCGATGGTTGGAATGTTCGAGGTAAAACTTTCTCTAGCTTTTTTAGTGGCGGCCAATCTTTCTACCACTACTTCAGCAATTAATTTTCCTGCATCTTCATTGGGGTGTGCTTGCAAAATATTTTTTAATTTAGCTTCTGAAACATCAATGCGATAAAGCAATTGCACCAATTTTGAGAAATCATTTTTAATCAACTCATTGATCATAGATGCTAAATCGGAGGTACTTAATTTTTCGAGTGCCAATAATGGAATGTCCATGGGTATTAATTAAATTTTTCTATCACGCCCAAACTAAAAAGGGCAAAGTCATATTTAACAGGATCTTTCGGGTCTAAAGTTCGGCAATAATTGGTTAATTCAAGTGCCGTTTGCCAATCAGTTTGGGTACGATGTACCATTCCCAATGCCCTAGATACCCTGGCTACATGCACGTCTATGGGCATGATTAAACTTGCTGGGGATATGTTTTTCCAAATACCAAAATCTACTCCTTGTTTGTCTTTTCGCACCATCCAACGCAAAAACATGTTGAGCCTTTTACAAGTAGAACCTGACAGCGGACTAGCAATGTGTTTTTTGGTTCTGGCTGGGGCGTCTTCCAAAGAAAAAAAATTGGACTGAAAATGGATGAGTGCTTCTTCAATCGAATGTAATTGATTTTTTTCCTGCTTTGTTTCAAAAAATGCAGTTTCTAAACTTGCATGATGGCTGTAATGCTTTTTGAAAAATTCGATACAGTATAGTAAGTCGTTATCGTTAAATGTTCGATGTACAAAACCCAATAATTTTTTTAGATCTTTTTCTTGATGCTGGGTGCAAAAGGTATAAGGAGCATGGTCCATTCTTTGCAGCAATTCCTTGCTTTTATTAATGATGGTGGTTCTATTACCCCAGGCAAAAATGGCTGCAAAAAAAGCGGCTATTTCGATGTCTTGTTGTTGGGTATATAAATGTGGAATGCAAATGGGATCCTTGTCAATAAATTCAATGCGATTGTATTGCTTTACTTTTTGATCTAGCATTTTATGAAGGTCCTCATTCATTATCCAATGGCTTGAGCTAAATCCGCTATCAAATCATCTGCATCTTCAATGCCTACGCTTAAACGAATAAGCCCATCTGACAATCCATTGGCAATTCTTTGTTCACGTGGTATTGATGCATGGGTCATGCTGGCTGGATGATTGATTAAAGATTCTACGCCACCCAAACTTTCTGCCAATGAAAATATTTTTGTACTTGACAACACTTTTGTAGCGGCTTCTAAGGTATCTTCTTTTAAAGTAAAGCTCATCATGCCACCATATCCTCGCATTTGTTTTTTCGCAATGGCATGATTGGGATGGTCTTCAAATCCGCACCAATATACTTTTCCTACTTTTGGATGTTGACGCAAATAAGCGGCTACTTTGATTCCATTTTCACAATGTCTTTGCATTCTAACATGCAAGGTTTTAATTCCCCTTAACACTAAAAAACAATCCTGAGGTCCTGGCACAGCTCCTGTACTTTTTTGAATGAAATACAATTGATCTCTTAAGATTTGGTCATTCATCACCAAGCATCCTTGTATCACATCACTGTGCCCTCCTAAATACTTAGTGGCAGAATGCATTACGATAGTAGCGCCATAGTCTAAAGGATTTTGTAAATAGGGAGAAGCAAAAGTATTGTCTACACAGACCATGCATTTATGTTCCTTACCTATTGTTGAAATGGCTGCTATATCACTAATATTCATCAAAGGATTCGTGGGCGTTTCTAACCAAATTAATTTAGTTGCTGATGTCATTGCTTTGGCTACATTTTCTGCATGGGAAGTATCTACATACACAAACTTGATGCCCATCTTTTCATATACTTTGGAAAACAATCTAAAAGTACCACCATACATATCATGTGCTGCAATTACTTCATCTCCTGGTACCAATAACCTCATGACCGCATCGGTAGCTGCTACGCCACTCGCAAAGGCCAAACCAAATTTTCCATTTTCAATTACAGCAAATGCTTCTTCTAAAGCAAACCTTGTAGGGTTTTGACTACGTGCGTATTCATATCCTTTATTTACGCCAGGTGCAGTCTGCACATAAGTGGAAGTTTGATAGATAGGCGTCATGATGGCTCCAGTACTTGGATCTGGATGTGCCCCTGCATGAATGTATTTAGTAGCTAATTTCATATATAAAATATTAGCTACAAAGATGCTACTTATTTGTTTAACTAGGTAAGCTTGTTCCCATTTTTAAACATTCTATAGGAAAAAATAGTAGGCACTACCACCATCACAATCACATTGGCAAAGAAGATGATAAAGGAAGGTATGGCGGGTAATATGATACCTGCAATTACTTGAATACTACCACAAACCACCCAAATTTTTCCAGCCACTCTATGTGTTTCATTCCAATTGTTCTCATTTTCGAGTGTCCAGGGTAGTTTAAATCCTGCAAAATAGTTCTGACTAAATTTAGGAAAATACCAACCAGTTGCAGCAAAAGCCAATCCAAGTAATGGGAATAATATTTTTTCAATCGGGAATCCAGGATGGGCAGTAACATATAAAATAACCATACTAATACAGGATAAAAACAAGTTCACTAACACGCCCATATTTTGGTAAAAAATAGGGGCTACTTGCTTATTTTTTTTCGGGTCTAATTTTTTTATATTGGCTAAAAGAAAATAAGTAAAAAGACCAGCGAACGCAATAATGCCTGGCCCTAAAAAAATACTATCTCGCGTTCCCCATCCGTCTGCTTCTCCTTTAAAATTGAAATGGGTAGGAATGGTTTCGGGTAATTCAGGATAGAGGTAGGTCGCGTAAATAAAAGGGATACCTAATATTAATACAACGGTGAACAATGACAGTCTCTTATTTTCCATGGGGCTTGATTTACCTTGTAAAGTTAGTATTTATTCAGATGCAGCAATTATACGCTATGTCCACAAAAAAATTTACTTTTGCTTCAAATCGAAAAAAATGAGCAAAGGTCCTATTTCTAAGTTTGTAGAACATCATTATAGACATTTTAACGCTGCCGCCTTGGTAGATGCTGCCAAAGGCTATGAGACCCACCTTTTAGAAGGGGGGAAAATGCTGGTAAGTTTAGCTGGAGCAATGAGTACTGCCGAATTGGGCATTAGCTTGGCTGAAATGATTCGTCAGGATAAAATTGCTATTATTAGTTGCACTGGTGCAAACCTGGAGGAAGATGTAATGAATTTGGTAGCCCATAGCCATTACAAGAGAGTACCCAATTATCGAGACCTCACTCCGCAAGATGAGTGGGACTTATTAGAAAATCACTACAACCGGGTAACAGATACTTGTATCCCAGAAGAAGAAGCCTTTAGAAGATTGCAAAAACACATAGTGAAATATTGGAAGCAAGCGGAAGCAAAAGGAGAGCGCTATTTTCCACATGAGTTTATATACCAAGTGGTATTGAGTGGTGAGTTAGAGCAATATTATGAGATTGATCCTAAAGACAGCTGGATTGTGGCTGCAGCAAAAAAGAATATTCCTATCGTAGTGCCAGGTTGGGAAGACAGCACCACTGGAAATATATTTGCGAGCTATGTGATCAAGAAAGAATTAAAAGCGTCTACGGTTAAAAATGGTATTGAATACATGGTGGAACTAACTGAGTGGTACCGTGCAAATAGTGGTGGCAAGGGTGTAGGATTTTTTCAAGTGGGTGGCGGTATCGCAGGTGACTTTCCAATTTGTGTCGTACCTATGATGTATCAAGATTTAGAATGGCATGACGTTCCTTTTTGGAGTTATTTTTGTCAAGTAAGTGATAGCACTACTTCTTATGGTTCTTATTCGGGAGCGGTACCCAATGAAAAAATTACCTGGGGTAAATTAGACATACACACACCTAAATTTATAGTGGAAAGCGATGCCACCATTGTGGTGCCATTGATATTTGCTTATATATTAGGCCAGTAGAAAACTATAATAAATCGACGCCCTCGTTCATGAGGGCGTCGATTTATTTAAATAGGAATCAATATTTAATTAATAATTAAGGGCCTACTATTTTATCTCCCTGCAGGCATATTCAAAGGCATGTCTCTTTTTAACATGTCTTCTCTCATGGCCATTTCCCAGGCAGTTTCAAAAATCATTCTTACTCTCTTCTCCATCAAGTCAAAATTGATTTTATCAACTGTGTCAGTTGGTTTGTGGTAATCTCTATGGGTGCCATTAAAATAGAAAATTACTGGAACGCCTTTGGCAGCAAAATTAAAATGGTCGCTGCGGTAATAAAAACGGTTAATGTCTTTTGGGTCATTGAACCTTCTGTCTAATTCCATATGATAATGTTCATTGATCTTATCGGTAATAGGTTGTAAATCGCTGCTTAATTTGTCTTCACCAATCACATATACATAGTTCATTGAATCTCCTTTGTAAGTAGGATCAATTCTTCCTACCATGTCAATATTCAAATCGGCTGTTGTCTTTTCCAAAGGATATACAGGATGTTCGCTGTAATATCTAGAACCCAATAATCCTTTTTCTTCGCCAGACACATTCATAAATACAATATTGCGCTTAGGGCTAAATCCTTTTTTGGTGGCTTCTGCAAATGCATTGGCAATGGCTACCACACTGGTAGTGCCCGAACCATCATCATCCGCACCATAATTAATCACACCATCTTTCATGCCTAAGTGATCATAATGACTTGTAATAAATAAGTATTCGTCTGTTTTTTCCTTGCTTGGCAAAATGGTAATAACATCGGCACTTGGCACTTCGCTAGTGTTGCGCTCCGTAGCCCAATCAATAGTGGTACTGTAAACACCCTTAGGCACATCCGCTAATTCTTGATCTGAAAAATCTTTACTACCTCCCAATAAACGACTCCCTACACTTTTAGTGACAGTCATACTTACAAAATTAGCAGTTGGTGCTGTTAAACTTAATCTACCTGTCAAATTGCTTGCCATGGTAGGATTGTTATTGGCAATAATAATAATTCCTAGTGCTCCTAATTTTTGAGCAGCCATAATTTTCATCATGCTTCTTTCTTTATTTTCAGTAGCGACTAATAATTTTCCTTTTACATCCACCGTAGATTTGTCATTAAAGTCGTTGCCTACGAAAATAACTGCATTGGTTTTTAAAGATTTTTGAGGCACATTGGAGGCATTTACCCAATAGTCTTTGTCTAGGGTATACGGTTCTCCATTTACTTTTAACTCAGAGCTTACTACTTTGTCTTGGTACAATTTAAAAGGCAAAGTATAAGCGCCATTGTTTCCTGGCTTTAACTTAAATTTTTTATATTGACTTATTAAATAGGCGGCTGCTCTTCTTTCTCCCTCTGTTCCAGTTTCTCTTCCTTGCATTTCTGCACCAGCAATGATACTTAAGTGGTCTTTTAATCCCGCTGCTGTAATTGCTTTTGCTGCAGTACTTGCATCAATGGTTTGCGCTTGAGTTAAAGCACAAATTAGTAAAACTGGTAAAAATAATAATTTTCGCATGGTTATTTGTTTAATGAAAAAAAATGGTTTTTAATTTGCTGCTTTTGCTAGCAAGTGATTTTATTGACTCTATTTTGATGTCTTCCTCCTTCAAATGGAGTAGTCATGAATTTTTCTATCATTTCTTTGGCCAAATCTAATGCTACATATCTTGCAGGGATACAAATAATATTTGAATCGTTGTGTAAACGGGTAAGTTCGGCCAGTTCGGTTAACCAGCATATACCTGCTCTAACCCCTGCATGTTTGTTTGCTGTCATGGCAACGCCATTGGCACTGCCACAAAATAAAATTCCGAAAGAAGCCTCTTTGTTTTCTACACTACTAGCGGTAGGATGTGCAAAGTCGGGGTAATCCACAGCGTCGGAAGTATAGGTTCCAAAATCTTTGACTGTGTAGCCTTTTTCTTCCAACCAAGTTTTAATGGCATTTTTATAATCAACACCAGCATGGTCAGCTCCTAAGGCAATGGGTTTGCTACTATCAAATACAAAAGACATATTTTTTATTTTATTGGTATAAAATATCGATTATTACTTTGTCTCCTTATTTAAAGGATCCTTATTAATCCCATTCTTCTTCTGATTTCTTAACAGACTTATGGGCCCATCTTGAAACAAAGATGCTAAATTCAAACAAGGTATATAAAGGAATAAATACAATGGTTTGGCTATACCAGTCTGGACTTGGTGTAATAAAGGCCGCCACAAACAAAATAATCACCACTGCATATTTACGCGTAGTGGTTAAAAATTTAGGCGTGATGAGTCCAATTTTGGTTAATAGAAAAACGATGACAGGTAATTCAAAGGCAATGCCACAACCTAAAATTAGGTTGGTTAAATTGTCTAAATAATCTGCAAAGGTAGGAATGGTGGTAATGGCCCCCTTGGTACCCAGTTGGAAACCCGCTAAGAAATTAAAAGTAAATGGTCCTAACACAAAAAAGCCAAATGCAGCACCCATGAAAAAAAAGAAAGACACCCAAAAAATCATAAACCTGGTATTTTTTACTTCTTTTTCTTTTAATGCAGGCTTTACAAATGACCATATTTGGTAAAATATATAAGGGAAGGCGACAATTAAGCCTCCTACAAATGCCATACTAATACTACTTAAAAATTGACCTCCAAAAGTGGTACTTTGCAAGGATACTTTTACAGGAGGCATGCAAAGGGAATCACCTAAATGCAACCAATGGCTTAAGCTACAAAATGCCTTGTAGGTGATAAAGTCTGAATTCAGTGGACCGGTAATTACTTTGTCCATAATCCAATCGCGATAGATAAATATTACGATGGAGGTAATTAATACAGAAGATAAAGAACGTACAATGGTTCCTCTTAATACTTCAAGATGATCGATGAAAGACATCTCTGAATCATCACTTTTTTTAAATCGGTCAAATAGTGCCATGAATTAATTTCAATGAGGGCTAAAGTTAAGGGTTCTGGGTCAAAAGAGGGGTCCAAAATTAGAAAATTATTAGCGAATGGTTATTTTAACCTTTTCAATGCGGGTAGTACTTACAGCCAATATTTCGGCATCAAAATGGCTCAAATGGATAATGCTCCTGGGCATGGGAATCGACCCATGTTGATGTATCAAATAGCCGCTTAAGGTTTCAGCAGCATCTGCTGAAAAATCTATGCCATATTTTTCATATAAGTAATCTAATTCTAAACGTCCACTAAACAAATACTCGCTTTCGCTCATCTTTTTTTCCAGCAATTCTTGCTCATCATACTCGTCCTCAATTTCTCCGAAAATTTCTTCCAATACATCTTCCATTGTCACAATACCAGCAGTGCCTCCAAATTCATCTACTACCCAGGCAATGCTTTTTCTCTTTTTTGAAAACAAGCTTATTAAATCGGCAGCATTCATACTTTCGGTTACCAAAGGAATGGAATGCAATATGGTGGAGATACTGGTTGGCTTTTTAAACAAATCGAGTTGATGTACATACCCAACAATAGTATCTAAACTTTCATCATACACAATAAGCTTGCTTAATTTTGTTTCTATAAACATTTCACTTAAGGAGGCGATAGAAGTACTTAATTCTACTCCAATAATTTCTGTTCTTGGCACCAAGCACTCTCTTATTTTAATATCAGGCAAGCTTAATGCATTTTCAAATAAATCGGTATTTAAATCCTGTTGTTCTTGTTGCTGCTTTGTTTGTTGTACAAAATGAGCCAAATCTATTTTGGTAAAAGCTTCTTTTTTATTGCTTACTTGTACATTAAAAATGGTACGCAAAACCCATTGAGCTAAATTCACTAACAAAATAGTGATGGGTCTAAAAAGCAAATGAAAAAATCGTGCAAGGGGGGCAAAAGTAGAAATCATGGCAACGGCCCTCGCTTTAAAAATAGCTTTGGGTACCAATTCACCAATAAGTAAAATTACCAAAGTAGATAAAAGGGTATTGCCAAGTAATACGGAATAAGCACCTAAATGTAATTTTTCCCATAACACTTGATCCAGTAGCTGTTCAAATAAAATACCAAATACCACTAAAGAGATATTCAATCCTATTAAGCAAGTGCCAATAAATTGAGTAGGGGATAGTAAAAAACCAGCAATGATTTTTCCCGCTCTATTTCCTTGTTTCTTTTTTAATTCTAAGCTTAATCGGTTGGCACTTACAAAACCAATTTCATAACCCGAAAAAAAGCCTATCAAAATTAGAGAAGCAATAAGTGTCAATAGCATGATCCTTTTTTAAATGGATTCAAAATGGTAATTTACCATTCTGGTAGTTTTGGTTTTGTTTCTACAATTCCTTCAATTTGTTCCATAATTTCAGGAGTAAGCAATGCGGCGGTATCTAGGGCTGTTAAGTTGTCCGTCAATTGTGCTTTGCTGGTAGCTCCTAAAATAGCAGTAGTAACATTTACATTTTTAATACACCAGGCAATACTCAAAGAAGCGGTACTCACTTTTAATGCTTTTGCAATGGCGCCTAATTGTTGAACGCGATTAATTTTATCCTGCATCAACCAACGATCTCTCAACCACTCAAATCCTTCGATATGAAACCTAGAACCTTCTGGAACCCCATCGTTGTATTTGCCTGTTAATAAGCCTGCTGCCAAAGGACTCCAAATGGTCGTGCCCATGCCTATATTTTTAAAAATCTCCAAGTAATCTTTTTCCATTTTTTCACGTTCAAACAAATTGTACTGAGGCTGTTCCACCGAAGGTCCAATTAAATGTAAGGCAGACGCTACATGGTGTGCCTCCATAATTTCAACACCGCTCCATTCGCTGGTTCCCCAATATAAAATTTTACCTTGTTGAATTAAGGTATTCATAGTGCGAACAACTTCTTCAATGGGTGTTGATTTGTCAGGACGATGACAGTAAAAAAGATCAAGGTAATCGGTTTGTAATCTTTGCAATGCTTCATGACAGGCTTCTGTCAAATGTTTTCTGCTTAATCCCGTTTGATTGGGTTTGTTTTCTTTGCCTCTCCAACCAAAAAAAGCTTTGGAAGATAAAACATAAGAAGTCCTATCCCAGTTTTTTTTACTTATTACACGACCCATCATTTTTTCACTTTCCCCTAACGCATATACTTCGGCGTTGTCAAAAAAGTTTACTCCTGCATCATAAGCAATGCCCATCAATTCATCCGCAACGTTGTCGTTAATTTGTTTGTGAAAGGTAACCCAGCTACCAAAACTTAAAGTACTAAGTTGTAAGCCAGTCTTTCCCATTTTTCTGTATTCCATAATGATTATTTTTTTGGATTTAAACCACTGGTGTCAGAAATAATTGCATAGCTATTTGACTGCGGTTTAAAAATATGTATGTCTGTTAAATTTTGATTCGCCTCTAATCCCTTGCCATATATTTTTGCAATTGGATTGTGTTGTTTTACAATTACATCTTTATCGGTAGTAAATTTACTGGTATTTTGATCCCAATACATTTCTTTACTCCAAAGGGTATCCCCCAATATATTGTATACAACCACGTCATCTCTTAAGAAAACCTTGTTTTCATTTTCAATATAATTTGCGTAGTTGGCAGTTAATTTACTTTCCACATTTAAGTTGTCTTTATAGAAATCTGCTTTGATGGTATTTGGGAATTCTATCATCCTGCCCTTGTCTTGTAAATATTTTTTCATGAAAGGGGCAGTAAGCTTCGCACTTACTTTTCCATCGGTGCTGATATAAATAGCCACCTCTTTTCCGATATCAACACCACCCTCATTGGTACTTAAAGCCTTTACATCATTTACATTGTTTTCACATGATAACATAAAAAAGCAGCTACCCATACAAGCAACTGCTAATTTAAATGTAGTATACAATGAATTGTTAATCATATTTGCGTTTATTAAACCACACATCGCTTAGGCTATAGCCCACGGAGAATTGGAAAAAGCCCTCTTTATAATTATTTACACCTGTGCCTCTTTGACCAAATTGTAAAGCTAAATTTAACAAACTAAATTGATAATCGTAAGAACGATATTTTCTAATCGGTAAAGACATCCCGGTGGTAAAGGCAGAAACTAGGAGGCCATTGTGATCTATATTAATATAATCTTTGCCCGTATAAAAACCAAGTCTGTAAACAACTGTAGACCAGTAGTTTTCATATTCATAAGCATTGGGACAATATTGAGCACCCACTCTCACCATCCAGGAATTGGACAAAGCATCCTGTTGGCCATAAAAAAGATATTTGTCTTTCCAGGACCTACTTGAATATTCTATACCCAATACCCACTGATCATATCCACCTCTTGCACCCACTTCCTTTTTATGCAAAGCAATACCTCCGGTGTAAAGCGCTGGTAGGATAATTTTTCCTGCATTATTAATACTGCTTATGACCGTATCTAATGGTGATTCTGCAGTACTCGTATAACTTCCTGTATTGCGAAGAATGTCTTGTTGGCCGGTCATGGTTTGATCTAGTGTAGCAGTCGCGCCAATGCTAATGGAATATTCGGTTCTTTCGTTTAGTTTAGGTCGCTTGATCGTGTATATGGGAAATTCACTTAGCAATCCAAGATGTAAAAAAGCACCTCCGAATAAAGTATTTGTACTTGATAAAGATTGGTAAAAATAAGTGGAGTCTGTATTGAATTGAAATGTTTTAATATTTTCAATTTTTTTCCTTCCAAAATTATACCCAGTATTAAAACCCAGGCTTACATATTTCCATGCTTTACCTACACCAAAGAAGGCTTGATTGAGTCCGCCTTGTCCAATGTAATTATTGACTACGGTATCTCCGGAAGAAATTACTTTAAATTCATTTAAAGAGTAATTGATTTGAGTAAGCGGCCTTAATCCAAAAGCGAAACCAATTTTTTTGGCTTTGTTGATGGGTATTCCTATGGCGATATAATTTGGAACAAGATAGGTAGAAGTATAGCTAGCTACTGGAGTAGCACTTTTTAAAGTATTGTTGGTTAAGCTGATGCCCAAATCAAAAGTGGTCATATAAATATAACCATAAGAAGCGGGGTTGTTGATATTGATACTTTGGCCAAAACTGCTGTTCATACTAGGCGTATAGGCGGATGAAAAACCACCCATGGCCTGGCTATTTACATTCTGATTGTTTAAGACTTCATTGCCCAAGCCGTACCTAGAAAATGGGGAATTGATCTGAGCCTGAGTTGGGGTTAAAAAACAAACAAAACCAAGGAAGGGGATTAACCTAATTATTTTTTTCGCAAATAGCATAGAGTCCTTTAAATATTAAATTTTGGTCGGCAAATATCCTCTTTTTTAAGTGAGGTACAAAATAACAAATGTCCCCCCCGGTTAATAGCACGTTAAATTTGGCATATTTCTCCT
>CANCSS010000022.1 GCA_947380905.1 Chitinophagaceae bacterium | reverse complement strand
GCTTTTAGGCATAGTGATTGCAGTAGTTGCTTTGGCAAGTTGCAATGATGTAAAACGTACGCCGGGTTCTATCTATATGCCTGATATGGCCTATAGCCGTGCTTATGAAACCTATGCAGACCATAGCAATTTAGCAGATAAAGGAATTCATTATGACAACCTTCCTGTGGCGGGCACTATTGCACGTGGCAAGGAAATGCCTTTCCCCTATGCAAAAGACAAAGCAGGTGATACCACCAATTACCATGCTTCTAAATTGGTTCCGAATCCGATTGATTCTTTGAACACTAAAGACGCTGCCGAAGCAGAACGTTTGTATTTAGTAAACTGTGGCATTTGCCATGGCGCTAAATTAAATGGCAACGGCCCATTATATAAAGATGGCAATGGTCCTTATCCTGCAAAACCTGCAACATTAGTAGGGGATGTTAAATATGAGAGCATGCCTGCGGGTCAAATGTTTTATTCTGTGGCCTACGGAAAAAATTTGATGGGTTCTTACGCTTCTCAATTAAGCAAGCGTCAACGTTGGATGATTATTAAATATATTAAGAATAAACAAAAGAAGTAAGATGGCATCTATTAAAGAGCAATTTGAAATTCCTGGTAGTCTTAAAACATGGTCTTATGCTTTAATAAGCATAGGAGGCGCTGCCTTATTATACGGCATGTTTACCAAAGGCTTTAGCAGTGACGAACATGAGCAAGTGCATTTTTGGGGAACCTTAATGTACAACAGTATTTTCTGGACTTTAGTGACCAATGCTGCTATGTTCTTTTTATGTTTTAGTACCATGGCCATGGCTGCCTGGATGCAATCTTTTAGAAGAATCGCCGAAGCCATTTCTACTTTAGTGCCCATCTTTGGCGGCATTACTTTACTGGTTTTATTTTATGTGGTACTTTCTCATAACCATCATATCTACCATTGGTTGGATACTGAAGCTGTGGCAAAAGATCCTATCTTAAAAGGAAAAGCTGGTTTCTTAAATCCTACTTTCTTTATTATATGGACATCACTAACTATTTCTCTTTGGAGTTATTTCGGATACAGAATGCGTCAAATTAGTTTAGAAGCAGACATCGCTCCTATGGATGCAGACACTGCACATAAATTTAATGTGCGTAGCATGACTCGTTCTGGATTTTTCTTAGTGTGGTTTGGCTTAACCGTTGCATCTACAGTGCCTTGGTTGTGGTTAATGAGCATTGATGCACATTGGTATTCGACCATGTACAGCTGGTATACTTTTGCAAGTTCATTTGTGGCAGGTATGGCCTTAATTGCACTTTGGTTAATCTACATGAAAAACAAAGGTTACATGGAGTTGTCTAACAGCGAACACTTACATGATGTAGGTAAATTCATGTTTGCCTTTTCTATTTTCTGGACTTATTTATGGTTCTCTCAATACATGCTTATTTGGTACGCCAATATTCCTGAAGAAACTGTTTACTTCAAGCACCGTGTGCAAGGAGCGTACAAACCTATTTTCTTTTTGAACTTATTTGTCAACTTCTTTTGTCCTTTAATCATATTAATGAAGCGTTCTGCCAAACGTAATTTTACTTTAATGGCGTTTATGGCAGTACTTATTTTATTTGGTCATTGGATTGATTTTTACCAAATGGTCATGGGCAGCTTAATGAAAGAGCAGGTGACTTTGGGTTGGTTTGATTTTGGTATTTTATCTTTCTTTGTTGGGCTGATGATTTTAATGGTGGCGCGTTCTATGGCTAGCAAGCCCTTGATTGCGAAGTACCACCCATTCCTTAAAGAAAGTATCATTCATCAAGTATAATTATTGATTTAGAAAAAACGAATTATGAGTTTATATTTATCTGTTGCTATTATCGTCCTCATTTTTGTGGTAATTTTTCAAATTGCCAAAGCAAGTGAATACGTATCTATTTTAAAAGGCGAAGAAGCCAGCCGTCAACAAAACAACAAAATCAATGGATTTTTGATGGTTGCTTTTTTAGTGTTGGGCTTTGTAGGTATTTATATTTGCAATAAAGCCTATTATGGCAAAACCCAGATGGCACAAGGGGCTGCAAGTATTCAGGGCGAAAAGGTCGATGAAATGCTTTTTGTGACTTTAGTAATTACGGGCATCGTTTTTGTAATTACGCAAGTGTTGTTATTTTGGTTTGCTTACAAATACCAAGAAGATAAAAATCGCAAGGTTTTCTTTTTCGCACACAGTACTAAATTAGAATTAATCTGGACCGCTATACCTGCTATTGCATTAACCATATTAGTAGTATTTGGTTTGCGCAACTGGTTTTTCTTTACGGGTGAACCTCCTAAGAATGCCATGGTGGTAGAAGTAACAGGGAAACAATTTGGTTGGATTTTCCGTTACCCAGGTAAGGACGCCATCTTTGGTAAAAAATATTATAAGAACATTGATCCCGCTACCAACTCTGTTGGTATTATTTGGGATGATAAATATGCACAAGACGATATTTTAACAGAACAAACCATGTATGTGGTGAAAGGAACGCCTGTTAAATTAATCATTGGTTCAAGAGATGTGATTCATGATGTGGGGTTGACGCATTTCCGTTTGAAAATGGATGCCGTTCCTGGTATTCCTACTACGATGTGGTTTACACCTATCTACACGACCAAAGAAATGCGTGAAAAAACAGGCAATCCAAATTTTGCGTATGAAATTTCTTGCGATCAAATGTGCGGCAATGGCCACTACTCTATGAAAGGAGTGATTGAAGTAGTAGATCAAGAAGAATATGATTTGTGGATGGCGAAACAAAAGCCGCAATACTTTACTGCCTTCCCGGAGAAAGATCCGTCCGCAGTTCCGGTAGCGAAGGCAGATAGCACTGCCAAAGCAACCACAGCAAAAATGTAAAATAAATTTTGAAGTGCAAATAGCACTTCAGATATAGAAAATAGAAAGATTAAAATTATTAAATAAAAGGTATGAGTCACGAAGCAGCATTACATAATCATGAAGGTCACGGACATGATGATCATGGTGATCACGAACACCATGATACTTTCTTAACTAAATATGTATTTAGTCAAGACCATAAAATGATCGCGAAGCAATTCTTGATTACAGGAATGGTTTGGGCAGTTCTAGGTGGTTTAATGAGTGTACTTTTCCGTTTGCAATTAGGATATCCTGATGCTAGTTTTCCTTGGTTAGAATCTATCTTAGGTAAATGGGCAAAAGGTGGTCAAATTACACCCGAAGCGTATTACGCTTTAGTGACTACACACGGTACCGTTTTGGTATTCTTTGTATTGACTGCTGGTTTGTCTGGTACCTTCGCGAACTTTTTAATTCCATTACAAATTGGTGCACGCGATATGGCGTCTCCTTTTTTAAATATGTTAAGCTATTGGTTCTTCTTCACTGCGAGTATCGTTATGTTGTCTTCTTTATTTGTAGAAACAGGACCATTTAGTGGTGGTTGGACAGCGTATCCTCCCTTATCTGCATTGCATGATGCTTCTCCTGGTTCTAAATCGGGAATGGACTTATGGATTATTGCCATGGCTTTATTCGTTGTGTCTTCTTTATTAGGTGGTTTAAATTACATCGCTACCATTTTAAACATGCGTACCAAAGGTATGAGCATGACGCGTTTGCCTTTAACCATTTGGGCTTTATTCTTTACGGCAGTATTAGGCGTATTGTCTTTCCCTGTATTGTTGTCTGGTATGATCTTATTAATTTTTGATAGAAATTTCGGTACTAGTTTTTATCTTTCTGATATTTATGTAAATGGGGTTGGCGCTTTATCTAACGAAGGCGGTTCCGCTATTTTATTCCAACACTTATTCTGGTTCTTAGGTCACCCCGAAGTATACATTATATTGTTACCTGCCATGGGAATGGTTTCTGAAATCATGTCAGTGAATTCTCGCAAACCTATCTTTGGTTATATGGCGATGTTGGGTTCTTTATTTGCTATTGCCATCCTGGCCTTCTTGGTTTGGGCGCACCATATGTTCGTTACAGGACTGAATCCTTTCTTAGGGTCGGTGTTTGTATTATTAACTTTATTAATTGCAGTTCCTTCTGCCATTAAAGTATTTAACTGGTTAACTACTTTATGGAGAGGCAATATTCGTTTTACCCCAGGTATGTTATTCGCCATTGGTTTTGTAAGTTTATTTATCTCCGGTGGTTTAACAGGTATTTGGTTGGGCAACGCTGCTTTAGATATTTATTTACACGACAGTTATTTTGTAGTAGCGCATTTCCACATTGTAATGGGCGTGGCTAGTATGTTTGGTATGTTTGCTGGTGTATACCATTGGTTCCCTAAAATGTATGGTCGCTATTTAAACAATACATTAGGGTACATTCACTTTTGGATTACCATTGCTGGAGCGTATATGATTTTCTGGCCAATGCATTACCAAGGTTTGGCGGGTATGCCTCGTCGTTATTTTGATTTTAGCATTTGGGAAAGCTTTAAACAATTTGCCGAATTAAATCGTTTCATTAGTACGGTTGCGATGATTGTTTTTGCTGTTCAAATTTTATTCTTAATTAATTTCTTCTATTCTATATTCAAAGGCCGTAAAGTGACAGTTCAAAATCCATGGGAGTCGAATACCTTGGAGTGGACTACACCTATTCGTCCTGGTCACGGCAACTGGCCTGGTGAAATACCAGAAGTTCATCGTTGGCCTTATGATTACGGTAAAGATGGACATGATTTTATTCCTCAAACTACTCCAGTAGGTGCGGATGAAACAGGCACACACTAGATAAAATATATTCAGTTGTACAATGCCCTGATTTCAGGGCATTGTAATTTTTAAAAAATGTTCTCTTTGAAACAAACGCTTACGAATTACGCACAGTTGATGAAGTTCACCCTCAGTTTTACCGTGGTGTTTACTTGTGTAATTTGTTATATGTTGGCGCCCACTGTGAAGGCCTATGATTGGTCCATGATTTTACTTTTAACTTTTGCTGGTTTATGTATTACAGGCAGTGCCAATGCGATTAATCAAGCCGTAGAAAAAGACACCGATGCGCAAATGAAGCGGACAGCAAATCGTCCTGTGGCATCGGGACGTATGACACAAGCAACAGCGTATACTTTTGCAGTTATTACGGGCATCCTTGGCGTTTTGATGATGTGGAAGTATTTTAATATTTCTGCCGCCTTACTTTCTGCTTTTAGTTTATTCTTATATGCATTTATTTATACGCCCTTAAAAAAAATAAATTCTATTGCAGTTTTAGTAGGCGCTTTCCCTGGAGCCCTTCCTTGTTTGATTGGATGGGTAGCAGGCAATGATGATTTTGCTTACGCGGGATGGGCTTTATTCTTAATTCAATTCATATGGCAGTTCCCCCATTTTTGGGCCATTGCTTGGGTAACGCATGCCGATTATTCTAGAGTAGGTTTTAAATTATTGCCAGCTAAAGAAGGTCCTACACGTTTTACAGCAATACAATGCATTATGTATTCAGTGTTAATGATTCCTATTGGCTTCTTACCTCATTATTTAAACTTAACGGGCCAAGTGAGTATGTGGATTTTACTAGTAGCCAATATTTTTATGGTGGTACAATGTGTTCGCTTGTATCAAAATAGGGGTGTGCCCGCAGCAAGAAGAGTGATGTTTAGCAGTTATATTTATTTACCTATTGTTTATTTGGCTTTACTCGCAGATAAATTATAAATATTTTATTATGGCAATAGATTTTAAAACAGGTGCTGAAAAAAATAAAATTCATCCTTACAAGATGCTGCTTTATGCAGGTCTTGGTAGCATCGTGATGATGTTTGCTGGTTTGACCAGTGCTTATATTGTTAAAAAAAGTCAATCCAATTGGTTGGATTTTGAGTTGCCCAAAGTGTTTCTCATTTCCACTTTTGTAATTTTACTTAGCAGTTTCACCATTCAAATGGCTTTGAAAAAAGCCAAAGAAGGGTTGCAGAATCCTTACCGCGGATTTCTTTTCTTGACTGCTATTTTAGGACTTGTTTTTATGAGTTTACAAATACAGGGTTTTATGGCCTTAGAAGCCCAAAATATAGCCCTTACAGGCCCGCGTAGCAATTCGGCTGCCTCTTTTTTATTCGTAATAACCCTTTTACACTTATTGCACGTTTTAGGCGGGGTACTTGCCTTATTGGGGGTATCTTGGAGTGCTTTTAGGGCTAAAAACAACCCACAAAACAGTTTGCCGGTAGAATTAGTGGCTACCTACTGGCATTTTGTAGATATACTTTGGATTTACCTTTTCATCTTCCTGCATTGGATAGGCTAACCCCCTGATTTTGTAGAAGATAAATCTAAAAAAAACCAAGCTTTTTGATACGAATATCCTTGATAGCCAATATTTTTGCACTGAAATAGAAATTGAACATGTCAACAACAACAACCGCTTCACCCAACGAAGCAAAATTGTGGGGAGGAGGGAAAAGCCCTTTTAATTCTGAGTACGGAAAAGTAATGATGTGGTACTTTTTAATGAGTGACGCCTTTACTTTTGGTGCTTTCTTAATCTCTTATGGAACGGTCCGTTTTTCAACCAACGGATGGCCTAATTCCAACGAAGTTTTTAGAAGTTTCCCATTTGCTCCAGATGGCGTACATGCACCCTTGGTGTTTGTAAGTATCATGACTTTTATATTAATCATCAGTTCTGTTACCATGGTTTTGGCAGTGCATGCTGGTAAAAACATGGACAAGAAAGGGGTGGTTAGAAATATGATTTGGACCATTATTGGCGGGCTTGCTTTTTTAAGCTGTCAAGCTTGGGAGTGGAATCACTTACACAGCGAAGGCGCTTGGTGGGGTATGAATCCTTTTTTAAATGCAGATGGTACCGCTAGCAGCACCAATTTTACCAACTTCTTTTTTACCATCACTGGTTTTCATGGCTTCCACGTTTTTAGTGGAGTAGTAATTAACATCATTATGTTGATCATGACTTTGTTAGACAAGTTTGAGCAAAGAGGCCATTATTTAATGATTGAAAAAGCGGGTTTGTACTGGCACTTTGTAGACCTAGTTTGGGTATTTGTATTTACCATCTTTTATTTATTATAATAAGCACAAGAAATTTATATGTCACATTCACACACAGATCAGGAAGCGCACAACAAAGAGGCCATGGCGGAAATTAAAAAAGTAACCATCATTTTATCGGTGTTTACTGTTATTGAATTATTGCTAGGGTTTTGGATGATGGGGATGACTTCTGTTGGATTAAAATTAGCAGTCAAAGGGACCATCGTTATCTTAATGATGGCGAAGGCTTTTTATATTGTTGCTTATTTTATGCACTTAAAGCATGAAGTAAAAAACTTAATTATGACCATTGTCGTTCCTTTGATGTTGTTTCTTTGGTTTATCGGTGCTTTTTTATGGGATGGCAATTCCTTTAGAAATTTACGCAACGATTACGATCCTTATTTTAAAGAACAAGCTACCATTAAAGTAGAAAAGAAAGAAGGCGAACATGGAGCTGCAAAGCAAGAGGCTGCTGAAGTGAAAGAAATAGCTGCTCCTGCAGAGAAGCATTAATAAGATTCATAAAGATAGGAGCTCGAGGCCCTTTTCAAATAATTAAAACCACCCCGATTCCTGAGGTGGTTTTTTAAATTTATAAAATGTCAAAAAAATCTTTCTACGGTTTAATCATTGCACTTTTTATTCCTGTCGCATGTTATCTGTGGTTAAAATCGGCCAGTGACCACGCCGTGGCGATGCCCAGGCATTATCTATTAGACACAGTGATAGAGCAGGTGGTAGATGGCAAACAAAAATCTGACAGTATTTGGCATACCACTAAAAATATCAGCTTGATCAATCAATTAGGCGATACGGTTTCTATTTATGACCAACATGGCAAGATCATTATTCTTGATTTATTTTTTACCAGTTGTGGAAGCATTTGTCCCAAGCTCACCGGTAACATGAGCAAGTTGCAACGTTCTTTTTCTAGAGGAGGCGATGTACGCAATAGAGTGGATACTTCTATTGTTCAGTTTATGTCAATCAGTGTAGACCCTGTTAGAGACAGCGTTCCCGCATTAAGAGCTTATGCCAATAAGATGGGTGTGATTGCTGATAATTGGTGGCTGCTCACTGGCGATCGAGATGCTATTTACAAATTTGCTTTTGAAGAATTAAAAGTAGATCAATTTAGCAAGGAACCCATTAGTCCTGATTTTGTTCATACCAGTCGCTTTATTTTGATAGATAAAAAAATGCAAGTGCGTGGGTATTACAATGGTTTAGATTCCACCTCCATCTTGAAAATGGCCAAAGATGTGGGCTACTTGATGTTGGAAAAAGACAAGACAAAGAAAAACGAAGTGTTTCAACAAATTATAGATCTTAGTTGGTTGTGGCTGTTGATTGTAGTGATGGTGAGCGGTTTTGTATATTATTTTAACACAAAATTTAATAAACCTAAAACAAAATAAACAAGTTTTTAATATTTGTACTTATTTTGAATTCCTATAATGATACTCCAAAATACATTTGAATTATGTTAGCACCTGTAATGAAAAAGAATGACAAGCAAGCGAAATTACTCATTGGAATATTTTCGGTAGTGGTTCTTGTGGCCGTAACTTTTTTAAGCAAATTTACTTTGGCTGTTGAATTGCCTTTTGACAAACATATTTTTGCATTAGTAAATGCGCTCTTAAATGCAACTGTAGCGGTTTTATTGGTCGCTGCTTTGATTGCAGTCAAACAAAAAAATTATACAGCGCATAAAAATATCATGCTTACTGCATTATTATTATCGGTGCTGTTTTTAGTATCTTATATCGCGCATCATTTATTTGCAGGCGAAACTAAGTTTGGAGATACGGATCATGATGGTATCCTAAGCACTGCAGAATTAGCAGTAGTGGGCAATACAAGAGGTATGTATTTTCTATTGTTAGCTACCCATATTATTTTAGCTGCTACCAGTTTGCCTTTTATATTGTTTACAGCCTATCGTGGGTTAACCGGTGAATATGCCGACCACAAGAGAAAAGCCAAAAGAATGTGGCCAATTTGGTTTTATGTAGCGGTGACAGGCCCCTTGGTGTATATGATGATTAAGCCTTATTATTCTTAAATTTGATTAGAAAATTTTAAGACGCTACACTTAAAATCCCAATTCTTTAATCGGATCCCAGTAGTGTTTTTCAAAATCAATAATAATTTCGTTCTTTACTTTTATTTTTTCTTTCAGTAATAATTCTTCCATTAGGGTAGGGGTAGCGAAATGGGCTTTGCCCGTTAGCATGCCATTTCTATTAACGACACGGTGTGCGGGTACTTTGGGTTTTACACCATGGGAGGCATTCATGGCCCAACCTACCATTCTTGAGCTTCTGCCTGTTCCTAAGTATTTGGCAATGGCTCCATAACTGGTTACTCGACCTTTTGGGATCAATCGAACCACATCAAATACATTTTGAAAAAAATCATTGGTCATTGCCGTGTATTGCATTGGGACTTTTAATTTTCGTTTGTCTTAACGCCTCTTTCTCTTTTCGCATCATGCGTTTCTGTGACTTCAAATTGGGCAATCATTTCTTTTAACTGCTCGTCTTTTTCAATGGGCAATGCTTTGTCTATTTTAAATTGAATATAGTGAATGCGATTGCTGCCTGCAATATTCAAACCTTCATAATAAGTTTTTATCGATAATTTTTCATTCCATTGATTGGATTGGACGAAGGCTGTTTTGTATAAATTATCGGTAGCAGTGATAACAGTAAGTTCGAAAAGTTCAATCACTGTTTTAGTAAATAAGTATAAATTGGGACTATCTGTTTTTAAATGTACCAAACCGCCTGGCTGTAAAAATTGCTGATACATTCTTAAAAATTTTGGATGCGTTAACCTTTTTTTTGCTTTAGATAATCTTAATTGTGGATCGGGAAAAGTGATCCAAATTTCGGCTACCTCATTGGTATCGAAATAATTGGTGATTTGATCTATCTGTGTTCTTACAAAAGCGACATTATGAATGCCTTCTTTATTAGCAATACTGGCACCTTTCCAAATGCGGTTGCCTTTTATATCTAGGCCTATAAAATTTTGATCAGGGAACATCCTGGCCATGCCTACCGCGTATTCACCTCTGCCACATGCCAGTTCTAAGGTTAAGGGGGTTGCTGGTTTTGATGCAGGCGGATGGGGGGGGATACTTTCTTTCGAATTTACATCCGCAATTTTATCCGATGTAGGGCTGCCTTGGGCTTGTAACTTTTCAAAAAAGGCCTGCCAGCTACCCTTGCAATTTACCGGGTATTCTAGTACATTTTCATAGGCCTTGATAGCCGCAAATTTGATTAGTTTTTTCTGCCCCATACTGCAAATATAAACCGCTTTGCCTTACCATGAGGGAACTAAGATGTTTACTACCTGAACTTTTGGAAATTTACAATTCTAATTTTTTAAAGGCAGAACTAACCCGTTTAAATAATTGTTTGATTCTTAAAGTATATGGGACATTTAATTTGGAAACGGGGCCTAAAAATTTTTCTCCTCTATGAAGCATTTTTTTAGTTAAAAAGCTGGAGGTATAACCCCACTTATTTATAAATTGAGTATAGCCTTTATTTAATTTTGCTCTATCTACAGTTTTTGATCCAAAATGATATGCCCTACTTGCATTTACTCCTTTAAAATACCTCACTCCCGCTTTCCATAATTTATTTGAAAAATCTGGATCCGAATACATGCCTGGTGAAAATTCAATGCTGTATCCGCCCACGGCATCCCATAATTTAGTGGGCAATAAATTGGGAGGCCATGTTGCCCCTGCCCAATCTTTAAATTCCAATTGCTTATATTCTTTCAATAATTCGGCTTCTTTAAAATTTGTAAAATTGGTTCCATAATTTTTTTCTATTACACAATTACTAGATGCGACTGGTTCAATAACAGTGGAGGATAAAAAAAACTTTTGATGTTCAATACTTATTATTTCATCAAATAACCATTTATCCCATTCTGGACATAAATACATATCATCATTTACGTAAACGATATAATCTGTTTTCACGATACTCCTTGCACAATTGAGCGAATAGCAAACACCAATATTTTCAGTACTATACGTGTAACTGATGTCTGTTTGAGTTCCCATCCATTCCAAAGTGCCATCTATACCCTCATTCACATGTACAATAATTTGGTGGTTAAAACTGGAGTTTTTTCGAATACTTTGGATGCAAATTTTGAGGTAATTTAGGTTGTTCCAGCTGGGGATTAAGATTGAAAATTTGGCATTTTCAGGAACAATTCTTTCGCAGTATTTTTGTATCATGGTTGGCAACTAGTTTTTAGTATTGGGAAGCTATGCCCCTTGATTTATAGACCTTTTTATGGGTCAAGGGTTTAAAAATTTTAAAAAAGGGCTATCATTTTTACTTAAGATTTGCTTAATTTCACTAAAATTTCTGTTAACTTTTTTTTTATTGATTTAACTTTGTATAAAGGACTTAACTTTAAACTATTGATTCAATCTAACATCTAATAATTGTACGTTGATTTATAACAATTTTAAAATGGAGCATATGAAAAACATTAAAAACTTTATCCCAATAGTGGTCACTTTACTATTGGTTATTACAAGTACTACACTTTTAGAAGCCCAAAGAGGTGGAAGAGGGGGTGGCGGCGGATTTGGAGGCGGCGGTGGATTTTCAAGAGGCGGCAGCTTTGGCGGTGGATTTAGTGGAGGTAGCAGAGGCAGTTATTCAAGTGCTAGTGGTGGCAATGTAAGAGCAGCTACAAGTATGGGCGCCAGAGCCTCGATGAGTGTTGGTGGAAGAACTTCCATGAGTGTTGGAGCAGGAGTAGGTGGAGGAGGTGCTAACTTAGGTATTGCCGGTGGCAGAATGTATAGAAGCATTCCCAGATCCTTTATGAGAATTAGTTTTGGCGGCTTTCCTTATTATTTCTATGATGGCTTATTTTATGGATATTATGGTGGTTATTATGGAAGCATCTTCCCTCCATTTGGCTTATCTATAGGCGCTTTGCCTTATGGCTATTGGGGCTTTAATTTTGGAGGTTACCCTTATTATTATCATAGTGGTATTTATTATCGCCAAAATGAGAATCAATACCAAGTGGTACAAGCACCTGTTGGAGCTAGTGTTCCTAGAATACCAAAAGAAGCTAAAGTAGTAGTTGTCAATAACGAGAAATACTATGAGTACAATGGTACTTATTATAAAGAATATGTGAAGCAAGATGGTACTATCTGGTATTTGATTGCAGGATTAAATGGGGTATTAAATACCAATGGGAATGCAGAAGAGGCTTCTGTTCAAAACAATGTTGCTCAAAATAGCAATGTTCAAAATACAACGCCAGCTGCAACTGCACCTACTAATTATAATACGCCTGCATTGCAATACAATATTGGAGATGTTATTGATGCACTGCCAGCAGATTGCAAAGCAGTCATTGTCAATAATCGCAAATATTTTGTTTCTAACAACAATGTATTCTTTGAGGAACTTATTGAAAACAATACTTTAAAATATAAGGTAGTTGGAAAATAATTTAATTAGATTTTAATAATTAATTCTTTATCAAAGCCCTGTATACCAGGGCTTTGATTTTTAAAACCACCTAGTAAATTTCATTTACACTAAACTTTACCATGAAGAATAACCAATTCGGTTTTATCTACTTGCTTTTATTTTTTACTTTAAGCAATTGTAGCCCTAAAGAGTATCCATTAGGTAATTTTCAAGAAACACCTATTTTGGCCGATGGGAATTCGGTAGATTGGCATTTACCTTTGCGATTTGGCTCGGAAGATGGTGCATTGCAGTACAATATCACCAATGACAATAACAATATTTATGTAAGTGTGGCAACGAGTGATCCATCTACTCAAATGAGAATGTTAAGAGCAGGTATATCGGTATATGTGGATACGAAGGGTAAAACGGACAAATCGATGGGCATTAGTTTTCCTGCTAATGAAGTTTCGAATATGGAACGAATTAATAATAGAGAAAGAAATAGCAGTGCCAATAAAACTGCAGATCAGACTCATTTTAAAAAGCAACTTTTAATGGACAATGATATTTATAAAACATTTGGTTTTATAAATATGGACAATAGAATTTACGATGTTTCAGACACAACTGCCCTTAAAGTGGGTATTAATAATGATGCTTATGGGAATTTGGTTTTTGAAGCTATCATACCCATTAAGTTTGTTTATAATAAACCCTTCAATGCTAAGAATGCACCTAGCTTAAGTGTTGGTATTGTTTTAAATACTATGAACAATGAAACTAGAACTGCTAGTGCTGCTGGTGAAGGAGGAATGAGAAGTGGCGGAGGGATGGGTGGAGGCATGCGAGGTGGCGGTGGAATGGGCGGTGGAATGCGAGGTGGTGGTGGCGGCATGGGAGGTGGCAGACGCGGGAGCAGTGGCGGAGGTATGCGTGGTGGAGGCGGTTTTGATAACAACAAAGTAGTAGCCAATTGGTATCAATTCAAACTCGCTTTACAATAGAATTAAAAAACTTCTCCTAAATTCACAAAGAATCCTTGGGAACTGTTGTTTCCAAAACCATAATCCAAACAAATATTGGTTCTGGCGAACTTGTTTAATTTTATTCTTACTCCAAGACCATAGCCTGGCAATACCGCCTTGTAAGTAGTAGAAAGTTCGTCTGAAAATTTTTCTGCATTTACAAAAACTACACCACCCAATAATCCATTTTTGGAGATGGCAAATCGGTATTCTGATTCTAAATAAGACATGTTATTGCCCCTAAACCTACTTTGGATATAACCTCGACCCGTATTGTATTGATCGTCCCACCCAGTTGCAGGCTTTAATAAATAAGGAGGATTGCCACCTAAAGTCAACCATTCATAACTCCAAAATGCCAAGGTATTTTTTGAACCCCGAGGAAAATTAAAATATTTTCGGGTATCTATTAATAAGGATTGCCAATAAGTTCCACTTCCTAAAACAGGAAGGTTGTCTTTTAGGTTTACATTGAAGTAAGTACCTCTTAGTGCATTGATTTGATTGGTTCTTGAATCATACAATACATTAATCACTGGTCCAACTGCAATTTCATAATTTCCTAATTCATTTCCAATGATGGTATTGATTCTTTTAGTAGTAGGATCTACTACGGCAATATCCCAAAATTGATCATAATAAAGACCACCTCCAGCGAACCAATTTTTTGCAAATGAGAATAATATTTTTTCGTGCAATTTAAAGCCGCTAAAATTAATAGTATGGGCTCTATTAGGATCTGTTCTACCCCCTAGACCATAAATATTAGAAGGATAAGCAATGAATCTGTTGTCGGAAATTAAATTAATCTTGTCATGTTTTAACCAAACATCAGCATACAATGGGAAAATGGTTTGGCTGTACTCCGAATAGGTAATGCTACTTGTAATGGTTGAAATTTTAGCCGTACTATCATCGTGTTTGTAAAATCCAATATTCGTACTTACGACGCCTGCCATTCCCGTTTGCAATGTGTATCCAATAGCAGGTAAGAATGAAACATGAAATTTATTTTTATCTCGCGTATTGGTGGAGTCAAATCGTTTTTTTACAATTGCATGAAAATAATCAGTTAGATCTTTTTCTTGACGTTCCTTTATTAATGTATCATGGATGTTTTTTGGTAAGATATCCTTACTAAGAAACATTGGGTGGGCCAATACCCATAAAGTTGCCATAGCTAGAAAAGCCGTGAGCAATAGCTTTTTGTGGAGCAAGTTGGACAGATTTTTTCGTTTGATAAAAGCAAGGTTTGGCATTAGCAATCAATCAGTTGCATATATAGACAACCAGATTAGAGTTTAGACTTTAATTTTGTATAAAAGTTTAATATAATTTAAAAATATATGTAATAAAATGATAAGCAATTAGTTGTTTATGGATAATTGCTACTAGAATTTAATAATTATAAATTCAAACTATTCATTTTTCTTTATAGTCTTTTAAAGGAGATAACGGTTTTCCTATTTCATCTAAATCGTACTATTTTTAACATTTTTGAATCCTATGCGCATTAAAATTTATCTATTTTTTTTCTTTTTATCTTTTTGCTTTTTAGTTCATGCACAAACTACAAAATTGCAATACGCACAACAAACTTGGTTGGATTATTTAAACCAAAATAGGTATTCTAAACAATGGGGTTCCTGGATAGATCTTCAACTAAAATTATCAGATAGTTATTACAAATCCTTTTATGCAACGGAATCAACCTTAGGGGGTACTTATTATACAAAAAACAATTTAAAATTAGTAGGTGCTTTAACATATGTTGATCAAGTTCATTCTACTGGAACTTATTATCGTTTAGTTGAATATAGACCCTGGCAAATGGTACAATTAAATACAGAAAGTGCGCATTCAAAAACACTACAATGGTTGCGATTGGAAGAGCGGTTTAAACAAACAGCTATTAATGATGCGCCTTCCACCCATTATGATAATACCTATCGACTTAGGTATTATTTTTTAAAACAAATTCCACTCACCAGTCATCCTTATCAGAAAGGAAGTTTTTCTTTTGTGGTTTCTAATGAAATTTATTTCAACTTTGGAAAAAGTATAGTGTACAATACTTTTGACCAAAATAGGCTATCGCTAGGTTTTTATTACTACCTCAATAAAGACAATATTTTCCAATTTGGGTATACCGGCATTAATCAGCAATTAAATGCTAAAAATAGCATTTCAAATATGGACGTTTTAAGACTCTCCATTTTTAATAATATTGATTTTAGAAAGTAACATATGTATAAAGTAGCCTAGCTGAATTAAATCTATTTTATTCTATTATTAACTCTATTTAATTTAATATTTTTTTGTAATTTGTACAGGCTTTATTTGATTAAGATGCAATTAAAATATACAAAATGGAAATAGCTAACATTGTTTACGAACAAGTCAAAAATTTCTTTGGCATGGCTGGTGCAATTGACCTTATTAAATCGGGCAATTACAACAGTTTGTTAACTTATAAGGGCATCACCAGCTTCATACAACCCATCCTTCCTATCATTTTGATTCTTGAGCTCCTAAGAGGATTGTTGTATAAAAAGTTTAATGTCATTAATTATAAAATTCCCTTTTTCTCTTATGTACTCAATTCAATTTTAGGAAGGTACATTTCTATTGGCATGACCATTTTATGTATTGGGCTTTTTGAAAAATATGCCCTCCTTCACATTGAGTTTACTTGGTATTGGTTGATTTATGGATACATTATTTGGGAATTTGCCCATTTCATTTATCATTATTTAAGCCATAAAGTGAGGTTATTCTGGTGTTTGCATTCTACCCATCATGCGCCTGAAAGATGCACCTTGCTATATCTTGGTCTCATTTCTTTTTAGAAGGCCCCTATGCAGATGTGATTAGAACTTCCATTTGTATTTTGGCGGGCGTACCTCCTCCCATGCTTTTTGTAATTATGTTTATTGATGGTACTTGGGGTTCTTTTATTCATATTGGCGATACGGTAATTAAAAATGCTCGTTTGGGTTTTTTTGGCAATTATATTTTGACCCCTTCACACCATAGAGTACATCATGCAAGAAATCCTTTATACATGGATACTAATTTTTGCAATCTTTTAAATATCTGGGATAAAGTTTTTAAAACCTACCAAAAGGAAGAAGCAAATATTATTGTTGATTATGGCATTACTCGTCCTATGAAACCCAATAGTTTTTTAGACGCCTATTTTGGAGAATTTATTGCATTGGGTAAAGACATGTACCAAGCACCTGGCCTAGTAAATAAATTTTTATACCTATTTATGCCTCCAGGTTGGAGCCATACTGGACAGCATAAAACTGCTAAAGTGATGAGAGAAGCGTTTTTGAAATCTAAAAACTAGACGATCGCATTGGTAAATGCTTCCTTTAATTTTTTCGCTACTATTTTATATTCTCCTTGTTGTAACATCCAAGCGGTGATGGTAACTCTGTTTTCCCCTTTTAAAGTGGCCGCTATTTTGGGATCAATGGATTCTGAGCCTGCTTGATTTGGATACAATGGCAAACCAGCAAATCCAGCCTCTATAGATGGCTCCCCATTGCGTAATTGTGCTCTTAATTCTTTACCTGTTAAATTGATAACGGAAGGCGTCCAACTAACAATTAGATTCGGTGTAATATTCCCCAAAGTAGGGACGACAATTTTAGTACTGATGCCCTTGATATTTTTTACTTCATTTTGAATAAAATTAATTTCTGATTCCCATTGACTCCATTCTTTTTCATGATCGGTGGCCAAATATTTTTTTAATGCCACATACATCCCTAAAATTTCTTCTTTGTTTACTTTGTGTGCACGTCCTACATTGAAACCCCTCGGCGGCGCACTTAATCTTGCTGCTTCGATAATACTTTTACGACCCATTAATAAGCCTGCACTTTGTGGCCCTCTGATGGCTTTTCCTCCTGATAAAAAAACCAAATCAAATCCCATTTCATTGAATTTCCAAATATTTGACACGGGCGGTACATCTGCTGCGATATCAATGGATACAGGAATTTTATATTTTTTTCCAACTGCTAACCAATCTTCATGATTTATTTTTCCTTTGTCTGCAGCAATGTTTAAAAAATGCAACATCGCCGTTTTTTCATTGATCGCCTTTTCTAATTCCTCCATTGTTTCTACCGTTACAATGGTACATCCTGTATTTAAAAATGCATGGTTGTATCTTTCATCGTGTGACTTTTGACAAATCACTTCCGATTTCATTCCTGTTCCAGCTAAATGTGGTAGTTGTTCCACTTTTTTTAAATCGTTCCCGGTTAAGATGCCTGCCAAACCTAGGGTCATGGCCGAAAATGCACCAGAGGTAACGGTGGCTGCTTCTGCATGTACCATGCTTGCAATGCTTTCGCCCACTTTGTCTTGCAATTCATCCATCATACAAAAATGAGTAGAGGATTGTGTAATGGTTTTTACTACTTCTGGATGCATTAAACTTCCACTCATGTATGTGAGTGTTCCTGCCGCATTGATAAAAGTGCGAATCCCTAATTCATTTAACACATTGTTTTCATTAACGAGTACATTGCTTGCTATTGATTTAATAGAACTAGCTCCTAGTGCCAATGGGGCCAAGGTGAGCCCTTTTAAAATAGATCTTCTTTTCATACTTAAATATTTTCGAGTGGCTTAATTTTTCTTGTTAATAAATGGATAATGATCCATGCAGTTAAATAAGTGATACCGCAGATGGTAAAAATTAAATTATAACCCGCTGTGATATTGCCTGCTAATTTATATTGATCTAGTACGTATCCAATAAAGATGGGAAATAAAATTCCTCCAACAGCCCCTGCCATGCCACCTATGCCTACTACAGAACTTACGGATTGCTTAGGAAACATATCTGAAGCCATGGTAAATATATTGGTGGCCCATGCTTGGTGCACTGCCACTACTGTACTAATAAGGGCTACTGCCATCCAAACACTTGATATATATTGTGCACCAAGTATGGACAGTTCGATGATAGCGAAAATAAGTAATACCGTTTTACGTGCTTTAAGTACAGCCCAACCTCGTTTCACCAATACGGATGAAAAGTATCCTCCCAATATGCTTCCAATCGTAGTGGCTCCATAGATAATCATTAATTCGACACTTGGTTTTTTTAAATCCAAATTAAATGTGCTTGAAAAATAGGAAGGCAACCAAAAAAGAAAAAACCAATAAATAGGATCTATTAAAAATTTTCCGGTAACATAGGCCCAGGTTTGTTTGTAAGAAAACAATTTACGCCAGGGGATGTTTTGTTGAATGGCTTGACCCGCAGATATATCGGATTCAATATGAGCAAGTTCATTGGGGGTTAATTTTTTTTGTTTGCTAGGAATCTCGTAAAAATACAACCAGGCCAAGAGCCATACAAAACCCAAGGAACCCGTTATCCAAAATACATTTTGCCATCCATAATGCGTAAATATATAGGGAGTAATGAGTAAGGCTAGCACCACACCTACACTGGTTCCTGCATTAAAAATACCTGTTGCTAAAGCACGCTCTTTTTTGGGAAACCATTCTGCAACGGTTTTTACAGCTGCAGGAAAATGCCCTGCTTCGCCTAGGCCTAAAAATACCCTGGCGATACTAAATCCAAAAACAGATTTTGCAATGGCATGAAACATGGCTGCAGTGCTCCATACAACAACAGACAAGCTGTATCCAATTTTTGTTCCTAATTTGTCTATCATTCCTCCCATCATCAACAGCCCTAGTGCATAGGCTGCTGTGAATGCCATGACAATATGTGAAAAATCAGTTTCCGTCCAGCTAAATTCTTTTTCTAAATGAGGTTTTAACAACCCAATGATTTGACGATCCAGGTAATTGATACAAGTGGCTATAAACAATAAAGCAAGTATAATCCACCTATAGTTTTTGATTTTTTTCATTCAATTACATTTGTAATTAGTGCTTGTTCATTTCATTTTTAAATAAACTGAAATGGGCCAATAATTTATTTTGATCTCTACTTTGGATTAAACTTTTATTAAACAGCTCTGAGCCCACACCTACTCCCATGGCGCCGGCTTTCATAAATGCTTGTATATTATTTAAATTAACCCCACCGGTTGGCAATAGTTTTATTGAATTTAAAGGCGATAAAACATTGGTTATATAGTCGGGTCCCATGGTAGAAGCTGGGTATACTTTAATCATGGGTGCGCCCATTTCCCACGCATCGTAAATTTCTGTAGGCGTGAGGGCCCCTGGAAAAATAGGAATGCCCATGGCAGTGCTTTTTACGATCACTTCTTTTTTTATGATAGGACTCACTATAAATTGCGCTCCCGC
This sequence comes from Chitinophagaceae bacterium, assembly GCA_947380905.1. Classification (GTDB taxonomy): domain Bacteria; phylum Bacteroidota; class Bacteroidia; order Chitinophagales; family Chitinophagaceae; genus Sediminibacterium. Next base: position 13,495 of record CANCSS010000022.1, on the reverse strand, counting down.
TTGTATAGCATTGTTTAAATCTCCTATGGTACAAACAGTACCTGCACCTATATTTATTTTTCCTGCGTATTCTTTGATGATGTATTCAATGGCTTCGCTGGCATTTTTTGTATTTAAGGTTACTTCTACATTTGTAAAACCCGCTTCTATAAATAGGGGCATCACGTATTGGATGTCTTCGATGCTTAGATTCCTAATAATTCCTATTAGAGGCATGGCATTAAATAGATCCCATGAAAATTTTTGCTTTTCCATTTGTTATTTTATTTGAGCATAATTTTTATATACTGCTAATTGTCCTAGGGTGGTTGCTTTTTCAAATATAGCCGATTCAACAATGATACAGTCTGCGCCCAGGCCCAATGCTGTCAATGCTTGCGTATAATAAGGCAACAAAGATGCACCAGCACAGAGTACCAATTTTTGATTTGCATTTTCCCTGTCTTTCAAATAGGCCAATTCGTTTCCTATTAACAAACCACTTAAATAATAATTATTTTCTTCCTTACTTGTATGCCCTAAAATATCATTGGATCTAATTTTAAATAGCTCATTTAACAAGACAGCTTTTTTTGATTGCTCTACTCCTTTGTTAAATGCACTTGTGTTTTTGGGATTGCTTAATTTGCTATCCTTTATTTGTTCCATAGATTTTGATAATGTGCCCTGCTCTTTTAATAGTTGAAATATTTCCCCTGTCATAAAAGTTTTAAAATTCACGATGCATTCCTTGGCTACTTCAATGTGTTTGGAATGAGTTCCTGGAAGCAGGAATAGTCCATCCTTGGGAAGCTTTAATGTTGGCAGATGAAACAAGCCCATCATTTGTGTTTCTTCTCCACGCAGGATGTCATCATGCGAAGCAATGCCTGTTACTAAAATAACTGGAACCTGATGTGCCTGTTCAAAAACCTCATAACCCACAGATCCATTTAAATGAAAAGGCAAACTACTATAGGGTATATTTTTCATTCCTATAGTAGAAGTGGCCATTCCCGAGATCACCAGAGGTAGTTGTAAAACATCAATGGCATCATTACTTTGTAATGATGCCATTCTGCTTCTTATATATGTTAGATAAAAAGTAAACCTATTTTTTTCTTCGCTTCCAGCTATTTTTTCCCACAAATCATTTGTTGCTAAAATGCCTTGATCACTTGAGGTCTCCGCTATTATCTTTCCATCTAAATCTAATAATCTTAGCCGAAAGGAACTGGTTCCCCAATCGCAACATAATATATAGTCAACATTCATATCAACAGCAATCTACTTTATTTTTCTTATTTCCTAGATAGATTTATAGGGGTAGTTAAACCATTTAAGTCATACACCACTCTGCCATTTCTAATGGTAGCCTGACACTCAAATTTTCGCTTCCCTTCTACTTTGTATCCAAGTATGTCAAAGAATCCAAAATTTCCATCACGTATGCCAATAATAGCAATATCTGCACCACTGCCTACGGATAAATTACCTAATTCTTCTCTTTTAATCACCTTGGCTGGAGACCAAGTACTTGCTTTTATAATAGCTGGCACATCCATACCCATGGTCATGAAAATAGACATCACATTTAACATGTCTTTCATGGCACCATTCATGCTTCCTGTATGCAAATCGGTACTGATGGTATTGGGGAAAAATCCTGCTTTAATGGCTGGCAATGCTTGATTAAAAGCAAAGCTTCCACCACCAAACCCTACATCAAAAATAATACCCCTTGCTTGTGCATCTTTTATAAAAGGTTTTAATTGACGCGTAGTAAGATCTACAATAGGATCTCTTCTTTGTAATTCTGTAAAAGTATGGGTGTAGATATCACCTGGTCTTAAATGCTTGAAAAATAATTCTTGAATTGACAAGGGCGCATGCGTATCATCTCCACCAAAATCAACTATCACAGGAATATCGCCAGATAATTTACTAGCAGCCACTGCATTGTCTACAGGTGTCCATTCTGCATTTTCAAAATGCGCTACTTTATAGCCTACAATGTCTTTCTTGTTTTGCTTAGCAACATAGGCAGCCATTTTAGGATCCATGTCTCTTGGATCTTGTTCGTAAGCACCACCTCTCATGCCTTCTCCTACAATATTTAAAAAAGACAATACTCTTGTTTGAGAGAAATCAATCACATTTTTTTTGAAAGTAGCAAAGCTTTTCCAACCTGCACCACCACAATCAACAATGGTAGTAACACCTACTCTAAAAGAATAGCCATCTGGCATAAGGGCACTGTTGCCATCACTTAAAGCATGGTCGGGTTGGGTACCTGCAAAAACGTGTCCATGCATATCAATCAATCCTGGCACGACCATAAAGCCTTTTGCATTGATCACTTGTTTGGCCCCGGTTGCATCAATGTTTTTTGCAATGCTTGCGATTTTACCATCTAACACGGCTACGTCCATAACTTCGTTGATGCCATTTTTTGGATCAATTACTTGACCCCCTTTAATCACTAGACTGTAAACTTGCGCTTGTATGTTGGAGGCAACTATAAAAAACGCAACTAATAGTAATAAATATTTTTTCATTTTTTTTGATTTAAAATTTTAGGAAGCCGCTAATGCAAGTTCTTCCTTGATACGTTTTGAAACAATTTTTTCCTCTCCATCTTTTAACATAAACACCGTGATGTTAATTCCTGTAGTATTGGCCATTACTTCAATAGAAGGCGTTCCGTTTCTTAATTTTGTCATTAAATCTTTGTTGGTTGTTTTCACTTTTGCTGCATCCCAAGTAATGGAAAGGGTAGGTGTGTGATTGGCAATAGGAGGTACAGTGACTTCGGTGATCACGCCATTCACTGCCATAGCTGCATTTTTAATGACTTCTATTTTTGCTTCCCAGGCTTTTAATTCCGCATCATGATCCATATTGATGTATTTTTCTACTGCTACATACATACCTAAGATCTCTTCTTTATTCACTTTCATTCCTCTTCCAATATTGCCACCTCTAGGTGGTGCACTCAATCGAGCGGCTGCAATCAATTCTTTTTTACCCATTAATATACCAGCACTTTGAGGACCTTTCATGGCTTTACCACCTGATACACATACCAAATCAAAACCTAACTCATTGTATTTCCATAAATTGCTTGCTGGTGGCACATCGGCTGCCATGTCAATCATGGTAGGTATTTTATGTTTTTTGGCAATCGCTACCCACTCCTCATGCATTATTTTTCCAAAAGGACTGTAGCTGTTTAAAAACCACATCATGGCTGTTTTTTCATTGATGGCTTTTTCCAATTCTTCAACGGTTTCAATTTCAACAATACTTGCTCCTGTATTGGTAAGTGCATGTACATAACCAATATTGTGTCCTTTTTGTACAATCACTTCTGATTTCATACCAGTTACATTAGGAAGTTGTGCCACTTTTTTCATATCCATTCCAGTAAGTACCCCTGCTGTACCAAGTACCAACGCACTCCAACAACCTGCTGTTACCGTAGCGGCTTCTGCATGACACAATTCGGCAATTTTTTCACCCACTTTGTCTTGCACTTCATCCAACATCACAAAATGTTTCCCAGCTTCTTGAATGGTTTCAATTACTTCATCATGCATTAAGGAGGCGGTCATAGCAGTGTAGGTTCCTGCTGCGTTGATAAAACTGCGCAAACCCAATTCTTTTATTAGGTCTCTTTTTGCACCGGTTGCTTTTGCAATTGCTGCAGAAGGTATGAATGAGGATGCGATGCCTGCTCCAATAGGGAGTACGGTGGCATATTTTAGTAAGTCTCTTCTTTTCATTTTATTATTTTTTAATTGTGTTAAATAAAAAGAAGGATTTAGAATTAACTAAATCCTTCTTTTCTAAATTTAGAATATTTTTCTATAATCTAAAAATAAGAATTATAGTGGTTAATTTTTTTGACCTGTTTTTGGTCCCACATCCCACCACATTCTTCCTTGAAGTAAATCCACTGTTTCATCAGAGAAACCTTGTCTCTTTATAGCATCATTGTAATTAGTGGTGTTTACATTTCTCTCATCGGTTGGTAAAGAGAATCTCCTCCACATTTTACCTGCAGTCACATTACCTGGATAAGAAACCAATGCTCCACTAGCTAACTTCCAATTCGCGTAATTAAATATTGGGTATTTATTTTTTCTCCAACTTGAGTATACTTCATAATCATCGCCTAGCATAGAAACCCACTTTTGAGTAGCTATTTGCTCTAATTGTTGATCAGCCGTTCCCGCTGTTAAATAAGGGTTGGCGGCTAGATAAGCATCCACAGCAGAAGTGGCAATTACACCTGAATGAATACCTGTAGTTGGCCATAAAGCCCATTGTGCCATACCTGCTTTAACGCCATTGTTATAGGCTGCTTCGGCAGTAGTTCCAACAGCGTAGCCTTTTAAAGCAGCTTCTGCTAACAATAAATAAGCTTCAGCTGGTCCCATGGTAATAATAGGAGAGCCTAGGTTTAAGTACAATAAGGATGGCTCTGAATACGTATCGAAATCACTTGGTTTGGTATTGATACTTCCACTTACCATACCACGTTGTTTAGCAATGGTATTGTCAGGAACGTAGGTTGTTCCAGAAGGTACCCAAACGACAGATACAACTGGTAATCTTGGATCATTGGTTGACTTTAAATAATCAATAAATGTTGCTGCCCATTTGCCACCTTCTACATTGTCTCCACCTGGACTATTGTAGTTGCCATCAAACATAAATTGAACTCTAGGATTGGTTTGTCCAGATACATTGGCAAACTTGATATAAGCGATGTCTGCAAAATCTTTCATCACGCCACCCGCTACTGCTTTTTCAACCCATGTTTTCGCAGTGGCAGTTTCCACGTCAGACATTCTCATGCCCAAACGCAACATTAAAGTGTAACCAAATTTTTTCCACTTGGCCACGTCACCTTTAAAATAAGGATCGGCTGTTCCAAAAACATTTGCTTTGGTAGCATCCATAGAACTTAGAGCAGCATCTAATTGAGTAAGCATGGCTAAATAAATACTTTTTTGTGTATCGTATTTAGGTTTAAGATTGGTTAATCCTAGCATGGCTTCTGTATAAGGCATATCTCCCATCAAATCTGTTTGTTGATGAAAAGCCAACACTCTTAAAATTTCACAAGCTGCTTTTTTATTCACGTTGTCTGCACCAGTCAATTTATTTTCTAATTGAAGCAATCTATTCCATTGATTGTTGTAGATCGCAAAAGTGCCTGCGGTGCCGTTAAAATTGTAAAACTTATCTCCAGCAGCAGGTACTTCTTTGTAGGAACTAAAGTATTGAAGACCCTGTCCTAATGCTGTGTAATTTTGACCAGGTACACTTCCAATGGCCGCAGAAGTAAAGGAGTAATCTGTTACTAAATATGTAATCGCATCTGGATTCACATTCAGATCAGTTAAACTACCCTTTTTACAAGAATGCATACCGGATAGGAGCACTAACAGTCCAGTTGCATATGTGATTTTGGTAAATATATTTTTCATTTTCTTAAATTTTTATGATTAGAATTTTAAATTCAAGGTAAAGCCAATATTTCTGGTAGTAGGCATCGCGACACCTTGGCTACCTTGCGCATTACCAACAGTCTGTTGCATTTCAGGATCTATACCTGCGTCTTTAACTCTTTTGTCTTGATAAAGAATCGCTAAGTTTAAACCTGTAATACCAATAGAAGCTGATTGAACTTTCATAAACTTAAAGGTGTTGGTTGGAAGATTGTATCTAATAACCAGTCTTCTCAATTTTACAAAATCAGTATTGTAAACAAATTGTCCTGGATAAGCACTACCTACGTTATTATAATAGGTATCCAAATCAACCTGAGCCCATTGATGTGTATATGGATTCCCTTTTTGATCCACCCCAGTTACTGTTAAACCTGCAGGACCCGCATCTCTTCCTGGTAAGGTAATGGGAGTCAATCCAAATCTAGTGGCGTATTGCATTAAGTTACTGTAACCCACTGCACCAAATTTAGAATCTATATCAACAGTCACACTAAACTTTTTATAAGTGAAAGTGTTGCTAAGTCCCATTAAGTAAGGAGGATTTCCTACACCAATATTTTGTAAAACTCTATCCTGATAACCGGTAGCTGCGTTGAAAATTTGAACGCCAGCGGCATCTTTTTTCATTACATAAGCTTGTATGGTTGAATAAGGAATTCCAACTGCATTAATAATGCTTGGTCCTCCGATTGCATTACCAATGGTTAACACATCAATACCTGGAGCCAATTCAAGAATTTTACTTTCGTTGTAACTAAAATTATATCCCACATTCCAAACAAAATCTTTTTTTCTAATAGGTGTTCCACTTAAAGTAACCTCCCATCCTCTATTCATAATCAATCCCATGTTTTGAGGCCCTGCTGTATAACCTGTCGCATTAGATATTGGCGGAGATAAAATATCATTTTTTGTTTTTCTTTCATAGTAGTTTACATCTAATCCTAATCTACTATCTAACATTCTTAATTCAAAACCACCCTCAATCGTAGTAGCAGTGATAGGTCTGATATTAGGATTCGGCAACACATTTGGATTACTTAATTGAGGTAAGCCATAGGCGTTTAAAGTACTAATGGTATAAATTTGATTGATGCTACCTGCATTTACTGTAGCACTTCCTACCTCGGCCCATGATGATCTTAATTTTGCATAGTTAATGATCTTAGGCATTTTTACTACATCAGATAAAATAAAACTACCTCCCACTGATGGGTAAAAAATAGAGTTAAATCCTGGATTCAAAACTGAGAACCAATCATTTCTTCCTGTCATGGTTAAGAAAAACACATTGTTGTAATCAATGTTGGCTTCACTAAATACGGAGTTGGTTCCATCAGAAGCGACGCCAGCCAATGACAAGGAACTTGAATTGGCTAAATCTCTATTTACCAAATTGGTGATACTGTATAAATTTGGCACAATCCATTGTGTACCGTTGGCAGTATTGCTGCTGTAGGTATTCTTTTCTTGGTTTCCACCTGCCATGATATTAAGACCAATTTTGTCGTGGTAATATCTGTCATTGTAATTCAAGATACCTTGGAAAGTTGTTTTGTCTGATTGCTCTTTACCTGATCTATAGTATCCAAGTGGTGTAAATGCATCGGTATTAGGTACATAGTTAGATTCCGTGTAGTTGATTTGGTTTCTAGCTACGGTTCCTTTGAAAAACAAATTCTTTAAGATATTGATTTGAACGCTTGATCTTCCAATTAATCTTAATTGGTCATCTTGGTTGTGTATTTGATAAGAAAGATAATAAGGGTTCACCGCTGCTGGTACTGGATTCCATTCTAATTCTCTTCCTGTTACTGCATTGATACCAGGTCTTGTTGGGTCTGTTCCTCTCATGTTTCTTACATCCACCACGTTGGCTGCTAAATAAATAGGCCAAGCTGCGTTTAATTCAGCATATCCAACATTGGGTCTGTTTACGCCTTTAATAATATTGTATTGAACGCTATTCTCTAAAGTGATGAAATCATTCTTACCCATTTTAGCCCTTACATTCAGGTTAATTGTTTTTCTGAAAAACTCAGAATTAGGTTGTTGATCTTGTGCACGCAAATCACTTATGGACAATCTCATGGCTAATTTTGAAGTACCTGCACTTAAGGCAATACTATTTAAAATATTTTGACTAGGTTGATAAAAATTCAAAATATTGTCTTTCACATTTACGGGTGAATAAGCTCTAGGCACGCCATCAAATTGCATTACAGAACTGCCATCCATGGCGGCTCCATATGACAAACGACCAGAACTTAAAGCAGCAGCAGCAGTGGCTGGCTTAACACCATCATTTCCTTGACCATATTGATATTGGTAGTTGGGGAAAATATAAGGAGTTCCTTGATTCATGTCGTTGGTGTATTCTATACCAATTCCTTTTTGAGCAATTCCTTTTTTAGTGGTAATTAAAATTACCCCATTCGCAGCTTGACTACCATACAAGGCAGCAGCAGCTCCTCCTTTTAATACTGACATAGAAGCGATATCATCCGGGTTGATACTTGAAATTCCATCACCTCTATCCACGTTTAATTGAGTGGAAGAAGTAACAGGACCTCTATTTTGGTTGTCAATCGGCATTCCATCTATCACGTATAAAGGTTGTTGGTTTCCGTTTAAAGAAGTATTACCTCTAATTGTAACTCTACTAGAAGCGCCTGCACCTGCATTGGTTTGAACCGCATCTACACCAGCAATTTTGCCAGACAAGGCGCTCGCTATATTGTTCATTCTACCTTCTGTAAAATCTTTTCCACTTACTTCCTGAACGGCATAACCTAAACCTCTTCTGTTTTTATTTACACCAAAGGCGGTTACTACCACTTCATTTAAAGCAGTGTTGGCTTCGGCTAATTTTACATTAAGGGTTGTTTTATTGCCAGGAGCAAGTTCTTGACTTGTATAGCCCACATAACTAAATACCAAAATTACATTGTCTTGTGTATTGATGCTGTATGCGCCACTTGCGTCTGTATTGGTACCATTTTGTGTTCCTTTAATAACAATGCTAACCCCTGCCAATGGATCACCTTTTGAATCGGTTACTTGTCCTGTAACAACTCCTTTGGGAGCTACTACAATTGCTTTGTTTTCGGCTTTGTTTTCAATAACAATCGAGGCATTTAAGTCTAATTGCTTATTGTTTACAGGCGCTGTAATTAAATTAGACTCGGCTGTTAATTTAACTTTGTCTATTTTCTTTAACACGATTGTATTTTCAATAATAGTATAAGTAAGCGGCTGATCTTTTAGCGCATCTTCTAATACTTTTTTGAAAAATTCATTTTGTACAATAATGGTAACAGGCTTGGAATCTTTTAACAATCGGGCATTGTAAATAAAGTCATAGCCAGTTTGAGATCTAATTTCGAGAAGTACTTTTTCTAAACTAGCATTTTTTTCATTAATAGTAACATACTGATTGATACTTGCAGCATTTACTTTGGTGAAAAAAACCAGCATGATTAAAAGCAATAATTGACTCACTCTCAAAAAATTAAATGAATTTTTCATTTTTTTGTTGGAGTTGTTTTCATTGTGTTGCTTTTGCCCAAAACTTCCCAATGAATGGAGTAGTGATTTTTTCATATTTATGTATTTTGGTTGCGTTTACTTAAAATTTATTCTTAAGTAAAATATTGTTAAGTTGTTTTTAATATTATTTTTCTGCCCTTGATTTCATAATTGACAATCCCACTTAGCTCTAACATTCTTAATACATTTGAAATTTTTACATTTCTAGAGATGTAGCCTGTTATATTATCAAAGTCTATACTTTCAGAATACTCTATATCCACATCATACCAACGTTCTAGTTCATTGACAATTTCTTTGATGTTTGAATTCTTAAACATAAAATAGCCTTCTTTCCAAGCAATGGTTTGTTGCGCGTCTGCCTTTATAATTTTAGTTTCAGACCCCATTTTAGTTAATGCTTGTTGACCAGGAATTAAATATTTTGAAGCAGTGGTTGAACCTGATTTAATTATTTTTACGGAGCCTTCTAATAAAGTAGTTTTAACATAATCCTCATTGTCATAAGAATTGATATTAAAATGAGTGCCTAGCACTTCTACTACTTGGTCTTTAGAGCGCACAAAAAATGGAATACGTTGGTGATCTTTTCCGTAGGCTTTAGCAATTTCAAAATAAGCCTCTCCATTAAAACTAACACTGCGTTGATTTTTTTGAAAGTAAACTGGATAGGTGAGAGAAGAGGCAGCGTTTAACATCACTAAACTTCCATCGGGCAAGATCACATTAAATTTGCCTCCTTTTGGAGTGGTGATGGTATTGTATTTTTCTTCGGTATTGTCTTGATTCTTTTCTAAGCTCTTTACAATATATATTAAATCTCCATTAGGCGTTTTAGTGATACTAATCCCACTTTCTACTGCAATCTCCCCGCTAGAGGTTTCGTCTAAAATTATTTTAGACTTATTGGCTAAAGTTAATACGGCAATATTTTTTGCCGGATTCAAATCTTCGATTTTCTTGGTTTCGGTCAATTTTGCCAATTGGTTGCCCTTGTCAACTGGGTTTAAGATCCAATAAGTAATGGTAGACAATCCCATAATGATTAGGAATGCTGCCGCCAATCGGAAACCAGTAAAAAAAGAAGGCCTAACGGGCGCCTTACTGGTTGAATCTGAAATACTTAGCTGAATTTTATTAAAAATTCTATTTTTTAACTCAGGATTTTCATCTAGGTGCTTATGCGTATCCTTGTCATTTTCAAAGCTTTCAAAAAACTCTGTAAGTTTTTGATTTTCAATCTTATTGGATTGACCAGCTAAGAATCTATCAATAAAGGTGAGTAAGGTATTCTTGTCCAAAATAGAGTGTTATATATACTAGAGTCAATAAAATGTAGCTACCCCTATGTTTTTCTCAAATATTTTTCACATGAGTAGCTGTACAAAGCCATGTAAGTGAGCTACTTATAAACTGGTAAAAAAAAGAAAGATCAAAATATTGTAGCCAATGACATCTTTAAGGGAACCAAGTGCTTTTCCAATATGATTTTCGACCGTCTTCGTGGATATATTTCTAATAACAGCAATCTCTTTGTGACTCAATTCTTTTTCTCTGCTTAAAATAAATACCTCTCGGCATTTTGTAGATAGTTTATTTACTACGTTGTTCATATGAACCAGTAGTTCTTTGTATTCCATATTTTCTTGCGCAGAATTATTTGGATCTATGAGTAGATCATCTACTATTTCTAAAGCTTCAATTTTCTTTTTTAATTGTCTAAACACTTCATATTTTACCGAAGAAGTTAAATAAGCTTTCAATGAAACCTTTATTGCTATTGATTTTCGCTTATTCCACACATTGATAAATATGTCTTGAACAATGTCTTCGCAAATGGTTTTGTCCTTTAATATGGAATAAGCAACCGCGTATAAATTTTTCCAATATTTATTGTATATACTGGTAAAAGCATATTGATCGTCTTCTTGTAGACGAATCAATAATTCAGCATCTTTATCTGTATCATTAAATCTTGCAGACATATTTTCATTTCTTCTATATGAATATAGCAAAAATTTAACAAAAAAATAAACAAGGGTTTTTGAAATAGCGCTAATGCTTAGTTCGTGTAAGAGGTACGTTAACTATTGTTTTATTACTTAAATTAGAAAAATAGACTTGAGATTTTCCAGTCTATTTTTCTAAAATATTCTAAATCAATTCTATAGGAAATGAGATTGTAATCTAATGATGATAACTTAGACCTTCATTGAAATTAAATAAGGCGTAGTTTTTTGGTTCTCTGTACCCTGGGATATCCGTTTTATTTTCCAAGACCGCTTTTTCAGAAGCAGGGGTTGTAAATGGCATTTTACCTGTAGGGTTAAACTTGCCGGTGATGACATCTATTAATGCATCTGTGGAAGTGCCAAAAGTAGCCAACACCGCTTTGATATTGGGCATGGTTTGATCGTTGTACACCTCATTGATGACCCAAGGATTGGTATAATTAACAACCAAGACAGTTGGTTTTTTTTGAGTGAGTTCATTGATATAAGTTACATCTACTCCATTTTTAGACAAGACTACAGATAATGGCGTTCCGTTTGATTCAAAAAGAGATTTTGAAGCAGGTGTTATCCATAACACTATTACATCGGCTTGCTCGGGAGTAGATACAAAGTTTACCGATTCATTTTCTGCAGATTTAAATATATTAGAAGCGGACTGCCCTTTTTTCTGCATATAAGATTCTAAATATACTTTAGTAGTTTTTTTAATGGGCAATATATTTTTATTATTTCTAAGTAATACGATGGATTTACGTAAAGCTAAATTGGCTTTTTCTTGAAACGATTTGTTGTTTACAATTTTATCAGCAGCGTCTTCATCAACATATGGATTTTCAAATAATCCTAGGGCATAAAATTCTAATAATAATTTATACACAGAAGTGTCTACCAGGTTTATATCCACTTTACCCGCTTTTACTATTTCTAATAATTTAGCAGGTTCGGCACTTCCCGAAAAAATATTAACGCCAGCATCTATCGCTTTTATATAACGTTCCTCAATGGTTAAATTTTCTGCACCCCATGGCATCATTTCAATAGGCCCTGTATCTGAATTTATGATTCCTTTAAAACCTAATTCTTTTCTTAGTAGTCCTTGTAACACCGGTTTATTATATGCATAGGCAATTTCTGGATATTTAGTACCTACTGGAATAGAGTAATAAGGCATCATGGCAGACGTACCTGCTTTAATTGCATATTTAAATGGCACGATATTACTATCTAAATTCCCTGCGCTAAATATTTCTCTTTTGCCCCAAGGAAAATGTGGATCTTGGCCACCATCTCCTGCACCACCACCTGGAAAATGTTTAGTGGTCATGGCTACAGAACTGTTGCTTAATTTGTTTCCTTGAAAGCCGATAATAATTTCATAAATCATTTTACCTACCCATTCAGGGTTTTCACCAAACGTCCCTTCAATCCTTTGCCACCTTGGTTCTGTAGATAAATCTGCCATGTACATATATCCTTTGCGAAGTCCTACGGCAGCCCATTCTTGTCTTGCGATATCGGCAAATGTTCTGGTTAATTTTAAATCATGCATCGCAGACAATCCTAATTCAGAAGGCCAAGTAGAAAAAGTAGTTTTACCCACACTAAGTCCAATAGATGCATCTTTGGTAATATGATTGCGCGGGTTGGATGCAATGATGCAAGGAATACCTAGCTCATCGGATTCGCACAATGCTTGTAATTTATTTGCCCACGCTGCGGTAGTTCTTGCATCTACATTGGCACGAAAAATAAAATGTCGCAACTTAAATTGCTTTACTGCTTTCGTTGTACCCGCTGCCATCATCATACTAATATGCAAGGGTTGTCTGGTAAACATATTGGTATTTTGCACTAAATCTTCTTCATTAAAATCACTACTAATTTTTTCTTGATTTTTAGGTCCCTCAAATGACCAATCATTTTTCATTCGCGTAGAACTAATTAACATAAAGCCTACTTTTTCTTCGACAGACATTTTAGAAAGTAAATCTTTTGCTCTTATTTCATTTGCTAAACGCCAATCTTCATATTTATCTAGTTGACCATTTTTATTTAAATCTTTAAACTGTAATCCTTTAATGGTTAAAATAGAAGCAGTTTTATAACCTAATTTTATTTGCTTTTTTGCAGTTTGAGCTTGGTTTGTATTATTGAAGCATAAAAATAAAAAGGCAGCTAAGAGCATTCGCATAGAGAGATTTTTTGTAAGGTAAAAGTTAATCTTATTTTCAATTATTTTATAATAAAAAAGCCTCCTGAAAATTCAGAAGGCTTTTAAGTGGCTGTAGGGGGAGGAATCTAACTCCCCTTTTTTCACTTTACTTTGATTTCTTTGTTTTAATACAAGATAGTCTAATGTCCTTTATTAACAAGGGTAATAGGAATTAAGAGAAATAAAGGGTTGTTAAAAAAAAGTCCAACCCAATAGTC
>CANCSS010000021.1 GCA_947380905.1 Chitinophagaceae bacterium | reverse complement strand
TCGCTCGTTCAATTTAAATCCTTGTCTGTTTATAATAGCAAGCTATTAACACAGCCAACTCTTTAAATTTCCCACTTCGTGGCTTTCTTTCGCGTCTGCGCAACAAAAAAGCCTGTCACTTTCGTGACAAGCTTTGTGAACTGGCTGGGACTCGAACCCAGGGCCCATACATTAAAAGTGTATTGCTCTACCAACTGAGCTACCAATTCTAACCGCCTTTTTCGAGGAGTGCAAAAATAAGCATTAATGAAAACTATCCAAATAAAAGGGGGTATTTATTTTCCCCATTCCAAACCGCTCTAAGTCATTCATCTTCAAATAAGATTTATATTTGTATAAACGCTAATAGATGTCCAAATTTCAAGACAAAATTGTTGTTATAACGGGTGGTTCTGATGGTATTGGAAAAGCTTTGGTACAGCAGTTTCTAGCATTGGGAGCGAAGGTGGCCACCTGTGGTAGAAATGCAAGCAAACTTGCTTTGTTGGAACAAGAAAATCCCATTTCAAATTTATTCACCTTGCAAGTAGATGTGAGTAACTCTTTGGAAGTAGCAGCGTTTATCAAAGCAATTGTTGCCAAATGGAACGGAATAGACATTTTAATAAACAATGCTGGCATCTCGATGCGGGCTTTGGTGCAGGATACTTCTTATGAAACTTTGCAACAGGTGATGGACATTAATTTTTGGGGCACGGTGTATTGTACCAAAACAGCACTTCCCCACATTCTTAAAAATAAAGGCGTGGTAGTAGGGGTTTCCTCCATTGCAGGCTATCGTGGCTTACCGGGTCGCAGTGGCTATTCTGCCTCTAAATTTGCTTTAAATGGGTGGCTAGAAGCCTTAAAAACGGAACTTTATGGCTCTGGAACGCATGTGATGTGGGTTTGCCCTGGTTTTACCAGTTCCAACATACGAAATGCAGCTTTAGACAAAGATGCAAAAGCACAAGGAGAATCTCCTTTGGATGAAGCAGCCATGATGAGTTCAGAGGAATGTGCCAACCATATCGTGAAGGCCATAGATCAAAGGAAACGTACTTTGGTGCTTACTTTTACGGGGAAGCGCACCGTGTTTATGAATAAGTATTTTCCTGCCTGGGCCGATAAGTTGGTGCATCATTTTTTCTTTAAAGATGGGGTGTTGGTGAAGTAGCTAGGAGGGTAAATAAATACTTGGTTTTCTAAAATATAAAACTCAATTTTTCGTTATCAATAGATGCCTATCATTACTTTAACATCCGATATTGGCCAAGAGGATTTCATTATTGGCGCTGTTAAGGGGCAAATTTTGTCAACCATTCCAGGCATGGGCATTGCCGATATCACGCATTATTTATCCAGCAAAAATTATCAACAAGGGGCTTATATTTTTAACAATGCAGCCAAGCATTATCCTGCAGGTACCATTCATTGTATCATGGTTAATTTTTTCCAATTCCCAAAACGCCATGCACTTTTAACCAAGCACAACAACCAATACTTTATTACACCTGACAATGGTTTTTTAACCATGATGTTGGGTGGCAAACCAAAAGAAATTATTAAAATAGATTTTAAAGAAGCACATACTTTTTTAGAAATTACCCAAGAAATCTTTAATGCATTGGGGGCTTTTGTAAAAACAAATTTGATTAATGATGCAGGGATTGCTTTTCAGGACATTGAAGAAATTTATCCAATGCAACCTACCTTAGGTCCCAATTGGATGGAAGGACAAATTTTATTTATCGATCAGTTTGAAAATGTAGTGGTGAATATTCGCAAAGAAGATTTTGATTTGCAAGCGCAAGGCCGAGCTTTTAAAATTGTATTTACCCGCAACGAAACCATTACCGATTTAAGCAAGCATTATGGTGAAGTGCCCATTGCCGATAAGTTGGCTTGGTTTAACTCGGCTGGTTATTTAGAAATAGCGGTAAGAGGGGGCAATATGGCAGGACTATTTGGATTAAGTAAGTTTGATGAAAATCAGATGAATAAGCAGCGCCCCAACGACAATAAGTGGTTTTTTCAGATGGTTCGGGTTTTCTTTGAATAGTCACATTTTCGGGGTATTTTTGCACCCTCATTAAATTACTAAAACAAGTTTACAATGGCATACGACGTTATCGTTATTGGTAGTGGTCCAGGTGGTTATCCTGCAGCAATACGTGCTTCTCAATTAGGTTTGAAAGTGGCAATTATTGAAAAGGAAAGTTTAGGAGGCGTTTGTTTAAACTGGGGCTGTATTCCAACCAAAGCTTTATTAAAAAGTGCACAAGTGTATGAGTATGTAAAACACAGTGCCAATTATGGCATTACAACTACAGGAGTGAATCATGATTTTGGAGCCGTGATAAAACGCAGTCGTGGGGTGGCTGAAAAAATGAGTAAAGGGGTTCAGTTTTTAATGAAGAAAAATAAGATTGAAGTAATCATGGGCTACGGTAAAGTTTTGTCTCGTGGTAAAGTAGAAGTGAAAGATGCAGAAGGAAAAACACAAGTAGTAGATGGCAAGTATATTATAATTGCAACAGGAGGTCGTACCAGAGAATTACCCAATTTAAAACAAGACGGTAAAAAAGTAATTGGTTATCGTGAAGCAATGGTGTTGCCAACGCAACCTAAGAGTATGATCATTGTAGGTAGTGGTGCCATAGGGGTGGAGTTTGCTTATGTATACAATAGCATGGGAACAAAAGTTACTATTGTAGAATTTTTACCTAAAGTCGTACCTGTGGAAGATGAGGATATTTCAAGAGAATTAGAAAAACAATACAGAAAGCAAGGCATAGAAATCATGACCAACTCTTCTGTTGAATCACTAGATACAACAGGGTCTTTGGTAAAAGCAAAAGTGAAACAAATGGATGGTTCTTTTGTCACTTTAGAAGCAGAAATTGTTTTAAGTGCAGTTGGTGTTGTAGCAAATATTGAAAACATTGGGTTGGAGCAAAATGGAATTAAAACAGATAAGGGTCGCATCATTGTAGATAAATACCAACAAACAAGTATTGCAAGTATTTATGCCATTGGTGATTGTTCTCCTGGGCAAGCTTTGGCGCATGTGGCTGCGAAAGAAGGGATCAATGCAGCGGAGCATATTGCTTATCAAGAAAAGAAATTGGCGCACATGCCCGAAGGAATTGATTACAACAACGTTCCGGGCTGTACGTATTGCACCCCCGAAATTGCGAGCGTTGGTTATACGGAGAAAGCAGCGAAGGAAGCAGGTTATGAATTAAAGATTGGTAAGTTTCCATTTATGGCCAGTGGTAAGGCCAGTGCTGCGGGCGCTACCGATGGTTTTGTGAAAGTGATATTCGATGCCAAGTATGGCGAATTCTTAGGCTGTCATATGATTGGAACCAATGTAACTGAAATGATTGCAGAAGCAGTGGTGGCTCGTAAATTAGAAACCACTTCGCATGAAATTTTAAATGCAATACATCCACACCCAACCATGAGTGAAGGATTAAAAGAAGCAGTAGCAGCTGCTTATGGTGAAGCAATAGATATCTAACTAGTTTAAATAAAAATATAGAATGGCTCGTGATTCAAATTATTTGAATGCGAGCCATTTTTAACGATAATGAAGTACGAAAAAGAAATTAACCGACGAAAAACATTTGCTATTATCTCTCACCCGGATGCTGGTAAAACAACTTTGACCGAAAAGTTATTGTTGTTTGGTGGTGCCATTCAAACAGCAGGCGCCGTTAAAAGCAATAAGATTAAAAAGCATGCGACCAGTGACTTCATGGAAATTGAACGTCAAAGAGGTATTTCGGTGGCCACTTCGGTCATGTCATTCGAATACAATAATATTTTAATTAATTTATTAGATACACCTGGGCACAAGGATTTTGCTGAAGATACTTACCGAACATTAACCGCAGTAGACAGTGTGATTTTGGTGATTGACAGTGTGAATGGAGTCGAAGCCCAAACCAGAAGATTGATGGAAGTATGCAGCATGCGTGCCACACCCGTCATTGTTTTTATCAATAAAATGGATCGTGATGGCAAGAACAGATTTGATTTATTAGAAGAAATAGAAAACGAATTAAAAATTTCTTTACATCCAATGACCTGGCCTATCAATAGTGGAAAGGAATTTAAAGGGGTGTACAATTTGCACGATAAAAATTTACGTTTGTTTGCTGCAAGTACCAAAGCTACCGAAGAAGATACGCTGGCCATTGAAGATTTATCAAGCAGCCTGTTGCAAGATAAAATAGGTGAGAAAGATGCAGCGGTATTAAGAGAGGATGTAGAATTAATTGATGGCGTATATGGGGCCTTAAACCCGGCCGATTATTTAGCAGGTAAAATTGCGCCTGTGTTTTTTGGATCTGCAGTAAATAACTTTGGCGTAAAAGAAATGTTGGATACGTTTATTCAAATTGCACCGGTCCCTAGAGATAGAGAAACCAGTGTTAGAACTTTGGGTGTAGGCGAAGATAAGTTTAGCGGATTTATTTTTAAAATACATGCCAACTTAGATCCTAAACACCGTGATCGTATCGCTTTTATGCGCGTATGTAGTGGAAGATTTGAGCGCAATACCTATTATAAGCATGTGCGTTTAGACAAAGACGTACGTTTTAGCAACCCCTATAGTTTCTTGGCCCGCAGTAAAGATGTGATTGAAGATGCCTATGCTGGAGATGTGGTGGGCTTGTTTGATACAGGCAACTTTAAAATAGGAGATACTTTAACCGAAGGAGAGAAATTTTACTTTACTGGTATTCCTACTTTCTCACCGGAAATATTTAAGGAATTGGTAAATAAAGATCCTTTAAAAACAAAACAACTCGAAAAAGGCATTACGCAATTGACCGATGAAGGAGTGGCGCAGTTGTTTACACAGTTTGGTGGTAATAAAAAAATTATTGGTTGTGTGGGCGATTTGCAATTTGAAGTAATTCAATATCGTTTGTTACAAGAATATGGGGCTGCCTGTGAATTTAGAACCCTGCCTTTTTACAAAGCTTGTTGGTTAACTTCTAAGGATCAAAATAAGTTGCACGATTTTTTACGCTTCAAGCAACAAAATGCTGCAATGGATAAAGATGAAGCACCTGTGTACTTAGCACAAAGCGAATGGTTTTTAAATACAGAAATTACCAATAATCCCGATATTACTTTTCATTTTACCAACGAAGTGCACAAATAAATTGGTTTAATACCATCCTATGAAAGCAAAAACACTCAAACAAAATAAAGTTAACATTATCACACTAGGTTGTAGTAAAAACTTAGTGGACAGTGAAATGTTAAGTGGGCAATTATTGGCCAATGAAATTGAGGTGGTACATGAAAATAAAAAGTTAGACCACAATATTGTAGTGGTGAATACCTGTGGCTTTATTGATAAGGCGAAAGAGGAAAGCGTAAATACGATTTTGGATCAGGTGGCTTTAAAGAAAAAAGGAAAATTAGACAAAGTATATGTAACCGGCTGCTTGAGCGAAAGATATAGAAACGATTTGGCTTTAGAAATTCCCGAAGTAGACGCATGGTTTGGTACCATGGAATTGCCTTTGATGTTGAATCAATTGAACGCCGATTACAAAGCAGAATTATTGGGAGAAAGATTATTAAGTACCCCATCGCACTATGCTTATCTAAAAATTAGTGAAGGATGTAACCGCACTTGTTCTTTTTGTGCCATTCCATTAATGCGCGGGCAACATGTAAGTAAAACCATTGAGCACTTGGTAGCCGAAGCAGAAGGCTTGGTTAAAAAAGGGGTGAAGGAAGTGATGTTGATTGCCCAAGAGTTAACTTATTACGGTTTAGATATTTATAAAAAAAGAGCTTTACCCGATTTGTTAAATGCACTAGCCGATGTAAAAGGCTTGGAGTGGATTCGTTTGCATTATGCGTATCCAAGTAAATTTCCTTTAGAAGTATTGGATGTGATGAGAACGCGTGATAATATTTGTAAGTACATTGATATTCCTTTGCAGCATGCAAGCAATAATATGTTGGCTGCCATGAAGCGCAATATTACCCGAGAAGAAATGGGGGAATTAATTAAAGAAATTCGCAATCGTGTTCCAGGCATCGCCATCCGTACTACTTTAATTGCAGGATTCCCAGGAGAAACTTTGGAGGACATAGAAGCATTAAAAGCATTCTTAATCGAACACCAGTTTGACCGAGTTGGGATATTCACTTATAGCCATGAGGAAAACACTAGTGCGCACAATTTAGTGGACGATGTGCCTGCGGCAGAAAAGCAAAGACGCGCCGAAGAGATTATGGAAGTACAACAAGAGATTAGTTTGTCAAGAAATCAAGCAAAGGAAGGATTGGTTTTAAAAGTATTGGTAGATAAGAAAGAAGCTGGTCGTTATTTGGGACGTACCGAATTTGACAGTGTGGAAGTAGACAATGAAGTAGTAATCAATACCACCAAGCGCTTGAAGCCAGGCGATTTTGTAATGGTTAAAATAACCAAGGCTTATGATTACGATTTAGAAGGGGAATTGGTAGACTAGTATTATTCAGTATTTTTCGTTAATTTTAAGACTCATTTTATAACAATAAATTATCATGTTATGGCCATAGATTGGAAAGGGGTATTCCCCGCAGTTACCACCAAGTTTACCGATAAGGATACTTTGGATATAGATTTATTTACCGTTAATATTAAAGCCCAATTGGCGGCGGGAGTGAATGGTATTATTTTAGGCGGCACTTTAGGGGAAGCAAGTGTTTTAACCAATGCTGAAAAAGAAATACTAGTTAAAGAAACCATTAAATTGGTGGATGGCAAAGTGCCAGTAGTTATTAATATTGCAGAAGGTAGTACGAGTGTGGCCATTCAATGTGCTAAAGATGCAGAAAGTTGGGGTGCAAAAGGGTTGATGTTATTGCCTCCGATGCGTTACAAATCCGATCATCGCGAAACAGTTCAATATTTTAAAGACATTGCTGCAAGTTCTCCTCTGCCAATCATGATTTACAACAATCCTGTAGATTACAAAGTGGATGTAACCATTGATATGTTTGCTGAACTGGCTAAAGTACCTTCTATTCAAGCAGTAAAAGAATCTACAAGAGATGTGACCAATGTAACCAGAATGCGCAATGCATTCGGAGACCGTTTCCGTATTTTATGTGGCGTAGATACTTTGGCTTTAGAAGAATTGTTATTGGGTGCTGATGGTTGGGTAGCTGGTTTGGTTTGTGCATTCCCTGCAGAAACTGTTGCCATCTATAAATTAGCAAAAGCAGGTAAAATTGCCGAAGCCACTGAAATATACAGATGGTTTATGCCTTTATTAGAATTAGACATTCATGCGAAGTTGGTACAATACATCAAATTTGCAGAGTCTAAAACTGGAATAGGTTCTGAAACAGTTAGAAGACCAAGATTGGTTTTAGAAGGAGAGGAAAGAAAAAGAATCGAATCTATTATTGATACAGGTTTAAAAAACAGACCCACTCTTCCAGAATTTCATAGTTTATAAATTTTACAACAAGTTATCTCATGAGTAGCATTTCTGAAATTACCCATAACGCAGCTGTAGCTTTTGAGCAGTATTCCATCACCACACCATTGCAAAGAGCAGGGTTTTTAGAAAACATTGCCAACAACATAGAAGCATTAGGAGATGCTTTATTAGCGCAAGCGAATAAGGAAACCAATTTACCTCTAGCTCGTTTGACAGGAGAAAGAGGACGTACTTGTTTTCAATTGCGCATGTTTGCTACCATGTTAAAAGAAGGTAATTATGTAGAAGCCAGTATTGATACTGCCATTCCTACTAAAACACCACCCAAGCCAGACATTCGACAAATGATGCACCCATTGGGTCCAGTGGTCGTTTTTGGTGCAAGTAATTTTCCATTTGCTTATTCTACAGCAGGAGGTGATACCGCAAGTGCTTTAGCGGTGGGCTGTCCTGTGATTGTAAAAGCACATCCAGGACATTTGGCTACTTCTACTTTGGTTGCAACAGCCATTCAAGAAGCAGCAGTTAGTTCAAATATGCCAGCGCATGTTTTTCAACATGTAACCACCACCGATTTTGAAACAGGAAAAAGTTTAGTGCAAGCGGATGCCATTGCAGCAGTTGGTTTCACGGGTTCACGATCTGGTGGACGTGCCTTATTGGATTATGCAAGCAGTAGAAAAAATCCCATTCCTGTTTTTTCAGAAATGGGCAGTGTGAATCCAGTAGTTTTATTAGAAGATGCGTTAACAAAAGACGCAGCGTCAATTGCAAAAAATTATGCAGGGTCTATTACTTTAGGCATGGGACAATTTTGTACGAATCCCGGCATTTTAATCGGCGTAAAAAGCGAAGCCTTAGACCATTTTAAAAATACTCTTGCAAGCGAAATGAATGGCATTGCTCCATCACCCATGTTACATGAAGGCATACAAGCAGCTTATTTTAAAAACAGTACCCATGCGCTTTCACAAAAAGGCATTACTTGTTTAACTGCCAATACACCTACTTCCAATAGTGGTTTTCCGGTATTCACCTTAGTAGACGCTACTACTTTTTTAAGCAATCCAAATTTAGCAGAAGAAGTTTTTGGTCCTTACGCTATACTTGTTGAATGTAGTTCAATGGAACAATTAAAGCAGGTATGGAAAAGTGTGCAAGGACAAATTTCTACGACCATCATGGGAAGTGATCAAGATTTTTCCAGCCACCCCGAATTATTGAATATGGCTTTAAGTATTGCAGGTCGTGTATTAATTAATGGAGTACCTACAGGGGTTGAAGTTTGCGATAGTATGGTGCATGGAGGCCCTTATCCTGCTACCACAGATAGTCGTTTTACAGCAGTGGGGGTAAACGCAGTAAAAAGATGGTTGCGCCCTATTTCTTTTCAAAATTGGCCAACACATTTATTGCCATTGGCTTTACAAAATAAAAATCCATTGACCATTTGGAGAAAAGTGAATGGTCAATTCACCAAAGAAGAAGTGTAAACTCATGGCTACAATAAAACCAATCAGTGTCGAAAATTTTGGTTCCTATCATTTAACAGGGTCGGTTTTTGAATGTATTGATGCCCATACCTGTGGCAATCCTGTTAGAGTGGTGGTGAAAGGTGGCCCAGCATTGGAAGGGAATACCATGAGCGAAAAGCGTCAACATTTTTTAAAAGAATTTGATTGGATAAGAAAGGGTCTCATGTTTGAACCACGTGGTCACGATATGATGAGTGGAAGTATTTTATATCCACCACATGATCCTGCCAATGATGTGGCAGTTTTATTTATTGAAACCAGCGGTTGCTTGCCCATGTGTGGACATGGTACGATTGGAACTATTACAGTAGCCATTGAAGCTGGATTGATACAACCAAAAGTACCTGGTAAAATAAAAATGGAAGCGCCTGCAGGCTTGGTGGAAATTGAATATACGATGAAGGGCGATAAAGTGAGTTCGGTAAAATTGACCAATGTACCTTCTTTTATGGCTGCAGAAAACATGCAAGTAGAATGCCCCGATTTAGGTTTGTTGAATTTGGATGTATGTTATGGCGGTAATTATTATGCCATTGTAGAAGTGCAAGAAAATTTCAAAGGAATAGAAAATTATACTGCAGGACAACTGATTGCATGGAGTCCTGTGCTAAGAAAGCGAATCAATGAATTGCATTCCTTTGTGCATCCAAAAGATCCAACAATCAATGGGTGTTCTCATATTTTATGGACGGGCAAAGTATTGGATGCAAAAAATACAGCACGCAATGCCGTTTTTTATGGGGACAAGGCCATTGATAGATCTCCTTGCGGCACGGGTACTTCTGCCCGATTGGCCCATTGGCATGCCAAAGGCAAATTAAAAGTAGGGGAGCCCTTTTTGCATGAAAGTATTATAGGATCTGTTTTTATAGGCAAAGTAGAAGCCACTACTACGATTGGGGAGCAGGCTGCCATTATCCCATCTATTGAAGGATGGGCCAAGATAGTAGGATTTAACACCCTATCCATTGATGCCAAGGACGATCCCTATGCCAATGGTTTTCAGGTAGTTTAGCCCTTTTATTTTAAATAAACCTTCAGAATTATGGGGGTTATGCGCACATTTTTTACGAAATTTGCTTTTTAATAAAATCTATGGAAGTAATCGTTATTGGAGGAGGAATTGTTGGACTAAGTAGCGCCTATTTTTTACAAGAGTCAGGACATCAGGTAACTGTTATTGACCAAACAGATATGACCAATAGCTGTTCTTATGGAAATGCAGGTTATGTATGTCCAAGTCATTTTGTTCCATTGGCTACCCCTGGTATTGTAAAGCAGGGATTAAAGTGGATGTTGAATCCACAAAGTCCTTTTTATGTTAAACCAAGGTTGGATATGAGTTTAATTAAATGGGGGCTTAAATTTATGCAAGTGGCTACAGCAGAAAATGTAGAAAAAGCTGCGATTCCATTAAGAGATTATGCATTGCTTTCTAAACAATGGTATGGTCATTGGGAATCTTTGCCTCAATTTAAATTCGCATACGAGCACAAAGGCTTATTGGAAATTTTTCAAACCGAAAAAGCAGCAGAACATGCATCACATTTGGTGCACAAAGCGCATGAACTTGGATTAACCGATACCAAGTTATTGAATCAACAAGAATTATTTGCCTTAGAACCGAATCATAAAATAAATGCGATAGGAGCCATTCATTTTGCATGTGATGGACATTTGTATCCCAATAAATTAATGCAACAATTGATTGCTGACTTAAAAAGCAAGGGCGTAATTTTTAAATCCAATGAAGCGGTGATTAATTTCGAAAAGGCAGCTGGAAAAATTTCTGCGGTGATTACGGAAACAAATAAATACAAGTCAGATGCAGTGGTTTTAGCAACTGGTTCATGGAGTAGAGCGTTGGCTAAAAAATTAGATATGGATTTATTGTTGATGCCAGGACGTGGCTACTCAATTACCATTGAGGATTCTCCTTATCAAACCAATTACCCATCGGTGCTGGTAGAAGGAAGAGTAGCACTGACGCCTATGGATGGCAATAAAATGCGTTTTGGTGGCACTATGGAAATTACCACCACCAATTCGGCACCTCAATTGAATAGAGTGGTTGGTATCATAAAGGCGGTGAAAAATTATTATCCAAATTTTGAGATCCCAGTTCCAACTTTAGATAAAGTTTGGTATGGCTATAGACCTTGTTCTGCCGATGGATTGCCTTATCTTGGAAGAACAAAAAAATGGAACAATCTAGTGATGGCCACCGGGCATGCTATGGTAGGGTTAAGCTTGGGAGCAGGAACTGGAAAATTAGTTTCAGAAATCGTAAATGAAAAACCAACCAGCATCGACATTGGTTTTTACAATCCTGAAAGGTTTAATTAACAATGAAATTTAAAGCAACCCATATTCCATATCGTGCCACCGGTTTATTTTCTCCGTTGGTGAATGATTATATGGAAGGCAAAGGGACTGCGCAAAGTTTTGTTAACTATACGCCCAATATAGAAGGGGTAAAAAAAGCCATTGAGCAACGAAAAAAACAGCCCACCAATAGAAAGGTTTTGGTGGAAGTTTTAAGAAAGCAATACGATCAATTGGCAAACAGTGCCAAAAAAAATAATGCAAGTGCATTGGAAGCAGTACAAGCCAATATTTCATTATTGGAAAAGGAAAATACTTTTGTAGTAACAACTGCACATCAGCCCAATTTATTTACAGGGCCCTTGTATTTTTTTTACAAAATAGTTCAGGCCATCCAAATGGCCGCCGAATTAAAAAAACAATTTCCTGAAAATAATTTTGTACCTGTATATTATATGGGCTCGGAAGATGCTGACTTAGAAGAAGTAGGTAGCTTTAACATGGGTGGTGTGTCGCATCAGTGGAAAACCAAACAGACTGGTGCTATTGGAAGAATGAAAGTAGACGATGCTTTATTGCAATTGTTGCAAAATGTAGAAGGCTATTGGTCTGTAAAGCCAGCTGGCAAAGAAGCTTTAGCCATTTTAAAAGAAGCGTATAGTAAAGGGAATACCATTATAGAAGCCACTTTGCATTTAGTATATGCTTATTTTGGGAAATATGGATTGATCGTATTACAGCCAGACGAAGCAGTACTTAAATCTTTATTTACTAAGGTGATGGAAAAGGAATTAACTACTCAGTTTTCTCATCAGGCCATTCAACCTACGCTGAAAAAATTAGCTACCGAATACCATGTACAATCAGAAGGGCGTGCTATTAACTTGTTTTATTTAAAAGACGATCTACGTGCTAGAATTGAATTAAAAGACAATCAATACATCATAGTAGATACTAAAATTAGTTTTACCGAAGCCGAGATCCTAAAAGAACTGAAAGCATTTCCTGAAAGATTTAGTCCGAATGTAATTTTAAGAGGAGTGTATCAAGAAACCATTTTGCCTGGTGTTGTATTTATAGGAGGGGGAGGTGAACTGGCTTATTGGATGGAGCTAAAGAAAGTTTTTGAAGAAGCAGGTGTGCATTATCCAGTATTGCAATTGCGTAACTCATTTTTATTTATAAAAGAGAAGCAGCGCCAACAATGGAATTCGCTTGAGTTTGATAGGGCAGAACTGTTCAAATCTACTTTAGACTTGGAAATGACATTTGTTAAGAAGCAAGCCAAAGAAAATTTAGCATTGACCGAACACATTGCTTCTTTGAACAAATTATACCAATCTATTCAGGAAGATGTAATTAAAATAGATGCTTCTTTGGGTGGTCATGCAATGAATTTATCTGTTCAAGCACAAAAGAAACTTGAATTGTTAGAAAAGAAAATGGTCCGTGCAGAAAAGCGCAAACAACATACTTCCATCAACAGAATTCATACTATTAAGGCAGAATTATTTCCCAACAATAGTTTACAAGAAAGGGTAGAAAATTTTGTAGAATGGGTAGGCACCTATGATTGGGCATGGGTAGAAGCCATTATGGACAATTCAACTAAAATGCAATCAGGCTTTTCTATCATTGCAATTGAGCCATAGTCGGCAGTCTTGGTGTTGAGCTATTCGCTAATCAATTATTTTTTATCAAATTCATTGTTCCAATTGGCTTTCATATTTTCCACCTTGGCCATTACTTCTGATTCTAAATTCATTTTGTAAGCGTCCATGGCTGCGCCAATTTTTGCATCAAAACTTCCAATAATTTGGGCGGCCAACAAGCCTGCATTCTTAGCACCATTCAATGCTACTGTTGCTACAGGAATACCTCCTGGCATTTGTAAAATGGACAAGATACTATCCCAGCCTTCTGCAGAATTAGTTGATTTAATTGGCACTCCAATTACAGGCAAGCTGGTTAAAGATGCAATCATGCCAGGTAAATGTGCTGCGCCACCTGCGCCAGCAATGATTACTTTCAGGCCTCTTTCACGGGCTGTTTTTGCATAGACTACCATGCGGTCTGGTGTGCGGTGCGCAGAAACAATGGTTAATTCAAAAGGGATATTGACTAATTTTAAAGCATCGGCAGCCGCCTGCATGATGTTTAAATCACTATCGCTTCCCATGATAATACCAACTAATGCAGGTGTAGACATAATTGAAATTTGATGCAAGTTAAATTAAACTTCTATTTTTTTATAATATTTCTCTATTTATGCGTTTTTACGATTACTCTTTAATTAAAAATCCTGCTACTGCACCCATCACTGGACTGGCCTTGGCTGCAGTAATTTTGACTTTAATGCATTTGGCGGTCACCGTAGGGAATTGAATAATTTTTTTCCTTCCGATGGTGGTGCTGGATGCAATTTTTTTCAAAGTACTTTCATTTTCGCCTACTTCAATCTCAAAACTAATCACTCTTTGCCCATATTTAATTTGTTCTTGCAATTGAAGGGTGTTGAAAGTTGCTGCGGTAGGTAAACATATTTCAATTTGATTCTTATTATTTTTGAAAGTGGCGTTTTTAAATACATTGGTTTTAAAAGCAGCGTCCCTTAATTTTTTAAAGTTGATTAAGGCAGCAGAATCGACAGGGGAAATCAATCCTTTGCGATTAGGAGGAACATTCAATAAAAAATTACCACCTCTTCCTACATTTTTTAAATACAAATCAAATAGTTGCTTATCTGTTTTAACAGTCTTGTCTTCTTCTTCATGGTAAAACCAACCTTTGCGAATGGATACATCTGCTTCTCCTGGTATCCATGCTTTGCCATTAATATTGCCTCTATTTAAAGAATCTGTAGGAGGTCCACCTGCGCCTCTTTTAAATCCAACAGTATCCAATGTATTCCAGTTGGTTTCATTAATGATGCCTTGTTCATTGCCTATCCAACGAATATGAGGACCAATATCACTAAAGATTAATACTTGTGGTTGGTACCTCAAAGCAGAATCTTGAAAGCGTTTGAAATCATAAACTTGTTTTTTTCCATTGGGTCCTTCACCGTTGGCGCCATCCCACCACAATTCAAAAAATTTGCCATAACCCGTCAACAACTCTTTCATGGTTTGTATATAAATATCATTGTAAGCTGGCGTACCATATTTAGGATGATTTCTGTCCCAAGGTGATATGTAAACGCCCATTTCAATGCCTGCTTTTTTACAAGCCTCTGACAACATTTTAATCACATCTCCTTTTCCATTCATCCATTTACTTTCTCTTACCGTATGGGTACTAAATTTACTAGGCCACAAACAAAAACCATCGTGGTGTTTGGCGGTAATAATAATTCCTTTGGCACCTGCTGCTTTAGCAATGCGCGCCCATTGATTACAATCTAATTGAGTAGGGTTAAATACATTCGGATCTTCACTGCCCTTGCCCCATTCTAAATCGGTAAAAGTGTTAGGTCCAAAATGCATAAATAAATAAAATTCCTTCTCATGCCAAGCCAATTGTTGTGCATTAGGTGTAGGCCCGAATTTTTCTTGTGCATTTATTGAATTAATTGGTGCAATGAATACAGCCAATAAAATAAAAATTGCTAATTTTTTGTAGCTCATGTTTCTTGATTTATTTATGTAGCGCAAGTTTGTACAATTGAATGGTATTTTCTAAGCCAAGATAAAGGGCATCGCTAATTAAAGCATGTCCAATACTTACTTCGTCAATAAATGGGATTTCTTGAATCAAAAAGGGTAAATTGAATCTATCTAAATCATGTCCTGCATTAATGCCTAGTCCTAATTTTTTGGCGAAACTGGCTGCTGCAATATAAGGGGCAATGGCTTTTTCTTTATGCCCAGCTTCAAATTGCTTAGCATAAGATTCGGTATACAATTCAATGCGATCGGTTCCGGTAGTAGCAGCTGCTTCAATCATTTTTTCATTGGGGTCTACGAAAATAGACACCCGAATGCCTACTTTTTTAAATACGGCAATGATGTCTTTTAAATAGTCCTGTTCTGAAATGGTATCCCAACCATGGTCACTGGTAAGTTGGCCAAGGGTATCAGGAACCAGGGTTACTTGATGCGGCTTATTGGCCAAAACCAAATCTACAAATTTAGATTCCTTTGGATTTCCTTCGATGTTGAATTCTGTGGTAACTATGGCGCTTAAATCATAAACATCTTGATAACGAATATGTCTTTCGTCGGGACGAGGATGAACCGTGATGCCTTCTGCGCCAAAACGCTCACAATCTTTGGCCACCTGCACTAAATTGGGGTTGCTTCCGCCACGGCTATTTCTTAAAGTGGCGATCTTATTTATGTTTACACTTAAACGAGTCATAGGCGAATTTAAGTTATTTTTGTATCTCAAATATAAGAGAATGGCTTATTCTAGTTTAGAGGCTTGTTTATTGGATTTAGAGCGCACCGGGCAGCTTTTGCGTATCAAAGAAGAGGTGGACCCTTATTTGGAAATGGCCGCAATACATTTGCGTATTTTTGAACAAAAAGGCCCCGCCATTTTATTTGAAAAAGTGAAGGGTTCAAAATATAGAGCTGCTTCCAATATTTTTGGGACCTTAGAACGAAGCGAATTTATTTTTAGAGATACCCTTCCAGCGGTCAAGCAATTGATAGATATCAAAATAAATCCATTGGCCGCACTTCAACATCCTTTACAATCTTTAGCGGCATTGCCAGCAGCAGTAAATGCATTGCCTAATAAAAATCCAATCTCAAAGCCCGTTTTATTTGAAGAAATAAATATCAGCGATTTGCCATTGATACATCATTGGCCCATGGATGGGGGTGCATTTGTAACCCTGCCTCAAGTGTATACCGAAGACGCTGATAAGCCAGGAATTGGAAATTCTAATTTAGGCATGTACCGCATTCAATTGAATGGGAATGATTATATACTTAACAAAGAAATAGGGTTGCATTATCAATTGCATCGGGGAATAGGAGTGCATCAAACCAAAGCCAACAACAAAGGCTTGCCTTTGAAAATAAGTTGTTTTATTGGTGGCCCACCAGCGCATTCTGTTGCAGCAGTCATGCCACTTCCAGAAGGCATGAGTGAAATGAATTTTGCTGGTGTGTTAGCAGGCAAAAGATTTGCTTACACCTATGTGGATGGATTTTGTGTAAGTACCGATGCCGATTTTGTAATTACAGGCGAAGTGTATCCTGGAGAAAATAAACCAGAAGGGCCTTTTGGAGATCATCTAGGTTATTATAGTTTACAACATCCCTTTCCAGTAATGAAAGTACATAAAGTGTATGCGCGTAAAAATGCAATATGGGCTTTTACGGTGGTAGGCAGACCTCCACAAGAAGATACCAGTTTTGGACAATTGATTCATAAAATAACAGGATCGGCCGTGTCCAATGAAATACCAGGATTGAAAGAAGTACATGCGGTAGATGCGGCAGGGGTGCATCCTTTGTTGTTAGCGATAGGAAGCGAAAGGTATACACCTTTCTTAGAAAATAAAAGACCTGCAGAAATTTTAACCATTGCCAATCATATTTTAGGAACGGGTCAATTAAGTTTGGCCAAATTTGTTTGGATTACTGCCGCCGATAATAAATCAAAGGATAACCATATGGAGGCCTTGGATACCAACAAAGTGTCTGAGTTTTTACAATATATGTTGTCAAGAATGGATTTTTCAACCGATTTGCATTTTTATACCCATACCACCATGGATACTTTGGATTATTCAGGGGATGGATTAAACAGTGGTTCTAAATTGGTATTGGCTGCTTATGGTAAATTGCGCCGAAATTTAGCAACTGCGATACCTTTAAAAATAAATCAATTAAATGCCAACGCACAATTAATTATGCCAGGTGTGATTGCTTTAGATGCCAATAATGTTAGTAGAACTTCTTTGCAAGAAAAATTAAAAGGGTCTGGAGAAGATTTACTTGAAAAAGAAGGGGTAGCAATGTTAATTATTACAGAAGATGCTGCTTGGATGGCCAGTGAATTTAATAATTTTATATGGGCCACATTCACCAGAACCAATCCGGCAAACGACATAGAAGGCGTAGATAGTTTTATTTTCAATAAACATTGGGGAACAAAGGGACCATTGATTCTTGATGCCACCATTAAAAAGCATCATGCACCTGCTGTTGTAAAAGATAGTGCTGTTGAAAAAAAGGTAGATGCTATTTTAGGAAAGTATGGTTATTAGATTACACTTCTAGCCAAGTATGATCGGCCAATAATTTTACCGTAGCAATAAAACCTGCAAAAGGGCCAGATCCGCCGCCCCACTCACTAGGAGCTACTAAGGATAAGACATGCGATCCATCTGTTTTTTCATAAACATGATACACTTGTCCAATTTGCGGCTTGAAAGTTATTTTAGCTTCGTAAATCATTAAGCTTAGCTCCTTGCGTTTTCTAATTTCTTGTGCTTGTCTTGCCAACAATTCAATTTGTTCTTTGATTTGATTTAGCTGCATATTGGTTTGATCTTCCATCGCAGACAAAGCTTTGTGTTTGATAACCCCTTCTTTGGTTGGTCTGATGGCCACACTCCCTGCCGAAGAAGCATAAGGTAAAACACTTAGTTGCTTGTGATATATCTCGATATTTTTAAAAGCGTCTCCATTATCTTTAAATCCAAACTGGGTAACTTTTAAAAATCCATTGGCTAAGATTTCATGTACCACTTTCAATACTTCCTTGTTTTCTTTATTAAACTGAACGGTTAAGCTGGAAGCATTGTTAACTTCGGCAATAACTAGATCGGCCAGTAAAAGATTATCAAAGGGTTGGGCTATTCCGTTAGGGGTAACGCTGTATTGAGCATAAAATGCTTCATTTTCAATGTTTACCCAATTGTGGCTAAAGCTAAGGGCATGAGCATTTTGAATGCTCTCAATTTTATAATTACCCGATTTGGGAACCAGCTGATATTCGAATTCACTTTTTTCTGGAAACAATTGCCAGCTTGCTAAAAAATTGTAAGCTATCACCATGTCTAAATAACAAATAAGGGGTTAAAAAGTTGACCAAATCTAATTTATTTGAACAAAATCTGGCTTGTTAATAATATTTGAATTGTACTTGTATCTAATGTTGGTAAGTAAGCTCAGATTCCATGGGCTTACTTGCAAATTCGTTCTTGGGAAATAGAATCCTTTTAATTCGATAGTGCCGAAAATAAGATTTTCATTTCGAATCCTCATTCCGGTTCCTATAGAGGAATAAAT
This sequence comes from Chitinophagaceae bacterium, assembly GCA_947380905.1. Classification (GTDB taxonomy): domain Bacteria; phylum Bacteroidota; class Bacteroidia; order Chitinophagales; family Chitinophagaceae; genus Sediminibacterium. Next base: position 15,094 of record CANCSS010000021.1, on the reverse strand, counting down.
GTCACCAGATTGAATGGGGGTTCCAACGGTTCTTAAGTAAGTTAAGTTACCAAAGGCAAATGTGGAAGTTTTAAATCCATAAAATGATTTTGAATTGTACCAAACGGATTCCCAGTTGGCAGTGACTCTTGTACCCCCATAAATGCGTTCTTTGTTTAATTGTGGAATGCCATAGTTGCTATTAATAAGTAGGGCTTCATTAAATTTATTTTTAAGCGTTTCTGTAAAACTTATATTAAGAATGGATCTGTATTTATAGCCATTTTCCAAATAATGAAGTGGACTAATTTGTTCTATACTTGCTAAAAATCGAACATCTTGTAATTGTTGATTGTCATAACTAGTTCCTCCACTCAAATTGATATGCCTAAAACTTTCATTGGGAAATAATTTATACGATTCTAATTGGATACCTAAATAAGGTAATGGGGTATTTTCTCTTGTGTATTGTCCTGTGGTAATGACCAATGAATTGCCTGTGGGTAAATCTTCATTTCTGCCAAATCCATATAAATATTGGGTTCGGATAATTTTTTGTTTGAATAAAGTGAAAGAACTTAGGATAGCTTCAATGTTTTGGTAGTTTTTATCAATTTGTGATAAATAATCTAAGGGCCTTTGCTTGAATACATTTTCTAAATAGCGCAATTGAATAAAATAGTGGGGGAGTGTATTGTCAATAGAAAACTGCTTGCTAAATAGTTGATAACCAATCCAGGCATCGAAATGCTTCTGATTGTAGTTGAAGCTGCTGTTGTAAATGGAGTCTGTCCACTTGTAAGGAAATACATTTTCATTGTTGGTATTGAACCATTCGAAACCCCAAGTCCATTCACTTTTTGGGGTAAGCAATGGACGACTGCCCTTGATATAAATATTGGATGCGGATAAATCACCATTGGCTTCATTGGGTGTAAATGATTTTGCTCCTATGGTCAAATCGGTGAAGCTGCCTTGAACATTTCTATTGGTATAATCAAATCCCCAACCAGACTTTGTTTCTCTGCTTTTATCAAAGTTGTTGCTTAAGTTAAATGTATTACCGCCATCATTAACATTTTCAGTGCTAAAAGTGGCATTGTAAGAATCTTTATTCCTGATATTAAAGCTTCCTCCAAATGGAAAGATGTCTTTGGTTACAATATACAAGTCAACCGCATTGGTATCATTTTTGGAAGTCGCAATAAGTATACGTGCATCTTGGATATAAGGCAAATCTCTCAACCATTTTTCATTGTAGGCAATGGTCAATGGGTCTAAAATTTCATGCTCATGAATAAATAAATTTTTTCGAATGATATTTTCCTTGGTTTTATTATGAAGTTTGTTGGCAAACTTAGTTAAAGGATCAATTTTTAATTTATTCGGATTGTTGATACTAGATCCAAAATGTTTTTGATCAATTTGGATCGTATTTATTTTTTTACCTTCAAAACTTGCCACCGATTTCATGTACCTACTTATGGCAATATTGCTAGAGTCAATCAAGGAATTGGGTTTGCCTTTAAAAATTTTTACAATTTTTTGAAAATTTCCTGTGTCTTTGGACAAGGCAATATTTTTTTCTATACTTCTTAATTGTGCCTTCCCTACTAAAACGGAACATAAAAGTAAGGGTGTGAGTAAGCATTTAAAAAGCAAATGGTTCATTTTGTATACAATTACAATACTTTCACTGCTCTTTTTTTCAATGATTCCATGGGGATATTTAACATTTTACCAATTGCCTTTCCACCTCTATAGCCAATGACTCTTAGAATGGTTACATCTTCGGGAAGTACAAATGAAGTAGTATACTCGTCGCTGTAATTGTCGGGCATAGATTCGTCTAGGCTGTAATAAAATTTTAAGTCTTCCACTTCTCCTTCCATGGCTACTATTAATTCTCCTTTGGTATTTAGTTTAGTAGTTACGATAGGGTCGTAGATGCTTTTTGCGTATTTCACTTGGGCTGCATCTAATTTTTCAAATTGTTGTTCTACTTTTTTTGAAAAGCTTTTCCAATCTTTTTTCTCTTTAGGTGACCAACTGGTTTCGGCTACTGCCATGCCTCTTGGCCAAGTCATGTATTGCACGCTTCTAAAGTTTAATAGTTGCTCACTCCATTGGTTGGCTTGATTTCCTAATACAAGATTTGGATCAATTCCTTCAGGGATAGGCTCATAACTATAGGTCGTTTTCATTCTTAATCCACGGTATACTTTTCCTTCGGCAGTGGCTTCGCCTTGGTAAAAGTCTATATAATTATAATCATTAGGCGACATCACTATTTTATGACCTTGTTTTGCAGCTTCAATGCCCCCTTTAATGCCTTGCCAACTCATCACTGCAGCATCTCCACTCAAACCCCCTTGCAATATTTCATCCCAACCCATTAATTTTTTTCCTTTCGAGTTTACCATTTTTTGAATACGTCTTACAAAGTAACTTTGCACTTCATTTTGATTTTTCAAACCTTCTTTTTTCATTAGGGCATGCACATTGGCCGATTTATCCCAGTTATTTTTTGCATTTTCATCACCACCTGTATGAATGTATTCAAATGGAAATAGGGCAGCCACTTCTGTAAATATTTTATCCAAATTTGTATACACTTCTTCATTGGAAGGATCTAATGAGTTATCAAATCTCGCAGTTACATGCCCATTCAATCCTTCCCAATCCATAAATTCTTCTCCAGCATTTACTTGGAAAGGGTAGTTAGGTGTTGTGCTCATATTTGGGTAAGCAGTATTAAATGCTAAGCTATGTCCTGGAACATCAATCTCTGGAACGACTTCAATGAATTTAGTTTTTGCATAAGCCACTACTTCTTTGATGTCTTCTTGGGTATAAAATCCACCATAGGTTTTTGGTTCGTCTTTGGATGGGGCAGTTATGTTTGCCCATTTGCCTTTTCTTTCTGGTCTCCATGCGCCAACACTTGTTAATTTTGGCAAGGCTTTGATTTCAATTCTCCATCCTTGGTCATCGGTTAAATGCCAATGGAAACGATTTAATTTATATCGTGCCATGTCGTCGATAAAAGTTTTCACTTCTGCTTTGCTAAAAAAATGTCTGCTCACATCCAACATCATCCCTCTCCATCCGAATCTTGGTTTATCAATAATACTTATAAAAGGCAAAGTCCAATTTGTATTTTCTTGTAATGTGGCTGCATAAATTCCAGCTGGCAATAGTTGCAAAATAGTTTGCCATCCATAAAACAATCCTGCGTTCGCATTGGCTTTTATTTGAATTCCTTTTTCATTGATGTCTAAAGTGTATCCTTCGGTACCTAAATTAGGATCATTCACTATCTGTAAATTGATGGTTGATTTGTTTTTTGTAAAACCAACTATTCGCCCTGTTGTGGCTTTTAGTTTTCCAGCAATTTCATCTGCTATCACATTGGCAATAGTGGGTGCATTGATTGTAATTGATTTAGGTAGGGTATAAGTACCTGTTCCTTTGGTCAATTGAAAAGGCTCAGGGATAATATTCGTTATTTGTCCGTTTGCAAAATGGATGCAACTTGTTGTTAATACAATCAATAATAATTTAGTCAATTTCATAAAATCTGTTTGTTGTAATTATAAATTGGGTAAATGCTGTGTGGTTTTATAGAAGCCAAATGAATCAGCTTATATAAGCAGCTTAAAGGTACTAAAAATATACCTGCATAAAAAAAGCCGCTCCTGATTACTCGGGAACGGCTAGGGGAATTTTGAACTTATTCTATCTACCAGCGTTGCTAGTAGTTTTATTCAATAGCTATAATGATCTTAGTATCTGTAAGCATCAGACTTAAACGGCCCTGCTTTAGGGATGCCTAAGTAAGCGGCTTGCTCAGTAGTTAATTCATCTAATTCAGCACCTACTTTAGCTAAGTGTAAACGAGCTACCTTCTCATCTAAGTGCTTAGGTAAAACGTACACTTTGTTTTCGTAGTTCTTATGATTGGTCCATAATTCTATTTGAGCTAAAGTTTGGTTTGAGAAAGAGTTACTCATTACAAAACTAGGATGACCAGTAGCACAACCTAAGTTTACTAAACGGCCTTCTGCTAAAATGATAACATCTTTTCCATCGATATTGTACAAATCAACTTGTGGTTTAATAGTATCTTTTGTATGACCATAATTTTTATTCAACCATGCCATATCAATTTCAATATCAAAGTGACCAATATTACAAACAATCGCTTTGTCTTTCATGGATCTAAAATGTTTTTCGTTGATCAAATCACGACAACCAGAAGCGGTAACAATGATGTCTGCTTCTTTTACCGCATCAATCATTTTTCTTACTTCAAATCCATCCATAGCAGCTTGCAAAGCACATATTGGATCAATCTCCGTTACCATTACACGGCAACCAGCGCCACGAAGGGATGCAGCAGATCCTTTTCCTACGTCTCCGTAAGAACCTACTACTGCAACTTTACCAGCCATCATTACATCAGTAGCACGACGAATCGCATCTACCAATGATTCTTGACAACCATATTTATTATCAAACTTAGATTTTGTAACTGAATCGTTTACGTTAATTGCTGGCATTGGTAAAGTACCTTTAGCCATACGCTCGTATAAACGGTGAACACCTGTAGTAGTTTCTTCACTCAATCCTTTGATACCTGCAACAAACTGAGGGTATTTATCTAATACCATGTTGGTTAAATCACCACCATCATCTAAAATCATATTCAAAGGACGGTCTGCACCACCAAAGAATAATGTTTGCTCAATACACCAATCACCTTCTTCAATAGATTGACCTTTCCAAGCAAATACACCCACGCCTGTTGCAGCAATAGCAGCAGCGGCTTGATCTTGTGTAGAAAATATATTACAAGAGCTCCATTTTACTTCGGCTCCTAAAGCTGTTAATGTTTCAATTAAGACAGCAGTTTGAATGGTCATGTGTAAGCAACCCGCAATACGAGCTCCTTTTAAGGGTTGGCTTGGTCCGTATTCGGCACGGATGCTCATTAAACCTGGCATTTCTGCTTCGGCCAAACGAATTTCTTTACGACCCCAATCTGCTAATGTGATATCGGCTACTTTATAAGGTAGGCTAAAATCGATGTTTTCTAGGTTAGACATGTTATTTTGTTTAAGGGTCAAAGGTAGTAAATAGGATAAAATAATAAAATATTTGGTATTTTTAGTAGAAACAGCTATTTTGTGTATAAATAGATAATGTTTATTCTAATATTTGATGAAAAATAGTACTCCATTAGTAGATTCGGCTAGCACACAACAAACCCTTTCTTTAGACGAGAAGGATTTGGCCATTTTGCGCCTTTTGCAGGACAATGCTCGGATCACTGTAAAAGAAATTGCCGACCAAATTCATTTGAGTACCACGCCAGTTCATGAGCGTATCAAAAGGCTGGAAGCAACCGGGGTGATCAAGCAATATGCCACATTAATTGACGGGGCTAAAGTGAAAAAGGGGTTGATGGTCATATGCTATGTCTCTCTGAATCAACACAGTAAGCAGTCGGGCGGGCAGTTTATCAAGCTCATCAATGACTTGCCGGATGTAGTGGAATGCTATAGTATTTCGGGCGAATTTGACTTTATGTTGAAGATTGTGACCGAGGATATGAACAGTTATTACAATTTCCACGTAAACAAATTAAGCCAGGCCGACAATATAAGTCAGGTACAAAGCGTTTTTATCATGGGTGTCGTTAAACAAACCCATCTAATCGTATAATATTTATTAACCAGTCAATTTATAATGATGAAACTTCATAAGTATGTTGGATTAGGGTTAGTGATTTTATGTATCATCGGATGTTATTTTGTGATGCTCCCCGGCGAAAAAAGAAACGTAGTTAAAAAGTATGCTTTTGAATTAAAGCCTTTGAATAAAGTTTCTTTAACTACGTATACTACCGATACTTCTGAAACGGATAGTTTCCCTTTAATTACTGCAAGTGGGTTGCATTTGGATAGTGCCAACCCTAAAAAGGGAAGAATCATTGCCATCAGTAGAGATTTACAAAAATTATTTTCCTTCGGAGACAGAGTTATCTTAAGAAATGCTGGAAAATTTAATGGCATTTGGTTTATTCACGATTTGATGAATAAAAGATGGAAAAATAAGATTGATATTTTGATCAATCCAGACGAACCACAAATAAGCTTGGAAGGCGTGGTGATTTCTAAGATTTAGAAATACAATCGCATGACGTAGTCGTCCATGTAAAAACCATTGCCGATATCAAATTTAAATTCACTTTCTTTGATAAAGCCCTTTTTCAAATAAAAAGTGTAAGCAGTATTGAGCTTGTTGACTTGCAAAAACAAGGAGGTAGATCCTGCAGCTTTGGCTACTTCAATCGATTTGTTTAATAGCGCTTTTCCAGCACCAGTTCCTTGCGCTTTGGGAAGCACATATAGCTTATTAAGTTTGTGCGCAATATCATTTTCGCCTTCCTCTTTTTCAGGGCTCACGGAACAAAACCCTACAGCATCCAACTCGCCATTTTCTTTTTTGTTGCTTGCAAGATAAAATTCACAGCCTGTTTCCATTTGAGTAGCTAAGGATGTATCGCTATACATCCAGTCCATCATGAAATCGATTTGTCCCTGCGAAATAATATGCCCATAAGTGCTGGGCCAAGTGCGCTCAGAAACGGATCTTATAAAAATTCGATCCGATAATCCAGCACGGGTAATGATAATTTCACTCATACTATCCTAATTGCGCTAAACTTTCTTCAATGGTTTGAATTCTTGCCAAAGCGTCTGCTTTCTTTTTTTGTTCAATGGCCAATACTTCTGGTTTCGCATTTTGAACAAATTTTTCATTGTCTAATTTTTTGCCCACACTTAATAAAAATCCTTGCTGATGTGCTAGGTCCTTTAATAAATTTTCTTTTAAGCTTGCCGTATCAATGGCTTGATTGGCGACAATGTAAAACTTGTCTTTTTCTAAAACCACGACTATAGATGCCCCGATAGCACTACTAGTATATTGTATAGTAGCTGCATTGATTTGCTTTGCTAAAATATTTTGAATGGTTTGATAAGGGGCATTATTAGATGTTTGAATATGCAATTCAATAGCATCTTTTGGTTTAATCTGATTTTTATTTCTTGCATCACGTAAGGTAGAAATTACATTTTGTAATAAAGCCCCTGCATTTAATACGGCATCATCTACTTTTGAAGTAGGGATATACAATTTAACACATAAATCCTCGGTCTGCGTTTTTAAAGTATGGTGTATTTCTTCTGTGATAAATGGCATGAAAGGATGTAGCAATTGCAATAGGGCGTCATAAAATGCTACTGTCTTTTCATACACGTCCTGATGCATCGGTTGCTCAAAGCCTGGCTTGATCCATTCTAAATACCAACTACAAAAATCATCCCATATTAAACCGTAAATAGTTTTTAAGGCTTCGCTTAAACGAAAGGTTTTTAGCATTTCATCTACTTCGTTTTGAGTGGTCGTTAATTTTGCTTGAAACCAATCCATTGCAAACTGTGCATCTTCAGGAATAGCACCCTCCTTATTTTGACGTGCTTCCCACATCTTCAATAATTTAGTAGCATTCCATAATTTATTATTGAAATTTCTTCCTTGTTCTAAAGTCGATTCATCAAAAAGTAAATCATTTCCTGCAGGAGAGGCAATCATAATACCAAAACGAACTGCGTCAGCACCATATTGGTCAATCAATCCCAATAAGTCGGGAGAATTGCCTAAGCTCTTACTCATTTTTCTTCCTTGCTTATCACGAACGATCCCTGTGAAGTAAACATCTTTGAATGGAATTTTTCCCATGTATTCTTCACCTGCCATAATCATTCTAGCCACCCAAAAGAAAATAATTTCTGGCGCAGTTACTAAAGTACTGGTAGGGTAGTAATAATTTACTTCGGCATTATTAGGGTTAGATAAACCTTTAAAAACTTCAAATGGCCATAACCAACTACTAAACCAAGTATCTAAACAATCGGCGTCCTGTGTTAATTTTTTTCCTTTGGTCTCAGGGTGATTGGCATTAACTTCCGCTTCATTGTGAGCTACATAAAAATTACCTTCTTCGTCATACCATGCTGGTATGCGATGCCCCCACCACAATTGTCTACTAATACACCAATCCTTAATGCCTTCCATCCAATGGCGATACAAGTTTTTAAATTTAGCTGGATGAAAACTAATTTCATCCGACATCACCGCTTCTAAAGCAGGAGCTGCCAACTTTTTCATATCCACCCACCATTGTAAACTTAATCTTGGTTCTACTATGGCATCGGTTCTTTCGCTAAAACCTACTTGATGCGTGTAGTCTTCTATCTTTACTAAATTTCCTGCAGCTTCTAAATCTTTGGTAATTATTTTTCTTACCTCAATTCTATCTTGCCCAATATATAATCCTGCGGCTTCCGATAAAGTACCATCATCGTTCATGGTATCAATCACTTCTAAATTATATTTTTGACCTAAAACAAAATCGTTCATGTCATGTGCAGGCGTCACCTTTAATGCACCCGTTCCAAATTCAATTTCCACATAATCATCTGCAATAATGGGAATGCGTCTATTAATCAATGGCACAAAAGCAAAATGGCCCACTAATTTTTTATAGCGATCATCTTTAGGATGCACACAAATAGCGGAATCTCCCAAAATAGTTTCGGGACGCACAGTGGCAATGGTAATATATTCTTCCCCAGGCACATCTAACTTATAACGTAAGTGATATATTTTACCTGCTACTTCTTTATGTATCACTTCTTCATCACTCAATGCAGTTTTAGCTCGCACATCCCAATTGATCATTCTCTTGCCTCGATAAATTTTTCCCTTCTTGTATAAATCAACAAATACTTTTATAACCGATTCGTAATAAGCTGCATCCATGGTAAAAGAAGTACGCTCCCAATCTAAACTGCAACCCATCTTTCTTAATTGTTGCAAAATAATGCCTCCGTACTTTTCTTTCCATTCCCAAGCATAACCTAAAAATTCATCTCTGGTTAAAGAAGATTTTGCAATGCCTCTTTCTCTTAGCATCGCTACCACTTTTGCTTCGGTAGCAATGGAAGCATGGTCGGTACCAGGAACCCAACAGGGGTTAAATCCTTGCATGCGTGCTCGACGCACCAATATATCTTGAATGGTATTGTTCAAACAATGGCCCATATGCAACACACCGGTAACATTGGGAGGAGGAATAACAACAGTATACGCCTTCTTATCGTTAGGGGTACTGTGAAAATAGCCACTGTCCACCCAATGCTTATACCATTTCAATTCTACTTCACCCGGTAAGTAATTTTTACTCAATTCCATGCTTTACGTCTTTTCCTATATTAAGCTACAAAAATAAGGAAAAGCGACAAGCAATAAGTTGCTAAAAAATACGACCTTAGCGACGCTATGGAATTTGCTGTTGTAGATATTGAAACCACAGGCAGTACGCCCCAATCTGCCGGGATTACTGAAATCGCTATTGTGATTCACAATGGGGTAGAAGTGACGGGCAAATACGTGACTTTGATTAACCCTAGGCATAAAATTCCACCCTTTATTGTGAATATGACGGGCATTAGTGATGCGATGGTGGCCGAAGCGCCTTTGTTTGAAGAAGTGGCTCCGCAGATTTATAATTTATTAAATGGCCGTGTATTTGTGGCGCACAATGTAAGTTTTGATTACTCTTTTGTTCATTTTTTATTGGGTAGATCGGGATTTCAATGGTCGGCCCCCAAATTATGTACCATCAAATTAAGCCGTCGAGTGTTCCCGGGCTTGGAGAAATATGGCTTAGGGTCATTGACCAGAGATTTAGGAATAAAGATAGAAGGTCGACACCGAGCTTGGGGTGATGCAGCAGCCACCGCACAAGTATTAACTATGGCCATTGCCAAAGAGGGAATGAATCCGATTCATAGTTTGCTAGCAAAAAAAGAGCCTAGGAAAAAAATAGTGATCCCGCCATTGGAAAGATCAGATGCTGAAGATTAGTGCTACGAAAATTAATACTCCGCAGTGACGCCAGTATAATTATGTGGAGTAATGGCTTTCAATTCTTTTTTAATAGTCGCATTTACTTTTAAGCCATCAATAAATTTGTGCATCAATTTTTTATCTATCTTATGATTCCCTCTTGTTAAATCTTTTAAGGCTTCATAAGGGTTTGGATATTTTTCGCGACGTAAAATAGTTTGAATGGCTTCCGCTACCACTGCCCAATTGTTTTCCAAATCGGCTTGCATTTTTTCTTCATTCAATATTAATTTGCTCAATCCCTTTTCTAAAGAATTTAAGGCAATAGTAATATGTCCTAATGGAACGCCAATATTTCTTAAAACAGTTGAATCGGTTAAGTCTCTTTGTAAACGACTAATTGGAAGCTTGGCAGCCAAATGTTCTAATAGTGCATTGGCCAATCCTAAATTACCTTCTGCATTTTCAAAATCAATGGGATTTACTTTATGCGGCATAGCGCTTGAGCCTACTTCGCCTTTTTTAGTTTGTTGCTTGAAATAATCCATGGAGATATAGGTCCAAATGTCGCGGCTTAAATCAATTAAGATATTATTTAAACGTTTTAAAGTATCGCAATGTGCAGCAAAATGATCGTAGTGTTCAATTTGAGTAGTGAATTGCATTCTTTGTAATCCCAATACATCATCCACAAATTCATTGCCTAAGCTTACCCAATTCTTTTTAGGAAAAGCAATATGGTGTGCGTTAAAGTTACCAGTAGCGCCGCCAAACTTAGCAGCATAAGGAATAGCCGTAAACAATTCAACTTGATGGTGTAATCTTTCGACAAACACCATAATTTCTTTACCTAATGTTGTTGGAGAAGCCGCCTGTCCATGGGTGCGGGCTAACAAAGAAATTTTCTTCCATTTTTTTGCTAACTGGTATAAATTATTTTGCAAATTTATGTATGAAGGTAAAATAGTATTTTCCATGGCTTCTTTCCAACTTAATGGAATAGCCGTGTTGTTAATGTCTTGAGAAGTCAATCCAAAGTGAATCCATTCTTTTAATTCACTTTCTTTATTTTTATCTAGTACTTCTTTTAAAAAATATTCAACGGCCTTTACATCGTGGTTGGTGGTTGCCTCAATAGTTTTAATTTTTTCTGCATCTGCTTCGCTAAAATTTTCTACTACTGCAAGCAATGATTTTCTAAGGGCAGGGGTAACTTTAAAGAACTTCTTATCTGCCAGAAATAAAAAATAATGCACTTCCACCAAAACACGGTATTTGATTAACCCAAATTCAGAAAAATAAGCACTCAATGAGGCTGTTTGCTTTTGATAACGTCCGTCAACGGGAGAAATGGCAGTAAGTTTCGACATTGGCTGTTGCTTTAAACAAGTAGTTACTATGTTAAAAAAAAGGTTTTTCTTTGTGCAAAGTTAATTCAATTGGACAAAAGATGGCGCATAGGCGCGGTAAGTTATTTAAACACCCGCCCTTTATTACTAGGCATGGAGCAGACCCCCTTTAAAAATCGCATCGATTTAATCAAGTCTTACCCTGCTCAAATTGCCCAAGACTTATTGGACGATACCATAGATATTGGTCTGGTTCCAGTGGCAATTATGCCTTTGTTAACCCATCCTCAAATAGTTTCCAAATATGTCATTGGATCTGAGGGGGAAGTGGCTTCGGTGGCTTTGTTCAGTGAAGTACCGATGGAGCAAATAGAACGTGTTTATTTAGATTATCAAAGCAGAACCTCGGTGGAGTTGGCAAAGCTGTTATTGGGCCAATTTTGGAAAAAGGAAGTTCGATTTATTGCTACCACAGAAGGGTATATGGATCAAATAGTTGGTACCACTGCGGGGGTGATTATTGGAGACCGGGCTTTGGCTAGTTTAAGTCGATTTAATCATATTTACGACCTGGGGCTGGCTTGGCAACAACATACGGGTTTACCCTTTGTTTTTGCAGCCTGGGTGGCCAATAAACCAATTCCTTCAGAATTTATAGAAGCCTTTGATGCTGCCAATGGCTATGGTTTGGAACATTTGGAGGAAGTTATTGCCTTGATTCCAGCTAGCGAGCAAGTTTATGATTTACATAAGTACTATACCCAGAATATTAGTTACGTTTTAACACCCGAGAAAAGGGCAGGGTTGGATCGGTTTTTAGAAGCGCTGTAGGAAGTGGATGATTTACTTGTTTGAAATTATTTATTATTTCATTTGTACAATCATAGAGCTAGATTTTATTTCTTTTATAAAGCCCCAATCATTTCCAATAATTTCAATTTTTATAATATCTGGAATAGTATTTAAATCCTTCTTGAAGAGTAGTGTAACCTCTTTATTTGTTAAAAGAAATTTATTGACAATGACCCCTTCATTTAATAGTCCTTTTATAATTTTAAAAGTATATTGTTTGCCATTGTCTAAAGTAAATTTTACTTTAAGACTTGGAGGCTGATAAAAAAACCTTGCTATTTTTCCTAAATTAGAATAGATTAGGTCAAATTTCATCAATACTAAATTCTTAGATTTTTCAATTTCAATTTCCGTATTTAATTTGTAGTTAATATGCTTTGCATTTGAATAAATAAGCGGTCTGCTTTTTCCACTTTTTAATATAAGTTGATTTTCAAAACTATCTATTATAGTATAGTTTTCAAGCATAGCCATTTTAGTTTTTGGCTCGTCAAAAAATGGGTACCTATTGTCAATGGAGGCATCATTATTATAATTTTCAGCACAATAAATTATGTAAGCCGGCTTATCTTGGGAAGTATATTTTGCATATCCTTTTTGGTCAAGATAGGCGTCATAGTTTGCATAAGTTTGAATACCTGGCCTGGGATTGTAATTCAGGTTATTGTCGTAAATCATTGAAACAATATGTGGAACTACATCTGTGTTTGATTTTCCTATTTCCTCTTTAATTCTCTTTGGTAGAATGATTGGACGATTGGCTTTGTTAATTCCAGTAATTTTTCTTTCTGGCGAAACATATTTTTTATTATATAGTTTTAACGTAATAATGTTGAGCGTTTTATTTTTTACCTTAAAAAGGTAAGGTTTAGTTATATCAATATTTTCTATAAAAATAATGGATGATATAATTATTGAACTTGGAATTAATATTAAATATAGCACTTTAAATAATTTTAATTCTGTTGGCGTGAAAAAGTAAATAAGAAATAGTGCAACAATTAAAGTGATTGGGGGATAAAGGAAGCCATATCCTTGATGCCTAACAAAACCATGTTTAAACAGTATGAATAATACGCACATACTTATAAAATATGACAATGTATAAGTACTTTTGGAAAATATAATTTTTAAATTAGTTATGGAGTAAATAATAAAGACTACTAAAACTCCAATGCTAATCGCAATTTTTAAGGTACTATTTTCTAGATACATTGCATCATTATATGATCCAATGATATGCACACTTGATGCTAGATAATTTGGCAAGTCCACTTTAAGAAATCTTGAAAGCACTAAAATTAAAGCAGCATGGAGAACCAGTAAAAAAAGGTATTTGTATCTTATTTTACTAGTTACTATTTGATGCAAGTAAAATAGTATTAAAAAAAATATAATAATGATCCCAGAATCAAGTTTAATAAAAAACATGACTAGGGAAATAAAAAAAGTAATGATAGCTGAGCTTAAATTTTTATTAATTAGATTGTCTATCAACCAAAATATAAATGAAAGTAAAAGAAAAGAACTTAATTCTGGTTGAATATAATTGTATAAACAGGCAGCAAGTAACAAGCCTAGTAAAAAATGCTTTTTTTTGAAACTTGTAAAAAGATTAGATAGTTTATATTGAATAAAACATAAGTTTCCCCAAACCAACAATTGAAAAACTACTATTTGATAATTGGGTACATAATCATTTAATCTTGTTGCTAAATACCCGAGTGGCCCATAAGAAAACAAGTAGTCTTTTCCCCAAATGAAATTATTTTTTATTGCTAAATTGATACTTATCGCCCATGAGCCATCAATTCCACTTTCTGGTTTGGCAAAGAAGTGAAAAGGGAATATGGCTAAAGCAAAAATTAAAAAAAATAAATATTTATAGGGGATACTTTTGAAAGGAATTGGGAATATTTTTTTTACTTGTTTCATGGAGGCGTACTTTTTACCATTTTTTATTAAAGTCGCCTTTGCTAAAGTATTTTTCCACTAAACAATAAAGTACAATGAAGAAATACCTACTACCCATCTCTCTTATTTTTAAATTAGAGTCACCATGTTTTCTATTTGCCCATTTATTTGGTAAAATGGAATAACTATATCCTCTAACTATTGCTTTTAATGGCAATTCCACTGTAATGTTGAAGTGCGGAGACATGAAAGGCTTCAGTCCTTCAATAGTTTTTTTAGAGTATAATTTAAAAGCGTTGGTGCAATCTGTGTATTTAATTCTAAATACAATACTAATAATATTATTTACAAATCTATTTATGTATAACTTCTTTTTAGGATAATTAGTTACATCGCCCTTATTTATGAAACGATTTCCAAAAACACAATCAACATTTTTTAATCGCATTTCATCATAAAAATTTATTAAATCTTTAGGCGAATCTGATAAATCAGCCATTACTAATGCGACACAATCACCATTGAAATTTTCTAAACCTTTTCGAATAGCATACCCAAAGCCGTTATTGGGAGGGGGGTTAAAAATGCAATTTAAAGTAGGTATATTTTTTTTTAATTCATTTATAATCTCATCTGTATTGTCATTGGAATTGTCGTTTATCACTAATATTTCATGTGGAATTTTATTGTTTATCAATTCTTTATATAATTCATTTATAGTCTCAGGTAGATTCAGAGCTTCGTTAAACGCTGGTATTATTATGCTTAACTTCATTAGTTAATTTTAAATATAATTTCATCTAATTGGCCAAAACCATGTTTTATTTTTTTAAATAAATGCATATTATTTTGCTTTATAATTTCTTCTATTTGTTCATATTTTAAACTATACATATCATCTTTGTGATTTTCTATTTGAATATAATTTATTTTAGAAGTTAGACCAGATGTAAATAAGCCTTTTATTACAGATAGTTCGTGACCTTCCACATCAATTTTTATTATGTCAACAATTTTAA
>CANCSS010000020.1 GCA_947380905.1 Chitinophagaceae bacterium | reverse complement strand
TCTATTTCAACAATGCCACCCATACAATACTGATATGCCAGGTTATATTTTTTACTAGAGATTAAAGGCTCGTATTTACCATTATCTAAGTTCTGTTTAATTACACCCATCTTAACAAGTGCTGGTATAGCATCAAAGAAATTTTGGTTACATATTTTCTTAAACATAGGTGAATGAAGCTCAACAGGCTCTGACCATAGTATCCATATGTCTTGATTTTTTAACATGTAATCAAGGATGATATATACGGTATTCTCTAAATTTAACCGTTTATCAATTCTTTTGTCTTCCCAAGGCTTGAAGATATCTTCATAATTGATATTTGCAGGTACATGTACTTTCATATTTTCCCTTTTTTAAATTAATTGTACAGAAAAAAAATGAGAAAAAAAAATGAGGTAAATGCTTGAATAATTGGCTTTTTTGTGATTTTATAACTTCATATTTCGTTTACTATTGCTCACAAGAAAATATCAAGAAAAAAGTCTTGATATCATAAATGAAAAATATTTCAACATTTTTTGCCTCAAGCCACTTGGGGAGAAATTCTAGTTTTATTTAGTCTAAAATATTTTTAATTAAAATATAATGTCAAATTTTAAGTCCATTGAATTCAAGATATAACTACATGGTTTGCAGTAATTTAATTATGTATTTTATATAAAACTATATAGTTTTTTAACACCATAATTCTGAAGGAACTTACATTAAATCATAAGTCCTTTTTTCATCAAATTATTGATAAAAAAGATATATTTTTTGTTAAAACTAAAGAATTAGTTGTAAAACTAAAAAATTAGTTATAGGTTTGTTTTTATAAATCAAAAACGATGAGTAAACCATTAACAAAAGCTGAGGAGCAAGTAATGCAGGTGCTTTGGAAATTAGAATCTGCATATCTAAAGGACATAATAGACGAAATGCCAGCACCCAAGCCACACAATAATACAATTGCGACTATCATTAAAATCTTAATTGACAAAGGATATATTAACCATGAGGTACATGGAAGGGTTCATTGTTATGCTCCAGTTATTAGTAAAGAAGAATATTCTTCGTCTAGCATCAAAACATTGGTAGAAGGATATTTTGAGGGTTCTTTTGCTGATGTAGTTTCCTTCATGGTAAAACAAAAGGACTTAAAAGTGGCTGATTTAGAATTACTCTTAAACGAAATTAAAAAGAAAAAATAACTACCATGATTACAATTCTATTTTATTTATTGAAAGTAGTTTTATGTAGTGCTTTATTATACACTTACTACTGGTTTGTATTAAGAAACAAACAGTTTCATCAGTACAATAGGTTTTATCTAATGGGTATATCTGTTCTTTCATGGCTTATTCCTTTTATTAAAATTGATATTATAAAGGAACAAGTAGTTGCGGCACCTAAGGTTTTGAATTTTGTTGATTTAATTGCTGATAAGAATAGTAGCATAGAACAAGACGTTATCATAAAAAGTTCTCAGTTTAATTGGGATAATTTGCTGTTAATTATAGCAATTAGTATATCACTTTTATTAATTATAAGGTTTGTAAAATCGTTGTGGAATATTAGAAAACTTATAAAACAATACCCATTAAAAAAATTAGTTAATCTGTATCTAGTGATGACTGATGTTAAAGGAACTCCTTTCTCATTTTTCAATTATATTTTCTGGAATACGTCTATTGATTTAAACAGCGAAGTAGGAAAGAAGATTTTAGCACATGAAGTGGCTCATATTGACGAAAACCACTCTTTTGATAAACTTTTGATTGAATTACAGTTGATTATTGGATGGTTTAATCCAATTACTTGGTTAATTAGAAATGAATTGTATTTGATACATGAATTTATTGCAGACCAAAAATCTATTCAAAATAATGATACAAGTATTTTAGCAGAACTATTGTTAACATCAGCATATCCTACACAACAACATCTTTTATCAAATTCATTTTTCTTTTCACCTATTAAACGAAGAATTCAAATGTTTACAACTACAAACACAAAATTTAGTTATCTTAGAAGATTAACTATTATGCCAATTATGGCAGCGATGATATTACTATTTGCATTTAGAAATGGTAATATAAATTCAAGACCAATTGTAAAATTAGATAAACAGTATACTGTAATTATTGATGCTGGTCATGGCGGTGAAGACCTTGGCGCAAGTGCAGCAGATGGTACTACTGAAAAGGATTTGGCATTAGCAATTGCATTAAAGGTTAAATCAATAAATAACAATCCTAATATTAATATTATATTATCAAGA
This sequence comes from Chitinophagaceae bacterium, assembly GCA_947380905.1. GTDB lineage: Bacteria > Bacteroidota > Bacteroidia > Chitinophagales > Chitinophagaceae > Sediminibacterium. Next base: position 36,648 of record CANCSS010000020.1, on the reverse strand, counting down.
GAGACTGATAAGTTCATTACAGTAGTTGATAGAGCAAATTTTGCAAATGCATCAAATGCTAATTTATTTGTATCTATTCACATGGATAAAGCTGGTACTGCAAAATTTACTGGCACTACATGTTATATTCCTTCTAAAAATAAGTTATATTTAAAAGAGAGTAATATGATTGCTAAAAATATATTAGCCTCCACTAGCGAATTATTCCCTGAAAGTAAAATTACTACAAGAAAAAGGGCAATTTGGGTAATTGAAAATGTTAATATGCCATCAGTTTTATTTGAGAGTGGATTTATTAGTAATCCAAACGATTTAAAACTTGTTAAAGCGAATGAAGAAAAAATTGCAAATAATATACTGGATGCTATTTCCACTTATTTCTCTAACACTGAAAAAGTATCTATGTCAATAGATAAGTCTAAGCCAAATAGTAAGAGTAGTGTGAAATCTTTAACACCACCAACACCACCAAATCCTTATAAAGACAAAAAGGAAGCAAGTGTTGATCAAGCTGGAAAAGATGAAAGTAAACCTACTTTTTATTCGGATGGTGTTATGATTACAGAGAAGGAAATGAAAGCAATATCTCCAAAAGATATTGAATCTATCATCATTAACAAAGTAGAATATGATTAACCTCAATCATTGCATATCCTATTAAGCTTAAGTGGTTGTTATACTATGAATTATACCAAATTTTTGATTTATTGGTTATTTATATTAGTTAACTTGTCGCCATTATAGCTTTTTTTGAAGAATTTGCAAATGCTCTAAAATTTTTGATACTGGTATAAGTAAGGGCATTTCTATTCTTATTTGTAAAAACGACGCTAATACACTTGAAATAGTGGCTTTAGCGACTTATGGCCAAATTAATTAAAAATTTTAGGGTTTAATTTTTTGTATGGATCCTGTATATTTATTGTTATACAATTAATACATATGATAAAACCTAACCAACACTATAAAAAAATTTACCAGAAGCAGTTACGTGACGGCATACTAACTTTGAGACTTGATTCCACAGAAAAGCAGAGGTTGTTTCGTCTATGCGACCTAACTAGAAGAAATAAATCTGACATAGTCAGAGAAGCGATATGGGACGTAATTAAAAAGTACCCTGAAGTGATTTAATCCCTGGCATTAAACTCTTCTTCTGGCTTCAATCTCTCGCATCAATATTCTTTCAATTCGATCAGATTCAATGAACCTTGGTAGAACTTCATCCAAATATTCGGACATGTTATTTATAACTGAAGGAATGTCATGATGGGTTTTAAGATAATCGCAAGCGATTTCTTGGCATCGGTATTGGAATGCCATTTTATCTATAACCGAATCTCCATTGAAGTATAATGCAAGTTCTAAATCATTTATGACTTTGTATATAGTTGATCCAGAATTATCAATATCAATCTTTAACATGTGTTTCATTCGATCTCGTTCATCGAATATTTTAATTACTTCTACTTTTGGCATTCCACCATGTTCAAAATGATTGAGCAATGCGGTGTTGATATATTGATAAGCATTTTCTAGACCGACGATTCTATCATTGAGGCCGTCGAGTGTATTCATTGTACATCTAGCTCGTTCTCTTAAAGCTTCTATATTTTCACTAACAAGTCTTCGGCGAAAAGCCAATTCATTTAATTCTTGTTCTGTCATTTGATTATGATTAATTGGTAAGTAATTTCTTCACCTTTAAAACTGTATTAACACTCTTCTTAGTTATACTAGCAATGTCTCGAATTGAATGCCCTTTACGAACGAGTTTTAAAACATCTGCGTGTCTTTCCAATGTTTTAGATTCAATCTGAACCTGACCAATCTTTCTCCCTACACTTTTAGACCCGTATTTTTGTATATGGTGATGGTACCCGGAAACCATTCTATTTTTCGTCATTTGTAATTCCATACTCGCGACTGAAAACAGAATCTGTACCATAAACATAGATAGACTATTGGGACTTTTATCATCGTTTAGAGTTTCTAAGTTGAAGTTTTTTATAAATAAACACACCTTCTTCTCATTTAATAATTGGATGTTTTGTAAGCTTTGTAGTACTCCGCGCCCAATTCTTGAAAGCTCCCAAACTAATATTTTTTCAATTTTGCATTCATTTGTCATGATACTATTATCTATATCATATAGCATCTTTGAAAAAATCGGTCTCTCTGAGTTCCTTTTTAAGCCGCTAACTTTCTCCTCATAGATATTTACAATATTATAACCCATACGATTTGCATATTCCAATAGCTCGTTTGTTTGCCTTTGATTATCTTGTCTATCAGATTCTGAGCTTACTCGCGAATAAATGACTGCATTCACTTTTGGTGTATCATTAAAATCCTTTGAAATTTTTTGAGACAAATTTTGCTTGTTTTTACTTTCCATTTTTATGATTTTTTTATTTTTTTGAGACGGGAATTTTTTTGAGACGATTTTGTTAAAATACCTATTGAAAAAGTTTCTAGTTAATAAAAAGAGACCCCGTCATCCGACAGGATCTCTTACCTCACCATTACTAACAATAACAAAATCTAGTATTTTCAAGAACTTGTAATTTTTAACTATATGATAATCAGCTAATTAATTTACCACTTATTATAATAGAGCAATTGCTATTGCGATGATTGGCGGCGGAAGCTTTCCGCAACCAGGAGAAATTTCATTGGCACACAATGGGGTATTATTTTTAGATGAGCTTCCTGAATTCAATCGATCTGTCATTGAAGTTTTAAGACAACCCATGGAAGAAGGGCTTGTAGCTATTGCAAGAGCTAAAATGAGTGTATTATTTCCGGCAAGATTTATGTTGATGGCTTCCATGAACCCCTGCCCTTGTGGCTTTTACAACCATCCTCAAAAAGAGTGTAATTGTAGTCCTAGTTCCATTCAAAAATACATGCATAAAATATCTGGCCCATTGCTAGACCGGATTGATTTACATATCGAAGTCGCGCCAGTATTATATGAAGAATTAAGAGGCCAGAAGCAAGGCGATACCTCGGCCATGATTGCAAAAAGAGTAAAAAAAGCCAGGGAAATGCAATTTGAACGTTTTAAAATGGAAGAAGGGGTATATACCAATGCCCAAATGAGTAAACATCAGCTAAAAACGTATTGCGTTATCTCCCATTCCGCAGAAACTTTGTTGAAAAATGCGATGGAAAAATTTCAATTGAGCGCCCGTGCTTTTGATCGTATTTTAAAAGTAAGCAGAAGTATTGCAGATTTAGAAGGGAGTGAAACCATTCAAATGAACCATATAAGTGAAGCCATTCAGTACCGAAATCTAGACCGATCTAATTGGGGACAATTTAAACATTAGCTTTGTTTTGCTTTATCCCTCTTTTTATTAATATTGTCCGGTTTTAAGTAAAACCAAAGTACAAGCCTCGAGGGTTACTATGTCATTTTTTGCTGCAAGTGATGCTAGTATTGGGTTTTCAGTGCCTGGGTTAAAAATAATTCTACGTGGTGCTAGCTTGATAATAGCATCTAGGTAATCGGCTTGTGCTGCAGGCCCCAGGTACAAAGTAACTGTATCTATGCTTCCTTGCGCTGGCCATTCGTTGATTATTGGCGTAGAATTGATAAAGCCCTTTTTAATTCCAAAAGGATAAACCGAAAATCCTTTTTCTGCTAAAAGGGCAGTAGCTAAAAAGCTATATCGTTCTGGATTGGGCGTTGCCCCAACCACTAAAGTAACGTTTGATTTCATAGTACAAAACTATTATAAAAATCAATACATTTAATTGAGTTACAACAAAACAATGTAATTTTATACAAGTACCCTAAGTAAACAATTTAAAATAACCCTCATGTCAAGTAAGAAAAAAGTAGTAGCCAAGAAAAAAGTGCTAGCAAAAAAAGCAGCCCCTAAAAAGAAAGTAGTAGCTAAGAAAAAAGCAACTGCTAAAAAAGCTTCTCCTAAAAAGAAAGTAGTAGCCAAGAAAAAAGTAGTGGCAAAAAAAGCGGCCCCTAAAAAGAAAGTGGTAGTTAAGAAAAAAGCAACTGCTAAAAAAGCGGCTCCTAAAAAGAAAGTAGTGGCAAAAAAAGCAGCACCTAAGAAGAAGGTAGTTGCTAAGAAAAAAATAGTAGCTCCAGTAGCAGCGCCTGTGGCAGCTCCTGTAGTTGCACCAACACTTTTTACGGATCCAACTACACCCACTGCATAGTAAACCTATTCAACTGATAAATCCCGTCCCGATTCCGTTTATTCGGGTAAGACGGGATTTTTTATTTTTAATTAAAATTATATTTATGAGAATTATTTTAATGTTATTATGTTTCCCAATGCTTTTACAAGCACAAACCAATCCCATTGCAGAAAAAACAAAGTCAATGGAATACCGAAAAGGGTATTTTAATTATTGGTGGGATGCTGGTCAAGGAAGAATTTTTCTTGCCATTGATAAATTAAATGTTCCTTTCTTGTACGTGAACTCTTTACCTGCAGGCCTAGGATCTAATGATATCGGGCTTGACAGAGGTCAAATTGGCGATAAAAGAATCGTCTATTTCCAAAGAGTTGGTAAAAAAGTTTTATTGACCCAACCCAATTATGATTTTCGCGCTGTGACCAACGATCCAAGAGAACAAAAAGCAGTGAATGAATCTTTCGCTCAATCCATTCTTTTTAATTTTACAGTGGAAGCAGAAGATGGCAATGTTATTTTAGTGGACGCCACTTCTTTCTTCTTAAGAGATGCACATGGTGTAGCTGACAGAATTAGAAGAATGAAACAAGGTACTTATGCATTAAATGAAGGTCGTTCGGCAATCTATATTAGCAATACCCGAAATTTTCCCAAGAATTCAGAATTTGAAGCTACACTTACTTTTGTAGGAGGTGCTGACGCAGGAAAATTTATACAGTCCATCGCGCCTTCACCAGAAGCGCTCACTGTAAGAATGCACCACAGTTTTGTAGAACTTCCTGACAATAATTATGTTCCAAGAAAATATGATATCAGAAGTAGTTTTTCTGGCACGAGCTACTATGATTACGGAAGTGACATTAGTGAACCCATTCAAAAAATGGTGATTAATAGACATCGTTTAAATAAAAAAGATCCCACTGCTGCCATCAGCGAACCGGTTAAACCTATCATTTATTATTTAGACAACGGTACGCCAGAGCCCATTCGATCTGCTTTACTAGATGGTGCAAGATGGTGGAATCAAGCCTTTGAAGCTGCTGGATATAAAAATGCTTTTCAAGTGCAAGTGCTGCCCGACTCGGCCGACCCTATGGACATTCGTTACAATATGATTAATTGGGTGCATCGTTCTACCCGTGGTTGGAGCTATGGCGCATCTATTGCCGATCCCAGAACTGGTGAAATTATTAAAGGTCAAGTGACATTGGGTTCTTTACGTGTTCGTCAAGATTATTTAATCTTTACTGCTTTATTGTCTCCCTATATCAATGGCAAACCAGTTACAGACAAAATGAGGACTGCTGCCATTCAAAGATTGAGACAGTTGGCCGCACACGAAGTGGGACACACTTTAGGACTACAACATAATTATGCTTCTAGTTTCAACGATCGTGCTTCTGTTATGGATTATCCTCATCCGAATATTTTTGTAAACGAACAAGGAGCACTAGATTTTTCTAAAGTATATACCAAAGAAATTGGCCCTTGGGATAAAAGAGCCATTTTGTTTGGCTATCAGGATTTTGGGAAAGTAAGTACTGAGGTGGAAAATACCGCTCTCGATAATATGTTAAAAGAGAATTCTAAAAATGGTTTGCTATTTATTGCAGATGCAGATGCAAGAGCTGCAAGTGGATTTCATCCTTATGCACATTTATGGGACAACCAATCTGATGCAGTAGTTGGCTTAGACCAAGTATTGGCCGTTAGAAAAAAAGGATTGGAACAATTTGGAGAGTCTGCCATACCCAATGGTACCCCGCTAGCTAAATTAGAAGACATGTTGGTTCCGTTGTACAATTACCATCGCTATCAATACGAAGCGGTTACCAAACTAATTGGTGGTATCAATTATAATTATAGCGTAAGAGGTGATGACAATCAAATTAAACCTACCATCTTAGCCAATGCCATTCAACAAAAAGCATTAAATGCAGCAGTAGCTTGCTTGTCTGCAAGTACCCTTACATTGCCTGAAAGAATTATAGCATTGATTCCCCCTCGTCCTCCTATGTATTATAATGTGGGAGAATTATTTGATAAAAGAACAGGGATGAGCTTTGACGCCTTAGCGGCTGCAGAAGCTTTGGCAGATTTTGAATTGGGCTTTTTATTCAATGTTGAAAGAGCCAACAGATTGGTACAAAATAAAGCCAGGGCCAATACCATTGGATGGGATCAAGTATTAGATGCTGTCTTAGAAAAAACTTGGTATGCTAAAACATTGCCAGGTTTAGAAGGAAGCATTCAATTACAAACCCAACAATTAGCACTTACTTGGTTATTAGGCGTAAGTCAAAGTCCTGAAGCAAATTTTGAAGTTAGAACTATTTGTAATGACCGAATTCAACAATTGAAATCAAAGTTAGAAGCTTTAGTAAAAACGGACAATGCACACAAAGCACAGTATGCTTATGCTTTAGAAAGAATTAAAAATCCAAAAGACATTGTACTTCCTAAACCTACTGTCATGGCACCCGGTGCACCTATTGGCTGTGATGTAGATTAATAAGGCAATCTTATAATAGGATATAAATAAACAAAAAAAGGCCCCCGAGTTCTCGGGGGCCTTTTTTAAAAATCATTAGCGCAGAATTTATTGGAGCTTCTATTTCATAAATCTCGAATAAATTATACAAACATTCTTATAGGTTCTTCTAAATAGCTTTTTAAAGTTTGTAAGAAAGCGGATCCAGTTGCACCATCTACCACTCGATGATCACAGCTTAAAGTTACATTCATAACATTGCCTGGAACGACTTGTCCATTTTTCACCACCGGCTCTTGTGCAATACCCCCCACCGCTAAAATACAGGCGTCGGGAGGATTGATAATGGCGGTGAATTGATCTATCCCAAACATACCTAAATTAGAAATGGTGAAAGTGCTTCCTTCCCAATCTGCAGGTTGTAATTTTTTATCTTTTGCTTTTTTAGCAAACTCTTTCACGGAAACACTTATTTCATCCAAGGAAAGTCCATCTGCATAACGAAGCACAGGAACCAATAAACCTTCCTCTACAGCAACTGCAATACCAATATTCACATGATGGTTTTCGCGAATTACTTCTCCCAACCAACTGCTGTTTACTTTGGGATGTTGTTTTAATGACAATGCTACCGCTTTTACGATAAAATCGTTGAAGCTTATTTTAACAGACGCAGTTTCATTCACCACCGTTCTTGCAGCGATGGTCGCATCCATGTTAATTTTCATGGTTAAATAAAAATGCGGCGCGGTAAACAAGCTTTCGCTTAAGCGTTTTGCAATTACTTTACGCATTTGCGAAACAGGTGTGTCTACAAAACTTACTTGACCAACAAAATTGGTATTTCTTGGCGCAGCCATTTTAGTAGCACTGGTTGCAATGCTTGAGGGCTTATAATTTTCTAAATCTGTTCTTGTAATTCTTCCGTGCTCTCCTGTGCCTTGCACAAATTTTAAATCGATGCCTTTGTCTTTGGCAATTTTCTTTGCCAATGGAGAAGCAAATATTCTTCCTTCGTTGACCACTGTAGCACTGCTAGGCGCAGCTACTGGCGCTAGTTGTGGTGTTGCTATAACAGCAGCAGTTGTTGCTACTGGCGCGGAAACCTTAGGCGCTTCTGCAGTAGTGGGCGCTTTTATTGATTTTACAATACTATCAATAGCTAATCCAGGTTGTCCTATGATGCACAACAATTGATTGACCAATATTTTTTCTCCAGCTTGTGCTCCTTGATATAATAAAATGCCATCTTTATAGGACTCCAATTCCATGGTGGCTTTATCTGTTTCGATGTCTGCCAAGACTTCTCCTTTGGCAACTTTATCGCCTACTTTTTTATGCCAACCCGCAATCACCCCTTCCGTCATAGTATCACTTAAGCGAGGCATTAAGACTACTTCTTCCATCGCACTAATATCTACAGCAGCAATTGGCGCTTCCACGGCTGCGCTTGTTGCAGCAGCAGGAACTGTTGAAATAGCTTCGGCAGCAACAGATGTATTTTTTGTAATTAAAGCAGAAATGTCTTCTCCAGCTTTTCCAAAAATGGCCAATAAATCATTTACTTGTAATTTCCCACCTCTTGGTGTTCCGATATGCAATAAAATACCATCCTGATAGCTTTCCAATTCCATGGTCGCTTTGTCCGTTTCTATCTCGGCCAACAAGTCGCCTTTTTTAACGGCATCCCCTACTTTTTTATGCCATGCTGCCACCACCCCTTCGGTCATGGTATCACTTAAACGGGGCATTAATATTACTTCAGCCATAAATAAAAGGAAGTTTTGTAATTAGGCGTGAAATTACATCAAAATTGTTTTTTTTCCCACCAGAAAAAGCAATTTTATAGCAAAAACCGCCAAATTCAAGGGGATTTAAGCAAAAGCATCGAATCTATTGCCCTTGAGCCAAACTATAGGCTTTCTTATCCGCCCACATATTCAATATTTCTAAGGAGCATATTTTAAAATCAATGGCCAAAGCGCGGTATAAATCAATCACATCATTCTGTGATAAGGGCAATGCGTTCACTGTTTCGAAACGACAATAATATTGATTCACCAAATTGGTAAAAATAGATCCCGAAGGCCAAACCTGTGTACCTCTATTGGTAATGGTAACCAACTTAAGCGCCTCTGTGGTGTGACTTAAGCATTTATCTGCAATTACTTGTGGCTGATCATTGCTTTCTATAAAAAAATCTACTCCTACAATTTTATGATCATCATTTAAACCACTTTGCAACATGGGATTGTGTTCCAATTTAAAATTGGTAGGTGTTACGTAAAAATTAGGCAGCAATGGTTTTGGATTGTGCAAGGGTTGTTTCCCAAAATTATCAATAATAGCTTGAGCAAAAACGGTGGTATTCACCGATGGAATTTTTTTGTCGCCAAAGTCGCCAGTATGCACACCAGATTCTAAAGTAAACAACAACGCATTTTCAATTAATATGGCTTGCTCCATCAATCCCAAATGACGCAACATGCTTAATCCACTTAATAAAAGCGAAGTCGGGTTGGCAATATTTTTTCCAGCAATATCCGGGGCAGTGCCATGTACTGCTTCAAAAATAGAAATATGATCTCCAATATTTGCAGAAGGCGCAAAACCAAGCCCACCCACTAATCCAGCACATAAGTCACTCACAATATCTCCTTGCAAATTAGTTAATACAATCACATCAAATAAGTCGGGGCGACTTACCAATTTCATACACAAATCATCTACTATAACATCGTCCGATTTTAATTCTGGATATTCTTTCGCTACTTCCTTAAATACTTCTAAAAATAAGCCGTCCGTTAATTTCATGATGTTGGCCTTGTGCCCACAAGTAATTCTTTTCGCTCCTTTCTTCTTTGCCATTTCAAAAGCATATCGAATTACTTGTTCACTTCCAGGACGAGAAATAAAACGTCTGCCCAAAGCAACATCCTGGGTAAGCATGTGTTCTATTCCACCATAGGTATCTTCAATGTTTTCTCTAACAATGGTTAAATCTATAGCAATTCCTGCTTTGCTAAATACGGTATCCACGCCACTTAAGGTTTGAAATTTTCTATCGTTGGCGTAAGTGTTCCATGTTTTACGTGCTGTAACATTTACACTTTTTACCCCCTTGCCTTTTGGTGTTTCCATGGGCCCTTTAAATAGGATGCCTAAGGCTTCAATGGTATCCTTGGCTTGAGCAGTCATTCCATTGTTAAAACCTTTGTCAAAAACCCATTTTCCCATATCCACAAAATCATATGCTAAAGGCACTTTTGCAGCATTAAAAATAGTGATAACTGCCTCCATGATCTCTGGTCCAATGCCATCTCCCTTTGCTACTGCAATCTTCATTTTTGATAAATTTAAGCGTGAAAACCAATGTTTTTTAGCCCTAAATCATTAGTTTTTGCAAAGTTACACGACTTACGGGGTCTAATAAAAAAATTGCTAGGCTTTTTATATAATAGGCGTAAATATTTGGTACTTTTAACACGCAGTATACTCTGCCATTGTACAATTGACAATTTTCCTATGGTCTCAAAAATTTCAGAGGGTGTTGAAGTAAGCATAGAAACCTTTTACCAAAAGGATTATAGCAACCCTTTGCAAAATGAGTACATGTTTGCCTACCGCATTACCATTGAAAACCACAATTCATATCCTGTTAAATTATTAAAGCGTTATTGGGAGGTTTTTGACAGCAATAGCGAACACCGCATAGTGGAAGGCGAGGGCGTGGTGGGTGTTCAACCTTTAATTATGCCAGGAAAACATTACCAATATGTAAGTGGTTGTCATTTAAAAAGCGAATTAGGAAAAATGCAAGGTCATTATACGATGGAGAATATTGAAACCAGGGACTTGATTCATGTAAATATTCCAGCTTTCAAAATGGTAGCTCCTATAAAATTAAATTAAGGCCTAATAAGTGAAGGCACCGCTGCGCTGCTTTCCTGTAAAATTTACTTCTTGAATTAGTAAGTTTATTTCTGTTAAAAACCGACCTTTGCCCTATGAAGATTTCTATCGCTCAACAGAATTATCATATTGGCAATTTTGAAGAAAATACGCATAAAATTTTATGCGCAATTGAAGAAGCCAAAAAACAAGGAGCCGATTTAATTTTATTTAGTGAGATGAGCATCTGCGGATATCCTGCAAGAGACTTTGTAGAGTTTAATGATTTCATTACTAAATGCTATCAGAGTATTGATCAAATTAAAGCGGCTGCAGACACCATTGGTGTTTTAATTGGCAGCCCTGCTCGCAATCCCAATAAAAAAGGAAAAGATTTATTCAACGCTGCTTTTTTCTTGTATGAGAAAAAAGTGATTGCAGAAATTCATAAAACCTTACTGCCTACTTACGATGTATTTGATGAAAACAGATATTTCGAACCAGCAGACGATTGGAAAGTAATCCCATTTAAAGGAAAAAAATTAGCCATTACCATTTGTGAAGATATTTGGAACTTAGGAGATAACCCATTGTATCGAATTTGCCCAATGGATAAGATGATGGATCAAAAGCCAGACATTTTATTAAACTTGAGCGCCTCTCCTTTTGATTATACCCACGACGAGGATCGCAAGGCCACCATCAAATCCAATGTGTTAAAATATAAAATCCCTTTATTTTATTGCAACGCCATTGGCAGTCAGACTGAAATTGTTTTTGATGGCAGTTCTTTGGTATTTGATAAGCATGCCAATTTATGTGGCGCTTTGCCCATGTTTGAATCGGCATTGGCCACTTTCGATTGTGCAGATGATGGTTCAATTCATGCTCCCATTTTAGAACCCGCAGCCAGCGTGCCCAACAAAGAACTCAACCCAATAAAATTAATTCCAGAATTAAATATAGACCAAGTATACAAGGCCCTTGTTTTAGGGGTGCGTGATTATTTTAATAAAATGGGCTTCAAAAAAGCCATCTTAGGTTCTTCAGGAGGAATAGATTCTGCAGTTACTTTAGCCATTGCATGTGCTGCATTGGGAAAAGAAAATGTACATGCCATTTTAATGCCTTCGCCTTATTCCACAGATCATTCAGTGAATGATGCAGTGCAATTAAGTAAAAATTTGGGCAACCCCTACGATATCATTCCAATCAAAGATGTGTATGAAAGTTTTTTAACTACACTCAAGCCTTTGTTTAAAGAACTTCCCTTTTCATTAGCAGAAGAAAATATTCAAAGTAGAACAAGAGGTAATTTATTGATGGCGATGGCGAATAAATTTGGTTATGTATTGTTAAATACTTCCAATAAAAGTGAATTGGCTACTGGCTATGGCACTTTGTATGGAGACATGGCTGGCGGACTAAGCGTTTTAGGAGATTGCTATAAACTACAAGTGTACGAATTGGCAAAATACATCAATCTTACACAAGAAATAATCCCATTAAATATTATTACGAAAGCACCTAGTGCTGAATTGAGACCAGATCAAAAAGACAGTGATAGCTTACCTGCTTATGAAGTATTGGATCAAATATTATTTCAATACATAGAAAAACGTGCCGATCCGAATACCATTAAAGACCTAGGATGGGATAGCCTTTTAGTGGATAAAACATTAAAGATGGTGAACAACAATGAATATAAGCGTAACCAATTTTGTCCCATTATTCGCATATCTCCCAAAGCTTTTGGCGTGGGCAGAAGGGTGCCCATTGTGGCTAAATATTTAAATTGATTTAGCCATCCTCATTTTAACAATGTAGGTCTAATTTTAATGGCTATATTGTTGTCACTTTAAACGCTCATTTATTTATGAAAAAAGCAGTTTTATACTTTTTAAGTTTGTTTATTTTATTGGCAAATAAATCTTCATTTGCACAAGAAAATATTATGCCTTTGCCAGGTGCGTACCAAATGGAAGAATACCTCCCACTATTAAAAAATAAAAGAGTAGGTATTTTTACCAATCACACAGCGATGGTTAAGGATAAACATTTAATTGATACCTTATTAAAAGCGGGCATCTCCATTAAAAAAATATTTACACCCGAACATGGATTGAGAGGTACCGCAGATGCTGGAGAAAAAACGAATAGTGGTATTGATTCCGAAACCGGCATAGCCATTGTTTCCTTATATGGCAGTAAATACGGACCAGATGAAAACGACTTACTTGACATTGATATTTTATTGTTCGATATCCAAGATGTTGGCGCTCGTTTTTATACTTACATTTCTTCTTTGCATTATTTTATGGAAGCAGCTAAAGATTATAATAAGCCTTTAATAGTTTTAGATAGACCTAACCCGAATGGACATTATGTGGATGGTCCAGTTTTAGAAAGCGCCTACTCAAGTTTTGTCGGAAAAAACACCATCCCAATTGTATATGGAATGAGCATTGGCGAATATGCTACGATGTTAAATGGGGAGCATTGGTTAAAAGAAAAGAACAGCAATCATCTAGATCTTACCGTAATTCCATGTAAAAATTACGACCACCTAACCAGGTACCAATTAAATATTGCTCCATCTCCCAACTTAACAAGTATGAATGCCATTTATTGGTATCCTATTACCTGCTTAATCGAAGGAACCATATTAAGTGAGGGACGTGGTACAGATCATGCTTTTGCGTATATAGGACATCCATTGATAGCCAATAAAGGTTTTCAATTTACGCCTAGCGCAAGAGTTGGCGCTCAGGATCCAAAATTAAAAGGACAGGTTTGTTATGGATGGGACCTCAGCCAAAGCAACCCACCATTGCATCAAATTAATCTTGAATGGCTCATTGAAACCTACGATGCTTTCCCATTAAGAGATTCCTTTTTTGTTGCATCTAAAGGAAAAAATAATACGACCACTTATTATTTTAATAAGCTGGCTGGCAATGCAAACTTAATGGCACAAATACAATCCGGTGTATCGGCCAAAAAAATCAGAGCCAGTTGGCAAAAAGGAATTAATAAGTTTAAAAAAATTAGAAAGAAATATCTATTGTACACCGACTTTGAATAAAACTCAATAAAAAAAGGGGCCCTTTGATAAAGGGCCCCTTTTTTTATCCTAACAGCGTACATTAATTTCCAATAATGGGGATCATTAATTTATGTACAGCTTCATTTAAAGCTTTCACGCCTTCTTTCTTAATCATATCATATTTTTTCAACTGCTCATCGGTTTGTGCTTTTAAGACCATATAAGTTTCCCTTACTTGTTTCGTCGGAGCAACATAGCCAGCTGCTGCAGATTGAAATACACCAGCTAATTTATCATCCAAACGAATTGGGAAGTTTAAGACATCTTGACCGCTTTTGGCTTTGGTTTGATGCAAGGCTTCCTCAATAGATTTTATGCTGTTTAACAAATCATTGCTTTGTTTTTGAAAGGTTGTATCCTTTGTTTTCTTTTGCAAAACTTGAACTTGCGCACGTATTTCTTTGATCCCTTTTAAAGTTTTCATCACCGTACTAAAACTAGCCTGTACTTCTAATAAAAATTGTTCCTGTGCTTTTAAATCTGCATTAGACACTTTATAATTGGGATCAGCAATAATCTCAAAAGGATAGGTCACTGAATCTTTATCAATACTTACTTTGGCAAAATATTTACCAGGTGCAGCCAATACTGGACTGGTTGATCCATTCCAAAATATCAAATCTTCACTTGGCTTTTCAATCTCTTTATGGTATAAATTCCAAGTAAATTGTTGTAAGCCATTCTCCACTACTATCGATTTGTCTTTTCCAGCGTCTTTGGAACTAAAATGTCTGAGCAATTTTTTGTTGTCGTCCAAAATATCAATTTGAACAGCAGTGCTGTCATTTACCGCTTTCAACCAGTAATTGACAACCACCCCTTTTGGAGGATTGATGCCCACATTGGCTGGAATGCCAGTGGCAACTCCACGACTGCGTCTTCCTCCCATTTGAGGAGGAACACGATAGGCATTCGCCACTGGAAATACTTTAGAAGAACCCGTATTACTTGCTTGATAGTTTTCAATAAAAGATAAGTCATCTAATATATACAAACTTCTGCCTTGTGTGCCCACAATTAAATTATTGTCACGAATGATCATATCAGTAATGGGTGTCACAGGTAAATTTAGCTGCAAAGGCTCCCATAATTTCCCGTCATTCATAGAAACATACAACCCATATTCAGTACCTGCAAACAGCACACCCGCTTTTTTTGTACTCGCTAAAATGGTTCTTGTAAAGTGCATTGGGTCTATACCATTGGTTATTTTTTCCCAAGTTTCCCCATAATCCGATGTCTTATATAAATAAGGTGCAAAATCATCTAACTTATATCTTGTACCAGCAAAATAAGCAGTTCCTTTTCTTAAAGGGTCTATTTCTACTCTATTCCACATCATCCACTCTGGAATATTTTTTGGAGTAACATTTTTCCAATGCGCTCCACCATCTCTACTTACATTGATTAACCCATCATCACTTCCTGTCCATAATAAATCTTTTTCCAATGGAGATTCTGCTGCAGTAAAAATGGTACAATAATATTCTACACTGGTATTGTCTTGTGTGATGGGTCCACCAGAACTTTTTTGTCTGCTTTTGTCATTGGTGGTTAAGTCTGGAGAAAGTTGTGTCCAACTTGCACCATCATTTTCAGTGGCAAATAAATGATTGCCTGTGGTATATAATTTTTTAGGATTGTGTGGTGAAAAAAAGATGGGCGCATTCCATTGAAAACGATATTTCTGAACATCGGCACCTGCTCCCATTGGATTGTCAGGCCATACATTCACGACTCTATTTTCTCCCGTCTTATGATCATACCTGGTAATTAATCCGCCATAAGATCCGCCATAAACCACATCGCTATTTAAAGGATCTGCAACAATATAGCCACTCTCCCCTCCAGCCGTTACTTCAAAATCGTTTTCTCCAATATAAGCACCATAAGAACTTGATAAAATTCTAAAGGCACTGTTATCCTGTTGCGCACCCAATATTCGATAAGGGAAATGTGTATCTGTACTCAATCTATACACTTGAACAGTGGGTTGATTCATCACAGTGCTCCAATTTCTTGCACCATCTAAACTTACTTGCGCACCCCCATCATCTGCAACAATCATGCGCTTGCCATTTTTAGGATCAATCCATAAATCATGATGATCGCCATGTGGAGTTCTTCCTGAAACAAAAGTTTTACCTCCATCAGTTGAAACCATAAAATTTACATTCGGACAATATACTTTGTTTTCATCAGCAGGATCTACAAAAACCTTTGTATAATACCAGGCACGTTGACGAATATTGTTGTCGCTGCTTACCAATTCCCAAGTCTTTCCTCCGTTTTCTGAAACAAACAATCCACCGTCTTTATTTTCAATTAACGCATATAACTTTTCGGTATTTGATTTCGCCACAGCAATGGCTGTGATGCCCCATACTCCTTTTGGGAATCCTTTGTTTGCTTTTATAGAAGTCCAGGAGGCTCCACCATCGGTACTTTTATATAAGCCAGAACCTTCTCCTCCACTTTCTAAACTATAAGGAGTACGAATCAATTGCCAAGTACCTGCATACAATATTTCTGGATTGCTTGGATCTATAACTAAATCGCTGGCACCTGTTTGGTCATTAACATACAATACTTTTTTCCAATTCTGTCCCCCATCGGTACTTTTAAATACACCTCTTGTTTCATTGGGTCCAAATAAATGTCCCATAACTGCAGCCCAAATAATATCTGGATTTTTTGGATGTACTACAATTCTTACAATATGTCTGGCTTCTTTCAATCCAATATTTTTCCATGTTTTTCCGTCATCGGTCGATTTCCACATTCCTCCCAAACCCTCACTCACATTGCCTCTCATTGAGTTCTCTCCTTCTCCAACATACACCACTGATTCATTAGAAGGCGCCAATGCAATGGCACCAATGGTACCACCAAAGAAACCATCAGAAATATTTTTCCAATTATTACCCGCATCCATTGATTTCCAAACACCACCTCCGGTGGCACCCATGTAAAAAGTATTTACGTCTGAATAAGAACCCACCGCTGCAGCTGCCCTGCCTCCTCTAAAAGGACCAATCAATCGAAAATTTTGTGCCTTCACAATAGGATCTTGGGCAATACCACTAGATTGCTCTGGAGTAGCGACTGTTTTTTTCTTTTGTGCATCCGCTTTATTAACTACAAACAAAGAAAATAGGGCTGTAGTTAATAATAAAAACTTTTTCATACGATTCAATTTTAAAATTTTTAAACACTAAATTTCTGCTATGATTTGTATTCTCACAAACCCGCTAGGATTTGAAAAATCATTAGAGGGAAAGAAATTAAATCCTGCATTTCTAGCAGGATTTAATTTCTCGCAAACTTATTTTATAGCTTCGTAATCCTTAAACTTTTTAATAGGAGTGGCTTCTACTAATTTTCTAAAAGCAGCCCAATCCTTAGTAAAGAATTCATTCGCTTTGGAAATTACATTTTGAATGGCCATTTCCGCCTCTTGTAATTTTTGTTCTTCTTGTTCACCAGGCATGGTATTCTTACTCATCAATAACATACTCGCTTCTCTAATAATTGACATAGGAGTAATCACTGGTACCGTGCCATAACCTTGCTTTTCTTGTTTTTTGCCTGAAATAAATTCACGCAATGTTTTGGCTTTAGCTGTGATATTTTTATGTGCTTTATTTAAGGTATCCAATCCTTTGTCCTTCTTGTCCTTCCATTCTGCTTTTAATTGTAACAATAAGGCATCTACTTCATCTAATTGATCTAAAGCACTATTGAATTTGTCCGCACTTGCTTGATGCTTTGCCAACAATTCATCTTGTTTTTTTACCACCTGAGTTCTATCAGCCAATCTGCTATCACTTTTTACTTCAATCCACATAGAGTCTTTTTGATGGTTAGCAGTTACGACTACTTTATACTTTCCAGCCAATACATCACGTCCTTTGATCTCTCTATCTTCTGTGGGTTCTGTGCTTGGTGCCTCTTCCATCATTCTTCTACCTCCTCCGCCAGTTTTAGGCATACCAGCTCCACGTTTTCCTTTTTGCTCAAAGCCCCAATATTGTCTGTTAAAACCAGAATCAACTTTAAAAGTTAGATTTCTAATCACAGAATCTTGTGCATCTTTAATTTGTACTTTCACTTTTTTAAGGCTGTCTATCAAATACACTGTAAAAGGATACCCTGCAGGACGGTTGGTTCCATCATACATTCCCCAAGTACTCCATTCGTAGGTGGCATTTTTGTAAGATGCATTGATTGCAGCATCAGGTGCAGAAACAAAAAAGCTAGTAGCTGCTCCTTTATTGTGCGCCAACTTACGCAATGGTTTGATGTCATCTAATACCCACATCGCACGTCCAAAAGTTGCGATCGCTAAATCGGCTTCTCTTTCTTGAATGGCAAAATCATAAGTAGAAACAGATGGGTAACCGTTTTTCCATTGTTGGAAATTTTCTGTATTGTCTAAACTTACATACATCCCTTGCTCTGTTCCTACAAAAAATAAATTAGGTTCCGTTGGATCTTGAATGATGGACAACGCATAACCAGTTACTTTAGTACTGTTTAATACATTGGTCCATGTTTTTCCAAAATCAGTAGTTCTAAAAATATAAGGAGCAAAATCACCTTGTCTATAATTATTTGCAACTACAAAAACTTCATTCACATTATAAGTAGATGTTCTAATTTGAGGTATCCACGAACCCTTAGGCAATCCTGTAATATTGGCCGTGATATTGTTCCAAGTTTGACCACCATTGGTAGTTACTTGCACATTGCCATCATCTGTACCTACCCATATGACATCTTTCTGAAGCGCAGATGGAGCAATGGTTATAATTGTGCAATGATTTTCTGCACCCGTAATGTCCACACTCAATCCTCCATTATTTGTTTGATCTATTTTAGCGCTGTCATTGGTAGTTAAGTCTGGAGAAATGACTTTCCAAGAAGCACCTTTGTTCACGCTTTTATTTAAAAATTGAGCACCGAAATAAATTGTTTTTTTATCAAATGGATCTTGCGCAATGGCTGCATTCCAGTTAAAACGCATCAGTGTTTTTGCATCTGGCGCTGGTGGTTGAATATTTGAACGCTCTCCTGTATTTGTATTGTATCTACCTACAGAACCCCCCTGACTCATAGCATATACCCAATTGGCATCTTCTTGATCAGGCATTACATCAAATCCATCTCCACCCCATAAATTATCCCAATAGAAATTCTTAATGCCTCCTTGTATATAAGTATAAGCCGGACCTCTCCAAGAACCATTGTCTTGCATTCCACCCATAATATGATAGGGGGTTTCATTGTCAACATTCACATGATAGAATTGTCCCACTGGAATTTTTTCATCAAACATCCATGTCTTTCCGCCATCTCTTGTCAAACCAATACCGCCATCATTCCCGTCCAACATAAATTTATTATCTGTTGGATGTATCCAAAATGCATGATGATCTGGATGAATACCACTGTAAGGAATAATGGTTTCAAAACTTTTTCCAGCATCGATACTTTTTACCACAGTTTGACTAATGTACCAAAGGGTATTTTCATTCAATGGATCGCAAATAATGTCTTGGAAATAAAATGGACGATTGTCTACAATTGATTTTTGAGAATTCACTAAAGTAAAATTATATCCACCGTCATCACTTTTATACAAACCACTTTTGGTAGACTCTACCAAAGCATACACTCTGTTAGGATTGGACTTGCTAATAGCAATACCCACACGACCTAGATTTCCATCAGGCAATCCATTTTCTTTTCCCAATTTGGTGAAATTTTTACCGCCATCAATGGTCATATAAATGCCACTTCCTTTACCACCACTCTCTAAATGATAGGGGTTGCGATAATGATGCCACATGGCTACCAATAATTTATTTGGATTTTTTGGATCCATAATCATATCACCTACTCCTGAAGTATCATTGGTATATAATATTTGATTCCAAGTTTCACCACCGTCGGTGGTTTTATAGACACCTCTGTTTTTACTTTGTCCATAAGGATTTCCAATGGCTCCTGCATAAACTGTATTGGGATTGGTTGGATCAATAATCACCCTATGAATATTTCTAGTTTGTTCCAAGCCCATTCTTTTCCATGTTTTTCCAGCATCTAATGTTTTATATATTCCTTCTCCAATGCTTACTGAATTTCTTGGATTGCCCTCGCCTGTTCCTACCCAAACTACACTTGGATTAGATTGTTGAATGGCCAATGACCCAATATTTAAAATGGGTTGTTCATCAAAAACGGGTGTCCAACTTACACCACTGTTATTGGTTTTCCAAACACCACCCGAAGCAGCACCAATCCAAATATTATTAGGATTTGCTACTTCTGCATCAATCGTAGTAACACGACCACTCATAGAGGCAGGACCCACATTACGCGGCTTCCAATTTTTAAATACCTTGTTAATGTCTACTTTAGTTTCAGTAGGAGTGACAACAGGTGCTGCTTTTTTTGATTTTTGAGCAGACAAATTGCTAACAGTCAAAGTGAACATTAGCATTCCGACAATAGTTATACGCATGGTTAAAAGTTTGCTTATTTTAAGAATAAAGAAGTCTCTAAACTATCCATTTTTAGGCAAAAAATGGCAAAAAAAGGAGGAAATTGGATGAACTGCAAGATTTACAATCCAAAAGAAAGGGTTTAAAATCTTTCAATGATGCCGGCTATGCCCTGGCCCCCGCCCACACAAGCGGTCACGATACCATATTTTTTATTTAGCCTTTCTAAATCGTTGAGTATTTGAACGGTTAATTTACTTCCGGTACAACCTAAAGGATGCCCCAAGGCAATGGCACCCCCATTGATATTTACTTTATTGACATCCAAAGCAAGGGCCCTAATCACTGCCAAGGATTGAGAAGCGAAGGCTTCATTCAATTCAAATAAATCTATTTGATCCTGTGTCATGCCTGCTTGCTTTAATACTTTCGGTACCGCTGCAATGGGACCGATTCCCATAATTCTAGGATGCACTCCTGCAGAAGCACAATTCACCAATCTCCCTATAGGTTTTAATCCAAGGGAGTTCATCATTTTCTCACTCATCACCATCACAAAACTAGCGCCATCACTGGTTTGAGAGGAGTTGCCTGCAGTCACAGATCCTTTAAGAGCAAAGGCTGGCTTCAATTTTGCCAACGCTTCAATAGTGGTATCTGCTCTTACACCTTCATCCGTATCTACCACATAACTACGCGTTGCTCTTTTATTTTTTTCATTGATGTAAGTTTCATTTACCGTGATTGGTAAAATACCTTTTTTAAAAAATCCATTGTCAATGGCTTGCTTTGCTTTTTGATGAGAAGCCAAAGCAAAAGCATCTTGATCTTCTCTATTAATTTTATATTCATTGGCTACCGCTTCTGCCGTTAAGCCCATGGATAAATAATAATCTGGTTCATCCACTGTAATAGAATAAGCTGGAACTGTTTTCCAACCAGCGGTAGGCACCATCGACATCGATTCTGTTCCCCCTGCAATAATACAATCTGCCATGCCTGTTCTTATTTTTGCAGTGGCCATAGCAATACTTTCCAAACCACTTGCACAATACCTGTTTATGGTAATGCCTGGCACTTCAATACCCAAAGCTTTGGCAGCAATGATTCTTCCAAATTGTAGACCTTGTTCTGCTTCTGGAACTGCATTGCCAACGATCACATCATCTATGAATTTGGGATCTATTGTAGGTAGGGTTTGCATCAAACCTTTGATGACTTCAATCGCCAATTCATCGGAACGCATGAATCTAAATCCTCCCTTTTTACTTTTTGTAACGGCTGTTCTAAAGCCTGCTACGATATAAGCCTCTTGCATAAAATAAGTATTTTGAAATCGTCAAGGTAAAATAGCTCCCATTGACCCCCTAAATGTAGTGATTTTTATAAAAAGTTGTTTATGCAACTAAATATTTCATTGTAAATTTGCAATATGATGTACCCGCTCCTGCGAAACAGCTTATTTATCTTACCTCCAGAAACAGCGCACCAGGTTTCTATGCGAGCATTGCAATTGGCTGCAGCTGTCCCCATGCTAAAAAAGCAATTGTCTCATCGTTTTCAATACCAAGAAAAGGATTTAGAGAAAACTTGTTTTGGCGTTCACTTTCCTAATCCAGTTGGATTGGCTGCGGGTTTTGATAAAAATGCTGCCTATTTAGATGAACTAGAAATGCTTGGATTTGGCTTTGTTGAAATTGGAACTGTTACCCCAAAACCACAGGCGGGAAATTCGAAACCAAGATTGTTTAGAATCCCAGAACAAAAAGCATTAATCAACAGAATGGGTTTTAACAATGATGGATTAGAAATGATCGCCACCAGATTAAAAGAAAGAAAAGCAAAAGCAGACTCCCATTTAATTGTAGGCGGCAATATTGGAAAAAATAAAGTCACAGACAATAGTGAAGCATGGATAGATTATTGCACCAATTTTAAAGGCTTAGAATCTGTTGTAGATTACTTTGTAGTAAATGTGAGTTCGCCTAATACGCCTGGTTTAAGAGAGTTGCAAGAAAAGGAATCTTTAAGAAAAATATTTTCTGAATTGCAGAATTTAAATAAAAACAATAAACCCATCTTATTAAAAATTGCCCCCGATTTAGCTTTGTCAGCCTTAGACGATATCATTGAACTCACCACCGAAATAAAAATTGATGGATTGGTAGCCACCAATACCACCATAGATCGCAACTTATTAACTGGACTTAATTTTGAAAGAGCTAAAAAAATTGGCACAGGCGGATTAAGTGGAAAACCACTATTGGAAAAATCAACTCAAGTATTACAATACATTCATAAGGGCATCGCTGGCCGCATCCCCATTATTGCAAGTGGTGGTATTTTTTCAGGAGCAGATGCAGCAACTAAAATAACAGCAGGCGCATCACTGGTGCAAGTTTGGACAGGATTTATTTATGAAGGTCCAGCCATCGTAAAAAACATTTGCAAAAGCTTAAGTGCAAATAAATAATCATGCTAACCATTCAAACATTTTGCTTCAACGCCTTTCAAGAAAATACTTATGTGCTTTACGATGAAAATAAAGAAGCTATTATTGTTGATCCAGGTTGCTACACTCGTATAGAAGAAAAAACATTGACCGATTTTATTGCTAAAAATGAATTAAAGCCCACACTACTATTGAATACACATTGTCATTTAGACCATGTATTTGGCAATAACTTTATGAGTGAAACTTATGGATTGACTGCTTTATTGCATAGCAATGAACAAATCGTTTTGGACCGATTGCCTGAAGCTGCAGCCAAGTATGGCATTCCAGTGGAAGCCTACAAAGGACCTATTCAATACATCCAAGACCAAGAAATTATTTCCTTTGGTAAAGAGGAATTTAAAGTATTGCTCACACCAGGTCACTCCCCAGGAAGTGTTTGCTTTTACCATCAAAAACAAGATTTTATTTTAGGGGGAGATCTAATATTTAAAGACAGTGTTGGAAGAACGGACTTTCCGGGCTGCAATCCTGAAGATTTGATCAAAAGCATCCGAAACCAAATTTTACCCTTACCCGATACCTTGTCCATCTACGCTGGTCACGGGCCAGTGACCCAACTGGGAAGAGAGCGTAAAATGAATCCCTATATCAAACACTTGTTAAACAGTTAATTAAGTGTACCTAATTTATTGCTTCTAGCTTTCAGTTAACAATTTGATAATATAGATGGAGTAAGGTGTTGTGGCATATAAAAACTAATTTTGTCCTAGCAAAAACACTATGGAAACACCAATAAAGATACTCATCGCTGATGACGAGGCAGACATCCTTGAAATTATTAGTTTTCATTTAGTCAAAGCTGGATTTGAAGTCATCACTGCCAATGATGGAAGTGATGCCATAGAAAAAGCAAATAAATTTGATCCCGATTGTATTATTTTGGATGTGATGATGCCCAAACGAAATGGTTTTGAAGTTTGCGAATACCTAAGGAGCAATGCGCAATTTGATAAAACATTGATTGTATTATTAACCGCATTGAATGACGAAACATCACATATCAAAGGCTTGGAATTAGGGGGAGATGATTTCATTAGCAAACCCATTAGTCCGAAAGTATTAATCAGTCGCATTACAGCCTTATTTAGAAGATTACAACCTGGCACTGGCCAAAATAAAATAATTAATTCCAAAGATTTAAGTATCGATCTTACCCAATACAAAACTACGCTCAAAGGAGTGACGTATGTACTGGCAAAGAAAGAATTCGAGCTGCTTTACTTACTAGCCGCTCAACCAGGAAGGGTTTTTTTGAGGGGGGAAATTTTATCTCAAGTCTGGGGCAATGATGTGATTGTGGGCGACCGCACCATTGATGTACACATCAGAAAAATAAGGGCCAAATTGGGTATTGATTGCATTACAACGGTTAAAGGCGTAGGATACAAGTTCGATTATTAGCAATAAAAGGATAACTTTGCAGTAGCATTTTTTACATTTATCCAAGGGTTTACACATTTATGTTTAAAGGAAAAAATCTTTCACCAAAACAACTTGCTGCCTTAACAGCTTTACTGTTGGCTACTTTAATTACGCTTAGTGTTTTTATATTATTCTCCAATTGGAAATTATTGTTGGTTTATTTTATTGCCAGCTTTGTTATTATCTATTTTATTTTGCATGAAATTTTAGAATATTTTATTTATCGTAAAATAAAATTAATTTACAAGTTGATTGCCCAAACCAAAGCAAGTAAAAGAGAAGAAGCTTATCAAAAATATATCCTACCTCAAAAAGGCATTGATGATGTAAGAGCGGATGTGGAAGAATGGGCGGCTCAAAAAACAAAAGAAATTCAAGACCTACAATCCAACGAAGCTTTTAGAAAAGAGTTTTTGCAAAATCTTTCCCACGAAATTAAAACACCCATTTTTGCGATACAAGGCTACTTAGAGTTGCTCGCAGATGGTGCCATAGAAGAATTAGAAACAGGAAAAAGATTCATTAACAAAGCGCAATCCAATGTACAAAGATTGGTTCAGTTGCTCAATGACGTGGATTCCATTACCAATTTAGAAATTAATAAGGACCCAATTCTAAAACAATCTTTTATTATTCAAGACCTTATTTCTGAAGCTGTGAATAATTTAAATGTGAAATGGATTAAAAAAAATATTCAATTTAGTTTTAAGAAAGGATCAGAAACACCAACTTATGTTTTTGCTGATAAGAATAAAATATATCAAGTGATAGTGAATATTCTTTCCAATGCCTCCAAGTATGGAAAGGTAGATGGCCAAATTATTGCCAGCGTGTATGCAATAGAAGATCAAAAAATTTTAATTGAAATAAGTGATGACGGCATAGGTATTGCAGAAGAACACATCCCAAGATTGTCTGAACGTTTTTACCGCACAGACGATGCAAGAAGTAGAGAAATTGGAGGAACGGGTCTTGGATTAGCCATCTGCAAACACATCATTGAAGCGCACAACGAAACCATGCACATAAGAAGCAAATTAAGCGTGGGTACCACGGTTGGATTTACCTTGGCCAATAAGGCTTCCTAAAGTTTTTTTTCGTTACTTTGTATTCTAATCATTCTTAATGCAAACTATTTTAGTAACTGGGGGTTGTGGCTACATTGGCGCTCATACCATAGTTGATTTAATTCAAAATGGATTTGATGTTGTTTCCGTGGATAATTTATCCAGGTCTTCGGCCCATTCTTTAGAAGGCATTGAAAAAATTACAGGCAAAAAAATTAAGAACTACGTTATTGACTTAACCAATAAAGCTGCCACAGAACAAATTTTTATAGACCACCCCACTATTACAGGCATCATTCATTTTGCAGCATACAAGGCCGTTGGCGAATCGGTTGAAAAGCCCTTAGACTATTATGAGAATAATTTATTTTCTTTAATACACTTATTACAATTGGCAGTTAAATATCATGCAAAGCATTTTATTTTTTCTTCTTCCTGTACCGTGTATGGCAACCCCGACCACATTCCAGTCACTGAACTTACCGAATTAAAAACAGCCGCTTCTCCTTATGGTGCTACCAAACAAATGGGAGAAACCATGGTTCAAGACAGCACGGTGGCGCATCCTTTGTCTAGTATTCTTTTAAGATATTTTAATCCAGTAGGCGCGCACCCTTCCATTGCGATTGGCGAATTACCTATTGGACGTCCCCAAAATTTAGTACCTGCTATTACACAAACCGCCATTGGTAAATTACCAAAAATGCAGGTATACGGCAACGATTACGATACCCGCGATGGAAGTTGTATTCGTGATTACATTCATGTTTGCGATATAGCACATGCCCACACTTTGGCCATGCAATATTCTATTAAAAATAATAAAGTGAACCATTGTGAAATTTTCAATTTAGGCACAGGCAATGGCATTACCGTTTTAGAAGCCATCAAAGCTTTTGAAAAAGTAGCAGGAATTACATTGAATTATGAAATAGGACCAAAAAGACCAGGTGATATTGTTGCTATTTATGCTAACAATGATTATGCAGTAAAAAAATTAGGCTGGACTTGTAAGTATGACTTAGATGAAATGATGCGAACTGCTTGGGAATGGGAAAAAAGTTTAGCTAAATAATGGTAAGGGCTTATTGTTGTACCAACATCTTCGCCGCATTCTCAGCTACTTGCAAAGCTTCAATAAATTCTTCGATCTCTCCATTGATAACCGCGTCTAAATTGTAAGAAGTCACCCCCACTCTATGGTCGGTAACTCTTCCTTGTGGCCAATTGTAAGTTCTAATTTTTGCACTTCTATCTCCAGTACTCACCAATGTCTTTCGATGTCTTGAAATTTCATCTTCTTGCTTACGCACTTGTTCTTCAAACAATTTAGTACGCATCATGGTCATCGCCTTTTCACGATTCCCCAACTGCGAACGCTCTGTTTGACATATAATAACCGTGCCTGTGGGTATATGCGTTAACATGACCTTGGTCTCCACTTTGTTTACGTTTTGACCACCCGCACCACCACTTCGTGAGGTTTCCATTTTTACGTCCGCAGGATTCAACACAAAATCAACTTCTTCTGCTTCTGGCATCACTGCAACAGTTGCTGCTGAAGTATGCACTCTTCCTTGTGTTTCTGTAGAAGGTACACGTTGCACACGGTGTACCCCACTTTCAAATTTCATGGTCCCATATACATCTTCACCCATTACTTCTAATATTACTTCCTTATAACCACCCACAGAACCTTCACTCTCACTTACCAGCGCTACTTTCCATCCTTTTTTCTGACAATACCTTGTATACATCGTAAGCAAATCACCCACAAATAAACTGGCTTCGTCCCCACCCGTACCTGCTCTTAATTCAATAATGGCATTCTTGTCATCTTGTGGATCCTTAGGTATTAATAATTTTGTCAATTCTTTTTCCAAACTTTCTTTTTCCGCATCTAATCCAGGCATCTCCATTTTTGCCAATTCTCTCATATCTGCATCATCCCCATTCAAAGTTTCTTTGGCAAATTTATGCTCCTCCAATACTTTCCTATAACGCTCATAGGGAATGATGATTTTCTCTAGGGAGCGGTACTCCTTACTCAATTTCCCAAATTCTGATTGGTTATTGATAATTTCCGGATTGGTCAAAGCCACCCCTACCTGCTGGAATCTTGCTTTTATGGCTTCTAATTTGTCTAACATAGTCGTTTTTAGGTGAGCAAAAATAGCTATTTTAGTTGTCAATTAAAACAATCTCCTCTTATGAAATATCTATCCTTCCTTTTACTTTTAATAGCCGCCAACGCAAATGCGCAAGCCATTCACTATAAATCGGTATTGGTGGATACCCATAATGATTGTATTACCGCTTGTATCGAAAAAAAAGTAAGCCTTGATCAAGACCTTACTGGCAAAAACCACTCCGATTTAAAAAGATTTAAACAAGGTGGCGTCGACTACCAGTTGTTTTCGGTTTGGTGCGATGGTGAAAGAAAAAATCCTTACGCCTGGGCCATGAGATCCATGGATACCCTCGAAGCTGTGGCTGCGCGCAATCCTGATAAAATTGTCATTGCTAAAAGCTGGTCGGCCATTCAAAAAGCTTTGAAAGAAAATAAAATTGTCGCACAATACGGTGTAGAAGGTGGCCACATGATCGAAGACAATATAGACCGTTTAGATACTTTTTACAAAAGAGGCGTTCGCTACATGACCCTTACTTGGAACAATTCTCCTACTTGGGCTAGCTCCCATGCAGACGAAAAAGATCCAAAATATACTGGGCCAAGAGGGCTAACTGCTTTTGGAAAAGAAGTTATTCATCGCATGAATAAATTAGGCATTATCGTAGATATCTCTCACGTAGGAGAAACCACATTCTGGGATGCCATCAAAACCACTACCAAACCTGTCATTGCATCTCATAGTAATTCCTATTCCATTTGTCCTGTTACGAGAAATTTGAAAGATGACCAGATTATAGCAGTAGGAAAAAACGGGGGCGTGATTCACCTTAATTTTTATTCCGCTTTTGTGGATAGTACTTTTGCAAAGAAAGATGCTGCATTCAGAGGCAGACATCAAGCTGAATTAGATTCTATGTTACGCACCGGCATACAAAGAGAATACGCCTTTAGTACCTTGGCAGAAAAGTATTTTACCGAAAGTGAAGCCAACAAGCCAGACATAGAACAGCTTATGAAACACTTAGACCATATTGTTAAATTAATAGGAGTTGACCACGTAGGTATTGGCTCTGATTTTGATGGCATTGATTCGGCCCCGAAACAATTAAAAACAGTATTGGATTATCCTAAATTTACACAAGCATTGATAGCCAGAGGTTATTCCGATAAAGATATTAGAAAAATTTTGGGTGAGAATTTTTTACGTGTGTATAGATTAAACAACCCACAATAAAAAATTTGAGGATTGTTTAATCTGCCTCGAATGATTTATGCTACTTCTTATGATTTATTTAAAAAATAAAATTTTTTTATTTTCATTAGTAATTTTTTCTCTTAGTTGTCAAAAAACGACAAATACAAGTGCACCAACAATAGCCAATCAAATAAAATTCAGTGGCAATGGCTTTGCACACAATGGCCTTTACCCAAAATTATATACCTGTGATAGCTTAGGCATTTCTCCAGGTTTACAATGGTCAAATGCACCAAGCACAACTACAAGTTATGCCATTACAATGTATACCATACCCCCTACTGGCGATAAGCACGTTTATATAGTGTTGTATAATATTCCTGTTACTACCTATGCAATACCTGATAATTCAAAGTCAATTGGAGTATTTGGCATCAACACAGTGGATGGCAAGACCACTTATACCCCTCCTTGCTCTCAGGGACCTGGAGCAAAAACTTATGTTTTAACATTGTATGCATTAAACGCAACACCTTCAATCACTGTCCCAAACACACTGGTTACTATGGATATTTTATTGGCTGGGATGAAAAACAAGATTGTTGACAGTGCAGTGATGAGTGTCACTTATACAAGACCATAATTATGAAAAATCTAATTTATTTATTAGCGCTATGCCTTCTTTTTCAAAGTACCAATCTTATGGCGCATCCTGGAGGCCATTATCACAAGGGCGACGGCATCCTTTTAAACACGTGGAGATTAAAATCAGGTGAAATTATTCAAGGAAATTTTTCTTTTGCCAAGGACAATAAAATATTTCTAGAGCAAGAGGATGGTGTTATTAAACCCATTTATATAAATGAATTAAGTAGTCAAGATCAACAACTGGCTAAATTAAAAATAAATAAATGCTCTAAAGTTAACTACGCGAATTTAGACGAAGAAAATGCTGTCAATAATGACCAGTATCAATTGATGCCTTTATTTATTCTTTGCTTTTTAGCATTAATTTTATATGCGCTAAATAAAAGTTTATTCAAGACTTATGTTTTCAATGCTAGATTAGGATCTATTGCCATTGCTTTCCTGTTTATTTTTTCAATTTTTATTGCCTGCAGCAAATCTGATACCACTACTTCAAACAACACAAATACCAACCCGATTGGGGTTGTGATACCTAAAACCACTACCACGTTTATTGATTCTGCTTTTTCGGCTTTTAAACCCGCGCTTAGTACCAGTTGGGATGGCACTTATTTTTATATTGCATCAACTGGAATTCCAAATCACAACATGATGATAGGAATTACAAGTTGGCAACAACAAGTTCCTATAACACAACCTTACAATGGAACGAATAGCTGGTCAATTCCATTACAACCCGTTTATGCAAATGTTCCATTAAGTACAAAAACAAATTTAATGAAAGGGGCTGTTGCGATCGCTGTAAATGGCATTCCTATTTTTAATGCTTTAAATAATAGAGGAGAAGATTCTTATAAAATAGGGGAATTGGATAATTGGGGCGGGCATTGTGGTAAAGGAGATGATTATCACTACCATGCAGCACCTTTACATTTGGCTACAATTAATGGGTTAAAACCAATTGCATTTGCACTAGATGGTTTCCCCGTATTTGGTGCAAAAGAACCAGATGGATCTAGTATGATTGCTTTGGATACTTGCCATGGACACAATGGAACAAATGGCGTTTATCACTATCATGGTACTACAGATTATCCTTATGTCGTAGGTGCATTGAAGGGCAAGGTAACCCTTGATCCTGCCACAACAGCTCCCGAAAATCAATTGATACCGCAAGCTTTCACAAAACCAGTTCGTCCTGCTACGAGTCCATTAAATGGAGCAGTGATAACAGATTTTATTGCAGTAGGAACGAATGGATATATGCTTACTTATAAAATTGGAAGTAAAAATGGCTATGTGAAATATAGTTGGGATGCAAATAATAAATATACTTTTATTTTAACTGATACTTCTGGCAATGCGCTTACAAATACCTACCAGAGATAAGCTCACTCCGAAATTAATAACTAAGCAATCGCAGCATCGTTTCATGCAATCTGCTTTCGGCTAGGTACTGTTTTTCTAATTCAATATTAAAAGGAATAGGAGTATCCAAAGAGGCGCAACGCATAATTGGTGCGTCTAAATATTCAAAACAATGTTCAGCGATCCATGCACTAATTTCTCCACCAATGCCTCCTGTTAAATTGTCCTCATGTAGGATCAATACTTTACCAGTGGCTTTTACTACTTTTTCAATGGCTTCATAATCCAAAGGAGCCAAAGTTCTTAGATCCAAGATACGGATGGCAAGATGGGTATTTCTTTCCTGGTATTTTTGTGCCCACAAAACGCCCATTCCGTAAGTGATGATACAAGCTTCTTCACCAGTACTTAATAAAGCTGCTTTACCAATGGGTATTTGAAAATATTCATCCGGCACTTCCGCATCTATACTTCTGTACAAAGCCTTGTGTTCAAAATATAAAATAGGATTGGGATCGGCCAAGGCTGCAATCAGCAATCCTTTCGCATCAATGGGATTCGAAGGATACACCACTTTTAATCCTGGCACATGGGTAAACCAAGCCTCATTGGATTGTGAATGAAAAGGACCTGCCCCAACGCCCGCCCCTGTTGGCATGCGCACTACTACGTCTGCATTTTGACCCCAACGATAATGAATTTTTGCAAGGTTGTTTACTATTTGATTGAATGCCACCGTAACAAAATCTGCAAATTGCATTTCCACCACCGATTTAATTCCTTCTAAACTCAATCCCAAAGCAGCCCCTACGATGGCACTTTCACAAATGGGTGTATTGCGAATGCGTTGTTTCCCAAACTGCTGAACAAATCCTTCTGTCATTTTAAAAGCGCCGCCGTATTCCGCAATGTCTTGCCCCATTAAAATTAATTCAGGATACAAAACCATCGACTGTCTCAACGCTTCACTAATGGATTCAATAAAACGTTTCTTAGTAAGTATAGGATGATTTAATTGATCAAAATAAGGAATGGTATTGGGTACCATTGGCGCAAAAACATCTACAACTTCCTCCTCCATTTTCGGGATAAAAGCAAAACTTTCCATCGCTAATTTTAAATCGGCTTCGATATTTTTTTTGAATTCATTTCGAATATCAGCTACCTCCATCTCCGTAAATACTTGCTGACTGACTAAATATTGTTCATAATTTTTGATAGGATCTTTTCTGGACCATTTCTCCATCAATTCTTTGGGTACATATTTTACACCACTTGCTTCCTCATGTCCACGCATTCTAAAAGTAGTACACTCTATTAAATACGGTTTCTGATTGTTGATACAATAATCTCTCACCCCTTTGATGGTTTCATACACTTCTAAAATGTTATTTCCATCAATCCGCACCCCTTCCATACCATAGCCCTTGGCACGATCCACTAAATTTTCACAAAAATATTGTTCATTCGTGGGTGTGCTTAATCCATATCCATTGTTTTCAATAATAAAAATAACTGGCAAACCCCATACAGCAGCTACATTCAGCGCTTCGTGAAAATCGCCTTCACTGGTACCTCCTTCTCCAGTAAATGCAAGGGTAGCTTTAAGTTGTCCTCTTTGTTGATAGGCCAATGCGACGCCGTCTGCAATGGCCAACTGAGGCCCCAAATGAGAAATCATTCCACAAATATGATGCGCTTTGTTGCCAAAATGAAAGCTGCGTTCACGCGCTTTGCTATAACCATCTCTATCGCCCTGCCATTGTTTGAATAAATCTACTAAGGGCATATTACGAGCAGTAAAAACACCTAAATTTCTATGCAATGGCATGATCCATTCGGTAGGCTCCATCGCTAAAGTAGCGCCCACCGAAATCGCTTCCTGCCCAATGCCACTAAACCATTTGCTAATTTTTCCTTGACGAAGCAGAAGTAACATTTTCTCTTCTATCATTCTTGGCAAAAGCAAAGAACGATAAAAATGCACTAGCTGCTCATTCGTTAATTTACCCCGTTTAAACTCCATGATGATTTTTTATTTAAAGGGATAAAAAACCTTTTTAATTCTTTGAGTTTAATTTGCTTAACAATCTTAAAATTTCTAAGTACAGCCATACCAAGGTCACCAATAAACCAAAAGCACCATACCATTCCATATACTTAGGTGCACCCATTTCGGCAGCACGTTCGATCGAATCAAAATCTAATAATAAATTCATTGCAGCGATGCCAACAATAAACAAACTAATGCCAATGCTTAATGGAGAGCTATCAAAAGCAAATCCCATGTTCACATGAAACAAGCCAAGTATCCATACAATTAAATAGAATAAACCAATGCCCATAGTGGCAGACATAATAATAGAACGTAAGCGATTGGTTACGTTAATGATTCTAAAATTATACAATAAGAACATGGCCATGGCCACGCCCAAAGTTAAACCCACCGCATGCAAAACAATATTTGGATAAGACTTTTGGAACATCGCATTAAAAAAAGCACTAATGCCTCCAATAAATAACCCTTCTAAAATACCATAAGCAGGTGCAATAAATCCAGCCCATCCTGGCTTAAACATCATCACCAAGGCAATCACAAAACCCCCAATAGCCCCTACCAACATTAAGGTAGTCGCTGTGCTCGTATTTCCTTCTGCGTAAACATTCCAAACATACATGGCTGCTGCCATAACCATCACCAATAAAAATCCAAACTTATTAATGGTACCTCGAACACTCATGACGCCAAAAGATTGCGCATTGTCGTTTAAGCTTTTGTCAAAGATTTTTTCGGTAAGTGTTGGGTTGCTAGAGTTAAAAATAGCCATAAAATTTAATTTAATTTTTCTACTATAAAAATACAAAATACTTTGAATTCATCCTATAAAAAAAGGTTAATTCAGTCAATTCTTAAGTCCTGGATACTGCGTTAACTTCTCAAAACGATAATGTGGATTTTGCTTTAATAGTGCAATAAATTTATCTAACTTAACAGCATCTTCAGGAGCTCTAAACATATGATCGTGCATCAGAATAACCAGGTGATTCTTAGACACAGTTTGATTTAACTTGAGTAAGCTATCAACGAGTGCTACTATGACTTCTGGACTTTTAATAGGTTTCCCTTTTTTATTAAACCTCCATTCCATATCCCATCCAATAATACTAAAGCCTGCGCTATCCAACAGGTGCACCAAGGGACGAACCAATCCACTTGCTCGCTTTGCGTCTTTGGTATTCCATGCATTGTTGCCAGGCAACCTCAGGATATTGTTTTTGGGTTGTATCAAATCCTTAGCATGTATAAAATCGGCAAAGGCCTCTTTTGGATGATGATAAAAGGGTAAATATTTGCCATAAGCATGCGAATAGCTATGATTGCAAATGGCAAATAAATGCTCATTTTGAAGTATTTCTTGATATAATCTTTGTCCTTCTTGATTCCTGGATTGGTGCAAGCCTACTTCAAAAAAAGTAGCCGGTACCTGATGGCTGGTACAAATAGCTATGCAATTGGAAGTACCCAAAATAGGGCCGTCGTCAAAGCTTAAATAAATGTGTTTTAGCAAGCTGTCTTCGGCAGGTGGACGCACGCTACTAAAGGGTAGCTTTTGGGGAGGAGTGGCGACCACCCTGCCCTCCATGGGCAAGAATGGAACAAAAAAATGACTTATTAAATATAAAATAGCGCTATAGGCCATAAAACCAGTGAATTAGAAGCTCAAAGTTAGACAAGAAAAGTATAAAAAAAATTATAAAAAGTTAAGGTTTTAGCGCCTTGGATTTGTACCTTCGTGCTCCAATAAAATGCAATATGCAAAAAGAAGTTGTTTTACAAGACGTCGTGATCAAATTTGCTGGTGATAGTGGTGATGGAATGCAATTGACCGGACAGCAATTCACCAACAATACTGCCTTATTAGGGATCGATTTAGCTACTTTCCCCGATTTCCCTGCAGAAATTAGAGCTCCTTTAGGAACTTTACCTGGAGTGAGTGGTTTTCAAATTCATTTTAGTTCTAATAGAGTATATACACCCGGTGATGTTTGCGATGTATTGGTTGCGATGAATGCAGCCGCTTTAAAAGTAAATTTAAAAAGTTTAAAAAAAGGCGGAAAAATTATTGCCAACCTAGAAGGATTTGATACAAAAAATTTACGCTTGGCCGCATACGCCGATGGCATTAATCCATTAGAAGATGGCAGTTTAGATGGATACGACTTAACAAAAGTAGACGTAACCAAATTAACACGTGAAGCACTGAAAGCTTATACAGATCTTGGTATCAAAGAAAGAGATCGTGCGAAGAATATGTTTGTATTGGGTATGATTTACTGGTTGTACAATAGAGATTTAGATACCACGATTGATTATTTGAAAGATAAATTCAAAAAGAAAGAATCTATTTTAAACAGCAATGTGGATGTTTTAAAAGCAGGCTATTTTTATGGAGAAACTGCAGAGCTTTTTACTTCTAGATACAAAGTTGAGAAATCTAAAATGGATCCAGGTACTTACAGAAGTATCATGGGCAACCAAGCTTTGTCAATGGGCTTAATTGCAGGTTCTCAAAAAAGTGGACTTCCTATATTTCTAGGCACTTACCCAATTACACCTGCTACTGATATTTTACATGAATTAAGTAAGTACAAAAACTTTGGTGTAAAAACATTCCAAGCAGAAGATGAGATTGCTGGTATAAGTGCTGCCATTGGCGCAAGCTACGGTGGAGCGATAGGTATGACTTCTACTTCAGGACCTGGTATGGCTTTGAAAACGGAAGCCATGGGCCTTGCCATGATGTTGGAGATTCCTTTGGTGATTATCAATATTCAAAGAGGAGGACCTTCTACTGGTTTGCCAACTAAAACAGAGCAAAGCGATTTGATGCAAGCTTATTATGGTCGCAACGGAGAAGCACCTATTCCTATTATTGCTGCTTCAACCCCAAGTGATTGTTTTTATATGGCATTTGAAGCCATTCGAATTGCGATTCAACATATGACTCCTGTTATTTTATTAAGTGATGGATACATTGCCAATGGTGCTGAGCCATGGAAATTCCCAACGGCAGCTAGTTTACCAACCATTGAAGTGAAATTTAAAAAAGGATTGGACGAAGGCGAAGAAAAATTCCTTCCATACAAACGCAATGAAAAAGGAGCAAGACCTTGGGCCATTCCTGGCACACCGGGTTTAGAACATAGAATTGGCGGATTGGAAAAACAAGCTGAAACAGGCAACGTGAGTTATGATTCTGAAAATCATGAATTCATGGTAAAAGCAAGAGAAGCAAAAGTGGAAACCATTGCCGACTACATTCCTTTACAAACCATTGACACTGGTGCGGAGAAGGGAAAAGTATTGATTTTAGGTTGGGGATCTACCTACGGAACCATTAAGAGCGCAGCGTTACATTTGCAAAGCCAAGGCAAACAAGTAAGCCACGCACATATTAAATACATGCGTCCTTTCCCTAAAAACTTAGGCGATATTTTAAAGAATTTTGAAACAGTGGTCATTCCTGAAATCAACAATGGTCAATTGATTAAAATTATTCGTGATAAATATTTTGTGGATGCAAAAGGATACAACAAAATCATGGGCGTTCCTATTACCAAACAAGAATTGGTAACTGCAGTAGAACAATATTTATAAAAATAAAAGATTTATACAGAAGCGTCTTCATCTTTGGAGGCGCTTTTTTTTGCCCCTTCTTTACAAAATGCAACTAAACCGCATGCATTGCATTTAGGACTTCTTGCCAAGCAAGTATAACGTCCATGAAGAATCAGCCAATGGTGGGCTGTATGCACTAAGGCCTTAGGAATATGTTTAATCAATTCTTTTTCTACTGCCAAAGGAGTTGTTGCTGTCATGGGCACTAAGCCAATTCTTCTACTAACTCTATACACATGCGTATCAACGGCCATATTGGGTTGCTTATCCACTACACTGGTAATAACATTCGCGGTTTTACGACCCACTCCAGGTAAGGTAACCAAGGCGTCCACGGTTAAAGGCACTTCGCCTTTAAAATTTTGCAATAACAATTGGCTCATCCCAATTAAATGCTTGGTTTTATTATTGGGATAAGAGATGCTTTTAATGATTGCAAATAAATCATCAAAACT
>CANCSS010000019.1 GCA_947380905.1 Chitinophagaceae bacterium | reverse complement strand
TGAATTCAGGGATTTTTCTTCCGCCAAACATCACTAAAATAACCACTCCGATAATTAATAATTCTTGAAATCCTAAGTTGCCCATAATGTTAAATTTAGAACATTAAAGATAAGGTAATTATAAAACAGAAAACGAATATTTTATGGGATTTAAGCCAATATAAAGCTAAAAATAAGGCCTAAAAAAAGTCCCGTTCCTAAGAGTAGGACGGGACTTTATATGTAGTAAGTTTAAAATACCTTGTTTAGAATCTTTTTTCTTTGATACGAGCACTCTTACCGCTTCTATCGCGTAAGTAATACAATTTAGCACGACGTACTTTACCAGACTTGTTCAACAAAATACCATCGATATTTGGTGACAAGAAAGGAAATAAACGCTCTACGCCAACGCCATCGGAAATTTTACGTACTGTAAAAGAGGCCGTTGCGCCTGTTCCTTGTGTTTTTATAACGTCTCCACGGAAACTTTGAATACGCTCTTTACCACCCTCAACTATCTTGTAGTTAACGGTAATATTATCACCAGCTTTGAAGGCTGGATAGTCTTTTTTTGCGGTCAATTGCTCGTGTACAAATTTTACTGCTTCGCTCATAATACTGTGTTTTTGCGGACGGCAAAGGTAGGCGAACCCATCTTACCATCCAAATTATTTGATAAAATTAAATACCAGCCTATCTGGCAATGTTTACAGCTCTTTTTTCACGTATTACGGTTACTTTAATCTGACCAGGATAGGTCATTTCTGTCTGTATTTTCTGTGCAATATCAAAGCTCAATTGGTCAGAGGTTTGATCGGTTACTTTTTCCGCTTCCACAATCACCCTTAATTCACGACCTGCTTGAATGGCATAGGCTTTTTCTACCCCTTGATAGTTCATCGCAAGGTTTTCTAAGTCCTTGATTCTCTGAATGTATTGTTGCATAATTTCTCTTCTAGCACCAGGTCTTGCACCGCTAATGGCATCGCAAGCTTGGATAATAGGAGAAATCACAAATTGCATTTCCATTTCATCATGGTGGGCCCCGATCGCATTCACTACTGCTGGGTTTTCACCGTATTTTTCGGCCAATTTAGCCCCTAATAAGGCGTGGCTCAATTCTGTTTCCTCGTCTGGTACTTTACCTATATCATGCAATAAACCAGCTCTTTTAGCCAATTTTGGATTGATGCCCAATTCAGCAGCCATGATCCCACAAAGATTGGCGGTTTCTCTACTGTGCATCAATAAGTTTTGACCATAAGAAGAACGGAATCTCATTTTTCCAATGATACGAATCAACTCTTTATGTAAACCATGAATACCTAATTCAATCACGGTTCTTTCTCCAATCTCTGCAATTTGTTCTTCCAATTGACGACGTGTTTTTTCTACCACTTCTTCAATACGTGCTGGATGAATTCTTCCATCAGCCACCAAACGTTGTAAACTTAAACGTGCAATTTCACGACGAAGTGGATCGAAAGAAGAAAGTAAAATAGCTTCCGGCGTATCGTCTACAATTAAATCTACTCCAGTTGCAGCTTCAATGGCACGAATGTTACGTCCTTCTCTACCAATAATTTGTCCCTTCATTTCATCGGACTCTAAATTAAATACCGTCACAGTATTCTCGATCGCTACTTCTGCAGCGGTACGTTGAATAGATTGAATGATTATTTTTTTCGCTTCCTTATTGGCTTTTTGTTTTGCGTCCTCTATAATTTCTTGCTGTAAGACTAGGGCTTGCGTCTGCGCTTCGTTTTTCAAGCTTTCAATTAATTGTTGCTTGGCATCTTCTGCACTTAAATTGGCTATTTTTTCCAAGCGACGAATGTGCTCTTCTTGATGCTTCTCAAGTTCAGAGCGCTTTACATTTACTAAATCAATTTCTCGATTTAATTTTTCTTTAATAATGTCGTTGTCTTTGACTTGCTTATCAATAGAAGCTTCCTTTTGATTAATAGTAATCTCTTTTTGCTTGATTCTATTTTCAGCTTCCCCAATTTTTTTATTTTTCTCTAATAAATCACGATCGTACTCGGACTTTAATTGCACAAAACGTTCCTTAGCTTCTAATTGCTTTTCCTTTTTAATGGTCTCGGCTCTAAGTTCTGTTTCTTTTAAAATGTTGGCAGCTTGTGCCTCGGCTTCTTCAATTTGCTTTTTTGTATTACGGGCAAATACGAGTTTGCCTATAATTAAGCCCCCCACCAAGGAACTCGCTCCTATGATGGCAAATAATATTGTTTGGTCCATTGTTTAATTCTTGTTGTTTAAAAAAAATCATACTCCCCTTTTTCGTTGGTAATGAGGTTACTACATTAATCCTATTATTTATAAATCATTACTAGTCACTTATAGCAAGCTTCGTTTTTTCATTCTACTACAAGATGACGTATTAAGACTATTTATAATGCGTCAAAGGTTCCAAGACGAAGATAAACAATTAATGGAAAGAATGGACCAAGGGGGTTCAATTAAGTAGCAGAAAGCGCCTTTTCGATAGACCCTGTAAGGCCATCAATTTGATTTTGAATGGATTCTAGCTCATACAGGTTCTGCCCTGTTTGCTCTTGCTCGGTGGTAAACCACAATAAAACCATGGAAATATAGTCCTGCATATCCTTGCCAGCATAGGCATTTTTAAATTCCACCATTTTCTGATTAATGAGATGCGCTGTTTTACGAACGGCTTCCTCATCCTTTGGGGCAATTTTAACTCTGTAGGTGCGATCTGCAATCGTAATATTAACGGGTATTACCTCTTCATTTTCTGGCATGGCTTAAGGATTCAAGTTTTTAATACTGGCATCTATTTCTTTAATGTACTGGTCAATTTTTTTGACCAACTTGTCTTTTTCTGCTGCATCCATATTGGATTTATTGACCAAGGAAGCTGCTGCCCATTGAGTCTGCCCCGCTTTCAATTGTTTTTCTAAGTCATGTGCCACATCTTTCTGATGAGACAAAGAAATTTTTAATTGCTGATTCTCCTTTTCCAATTGTGCAAACCGCTTTAGCAAAAGGGATAGCTTTTCTTGAAGGGATGCTATGGATTCGTTCAGGTTGGCCATTAAAAATGATTGTGACTTGAAATTAGTTATTTTCTTATTTCCGCTTGAATATTTTTTTCAAATTGTTGAATCAGCAATTGCATCATACCATCAATCTCCACATCGGTCAATGTTTTATCCGAGTCATTGAATACAAAATTAATGGCCACTGATTTTTTCTGATGCCCTAATTTCTCACTTTCAAAAATATCAAACACCCTGGTCTCTTTTAAAGCAGTTAATTTTGCTGCCTGAATGCTCGCTTCAATGGCCTCGTAAATAGTAGCTTGAGGCACCACCAAGGCCAAGTCTCTTTCGACGGATGGATATTTAGAAACTTCTTTATAAACTACGGGTTTACTTTGATACGCATTCAATAACAACATCAAATCAAAGTGAATATAGAGGACCGATTGTTTGATACCAAACCCATTTAACTTTTTAGAAGGAACCACTTGTAATTGCCCCATCACTTTTTTATCTACGACCATCTCTATCGTACTTGGAGCACTGGTTTTCCAAGTAAAATTTTTCATACCCAATAAATCAAACAGGGCTTGCACCATGCCTTTGGCTACAAAAAAATCTTGCTCCACCCCTTTGGACCTCCAACCATCTTCGGCTTGTTTTCCAGAAATATAAAGTGCCAAATGCTCCGATTCGTAATAGCTGCCCTTGTTCGATTTCCCGTACACTTTCCCCAATTCAAAAAAGGAAATGGCGTTGTTTTTTCTATTTAAATTATACGCAATGGTTTCGAGTCCAGTCTCCAACATGGAAGGACGCATCATGTCTAAATCTGCACTTAGATTATTCAACATTTTTACTGAGCCAGCCAATATTTCTTCAGAAAAATAAGCACTATTGGTAATGGAGTTGGTGATGATTTCGGTAAAGCCTCTGCCAACTAAATAGTTGGCAATTTTTTCTTTAAACTTCTCTTTCTTTTCCAATGGATCTATGGAAGGACTCATGGAAATGGTGGTTGGAATAGCAATATTATCCAACCCATCTATACGTAAAATTTCTTCTACGATGTCGGCAGGCAAACTAATATCTGGTTTATGATTGGGCACGGCAATTTCAATCCCAATTTCGTTTTCTTGCAAAAATTCAAAGCCCAAACTGGTTAAAATAGTTTTTACAGCCGCCGCAGAATAAGCTTTTCCACTTAATTTTTTTAAATACGCATAGGTCAATGAAACTTTTGTTTTTGATACAGGATGCGGATACACATCAATCACTTCACTGCAAGCACCCCCTGCCAGTTCTTGTATCATTTGCGCAGCCAACTCCAATACATCCAAAGTCCCAGTAATGTCTACCCCTTTTTCAAATCGAGTAGCTGCATCCGTTCTCAATCCATGATGTACCGATGTTTTACGAATGTGCACATTTTCAAACCAAGCGCTTTCTAAAAAAATATTTTTTGTAGCAGCAGATACACCACTTTTTAAACCGCCATACACACCCGCGATACACATTGGTTTTTCACTATCGCTAATCATTACATCATTT
This sequence comes from Chitinophagaceae bacterium, assembly GCA_947380905.1. GTDB lineage: Bacteria > Bacteroidota > Bacteroidia > Chitinophagales > Chitinophagaceae > Sediminibacterium. The sequence continues at coordinate 37,604 of CANCSS010000019.1, read as the reverse complement.
GCTGTGAGGTTGCGTTCAGTTCCATCCAAGGTGACAAATTTTGTTCCTGCAGCATATTTTTTTACCACTACTTTTTGGTCTTTGATTTGATCGGCATCAAAAGCATGCAAAGGTTGACCAGTTGCGTGTAAAATATAATTCGTGATGTCTACAATATTATTGATGGATCGAATGCCAATGGCTTGCAAAGTATTTTTTAACCAAGAAGGCGACGCTTTCACAGAGACCCCTTCTATATTCATTCCACTGTATCGTCCACAACCTTTTTCATCTTCTATAATAACTTTGAAAGGTTTTACTGCATTATTTTTAGTCGCTTTTTTAGTAAAAGGGCTAATGGCTTTTACCACGGCTTCATGGTAAGACAAATAAGCACAAACATCTTTGGCGACTCCATAATGACTCATCGCATCCATTCTATTGGGGGTAAGTCCTATTTCATAAATCCAGTCCTGATGATATTCATATACTGCCGAAACCAAATCACCCGCAATCCATTTTGAATCTAAAACAATAATGCCTGCATGATCTTCACTGATACCTATTTCATCTTCGGCACAAATCATGCCCTCACTTTCTTCTCCTCTAATTTTTGCCAACTTTATGGTAATCGCCCCTGCTCCTTTTGGATAAATGGTAGTGCCTATGGTTGCTACTACTACTTTTTGACCCACGGCTACATTGCTGGCTCCACATACAATATTTAATGGACGTTCTTTTCCAACCGCTACTTTTGTCAATTTTAATTTGTCTGCATTGGGGTGTGGTATCACTTCAAGCACTTCGCCCACCAACAAGCCTGCCAAGCCTCCTTTGTAATTTTCATAATTTTCCAAGGACTCCACTTCTAAACCTATGGAAGTGAGTATAGTGGACAACTGCTCAGGGGTAAGCTTTTGAGGCAAATAAGTACTCAGCCAGCGATAACTAATCGTCATATTGAATCTTTATGGTATGGCTTCAAAAATACAAATTTTTAAGTGCTTTTGAGTAAAAAATAGAAGTGAATAACTACTAATACAAAGTGCAAAACGGGTGAACAACCCTCAATTATTGTGTATTTCGAACGAGAAAGGCCTGTGCATAAGCCCATTGCAAAACTAAATTTCATGAAGTCCCAATTTGGGTTGATTTTCGCAGTAGAAAATAGTTGATTCCTATGGCCCTTCCCAATATCAATACCAATAGAACTAAAAAGAAAAGTACTTCCGTAGACATTAGTTCCATGATGTATGGAAAAATTCCACCGCAGGCCAGAGAATTGGAAGAAGCAGTCTTGGGGGCCATTTTGTTAGACAAAAGTGCTTTTGATACCGTTACTGAAATTTTAAAGCCAGAATGTTTTTATGTAGAAGCGCATCAAATGATTTTTGAAGCAATGCAAAGTTTGCAACAAAAAAACATGCCCATTGATATGCTCACCATGGTAGAGGAATTAAAAACGCGCGAACAACTTGATATTATTGGTGGTGCTTATTATATTTCAAAACTAACCAACGTAGTAGTCTCTACCGCAAATATTGAAGCGCATGGTAGAATTGTTTTACAAAAATTTATTCAGAGAGAACTCATAAGAATTAGCGGGGAAGTCATTGCCAACGCTTACGAAGACAGTACGGATGTATTTGATTTATTAGATGACAGTGAAACTAAAATGTTCAATATCACGAATAATTATTTGAAGAAAAATTTCGTGGACATTGGAGATGCCTTAGCTCATGCGGTGACGAGAATTGATTTATTAAGAACTCAAAAAGATGAAATTTCTGGAGTGCCAAGTGGTTTCACTTCTTTAGATAGAATTACCTATGGATGGCAACCCACCGATTTAATCATTTTAGCTGCCCGACCTTCTGTGGGTAAAACTGCTTTTGCATTGAACTTGGCGCGCAATGCAGCATTGCATCCAACCAAACCACAAGCGGTGGGCTTTTTTAGTTTAGAAATGAGCGCTTCTCAATTGGTGCAACGTATTTTAAGTGCGGAGAGTGAAATTAAAATGGAAAAAATTTCGAGAGGTAAGTTAGAAGATTACGAATACCAACAATTGCATAGCAAGGGTATTAAAAAATTAGAGCAAGCCCCTATTTATATTGACGATACAGCTGCCTTAAATATTTTTGAATTTAGAGCCAAAGCAAGAAGATTGGTGAACAAGCATCATGTCAAAATAATCATCATTGACTACTTACAATTAATGAGCGGATCGGGGGATAGAAATTCAAATCGTGAACAAGAGATTAGTAATATTTCAAGAAGTTTAAAAGCGCTGGCCAAGGAATTAAATATTCCCATTATCGCCTTGTCTCAATTAAGTCGTGCGGTAGAAACGAGAAAAGAAAGTAAGATGCCTCAATTGAGTGACTTGCGTGAATCGGGTGCCATTGAGCAAGATGCCGATATGGTCATGTTCATTTACCGTCCTGAATATTATGAAGTAATGAGCAATGAAATGGGAGAAAGCACTCAAGGTGAAACACATATTAGAATTGCGAAGCATAGAAATGGCCGATTAGACTTAATTAAATTAAGAGCCAATTTGGACATTCAACGCTTCGAAGAATGGGAAGGAGACAGCGGTATTCCAGGACTAGGCAATAATTACAAACCTATACAAGCAGGCACCAACAATGGCGACACGGGGGATGGCGGACGCTTCTTTATTCAAGGCAGTAAAATGAATGGAGGTGAATTTGATGAAGGCATCAACGACGATCAGCCCTTTTAAAAAAATTTAACCATGTCGGTCCCTTATTTCTACGAACCTCAATTGATTTCAGGCAACCCAAGTTTTACTTTAAGTGAAACCAGCAGCAAACATTGCATTCAAGTATTAAGAATGCAACTAAACGATCGCATCGACTTAACCAATGGAAAAGGTTTTTTATTTGAGGCAAGTATATCAGTGCCTGATAAAAAAAATACACTTGTTACTATTTTATCAGAGCAACAATTTCCTGCCACTGCTCAAAATTTAACCTTAGGCATTGCTTTATTAAAAAATAGCACTCGATTGGAATGGCTCATTGAAAAAGCAACCGAGATGGGCGTAACAGCAATTGTTCCCATGATTTGTGAAAGAACCATTTTTGAAAAGTTCAAATGGGACCGCATGCAAAATATTGTACAGTCGGCCATGATACAAAGTCAACAAACCTGGCTTCCTGCATTGGCAGCGCCCATCCCATTTAAAGAAGTGATTGCACAACAAAAAAACACTCAAAAATTAATAGCCCATTGCGAACCAGGCGATAAAATGGATGTTAAAAAAATAACTGCAGGGCAGGATTGTCTTTTATTGATAGGTCCAGAAGGTGATTTTAGTAAAACCGAAATTGAGTGGGCCCTGCAACATGGTTATCAAGCCATCCATTTAGGCCCCACTCGACTTAGAACAGAAACAGCTGGCTTATTTGCACTAAGTGTATTAAAAAATTTCTAATTTCAAGCAATGAAAATGGTTGAAGTCAATACTGCCTTATTGGCCCAAGCTTTTGTAGCAATCAATGCCCAACTTAATCAAGGCAACCCTAAATACATTCGACCACTCAATAAAGAAGTGGAGGAAGTGTTTGACAAAACAAAAAACAAATTATTTCAACAAGGAAATGCCAAAAGATGGTTGCTTCAAAATGAGCAAGGCGAAACCATTGGGCGTATCGCTGCTTTTTATTATTCAAGTTATAAAAACAAGGGCACAGCATATCCCGTTGGCTGTGTTGGCTTCTTTGATTGTATCAATGATTTTACAGCTGCCAAATTACTTTTTGATACCGCCAAAGCATGGTTGTTGGAAAATGGAATGCAAGCCATGGATGGCCCCATTAATTTTGGAGACAGAGACAAATGGTGGGGACTCCTAGTAAAAGGATTTGAAGAAGAACCGATGTATGGCATGTCTTTTAATCCACCCTATTATGAATCATTGCTTACCCAATATGGTTTTGAAAATTTTTACAACCAATATTATTACAAGCTCAATATTGAAGATGGCCTACCACCTAAATTTGAAGAACGTTATAAAAAATTTAAAGCCAAGTCCGATTACCAAGCGCTTCACTTAGATAAAAAAAACTTGCAAAAATTTGCACAGGATTTTGTAACCATCTACAATGCTGCCTGGGCGCAACATGGAGAAGCCAAAGCCATTACTTATGAGCAGATCATACAACTCTTTAATTCCCTAAAAGCGGTGATGGATGAAAAAGTAATTTGGTTTGCTTATTATAAGCAAGAACCTATTGCCATGTTTATTAATATACCAGACGTCAATCAATATTTTAAATATTTCAATGGCCAACTTGGACTTTGGCAAAAATTACATTTGTTGTGGATGAAATGGAAAAAAACCAATACTAAATTAACGGGTTTGGCTTTTGGCGTAGTACCTAAGTACCAGGCTTTGGGGGTGGATAGTTTTTTAATTTATTCCTGCGATTTATGGTTACACGAATCTAATATTTACAAAGAATATGAAATGGGTTGGGCAGCCGACTGGAATCCTAAAATGGTGAATATTTATAAAAGCTTAGAGGCCCTTCCAAGTAGACAAATGGTCACTTATAGGCATGTTTTTAATGCCCAACTTACCCCTTTTGAAAGACACCCCATGATGGATTACAGCGTAAAAGAGTAAGCACAATTAGCTATTTATAAATAGGGGATAAGATTTAATTAGGGGAGGTTTACTTTTGATTTTGAATGTGTATATTGCGCGTCAAGTATGGAAAATTTTGTTGTTTCAGCTAGAAAATACAGGCCCCAAAACTTTAATACAGTGGTGGGACAGTCGCATATTACGACCACGTTAAAGAATGCCATTTTAAACAATCATTTAGCACATGCTTTTTTGTTTTGTGGACCAAGAGGGGTTGGCAAAACCACCTGTGCTAGAATACTTGCCAAAACCATCAATTGCACCCAAATTACCAAAGAAGGGGAAGCTTGCAATAGTTGTGAAAGCTGTGTTTCTTTTGAAAAAGGAGGCAGTCTAAATATACATGAATTGGATGCGGCAAGTAACAATTCAGTGGATGACATCAGAACCCTCGTAGAACAGGTTCGCTTTGCACCACAAGCTGGTAAATACAAAGTATACATTGTAGATGAGGTACACATGTTAAGTACCAGTGCCTTTAATGCGTTTTTGAAAACATTGGAAGAACCTCCCCCCTATGCAATTTTTATTTTAGCCACTACCGAAAAACATAAAATACTTCCTACCATTTTAAGTAGATGTCAAATTTTCGATTTTAGACGCATCAACGCTAACGATACGGTTGCGCATTTAGAAGAAATCATTGGCAAAGAGCATATCAAAGCAGAAAAAAATGCATTACAATTAATTGCTCAAAAAAGTGAGGGTTGCATGCGTGATGCACTTAGTATTTTAGATAAAATAGTTAGCTTTTCCAATGGGGAATTAACCTATGCCAACACCTTAGAACATTTAAATATTTTAGACGAGGCTTACTTTTTTAAATTATTAGATTATTTAGTAAAGCAAGATTTAACCAATGCGATGTTGCTGTATGACGAAATCAATCAAAAAGGATTCGAAGGCGATATGGTTTTGTATGGCTTAGCTAGCTTTATCAGAAATTTATTGGTATGTAAAGATGCAGCTAGTGCAAAATTGCTGGAGTCTATCGAAGGTTGGAGAGAACAATACATCTCTACTGCAGCGGATATCAGTACCCCTTATTTGGTAAGCGCATTGAATTTATTGAATGAAGCAGAGATTCAATTTAAAATGGCGCGCAACAAAAGATTACATGTGGAAATGGCCCTTATAAAACTTAATTTTTTACAACAAGCCATCGAACTAAGTATGGAAGACAACCAACTTGTAAAAAAAAAACTAGTGGAGGCCCACTACCCCATTCGGCTTAAAAAAATTCTTCCCTTAAGTACTATTTCTGTTAACCAGGAAGCTAAATTAATTATTGAAACTCCAACAACGGCAGCAAAAATTACAAAAGCGCCTGTGACAGCAAATACATCTACTTCTGTCATTCCTGCACCTGCCTCCAAAGTGGAAGCAAGCCCCAATACGAACGAGGGCAATAAGAAAAACCTATTGGCGGTATTACAAAAAAAGTACGGTGAAAAATATGAAATAGAAGAAGTCATTGAATCCCTTCCCCTGAGTATGGAGCCATTAAGAAAATGTTGGGAGGACTACACACATTATTTAGAAACAGCATTGAAACACTCGGCTGCAGGCACTTTTAAATTTGCAGTTTTATCCATTGAAGACGAGACCCATTTCACGATTACGGTTCCTGCTTTGACTGCTCAAAAATTTGTCGAACAAGAACGAATGAACTTATTAGAAAAAATTTGGGATCATTTTCACAATCGCGCCATACAGTTTAATATTCTAGTAGCGGTGGGTGAAAAAGAAGATGTGCCTTTACATTTAAGTTTAAACAGCAAACAAAAATACGAACGCATGGCAGCACAATATCCTTTGATTGCCGAATTAAAAACAAAACTCAACTTAGAAGTATATTTTTAAAGCTTGGCTTTCTTGTACCCTTTTCCTTTTAAGTATTGAAATATTTTTTGACGATGGTCTCCTTGAATAATAATTTCACCATCCTTCACCGAGCCACCCGTGCCACAATGATTTTTTAAAGCCCTGCCTAAAACTTCCATCGCGTCTTCTGTTCCTACAAATCCTACTACTACAGTGACCGTTTTACCCGCACGTTGCTTGGTCTCTAAAATAATTTTCAAAGGTTGCTCTTCGGCCAAAAGGGTTTCAGTTTCATGGACCTCCGATGGTGGCTTATAATTAGGATCGGTACTGTATACCAAGGGGGAATTATTGCTATTATTTTTCTTACTCATGCTTTCTAAAAATAGAATAAAAGACAATATTAAAAAAATAAGACCTCAACTCACCCTCAAACTAACTATGCGAAGCCCGTTTTTAGTTTCTTGCAAAAGCAAGGTTAGGTTGAATTTATTGATGCCTGACAAAAGTTTTCCAGTAATGTATACGGTATTACCTACGGTACGTTCTGCATTTTTCTCAAACCCAACAATACTTTTATTGTTAAAAAAAACTTGCATTTGCTGATTGGCCTCTTCTGGATGGCTTAGTTTTTGATTGATTTTGTCTAAAATGGTCAATTCTACTTCTGTATCCCAAAAAAGTAAGAGGCTCGAAAAATTAGCAGTTTGTAAATTTTGGATGATTTGCTCTGTCTCCTTTTGAGCAAATAAAGAAGTATTTGAAATTAAAAAAGTCAGGATCAACAGTATTTTGCGAATAGGACTCATTTTTTTACTATTATAACGGCTTAAAGTTTGTAGTCTGCTTAGTATTTTGAAACTTTGTGGTAACAAGGAATAAAAAACAAAGTTACAGCTAAAATAAGGTAAGAAAATGTCAAAAAAGGTAATATTACTAATCATGGATGGATGGGGACTTGGTTTGGTTCCAAAAGCGGATGCCATTCAACAAGCGCATGTCCCATTTGTAAAAAGTTTATATAGTAAGTACCCCAATACCACTTTAGTCACTTGCGGGGAAGCCGTTGGTTTACCAGCGGGTCAAATGGGCAATAGTGAAGTGGGCCATCTTAATTTAGGAGCAGGTAGAATCGTTTACCAGGAATTACAAAGAATCAATGTAGCCATCAAAGAGGGCGAATTGGCTAACAATACAAAATTATTAGCGAGCATTGACTATGCCAAACAAAATAACAAGCCATTGCATTTATTGGGTTTAGTGAGTGATGGAGGCGTTCATTCGCATACCACTCATTTAAAAGCCATTTGCGATATCTGCAAAGAAAAAGGACTAACAAAAGTATTTATTCATGCTTTCACCGATGGCAGAGACACCGATCCAAAAAGCGGTTTGGGATTTATTGAAAATGTCGAAACGCATTTGAAACATGCTGTAGGAAAAATTGCCTCTGTCAGTGGCAGGTATTATGCCATGGATAGAGATAAAAGATGGGAAAGGGTAAAATTTGCTTACGACGCCTTGGTGAAGGGCATTGGTCCTACTGCTACTTCAGCCATTACTGCTATCACAGAAAACTACAACAACAATATAACAGATGAATTTATAAAACCTACCATCCTGCTTGAAAATGGAAGTCCCATTGCTACAATACAAGAGGGCGATGCGGTGCTGTGTTTTAATTTTAGAACCGATCGTTGTAGAGAGATAACAGAAGTGCTAACGCAAAAAGATTTTCCTGAATTTGATATGAAAAAATTGAAAGTGCATTATACAACGATGACCAAGTATGATGAAACTTTCAAAAATGTTCAGGTAATTTTTGAAAACGACAACTTGGTAAATACACTGGGAGAGGTATTGGCTCAAAATAATAAAAAACAAATTCGGATTGCGGAGACGGAAAAATATCCGCATGTCACTTTCTTTTTTAGCGGAGGAAGAGAACAACCTTTTGAAGGCGAAACAAGAATTATGGCACCCTCTCCAAAAGTGGCTACCTATGATTTGCAACCCGAAATGAGTGCGAAGGAACTCACCGATAAATTATTACCTGAAATTAATGCAGGACAGCCCGATTTTATTTGTTTGAATTTTGCGAATGCTGATATGGTAGGACATACAGGTGTTTTTAGTGCCGTAGTAAAAGCAGTGGAAACAGTGGACGCTTGTGTTGAAAAAGTGGTTACCGCAGGCTTAGCCAATGGCTACTCCATCTTCTTAACAGCAGATCATGGCAATGCCGATTTTATGATCAACGAAGACGGCAGCCCCAATACAGCACATACCACCAATCTAGTCCCCTTCTTTATTATAGATAAGGAGTGGAAAGGAAATATGGAAGCAGGTAAATTGGGTGATTTAGCCCCCACCATATTAACCATGATGGGGCTTCCCATTCCTAAAGAAATGACAGGGAAAGTGTTAATTTAAAAAAATAATAACTACCTTAATACAATCTTCTTTTTATAGTATATCATTAAAACGAAGTGCCTAAAAAGTGGTCTTAAATATAAAAATAAACTTATGATAAAGAAAATTTTAGTTGGACTGTTGATTGTTTTAATCGTAATGCAGTTTATACGCCCCGAAAAAAACTTGTCCGGTGATACCACCAAAGACATAACTACTAAATACCCTATGTCGGATAGTGTAAAATTGGTTTTTGACAAAGCCTGCGCCGATTGTCATACCAACAAAACTAATTACCCTTGGTATACCGTCATTGAGCCCATTGGCTATTGGACTGCCAATCATGTAAAAGATGGTAAAAGACATTTTAACCTAAACGAATTTGCTGGGTACAGAATTGGCAAACAAAATAAAAAGTTAGAGGAATGTATTGAGCAATTGAAAGAAGGCGAAATGCCGCTTCCTTCCTATACTTTAATTCATACAGAAGCCAAATTAACAGATGCAGAAAAAGCGTTGATCTCTGATTGGTGTCAAAATATTGTGGATACCATCAAAGCAACTTATCCTGCAGACAGTCTTAAATTAAAAAAAGCTGTTAAACAAGCAGACGCCCCTAAATAAGGTTTTAACCAGTTATGAAAATTGTAAAAGCAAGCTATTTAATCTCCAGCCCAAGTTTTGATCAATGTCCAAATGTAAAAGCTGCTGAATATGCTTTTATTGGCCGAAGCAATGTGGGTAAATCTTCTATCATTAATGCTTTGTGTGGGCAAAAGAATTTGGCAAAAACTTCTGGAACCCCCGGCAAAACCCAACTGATCAATCATTTTGAAATTACCAGCAATCAAGTTACCAAAGGCAAACAAGACAAATGGTATATTGTTGATTTGCCTGGGTATGGCTTTGCCAAAGTATCCCAAAGCAGTAGAAGAAGATGGGAACAAATGATTGAAAATTATTTAAGAAAAAGAGAAAACCTAAGCCGCGTATTTGTTTTAATAGACAGCCGACATACACCACAAAAAATAGACCTGGCTTTTATTTTACAACTGTATAAATGGGAAATACCATATACCCTTATTTTCACCAAATCAGACAAGGAAAAACCTGGTGTGGTTACCCGAAACGTAAAATCCTTCTTTGATGAATTAAATAAAATACTGCCATTTTTACCACAAGGTTTTGTGACCAGTGCAGAAAAAGGAACAGGCGTAGAGGAAGTATTGGCTTGCATTGACCAATACAATAAGTTGGATGCAGAAAATCAATAAAAAAATTGAATTCCTGAAATCAATTGACTGCCTTATCGGCACAACAACTACTTGCAAACGCTTCTGGCTTCGCCTTAAAAGCAAAACCCATTCCAAGAATATAGCCCATGGCTTCTTTTAAAGCATCATTGCTTTTGAACTGTGGATTGGTATTGATATCCGCATGTACTTCCATTTCAACGTTGTACTTAATAAATAGATCACAAAGTTCATAAGCAATTTCAATACTCTTAGCCACTTCGGTCAACATGCGTTCTTTCAAATGAAACTTTTGAGTAGTCTTATCATTGTGGATGTACATAAACCCACCATTGTGTTCTCTTAAAAAAACGATCACAGTTGCAAACTCCGTAATGTTTGCTTTTACTTGGCTATCGGTGCCAATACAAACTTTTAATTTTGTCTTTTTCTCCGACTCGGCAATAATGGCTTGTCTCACTGCTTCTTTGATGGGAAGCACAATTTTTTCGCCATTGAATTTTCTCCAAAGCATAAAAAATAATTGATAGGTGCTCAAAAATGTACTAGTAAATTAGTGCTTTCGGTGTATAAGTTCCACAATTGGCTTTCGCAGTTTTCAACAGCTAGTGGATAAGCCTGGTATTTGTTTTAAAACAAGTTAGATTTATTACCTTTGCCCCCATTACCATTACTCGACTATGAAAATATTGTTACAATACATCAAACCCTTTAAAAGCTTGGTTTTTCTGGCCTTTATCTTGGCTGGAATCAATCAAACTTTCTCCTTATTCGACCCCATGATATTTGGACGACTTATTGATGGCTTTGCCAAAAGCCCTTTATTGGACAAGGCAGGCCTACACCGCAGCCAATCGGACTTTTTATGGGGCGTTAGTAATATGCTGCTATTGTTGGTAGGAACAGCTATGGTGAGCAGAATAGCGAAAGCCTTTCAAGATTATACAGTCAATGTAATTATTCAAAAATTTGGCGCTGCCTTATTTACAGATGGTTTAAGACACTCCATGCAATTGCCTTACCAAGCATTTGAAGACCAAAGAAGCGGAGAAACCCTGTCTATTTTAACCAAAGCCAGAACGGATTGTGAAAAGTTCATCAGCTATGTAGTAAACGTACTGTTTGGAATTATCGTAAGTGTGATTTTTGTTTCTATATATGCCACCAGATTGCATTGGTCTATCATCCCAATTTATATTGGAGGTGCAAGTATGATTGCTTATGTTACCAATTTATTAAGTAAGAAAATTAAAGTCATTCAAAAAAATATTGTAAAGGAAACTACTACTTTAGCAGGCACCACTACCGAAAGTTTGCGCAATATTGAATTGGTAAAAAGTTTAGGGCTAACTACGCAGGAAATAAATAGATTGAACAACAATACCTATAAAATTTTAGCTTTAGAATTAAAAAAAGTAAAAAACATTCGTTCCTTGAGTTTTGTACAAGGTACCATGGTGAACTTTTTAAGACAGGTAATCACTTTTACATTGATGTGGCTTATTTTTAAAGAGATATTGACCGTGGGCCAATTAATTTCTTTGCAATTTTATAGTTTTTTTATTTTTGGACCCTTGCAAGAAATAGGCAGTATTATCATGAGCTATAGAGAAACAGAAGCTTCTTTGAATAATTTTGATGCCTTGATGAAGAAGCCTACCGAACAAATTCCAGCCAATCCCATTGCCGTGGGGACGATTGAGAACTTGGCATTTTCAAATGTGGGTTTTCAACATCAAACAGCCAATTTTAAAGCCATTGACAATATTAGTTTTGAAGCTAAAAAAGGCGAAACCATTGCCTTTGTTGGTCCTTCGGGGGCTGGTAAAAGTACTTTGGTAAAATTATTAGTGGGTTTGTACCAAACGCAGGAAGGGAAAATATTGGTCAATGGAGTCAATACCAATGATATCAATATGAATGAACTAAGAAATCAAATAAGTTTTGTTACGCAGGATACCCAATTGTTTGCAGGTACAATTACCGAAAATTTGGCCTTTGTAGCACCCAACGCCACCAAGGAGGAAATGTTATTGGCCCTGACCAAATCAAGTTGTACCAATATATTAGATAAAGGAGGAAATGGATTGGATACATTGATTGGAGAAGGTGGATTGAAATTAAGTGGTGGGGAAAAACAAAGATTGTCCATAGCGCGCGCGTTATTAAGACATCCTCATTTGCTTATTTTTGACGAGGCCACTTCTTCTTTAGATAGTATTACCGAAGAATCCATTACAGATACCATCCGTCAATTATCGGCAGAAAGAGAACAAATTACCATCATGATTGCGCATCGCTTAAGCACTATCATTCACGCTACCAGAATTTATGTATTAGAAAAAGGGCAGGTGATTGAACAAGGCACTCATGATTCCTTATTGTTGGAAAAAGGATTGTATTATGCCATGTGGAGACAACAAATTGGAGAAAGAAGGGCGTCGAACTAAGGATTAAAATTTATTCTCGATCAAACTTTTTTCTAAGGTACTCCATCACTGAAGGATCTTCCAAGCCCTCCATATCACTCAGCTCTAGTTCAATGGCTTTGGTGCTTAAACGAATCTCAATAAGGGATAAAAAGATAGAGATGGAAAAAGTAGCCAAACTAATTCCAAAAACTATTTTAGCAATGGCTTGATAGTCGATAAAAATAAAGAACATACATACGATAGACAGCAGCAAAGTAGCTACTCCATAGGTTTGCATATTTTGAATCAACTTGATTCTGTACTTTAGATTCTTAATTTGCCCAAAAATGATATGTCGCTGCTCTTGTTGATGGTATTTATCATGTAACATGCGAACCCTATTAGAAAGTGCCAAGAATCGATTGGTGTAAGCCAGCATAATTAGGCTGATGGCTGGAAAAAGAAGGGCAGGTATATTTACAGATAATTCCATGACACAAAAATATAAAGTATTTTTGTGAACTTCCTAAGGAATATGGAAAAAGAACAATTTAAACAACTACAATCTAGTTTGCCAGACAACCCTGGTATTTATCAATATTTTGATGAAAAGGGCAATTTATTGTACGTAGGCAAGGCTAAAAACATAAAAAAAAGAGTCAGTTCTTACTTTTTTTCGGCGCAACATTCTCAGAAAACCGTGGAATTGGTTCAAAAAATTAAAGACATTCAGTTTACCCTGGTAGATTCAGAACATGATGCCTTTATTTTAGAAAATGAATTGATAAAAAATTATCAGCCTAAATACAATATTAATTTAAAAGATGACAAAAGCTATCCTTACATTGTAATTAAAAAAGAATCCTTTCCAAGAGTTTTTTTAACACGACGAAAAATTAAAGACGGCTCTACTTACATAGGTCCATTTACCAATGCCTTGGCTGTTAGAGAATTGATAACGCATATCAAGCAAACCATACCACTCAGAACCTGCACCCTTCCACTCACTAAAAAAAACATTGAGCTTGGTAAATTTAAAGTGTGCTTAGAATACCATTTAGGAAATTGTTTAGGCCCTTGCCAAGGATTTCAATCAGCCGCCGATTATGACGCTTCTATTGAGCAAGTAAATTTTTTATTAAAAGGAAATATCAAGCCCGTCATTCAGGAGCTAAAATTAAAAATGACACAAGAAGCAGGCCAATTGGCTTTTGAAAAAGCCGATCTTACCAGAAGAAAAATAGAAGAACTAGAAAACTACCAAACCAAATCGGTAGTATACATCAAACAACAATATCCCATCGATGTATTTAGCATTGCACATGAGCAAGACCAAGCCTATGTAAGCTACCTGATGGTGCAAGAAGGCAGAATCATTCAAACACATATCTTACCACTCAGTGTGCCATTGGAAGAAACCAAAGAAGCAATATTGGCATTTGCCATTCATTATTTCAGAAATAATTTACAGTCCAATGCCAAAGAAATTATTATTCCATTTGAATTGGAAGCTATTTTACCAGGCGTAAAGTATACCCTACCCAAACAAGGCGACAAAGAACAGCTTTTGTTGCTCTCACAAAAAAATGCCGACTATGCCATTAAAGAGTGGGTAAAAAAACAACAATTAGTCACTGTTCAAAATACTGAAGAGAATGAAGTATTAGTAGCGCTAAAAACCTTGTTGCATTTAAAAGAAACCCCTGTACATATAGAATGTTTTGACAACTCCAATATCCAAGGCGCTTATCCGGTTTCTGCTATGGTTTGTTTTAAAAATGGCACGCCCAGTAAATCGGAGTATCGAAAATTTAATATCAAATCGGTGGTAGGCATCAATGACTTTGCCAGTATGAAAGAAACCGTTTATAGAAGGTACCATTCGGTACTTGAAAAAAAACAAGCCCTACCCCAACTCATTATTATAGATGGCGGCAAAGGGCAATTAAATGCCGCCCTAGAAGCGCTTACCGAATTGGGTATTGAACATCAAGTAACCACGATTGGTTTGGCTAAAAATTTAGAAGAGTTATTTTTCCCAGGAGATTCAGCTTCCATTCAATTGCATTGGAATAGTCCAGCACACAGGCTAGTGCGTGTTATCCGAGATGAAGTGCACCGCTTTGGCATTCAGTTTCACCGCAGCCAAAGATCAAAAGGAGCGCTTGAAAATAGTTTAGATCAAATTGCGGGTATTGGACCCAAGACCCAAGAAATGTTGTTGGTCTATTTTAAATCGGTACAAAAAATAAAAGAAGCTAAATTAGAACTACTCACAGAAATTATTGGCGCCAAAAAAGCAAGCATTTTAAAAGCGGCCTTTTTAAAAGATCCTTCTTAAAACAGATGGATTAATACACCCATCTATCCTGCTCGTAATCAAAAATCTTTTGCTTAATCTTATCTCCTTCTAGCAACCTTCTTTTTGGATCAGAATATAGTGAATTAAGCATTTTATCATTGTAATTATCAAGGGTAGACTTTACTACGTAGCCATTAAAATACCTGCTTTCAAACAATTCTTCCCAAGTAATTCTACTAGAAATATTTCTTGGATTGTATACTTCATGCTTGGCCAAACTATTTCTTAATTCTGGATAGTAAACCCAGAATAAAGTTCTTTTGACTGGCTTATTGTTAATAACAATGGTTGCCACAGGAGCAATCCCAATGATTCTGCAATACATTCTACTGGTTTTGCTATCGAAAATGAATTGCTCTTTTAAACGGAAAGTGTATATAGAATCTGGATTTGGTGCTAATTTTGTATTGTAAATAATACTGGTATCAAACACATTTGGATTGCTTACGTTTTGTACCAACTGCGTATCTAGGCTTCCCTTTAACATCGCATTTACATCGTCTAAATTAAGGGGCTTTGTAAAACGATCGTCTCCGCCTTCTGCAGAAAATGGCACTACTCCATCACTTTCGATTGCCTTTAATAAAATAGCAAAAAATCTTTGGTCGCCGCTGTCATCATAGGCCTGATAAATAAAAGGTCTATTGATTTTCTCTCTTCCATCTACTTCTTCCCAAACAAATTCACTAAACAAAGCATCTTCTGCTCTTAAATTTTGATAATTGGCTGGCGTTCTTTGTTGAAGCGTTTTTTTGGTATTTATATCTGTAGAAAAACCACTGTTGCTTCTTAAGCTCTTTCTTGGATTGGCATTAAATCCACCCACCAAGGTGGTGTCAATAGATTTGCTTGCTTTTACATTGGGATCGGGCACCGCTGCCACTTTACTTACTGCTGGCGGGGCTAGCACTGGAGCAGCAGATGATGTTGCAGGTGCAGGAGCAGCTGGAAGCACCGTATCTTTTGCAGGAGTGGTTGCCGGGGCTGCTTTTTTCTTATAATTAAATTGCGCATTGCTTAGCGTTGCACATAAAAGACTTCCCAAAACAAAACAAATAGGAATTATATATTTTTTCATTTGCTATATTTTTAAAACCACCCTTTTTACAAAAAAATTATTGTAAAATAAAGGTAATTGTTTGATCTAATTCTCTAGTGCCTCCGCCGGGCTCTAACACTTTAATTCCAGCGATAGTAACAGTTGTTCCTGGCTGACATCTTCTCATTAAACTTTTAACCTCGCCGGCAAAAGCAGGACCATTGACTTCTGCAATTCCCATTTCTTCAAACCCCTTTCCAGTAAACAAAACATTGAATGATAGTACAGTAAATTTAACGCCTTCAAAAATAAAATCTTTTAATTCAACACCAACTCCAGTTTGTATTCTGAATGTATTTGCTAACATATTTCCGCTAACGCTCCCCCCAGGTTTTGTACCTATAACTACCGGAATAGGATCAGGTACTCTTTTTACTGGAATAGAAATTTTCTGAGCATACTTTCCGCTATTCACATTTACAAGCACATTACCCAATTGAGCACAATTAACAATGTATTGTCCAGCACTTGCTTTTCTAATAGTAGCGCCGGCACCTTCTACTGCAACATTTATATTCTCTGCGCCACCACCGCCCGTAATGGTTAACGGATTGTCTAAGCCTTTGTAAAATACCCTTGTTTTATCTGTTGATACCACCAAACCAACTGGTGTACCCACGGTATACTTCACATCTTTTTCGATCACCGCTGTTTCCCCATTCGGTTTCAAAAATGATATACGAACTCTTTTAATACTTGCACCAGGAGCCCCTGCGGTAGTTTTATATACTGCAGATCCATCCGCTGTAATAGGAATCGTATTGCCATCAATACTGATGGTTGGCTTGGCTGCACTACTAAATGCGCCTACCCCTGCCGTAATCACCAATTCCTCACCAGACATTAAATATTGAGAATTGGAGGCAGCAAATGCATTGAACTGATCGTATATCAATTCTACTTCACCAATTTCTTTGTGGCAATACTCTACCACTTGCGCTTCACTATTTCTAATGTCATTTTGAAATTTAGTTAGAATGGTAATAGCAGCCACACTTGGTGTCATGTTAAAATACGCATAGCCCCAATCGGTTTTGCCAGCAATACTTTTTGTTTGAGGTATGCTTAAATCCAAAGGCAAATTAGGAATGACTTCTTTTTCTATAGAGGGATCAATCGCTGCTAAATCAGCTTTAAATTGTACCAATTTTTTATACAAATCCTGGCTTCTTGTTTCACCACTTTTAAAATTTAAAAACAATCTGGTAGTTGCTTCCAAATCATCTTCCTTGTATTCTTCTTTTCCATCTTTAATTTTTAAACCAGAGGCTATTTTCAATTCTTTTTTTAACTCGGCAATGTAATTAAACAAAGCATCTGCATAGCCATGCGCTTTTTCCGCTTTTGGTGCCCAAATGGCTGCTTTTTCTGCTGTTTTTGGATCGGATAATTTATTTTTTAATGACTTATAGATATCATTGTTCTTTCGCTCAATAATATTATTTGCATTGGCCAAACTTTGCTCAATGGTTTTAAACGCATTTAAAATTTCGCTAGATACATTTAACGCCAATAAAGCAGTCAACACAATGTACATGATGTTGATCATTTTCTGCCTTGGCTCCTTAGGTAATGACATGTATACTAGTTTTTAATAAAATGAAATGTTTTAAAATACAATTAACGTCCTTGCATGGCAACAATCATATTGCCATATACTTGATTTAATTTGGTTAAATTATCTGCAAGCAATGCAATTTGCTCTTTGGCTCTAATGGCATCTTGTGCCGAACTAGACATGGCATTGGAAGCTTCTGTTAATTTGCTATAATAAGTATTCATGGCCTCCATGCTTTTACTCATCATTTGAAATTGTTCACTTAAATTCTTCACCCCGTCTGAGGCCAAAGTAAAACTTCCTAAGTTAGAAGATACCCCAGCTGCGGCATCTTTAATGGTGCCCAATGCAATGGCAGCTTCTTTCGTATTGTTGGTAAAATCTTTACTTGATTTTGACATCTCCGCCAAATCACCCAAATACATGGCTGTATCATTCAAACGCTGAAAACTTGTACTTAATTTTTCAAAAGCAGCGCCATCTAATTTTGCC
Source organism: Chitinophagaceae bacterium (assembly GCA_947380905.1). Taxonomy (GTDB): domain Bacteria; phylum Bacteroidota; class Bacteroidia; order Chitinophagales; family Chitinophagaceae; genus Sediminibacterium. The sequence continues at coordinate 19,536 of CANCSS010000019.1, read as the reverse complement.
GCTTCTAAGTGCGCCATCACAGAATCGACCGCACCCGCTTGTGGCGCATGTGTAGCGTCTCCTACTTCTGGTGGAGGTAAAAAAGCATAGATGGTAAAAATAACAGCTTCTGTTATAAAGCCAAGTATCAAAGCATAATCTGCCCATCCAAGGTGTAATATCTTAGCCAAAGTTGCAATAATTACAACGGCCGCGCCCAATGAGAAAACTACATTAATAATTTTATTGGTTCTTGGAGAAATAGAATTTGACATTGGAGAAATTTATAGTTTTTAAATAAAATTTAGTGGGTATTGTTTTTAATTAACTCTTGGCGCCATGGATAGAACGCATCTAAATCCAATATATGATTTTGCTGTATCTTGGTATTCGTAGCTTCTTGTACTAACTTGGCAATTGTAAGCGATGTCTTTCCAAGAACCTCCTCTAGTTACTTTACGTTTCATTAAAATAGGATCCTCGTCCTTTGCATTGTATTGCATATCGGGACTAAAATCTCCTACAAAATTGTAACCTCCTTCATAAAAAATGGAGCTGGTCCATTCTGCTACATTCCCTGCCATATCAAAAAGCTTATAGCCATTTTCCGCATAGGTTTTAACCTTGGTAGTGTATATATTATCTGCTTTGGAGTTTCCACCAAAGTAATCCCCTCTGCCTGGTTTAAAATTAGCCAACAAGCGTCCTTCTTTTGTTCTGGTATAAGGCGATCCCCAAGGATACATTGCATTTGATTTTGAATTTCCTCTTGCAGCATATTCCCATTCTGCTTCTGTAGGCAAACGGAAGATGCCATCAATTTTAGCATCTGCACGACCAGGTTTACCAGCGTAGTAATCACTGTTATTGCTTCTCCAATGACAGAAGGCAGTGGCTTGTCTCCAAGTAACCCCTACTACAGGATATTCATTGTAAGATGGATGAGAAAAATACATACGAGTTAATGGCTCATTGTAGGAATAAGAAAAATCACGCATCCAAACCAAAGTATCAGGATACACAGGTTCTTCTTTGGTCACTTTAAAATCGCTAAGTGGAAGTTCCAATGATTTAGAAGCCATCGCTGCTGCTTTTAAATCAATAAAAGAATATTTATAAATTAATTTCAAAGGATCAATGCCAATTTTCCCTTTGTATCGATTGTCAGGACTTAAAAGCAACTCATTCAATTTTTCAATAACGGCTTTGCTGTTTAAATTTATTTTTTGCGCTCTTGACCAATCTACTTTAATGGTATCTTCTGCTTGATTGATGCCTCCAAGATAAACAGCTAGGTATTTTAAAGAGTCGCTTACATAACTTACAAACTTTCTGTATTGCTCATTGGTAATTTCTGTTTTGTCCATCCAGAAACTTTGAATTGATACCAATTTTTTTCGATTCACCATGGCCATATCAATTTGCTCATCACTGGCTCCCATATAAAAAGAACCACCTGGAACAAACACAGTATGTTCAGGATCTGAATTGAATTTTGGAGCGCCTTTATTGGACCCAAAAGCCATCATTAACAAGGATCCCATCAAGATACAAAGTGCCATGAAGGGGAACTTAAATGGCAACTTATTTAATTTTTTAATCATAGCTATTTTTTGACCTAATTCCTATTCTATCTAGAACGAAAAAAATAAGAATAAATTACATTTTTTATAAAAAATTATTCCAATTTTTTAAGCAGAAATCATTGATTTCCACTGCTTAATTAGGATTTGCAAATTAAACGATTAGTTGTTAGATAATTGCTAAAAATTCATTGAGCTGATTCATAGGTGCAGAACAAGTCTTGTTTTTGCATATAAAATACTGATTATCAACCTTTTGCTTCCCAATTGTTAAAATGATATCAGACGACGCTGTGGGGGTAAAAAGGATCAAATGATGGGGTAAAAACTTAGTCAATACCATAGGTAAGGCCAGGGCAGCATGAGCGCCCACGGCCACCAGCTCTGTACTACCCTCGGCCCATTGACTAAAACTTTGGGCCCAATAGCTATGAGAAGTAGGATATTGCAATATCATTTTTTTCATGCTAGCCAACATTTGCTCCGCTTGGTTCACCCAAGGGTTTTGATCCAATACATTTCCTAAATAAAATAAATTGGCACACATCATGGCATTGGCACTTGGCTGGGCGCCATCGTACAGTTCTTTTTTACGAACAATGATGTCTGTTTGATATCCTGCCGTATAATAAAATAATATTTTTTCTTCCTCTATGAAATGCAATTGAACATATTCGGTCCACTTTTTTGCTTTAGCTAAATAAGTGAGGTCTCCCGTGATAATTTGTAGTTGAATATAAGCCTGAATCAAAGTTGCATAATCTTCTAAAAAGGCAAAAGCTTTTTTATTCCCCTGGGTATTGGTATGATAAAAATAATTTTCTGAGGCATTGTATAAATTTAATTCCAACCACTGCATGGTTTCGATGGCTTTGTTTTTTAGATGCACTTCTCCAAGTGCAGCATAACATTTACACAAAGCAATGATCAATAAATTGTTCCAAGATAAAATAATTTTATAATCTAAGGCAGGTCTAATTCTTTTAGCTCTTTGTTCAAATAATATTTTTCTTTCTTTCTCAAATGCCAATATTCCGTCTTCATACTTATTTTGCGTCCATAATATATTGGCGTGTTCCCAATTGCCTTCTTCTTTAATTTGGTAATGGTTACAGAATGCTTCAAAAATTGTTGGGTCAATAAGTTGTTTGATTTCTGCATAAGTCCAAGTATAATATTTGCCTTCTACCCCTTCGCTGTCTGCATCTAATGCAGCAAAGTAGCCGCCAGCCTCATTCGAAAGTTCCCGATTTAAAAATTGTATCGTGCTTTCAATAACCTTTTTATAATTTTCTTTTTTAGTTATTTGGTATGCTTCGGCAAGGACCGTTAACAATAAAGCATTGTCATACAACATTTTTTCAAAATGAGGCGCTTGCCATTGTGCATCTGTACTGTATCTAGAAAAACCTCCTCCCAAATGATCATAAATACCACCTTGAATCATTTTATCTAAAGACCTCACTCCATGCACCATCGATGCTTCATCCTCATTCAAATAATAATTTCTAAACAACATTTGAATAGAAAAAGTTTGTGGAAATTTTGGAGCAGCTCCAAAACCACCCCATTGCGTATCCGCATTTTGTAAAATCCTACTCCCAATAATAGCCACTTCTTCCTTTGTGGCAAGTGGCGCTTCGTTTTTTTCTGCAGAAGAAATAATATTTGCAGAAGCCTTTGCCGATTGCGCGATATGGTTCGTTAAGTTTTCTGATTGTGCAATTAATTTTTCGGGCTGATGCACGTAAGCTTCATGAACTAATTTTAGTGTTTCCATCCAGGAAGCCCTTTGGTGCATAGGGATAGGAGGAAAATAAATACCCCCATAAAAAGGCTTCCCATTAGACAATAAAAAAATATTTAAAGGCCAGCCACCGGACCCCGTCATCGCCTGCAAAGCATCCATATAAATATGATCCACATCGGGGCGTTCTTCTCTGTCAACTTTGATATTGATAAAATGCGCATTCATATAATCGGCCACATCCTCCGATTCAAAACTTTCTCTTTCCATTACATGACACCAATGACAGGCAGCATATCCGATACTTAATAAAATAGGCTTGTTCTGTTTTTTGGCAAGTTCGAAAATTTCGGCCGACCAAGGCATCCAATGAACTGGATTGTGTGCATGTTGCAATAAATAAGGACTGCTCTCGTGAATGAGCTGATTGGTAAAGGGAGGATTTGCATTCATGGAATGCAATTTATTTATTTCTTTTTACTACTTGAGGAAAGAAATTGATCTAAGCCCGCTATCATACTAGGGGTTTGTGGACTTGGTACTTTAATATGTAAAACCAATCCAGCTTCTTCAACTGCTTTGCAGGTACTAGAACCAAAAGCGCCTATGGCAGTGCCATTTTGTTTAAAGTCTGGCTTGTTTTTAAATAAACTCTTTAAACCACTTGGGGTAAATAAACAGATTACATCAAAACTATGTTCCACCAATACTTTCTTTATATCACTGTACTCTGTTCGGTACATATAGCCCAGATCAAAGGCACAGTCGTGTTCTTTTAGCCAGTTGACAATTTCATTGTCTTGTTGATTCTCGCTACACACATAAAGAAACTTTTCATTCCCTTTGTGCTTATTTAATACATCAAACAATTTCTTATTGGTACCATCTGCCCCAAAAAACACTTTACGCTTTCGGTACATGATAAACTTTTGAAGATACAAGGCCACCGACTCGGTGACGCAAAAATATTTTGTATCTTGACTAATACTCACTTTTAATTCATCACAGGTTCTAAAAAAGTGATCAATAGCATGCTTGCTTGTAAAAATAACAGCAGAAAAAACTGCAATATCAATTTTATTTTTTCTAAACTCTTTGGAAGGAATAGCGATCAATTCAATCAACGGATGAAAATGTAAAGCGACTTTATGCTTACGTTCTAAATCAAAATAAGGAGATTTTTCACTTTCTGGACGAGCTTGAGAAATTAGTATTTTTTTAGCCGCCTTGATTGTCGTTTTTTTTCCTTCACTCATTTAGTTTCGTTTTCACTTTTAAAATTAGTAGGTCCCACCAAAATATTGAACTACCAATTTGTATAAGATTAAAAGAGGTAATATTTCGAAAGCACAAAGGTATAGAAAAAAATGAAAGGATGATAAATGTAATTTGTTCCTTACAGAAGTGATTGAAAATAAATATCTATAGAGCAATAATAACACCGAGACCCCTGCTGCGCCATAGGCGGCCGCGGAGTAATAAAAAGGCCTCGCAAAGGCCAAAATTAAGACAAATGGGACCAGTAAAAAGCCCAATACTTTATTCACCATAAAAACAACAAAAATGTAAGATTTGGCCAATTCTTTTGTATTAAAAATAGCTCCAGCTATTTCAAGACAAATGTATTTTCCAAGGTAAAGGCTGCTAAAAAAAAGGGCAATGTACAAATACCCTTGCCAAAAAGAAATAGGGAGTAAGTGATTGTTAAAAATGAGCAATGAAGCCATCAATGAAAAACTTAAAATAAAACAAATATTTAAAGTTAAAGAGGCAAACCCATTTTGCAAAAGTTGCTCCCTATTTTGCATCATCCTTAGTGTAGACTGATTAAACTGACTAAATAATTTTTGGAAATATTGTGGATAGATGGTGTTGATAAAACCATACATTAAAAGCATAGCAACAATTAAATAAAATAAAAAATCTTTATCTGGTAAAGAAAATCTTTGTTCAATTTTATAAATAACCTGATTGTCATTATTAATAAGCGCATTTTTAAAATACAATTGAAACGCTTTTTTTCGATTACCGAAATACGCTGTATAATCTTTTAAGGGGTTAAAATTAGAATCTACTTTTAAATCGTGATTGGATTCAATAAACCAGGCATCAGACAGTTGAAAGGATTTAGGAACCACGGGAACATAGGTAATCAACAGGGTGTCTTTCTTCAACAAGCTATCTGTGGCTTTGCCCGAAGTGTCCTGCTTCAAAACAAGGTTGTCTTTTTGAGCAAATGCACTCAAAAAGAGCCATGCTCCAATCAACCAGATTCCTTTTTTTAGTATTGTCCACATCTGTCACAAAAATAAGTATCCTAATGCAGAATTAGTAACTAATAACTAGCTTTGTTCACCAATACGTATTATGTCAGGCATTTATATTCATATCCCATTTTGCAAAAAAGCCTGCCATTATTGTAATTTTCATTTTTCTACACAAACCAAGTACATCGATGAATTTACAGCAGCCCTGCTGATAGAAATAGAACTGCAACAAAAATACCTGGTCGGTAAAATAGAAACTTTGTATTTGGGCGGAGGCACTCCCTCCCTTTTAAATAAAGCAGCCCTACAAAGCATTATCAATAAAATCAAGGATTCCTTTGATTTGTCAAAAGAAATAGAATTAACCTTAGAAGCCAACCCAGACGACTTATCGGCTAACCAGGCAGAAGCTTGGTTGGAATTGGGAGTGAACCGATTAAGCATCGGTGTTCAAAGCTTTCAATCCCATTCCTTGGCCTGGATGAATCGAGCCCACAGTGTAGAGCAGGCACACGAGGCCATTGTAAATGCAAAAGCTGCAGGCTTTAGCAATATCAGTGCAGACTTAATTTATGGAACACCCCAATTAAGTGACCAAGACCTCACCGAAGACCTTCAAATTTTATTAGACTACGGTATTCCACATATCTCCTGTTATGCTTTAACCGTAGAAGAAAAAACGGCCTTATACAGTATGATTCAAAAAAAGACTTTACAACAGGTGGATACAGAACAACAAGCAAGACAATTTGGATTGATTGCCCAAACACTTGATGAGGCAGGTTGGGAACATTATGAAATTTCAAATTTTTCAAAACCCAATTGCAGAAGCAAGCACAATAGTAATTATTGGAATGGTATACCTTATTTAGGATTGGGCCCTGCAGCGCATTCGTACAATATTCATTCTAGACAATGGAATGTTGCCAACAACCAATTGTATTTCCAATCCATCAAAAACAAGACCGTTCCTTTTGAGGTAGAAACCCTAGCTACAGCTACCCAATTCAATGAATACATGATGATTTCGCTTAGACAAATGGAGGGATTTTCTTTGGATAAAATTAAAAAGCGTTTTGGCGAAAAGTACGAAGCCCATGTTGCCTCAATTGCAGCCTCCTTTGAGCAAAAAAAGCAATTAGAAAAAACTGCCAAAGGTTATGCCTTAACCAAAGAAGCAAAATTTTTCGCAGACGGAATTGCGAGTGATTTTTTTTGGATGAACCCTTAAAAAAATAGTCCATTTATATTTAGACCAATATTTTTTCGATTTGCTTAAAAGCTGTTGCTGGATCCCTACCTTCCCATAAAATTTCATAGATGGCAGTAATAATGGGCAAGGGCAATTGTTTACTTTTATTAATAGCCATAATACATTTACTGGCGTTGTATCCTTCTGCCACCATATTCAATTCTAATTCAGCAGCACGAACCGAATATCCTTTACCAATCATATTTCCAAAGGTTCTATTTCTACTGTGTAACGAATAACAGGTCACTAATAAATCTCCTAAATACACCGAAGAATCATAATTAACTTGATGTGCTTTTTCTTGCGTCATGATAGACTTTAGCAATTGCTGCATTTCGTTGGCTGCGTTGGCTATAAATACACTTAAAAAGTTATCGCCATATTCCAATCCATGTGCAATACCTGCCCCCAATGCATATATATTTTTTGCCACCCCAGCATATTGCACACCAATCACATCGTTATTGATTCTGGTATTGATGTATTCCGTTTCAAAAAACTTGGCAATGGCTTCAGTGGCTTTTAGGTCGAGGCCCGAAAAAGTCAAATAAGACAATTGTTCTGCAGCTACTTCTTCGGCATGACTTGGACCTAATAAAGTAAAATATTGTTCTAATGGAAATTTAAATTCTTGAAGCAAATATTCATGTAAAAGAATATTGTGCTTGGGCATCACCCCTTTTACTGCAGAAACAATTTGCTTCCCTTGTAACATTGCAGCATTAACACCTGCCAAAGAAGCTTCGATATGAATAGAAGGCACTGCGATAATAATAATATCAGATTGTTCAATCACTTGATTGACTTCTGAGAAAAAATTAATTTTTGAAACGTCGAAATAGGTGTTTCTAAGGTAATGTGGATTGTGGTGTCGCTTCGTAAAATAATCAATATTAGCAGCTTGACGCAACCACCAATTGATAGTATTGTGGTTGTCGGTTACAATTTTAGCAATCGCAGTTGCCCAGCTTCCACTACCAATAATGCCTATTTTTTTTGATTCCATAGTACAAACATACGAAACTCGACAAAAAAAGGGGGCATTTTTAAAATGCCCCCTTTTAAAATATATAGATGCTTTTACTTTTTCTCTTCAAAAAGCTTCTCTTTAGAAACCACTTTAACCAACGTCCCTTCTTTCAAGGTTTTTCCTACAATGCTATAAGGGCCAGTAATTACTTCATCTCCTACTTTTAACCCTGCTACTTCAATATAATTAAGGTCTTGAATATCTGTTTTCACTTTAATCATTTTCACCTTATTGTCTTTTTGTAACACAAACACCACCTCTGTTAAATCCTCAGTAACTTCTGGCTTGGGTGCCACTTTATCGTCTTTTTTAGTAGTAGACACTTTGGTATCTTTTCCATTGCCCTCTTTGTCTCTGGTAGTCACAGCATTTAATGGCACTGCAATCACATTTGCTTTTGATTTCGTTTGAATGTCCGCGCTTGCTGTCATGCCAGGTCTGAAAGGGAAAATATTATTATCCTTCAACAAATCGGTATAACCATCTGGAAGCAATCTAATATGCACTTTGTAATTGGCTACCTCTGTAGTAGCAGCAACACCTGTAGCAGTGGAAGTGATAGGATTGGCAATTTTGTACACCACTCCTTTAAATTTTCTATTGTTATAAGCATCCACTTCAACTAAGGCAGTGTCTCCTAACTTAACTTTAGTAATGTCATTCTCTCCCACATCCACTCTTACTTCAATACTTTTCATATCTGCTACACGCATCATTTCGGTACCCGTCATTTGGGCTGTACCCACCACTCTTTCTCCTTTTTTCACATTCATTAAACTTACGATGCCATCCATAGGACAAGTAATAATGGTACGTGCTAAATCTTTTTCAGCTCTTGCCAATTGTGCATTGGCACCTTGTATTTGAGCTTCTCCACTTTTAATGGTTTCTTTGGCCGAGTTGTAAGCAGATTCTGCAGATCGATAAGCTTGTTCGGTTTGCTCGAATTCAGATCTAGAAACAATTTTATCGGCAAATAATTTTTTGTAACGCTCGTAACTCGCTTTGGTATTTTCATAAGTAGTTTTCATACCACTTAAAGCCGCTTTTACATTTTCGTACTGTGCTTTTACTTGATTGACACTGGCCGTAACCTGATCTCTTTGAGAAGAATAGATATCGGCGTAAATTTTAGCAAGTACTTGCCCCTTCGTCACTTTATCTCCTTCTTCTACAAATAAATTCACGATTTCACCAGAGATATCTGGACTCACTTTAACTTCAATTTCTGGATATACTTTTCCACTGGCATTTACCGATTCGGTGATGGTTCTTAATTGAACTTTTTCAGAAGTTACTTCCAACCCATCTTCTTTACCAATAACACCTGCTTTTTTCAAACCTATCATAAGTCCAATGACAGCAAACAGTCCTACCAGTATCCAAATTAATTTCTTATTCATTTTGATTTATTTAATGCTACTATAATGTTAATGCTTCTCCTTTATAAAATTCTAAAAGTTTAATTCTAAACACATACTCGTATTGAGCCGTTTTAAAATTCACTTTCGCTTTTAAATAATTGTTTTGATTGTTCAATAATTCAATGGTACCTAATAAACCTAACTCGTAACGCTTGGTAGCAAATTGATATGTTTTTTCGGAAGAATTCAATGCCTTTTGTGCGGCGTTTAATTTATTGAATGAAACAATCGCATTGGTATAAGCCGAATAAATATCTTGCTTCAATTTAAGATGTGTGTTGTCGGCCTGTAAAATTACATTGCTTAAATTTAGCTTTGATTGCTGGTAATTAATTTTAGATTGATTGCCATTGAAAATTGGTATAGACATTTGTAAACCCACATTTTGACCAAAGTTATTACTCACTTGATTGTTCCATCCATTCCATACTGTTCCCCAATTTTTTGATTGATTAGAAAAGTTAGAAGTTAAATTGTAACCAAAACTTAAAGTAGGATAAAAGCTGGCTTTAGCTGCTAAAGAATTTTTTTCGGCTGCTTTAACTCTAAGGGTTGCAGCTTTTACATTAGGCATATTTTGAGAAGCCACATTAAATACATAATCAGGTTGTAAATCGGCGAAGGTTTGTAATTTTATTTGATCTACCGCTTGCGTCACAATTTCAAATGGCTTAGCCGCATCTAAATTCAATAGTGCCATCATATTCAATTTACTTTGTTGTACATTAGAAATGGCGGTAATATAACTACTGCTATCATTGGCCAATTGTGTTTCCAATTCCAATAAATTTAATTCGGGCAATAAACCTACTTCTACTCTTTTCGCTGTAGCAGCTAGTTGTTCTTTGGTTTGTTGAATTTGTATTTTAGTAATTTCAGTTTGTTCGATGGCAGATAAAATCTGTAAATAATAGGTAGCCACATTCAATGAAATATCATTAGCAATGGTAAGCTTATCTGCTTCACTTGCAAACCAACTTAAACTAGTGGCTTCTGCATTGTTTTTTAATTTGCCTGCATTGTACAATTGAACACCTCCATTTAAACCAAAATTATTGTACAAAAATTGAGTGTTTGAAAAACCATTGGTAGTAGGGTCAATGGATCTACCAAACCTCATACCCATCCCTGTTGATCCATTGATGGTGGGTAAGCGGTTGGAACTGGCTAAATCAGCCTGTAATTTTGCCAATCTAGCGGATACATCCGCTTGCTGAACGGAAATATTGTGCTGAATCGCATATTCAACACAGGATTTTAAGTCCCATTGAGCAGGTTCTTGCGCTTGAAGGCTTATAGCCCCGCAAAATAGGAATAAAGAAAATAGGTATTTCATGAGTATATTATTAGAACACTTTTACGGTACAAAAATAAACTAATAAGTAGTAGTAGACTAATTTTTAGACAAACGGAAAAGGCATCTGCTGAGCAGCAATAAACAGCGATAAAAGGCTAAAATTTAGGGGATTTGAGCAAAAAGTCTTAACCAAGCCCAAAATTATGCCGATAGAGTGTGCTTTTTATAATAAAAAATGCGATAAATAATAAGCACCAAGGCTACTAAAGAAATGGCTGTCATGGCAGAGTAAGGTTTGTCTATCACCACTGCCAAGGCTACTAAGGCATAAGACAAAACAAAAAGTACACAAAAAATGGGGGTCCATTTTTTAAGTGCCCCCGTCACAACCTCATCCCCTTGTTTCTTATTTCTTAAAATTAAAAGGGTGGCAGCAGAAGTGCTCATACCCAAGCAATCCAAAAAAATACTAAAACTAAGCACATCATCTACTCCTTTGCCAAAAAAGGTAACCAATATAGTAATGATGGCAAAAACAGTTAAGCCCGGAACCAGTGCATCTGTTGTAGGATGTTTTTTTTGAAAGATGGCAGGAAGTACTTTATCCTCGCTCATTGCAAACATCACCCTGGGGTTACTCATTAATATAACATTCACATAGGCCAACACACTTAAGACCATGGCAAAATCAAAAACCTTGGCACCAAATTTTCCAAACCAGGCTTCAAATAATAAAGAGCCAATGGCATTGGCATTTTTCATTTGATCAAAACCAATGACTTTTATATAAGTATAGTTAATGGTCAAGTATAAAAATAATACCACTAGGATGCCCACCACAATTCCTCTTTGCATGGTTTTGGCCGACTTTACTTCCGATCCAAAATTGATGGTTTGTTGATAGCCCCCATAGGTAAAAAAGACAGATACCAAACTTACCAATAACAATAAGGCACCATTGGTTCCATCATAAGTATAAATTTTTCCTTCGTTAATGCCATGTGGCGGAACCGTCACTCCTTTAAACAAAGAAGAAATGAGTAAAACGATTAAGGAAATTTTCACTACCATTAAAATATTCTGTGTACGACTACTTGTTTTTAAACCCAATAAATTAACAATATAAAAAAGCCCCACCGAAACCGAAGCCACTATAATATTAAATAAAGTGCCAGAGGGTTGACCAAATAATAAATCACTCACATAGTCGGCGCCAATTAAAGCCACCACGGCTAAAGAAGCAGCATTACTAATTAAAATTAAAACATTGATCGTAAAACCAACACCTGGATGATAGCAATGAGCAAATACTTTATAGTAACCTCCCATCACAGGAAGTCTTTGTCCAATTTCTGCATAAGTGAGTGCTCCAAATAAAGCAATTAAACCGCCAATAAGCCAGGCACTAAAAAATATAAGTGGGGTGCCCGATTTAGCAGCAATGGTGGCAGGCGTTTTAAAAATACCCATGCCAATGACCAAACTCACCACAATCATGGTTAAGCTAAAAAAATTAATACCTTGCTTTTCTTTCATAGTTAGTCAATGAATTATAAATATAATAAAAATGATCAAGTTTTCAACAAGCCGTTAGTAATTAAAAACCAGCAAGCATAGATAAGTACTAAATTTGATTCAGAATTAGGTTCATGCAAATGATTAAAAGGGAATCCCGTTAAAATCGGGGGCTATTCCCGTAGCTGTGAGTTCGTTGCTTAAAAGCAATTGGTGCAAAAAAAATCCACTGAAGCAATTTGGGAAGGATGCATCTAAAAAGAACAAGCCAGAAGACCTGCCTAGTTTAAAAAATCAACAGCTTTCGGGTAAAAAGCAGGGATTGTAAAATTTAGGCGGGGTAGCTTGTCTAATAATTATGGTTCTCTTTCTCCAGGAAGCTCATTGTTCACTCAGTAAATGAAAAACAAAACAATGAGCCAAAAATTAATCACGCTCTCGGTGTGCCTTTTCGCCACCACCCTCCTCTTTGGGCAAAAAGAAAAACCTGAAAAGGATTCCTTATCTAACACTTTAGAAGAAGTTATTGTGACTGCTAACAAGCTAGAACAGAAACAAAATGCGACGGGCAAAGTAGTGACTGTTATTAATGCAGCTGCCCTTCAAGCCAATGCTGGAAGAACAATTGCACAAATTTTAAACGAGCAAGCAGGACTTTATTTACCAGGAAGCTTAAGCAATGCAGGAACAGTGCCTAGTATATATATGAGGGGCGCTTCTAGTGGCCGTACCTTAATTTTAATTGACGGCATGCCAGTGGGCGACCCTTCTATGATTAGTAATGAGTTTGATTTAAACTTAGTACCCTTAAATTTAATTGAACGTATTGAAATTTTAAAAGGCGCTCAAAGTACTTTGTATGGCTCAGATGCCATTGGAGGAGTGATTAATATTATAACAAAAAATAAATCTATCGCTAATTTTTCAGGCGATTTTAGTACAGGATCCTATGGTACAAGAAAGTTAAATTTACAACACAGTAATGCCATTGGAAAATTAAATTACGCAGTAGGCTTTGGCAATGAATCAGCTACTGGTTTTTCTTCTGCTACAGATATAACGGGTAAAAATAATTTTGATAAAGATGGTTATAAGAATAATAATTGGTTTGCGAATATTAATTATGCCATAAATAAAAACTGGAATTTGAAAGCCTCTACGCATCAAACAAGTTATAATGCAGATATTGATTATGGCGCTTTTAAAGATGATAAAGACGAAAAGTTTAACAATGCCACTAAATTGACAGGTCTAGTTTTAAAATACAAAAAAGAAAAAACCATATTTCAATTGCAGTATCAATTGAGTACACAGGATAGGCAATACAAAAATGATAGCGCAGATAGAACTTATACGATTTTTGAAAACAATCAATACACTGGCAAATCCCATTTTGCTGATGCTTTTTTTTCTAGGCCAATAGCAAAAAATATACAATGGATTGTTGGTGCAGATTTTAGATATGGGTCTTATCATCAAACCTACGTCTCCATTAGCGAATACGGGCCCTACAATGATAATTTTAAAGACACTTTTCAATACCAGACTGCCTTGTATAGCTCTTTACTCATCAACGATCCATCCAATAAATGGTTACTTGAATTAGGAGGAAGATTTAATAAACATGATCGTTATGGAAACAATCAAACTTTCACTATTAGCCCTTCTTATAAATTAAGTTCCACTTTACGACTGATGGCAAGTGCTTCCACTGGTTACAAAGCGCCTTCCTTGTATGAATTAAGCTATAACGAACAATTAAAACCAGAGCAATCTTTTAATACAGAGATAGGTATGGAATATAAAACCAATCCCTTTTATCTTAGAGCGGTGTATTATAACAGAATCATTGATAATGGAATAGACTATAATTATATTGATTATAGTTTCTTTAATTACATCCAACAAAAAGTAAATGGATTAGAACTTGAATTAAATTGGAAACCAAATACAAAAAATACATTCTCAGCTAATTACACTTTAATGAATGGGCAAGAAACCAATCAAAACAGAGCCACTACTACTGATACAATTACCTATAACTATTTATTAAAACGTCCTAACAATAGCGCAGGTATCCAATGGGCTTATGAAGTAAATCCTAAATTAAATTTTAGCGTTGCAGCCAGGTACATTAGCAAACGATATGATGTTGGCGGTTATGCTGCGGAAGATGTTAGTTTAAAAAGCTACACCCTAATCAATGCCCATATTCAGTACAATTACAATAAACATGTTTTATTGTATGCTGATGGACAAAACCTAGGCAATGCAGTATTTCAAGAAATCAATGGCTATAATGCGATGGGCAGGAGATTGATGATAGGACTGAGGTTGAAATAATAAGCATTTTATCCTTACACATTAGTAAAAAAAGCTTTGTATCTTCATACAAAGCTTTTTTATGGAATTTCATTTTGACCAACTACTCACCGTTATTTTTACCTTGTTTGCCGTAATAGATATTGTAGGGTCTATCCCGTTATTAATTGCGATGAAAGAAAAAACCGGGGTGATCAAATCCTTAAATGTGACTTTGATATCTGGAGGCTTAATGATTTTATTTTTATTTCTGGGCAAACCCTTTTTGCAAGTATTGGGCTTGGATGTAAAATCATTCGCTGTGGGTGGTTCTATTGTGATATTCTTATTAGGATTAGAAATGGTATTGGGTCATGAAATTTTTAAGGGCGATAAAAATGCACAGTCTGGTACAGTTGTTCCTATTGCCTTTCCTATTATTGCGGGTAGTGGAACACTTACTACTATAATGTCTTTAAAAGCGAACTTTGATGAACTATATATTGCACTAGGTATACTTATAAACTTAGTAATTGTTTATGCAGTATTAAAATCGCTTAATATAATAGAAAAACTGCTAGGGCCCGGAGGCTTACTAGCAGTTCGTAAATTTTTTGGTGTAATTCTATTAGCTATTGCCGTTAAGATATTCTCCAGCAATGTAGGGGCTTTAAAGAGGTAGGAATTATAGACTAAATTTAGATTTTTGTACTGAATTGTGTGGCTCGGTTTATTAAATTTTTAATTCAACTTTTTATACACCCACGTAGTTACTTAACTTGAATCACAAAAAATTACAATGATTGGAATGTGAATGTCACACGCCAGCTTATGTTCGAACCTACACCGTAGTATCCACTAGCATAAGGAATAACACTTCCGACACCAGCAATACCAACATGAATAAGTCTAAATTGAGTACTACTATATGGTACTACAAATAATAGTCCACCTTGAACAAGGTTAGTGATACTACCAGAAGAAGAACTCAACCAAAGACCTGGCCAATCCCAAATACTTCGACCGACATCAGCAGAATAGGAGGCCTGCCCAGCTATAGAAGTATTAAATTGCAAACTATTGGGTAAAGTAAATAAATAATCGCCCGAACCATTATTAGCTCCAGTACTACTACTTCCGGCTGAAAACGTAAGTTGACATCTCCATGTCTTTGACCCAATCTGCTTATAACTATAATCATTTACAGTTGTAGTTCCAATAGTTGGATTTGTTGTAGTTGCATACCAACCTACACTTTGGATTGTGCCAGCACTTGTCCAGTTAGGCTCTCTAAGACTTACCCATGTACTACCATTATATTGATAAAAATCAGATGGAGCATCCGTCTGAAAGATTAATAATCCTGTTGTTGGCGAAGAAATTGCACTTTTTTGAGATGCCGTCATCCTAGGGATTAAAATACCTTTTGTAGTAGATGCTAAATCAAGTATAGCTGTTGCATCTGGTGAACTTGTTCCTATCCCTACATTTCCCGAAGTATTAAATGTATTTGTTCCCGATAATGTCCATGGATTTACAATAGCAGATGATCCTATTTGTTGAATACTTGCCCAGGTACTTGAATAATTACTTGCAACTGCCGATGAGGGTGAATATGCAGTGACTGCTCCAGAAACAGTAATTACTCTTAAGTAAACTGTTGTGTTAGAAGTAGGTGTATAATATACAACAGCCTTATCCTGCATACCGTCAGTCGCAGTCCCTCCTGATTTTGAAATAGCACCAATACTTCCTCCAGGTAGTATTGTGTTTGTATTATCAACCCAAGCATAATATGCATAACCACCTGACGATCCTCCCAACGCAGCTTCTAACTTATAAGTTTTATTGGCAACTAAATTAAATCCGCCACTACTTAATGTTATCCCAGTTCCAGCTATTGTGTTAAAAACAATATTACCCGCACTAGATAAAGACTGTGTTGTAGATAAATTTGCCATTGCATAATCCACACTCTGCCCTGTTACTGGCAAATTTCCTGCTACTAATTTATAATAAACTCGATCAAAATCACCTCCATCTCTGCTTCCTGAACTAAAAACATAAACATTATAAGTATTACCAGCTTGTAAGTTTAATTCAACCTTACCATTATATTCAACATGCACTGAATTATTATAACTGTATTGAGAATCAACAGCTAAAACTGTATTACCTTGTCTCACTTTAAAAGTAAAATAAGCGTTTCCGTAGCCTGTAGATGAAAAATCAAATAAATATCTTCCAGAAGCTGGCACTAAAAATTTATACCCACTAGCATTTGCAATAGTACTATCTGCAGTTGCAGCAGAATATGCTTTACCATACAATTTCACCATATCCATACTAGTTACCCCGTTTCCAGCAGATGTAGCAGTAGCAATAGTTGCCCAGCTTGTAGCATTCCAATAATAATAACCAGCCTGTAACCCTGTAGATCCTAAATTATACACCAACAACCCTTCTGCGGGTGAAACAATTGTCGTTACATCAGTAGCGCTTGTTAATATGACACGAGGAGGCAAAAATCCTTTATTTGTGGAGTATACATCTAGCTTCGCAGAAGCATTAGGCGTAGTGGTACCAATACCGGTTTGGGCAAAACTTTGCATTGAAAAAAACAATCCTATAATGAACAAAATTTGTTTACTCATAATTAAAAGGTTGTATACAAGATAGAATTAGTTATTAGTATTAAATAATTTGATTTCATTTGATTTGCATGTTTTATGCCTATTTGGACTGTTTATAGTATCTGAAAATGCACTCTTCAACTCGTTTATTCAAATATTATCCAGAAACTTTTCACCGTCCCCGTTTTTGACCTAATATTTCAACTTCAAAATAACAACGCCAGACCCTCCTTTGCCTCCTGCAGTTGAAAAACTAGCTGCAGCACCACCAGCCCTACCGCCATTGCCAGTATTTTCATTACCATTTACACCAGCATTTTGAACACCAGAATTAGCCCCTGCACCACCTGTGCCATATTCCACACTTAAACCTGAAATAATTGAAGTAAAGCCGGGGCCACCAGCTCCGCCTATTGTACCTGAATTTGAACTACCTGAACCTGTTGAGCCTCCTCCGCCCTTACCTCCATTACCACCTTGACTACCACCACCACCACCTGGTGCAGTATTACTTCCTGTTTGGGAGGCACCTGCAGTTGCAGTAGTTCTACTTCCAAAACCACCTCCGCCACCCAAAGCAGTGATAGTATGGAACAAACTATTTTCACCTGTATTACCAGCGTTATTTAATCTGCTATTTGCGCCACCAACTCCACCATCACCAACTCTAATGTTTAATGCACTGCCTGGTGTTACTGCCAATTCACCTGTCAATACCATTCCGCCGCCACCACCACCACCGCCGGCATTATCATATCCATTGGCTCCACCACCACCACCACCGACAACTAAATATTCAATAGAAGTTACACCATCTGGAACAGTCCAAGTTGTTGACCCAACTGATTTAAATTCAACTATGTTATATAGTAATTTAGTATTATTGTAATTCTGTAAAATCTCAGCATTTGTCAATGCTTTATTATAGATAGAAGTATTTCCTATTTTACCTTGCCAATAGTTTCCTGCAGGAGAGGTGCTTGGCCCAGCTTCAACTCCTAAAAAAATACTATTTGATGCATAAGTTATTAATTTATTAGCGCTTCCATAATCATCTGTATTAGCTAGATTGCCATCGATAAATAATTTTGCATACCTACCATCAAAAGTGGTTACAAAATGATGCCAGCCTGAAAAATTACTCACAGATGCAGAAGGAATTAAATATTTACCACCGGCATAAATATAACTGTAAAAATTACCACTCCATATATTATGCGAATATCCACCCCCTTCTGTACAAGATAAAGCACACTTATAATTTGATGAGGATGTACCCGCGTTCCAATCATCTGCATTCAACCACTGCTCAACTGATATTGCCGATGTAGGCTTGATTATACTAGTATGCGCTCTTGATGCATATTGATTTGTACCATTAAAAGAAAAAAAACCATTCGCATTATAGGTTGGAGGTGTGGCTGCTAAAGTAAAATCCACCATATTAGTCGTCAAGTCTTTAAACGAACTTCCGCTTCCTTGATAAGATTTAATATTTGCAGGATCTAAACGAAGTAATAAACCATCTGTAATTAAGTCATTTGGTTTTACTAACATCCCCAAACGCATGGTGATATGATTAGTCCAAGTAACTGGAATCACTTTAACAGATTTAGCAAAAACACCTGTAGGAAACAATAAACGCGCATCATCTGTAATTGAAGTACTTATGGGAATGTCACTTACAACTCTTGTCCAAGGATCAGCACCAGTCAAGCTAGTTTCTACATGCACTTTTGTAACAAATTGATTTCCACTAAGTGATCTAGGCTGTACGACGATACCATTAATAAATGCGGGCTCATTGTAATTTAAAGTTATAAATTGACTTGTATTTAATACTTGCGCAGCCCAACCTAAATCTGAATTTAACCATGGTGTGTAATGGTACACTGAAAAAGCATCTCCAGCACCACTTGATCCATATGTATTATCCCAAGCACTAGATATGCTCCAATAAGTTGGACTTGAATTCGTAGAAGGACTATGTATCGTATAGTCAAAATCATTTTTTCTGGATTCATAGTCCTGTAAAACTTCACTATCTGAAAATGGTAAATTATATATTTTGAATTGAGCTAAATTAAATTTTCCGTATGCATTTGTGCCCAAATTTTGATCTCCCCCTGCCCCAATTGCATAAAATTGGCCAGCAGTAGGAATGATTCTCGCAGTTGTTTGCGTGCCTTGTAAAACACCATTTATATAACCTTTTAAGTTTGCTCCATCATATACCATGGCAATATGATACCATTGATTTAGGTTCACTGTAGAAGTTGAGGTTATAACTGGTCCATTCCAAACCCGATATTTCACATACCCATTCACAATATCAATAATAGATGCATTCCATCCAGAATTAAGTGTTGTTGATTCAAGCTCATAAACTAATATACCAGAATTAGCTGTTGGATAAACCCAAAAACTCATGGTAAAACTTGTTTGGATGCTCGTATTAACTGTTTTAAAATAAGTCCTAATATTTGGAGTAATTACATATTGATTGGT